>CAYPAU010000001.1:0-7211 GCA_964408825.1 uncultured Gammaproteobacteria bacterium
TGGAAGGTGACGCAGAGGCAGAGAAACAAATAATGGCTTTAATGGATGCGGTTGACAATGATATTCCAACTCCCAAAAGAGACATTGAGAAACCCTTTCTTATGCCTGTTGAGGATGTCTTTTCAATCAAAGGTCGCGGAACTGTTGTAACAGGAAGAATCGAGAGAGGAGTTGTAAAAGTAAATGAAACTGTTGAAATTGTAGGAATTAAGGCGACAAAATCTACAGTCGTAACAGGAGTTGAGATGTTTAGAAAGCAACTTGATGAAGGACAGGCAGGAGATAATGTTGGACTTTTACTCCGGGGTATTGAGAAGGATGATGTTGAAAGAGGACAGGTTATTGCAAAACCCGGTTCAATAACCCCTCATAAGGAGTTTGAGGCAGAAGTTTATATTCTTACCAAAGAAGAGGGCGGACGCCACACACCTTTCTTCACAGGTTACAGACCCCAATTTTACATTAGAACCACAGATGTAACTGCAGAAGTTGCGCTTCCTAAAGGAGTTGAAATGGTAATGCCCGGAGACTCAACCAAAATGACAGTAAAACTTATCGTCCCGGTTGCGCTTGAAGAGGGAGTAAGATTTGCCGTTCGAGAAGGCGGAAAGACCGTAGGTGCAGGAGTTATTAGCAAGATAATTGCGTAACAACTCTTTCAATGTCATCCTGAGCGTAAAGCGAAGGATCTCCAATTTTTTTTCTCAGTTTATACAGAAAATTCTCTTGTACTTTTGTACCGCCAAAAGTACCAAAAACTTTCATCCAAGCCTTGTTCCATGTTTTTAAAATTAAATAGTTTGTGTATAATATACTAACTTATTATACATAGGTCTTTTTAAATTCTATCTTATTCCTTCTTTTTCTCTCCTTGACCCCCCGATTGATTCGGGGTTGACTTTTGGATTATCCCTCCACTATAATCCACCTACCTAAAATAATTTTTTAATTTTTACTTTTTAATTTTTAATTTATTTTTATGCCGAGGATTGAATTTGAAACAAAAGAGCAACGAGTTAACTTTGAAGATTGGCTAGGTCGTAGAAACGTGAACGGTCGCGTAGAATGGATTATTGAAGTTGAATTGCCAGGATTAGATGGCGGGTCAGAAAGAATCTTGGAGGTTTTAAAAGTTGATGGAGAGCCAATGCTTATTGAAGTTGAAAGAGATACACGTAAGCAAATCTCTGCAGATATCAGCGAAAGAACAGCAATGATTCTAAGAGATAAGGGAATAATTTTTGAGAGAGGTTCGCATGTTTCAGGACCTCCGGGATCTTCAGAACTACAAACTACTCAAGTTTCAAACATTGGGGATCAAGTTTAAAAACTATGCCCAGAAAGGAGGAGTTATGCCTAGAAAAGAACTTTCGCCAGAACAAAAAGGACAAGTGGTTGATTGGATAAACCGCAATTTTGGTTGGAGAAAGGTTGCAGATTTAGCAAAGTCAGGAATTGTTAGTCAGCATGCAGGAACAGGAGTCTATTCTTGCGAGAGAGATCAAGATGAACGTGTTGCTGTTCTTTTTAATGAACCTACTACCGTAGAACTTCAGAATGGAGTAACTCGTGAAGGACAGCCTAAGAATATTTTGTTGACTGATCACACTACCATGATTTTAATGAGACAAGACGGAGTTTTTAAAGTTCCCAAAGAGGAACCTGTGGGAGAAAAGCCTGAAGGAACTGAGGTTGAATAAAATATGCCGAGGATTGAATTTGAAACAGAATTGCAGCAAGGTCGATTTAGCGAATGGATTGGAAAAAGAAATCTTGATCTAGATGCTAAATGGGTAGATGAATTTGATCTTCCTTCAGAAAAAGGTGAGATCCCAAAGGTTTTGGCAGTATGGATAATTAGTGATGAACCATTGTTTGTTATTCTTGAAAAACAAGCACGAAATATTTCAGGAATGCGTCGTCTTATTTCTGCTGAAGTTAGCAAGGAACATATTAAACAATTAGAGCCTTTTGGATTGATTTTTGATGGAGAAAAGCTTAAACCGGATTTCCATCCATCTCAAACAGAAATCCGAGAATATGCTCCGGGGACTAATCCTTCGGAATGGTAAAATCTTTTCCTCCTTCTTTTCTGCCGAGAAAAGAAGCAAAAGCTCTCGCCACGTCTCTTCTCATGCTTTCGAAGTTGATTTCGTTTGTCGGGTGATAACACCCCCTCCGAATTCACGGGTTCCCCCTGATGCACTCAATCAACTTCTCATGCATTCGAAACCGAAGTGGCGATGTTAGCAATTCAACAATAGAACAATTTAGCCCTTCTCCTTGTATAACCTCCTTCTATATTGTAAAATAGAGCATTAGTTTAAATTAACTTTGCATTTTGCACTTTTAACTTTAAACTTTTTATATGCCGAAGGGAAGAATACGAGTACGTTTAAAAAGTTACGATGCAAGAGTAATAGACCTTTGCTGTCAGCAGATTTTAGATACTGCAATTAGAACCGGTGCAAAGGTCGTAGGTCCTATTCCTCTTCCCTCAAAAAGATCGGTTTACGCCGTAAATAAATCTCCTTTTATAGACAAAGATGCCCGCGACCATTTTGAAATAAAAGTCCACAAAAGACTTATCGATATAATGTCTCCTACAGACAAGACTATTGACAGTTTGACCCATCTTGAACTACCGGCAGGCGTTAATATCGAAATTAAGATGTAGGTTTTACATAGAATTTCTAATTATTCTAATTGACCTAATTTCTAAACAATTCCCAATTTCAAAATTCAAAATTTCCAATTGCGTCTCTTGACGGGGTTTGATACAATTAATACATGGGAAGAAACGTAGAAACTGCTGCCTCTTTCCCTTCTTCGCAAGATTCCGGATTTACTGTAAGAACTAACGGTAAAAGATTTCGGGTTGAAAACGAACAAGCACTTCGCGAGAGCTTATCTGGTTCATCTGCGTCTTTTGACCTTACTGATGGCGGCCAAAAACTTACTCTAGATATACACAGAACAGAAAGGGGTACGATCGATGTTCGAACAACTACTCCTTTTGGAAGAAGTCCCAATGGCAGAACACCTCTTCTGTATGGAAGGGCTCAATTTTTAGCCTTCAGGATTCCAGAAGTCTTAAATATACCAACTGAACTTACTGTTGTTACTGATGATAGAGATGCCATTCTATGGGCGCTTTCACCAGAAATAAGAACGGCAATAGATTGGGATGAGACTGTTTTTAGAAATGGGAAACTTTTAGCAAGTAAACGAATAGACCCCCTCCGGTAGAATAATTATTCTATTTCTTCGATTTAAGTTTGCAATTTTAGATTAAAACTACTAGAATTCCCCTTGATCTCCCGTCCCTAGGTGTAGCTGTAAATCCACCTCCTAGGTGGGCCCTTTCATTAATAGCTTAACCCATTTAGAGCTACCTGCAGAGGTGACGAAGCTATTGCACCTCCGAGGTGCACACACATACCGATAAGACTATTGACAGTTTGACCCATCTTGAACTCCCTGCCGGAGTCAATATCGAGATAAAGATGTAATTTAGTCTCCACGAGGGATTCCCAATTTCTAAGCCTTGACATAGCCACTAGTCCTAAATTTACCAGATCCAGGGAAGTAATGAAGGGACAGTGGTATAGGTTTTTAGGATGCATAGCATGATCAATTAAACTTCTTGCCAGTCTTAAATGATTAAGCGCTGGCTCTTGCTGCAATTGAGCTACAAAATCTTTCCCTGCGTGATTCACACCATGAACAAATTCATGCTGATGTTGCCAGTAAGGATTTTCCATGTCGACTCGAGGACTCTGGTATTTGGCTGGAATTATTTCCGGAATAAAACCAACAGAAGAGCCTATTCCACCATCAACTCTTGACAACGTAAGTAGAAATCCGCTTCTTTGAGTTGTGACACCAGCATCTGCTCCAAGTTGTGATATTTGGACAGAGTAGCCGTCGGGAGATTTTCCTACGATAAAATCAAGTAGAGCTCGATTTGGATGAAGCCATCGCTCCGCTTTAGATTCAAGAAGGAAATGCAATCCTCTTCCTCCCTGAAACATCCCCCAGAATTGTCCCCATTTAATGATATCTGCTACTTCATTTTTCTCGATTCCCAGATTAGCTTTATCCTCACCCCTTCTTATAGCAGGAATTTTTTCAATTAAATGCGACTGTAGCAACAAATATCTCCTGCCCAGTTTCCATTGGTTCTCTGGGCTGTATATCTCTTTTTCTCCGTCTAACTACCTTCTCTGTCATAGCGAGGAGTATACAACTTTAAAAGATTTTTGCAACATCTTATTGCATTTGGGGCAGGCTCGTTATATAATAACTTTTAATTCTAATGATTAGTCGAATGGAGGTAGTTTTGACCACGTAGAAGAGACCATGTTTCAGCTCAAGGCTGATTCAAGCGGCTCCTCGGTGGGTCGCTTTTTTGTTGTCCTTCGACTTTGCTCAGGATAAATCCGTTCGACTTTGCTCCCACCAAAGGGGCGGGCAGGCAGGATAAATTTATGAATATGCAAACAATAATTGGACAAAAAATTGAACAAACTCAAGAGTTCCTGGAAGATGGGACAAGAATTCCTGTAACCAGACTTTGGGTTAGGGGGAACGTAGTTGTGGGATTAAAGACTTCGGATAAGCACAATTACTCCGCCATTCAGCTTGGGTTTGGACAGAAGAAAAAAGCAAGCAAAGCTGAGCTTTCAAATTTTAAAGGGGCAAGTTTAAAACAAGCCCCTAAATTTGTTAAAGAGGTAAAAGCAAACGGAGAGTCCTTGTCTTTGGGACAGGAAATAAAAGCAGAGGAAATCTTAAAACCCGGAGACATCGTGGACGTCAAAGGAATTTCAAAAGGAAAAGGATTTGCAGGGGTCGTCAAGAGACATCACTTTAGAGGCGGTCCGAGGACTCATGGACAGTCAGATCGAGAAAGAGCACCCGGTTCTATCGGACAAACCACAACACCGGGAAGAGTTTATAAAGGAAAAAGAATGGCAGGGAGAATGGGGCATGAAACAGTTACTGTCAAAAATTTAGAAGTTGTTGCGGTTTTTGAGAATGAGATTTGGGTAAAGGGACTTGTACCGGGAGGAAGAAATAGTTTAGTAGTTCTTAAAAAAGTTGGGGAGAACAAAAAATTCACCCCGCTTTTTTCCTCCGACGCTGCCCCCTCCGTTGAAACTACGGAGGCCAAGAAAGCTATGGAGGACAAGAAAGAAGGAGAAGAGAATTTGGTAAGTGGGCAGCCACCGGTTTCAGGAGACGCTCAGGCCAGTGACAGCAGTCGCTTGTCGCAGGCTTCAGGTGACGCTCAGCAGTCGGAGGAAGAACAATCGGACAATTCTGCTTCGCTAAGTGAAATTCAGGCGCCAGAGAATGACGAAAAAACGGATGATAAAACTGAGCCGAATTTCAGTTCACCTGAAGCTGAACAAGCTCCTGCTGGAAAAGCTCCTGAGAGCGATTCATCCGAGAGAAGACCGACTCCTGCCTCTCCTGATGTAAATGAGAACAAGAAGGAGGATGTAGAAGATGCCGGAAAGTAAATCAAAAATCAAAAATCCCCGGCCTCGTCAAGCGAAGCGAGGCGGGCAAAAATCACAAATAATAAAGAAACCAATCGTAAAAAAGATTGCAAAACCGGCAGTTAAGACAAAGGTTCTGAGAAAGAAAGCTGTGGTAAAGAAAATAGCTGCTAAAACAGTTGCAAGAAAAACCGCTGCAGGAGTTTCAGTGCCTGTTAAGAAGTCAACTGGAGGAATTAATGCCGATGTTTTCAATACTGCGGGGAGAGCAGTATCTAAAGTAAGTTTGCCAAAAGAAATCTTCGGCACAAAAGTTAATAACAAACTTATGGCGCAAGCTGTAAGAGTTTATCTTGCCAATCAAAGAATGGGAACTGCAGCTTCGAAAACCAGGGGCGAGGTAACGGGTTCAACAAGAAAGATTTGGAGGCAAAAAGGAACAGGAAGAGCAAGACACGGTTCAAGAAAAGCCCCCATTTTTGTAGGCGGGGGAGTCGTATTTGGGCCAAGGGTAAGAGATTATTCTCTTAAGATGCCCCAAAAGATGAGAAGAGCAGCGCTTTTTTCAGCACTTACGCTCAAAAACCAAAGCGGCGAAATAAAAATAATCTCAGGACTTGAAAAGATTATGCCTAAGACAAAAAACATGGCAATTATTTTAAAAAAACTCGGGAATGAAAAGAAAAAAAACATTTTACTCGTGACTCCAAACGCTTCGAAGAACGGTTTTGAGAATGTTTATAGAGCGGGAAGAAACATAGGAGGACTTAAGATTGTAAAGGCCGATTTAGTTAATACTTATGAAGTTTTGAATAATAAAGGGATAATTTTGATGAAAGAAACCATAGATGTTCTCAAGAACCATTTTCTAAAAGGGGGAAGCAATTAATGCAAGATTTAATTTTATCGCCTGTTATAACCGAGCATTCAATGAACGAAGCGACAAAAGGTAAATTTACCTTTAAGGTTTCAAGGAAGGCTAATAAATCTCAGATAAAAAAACAAGTTGAGGAAAAGTTCAAGGTTAATGTAATTTCGATATCTACTTCGATAGTCAAAGGGAAAAAGAGAAGGTTTGGGAGAAGAAGGGCCGAGATTGCATTGCCTTCATGGAAAAAAGCAACAATAAAGCTTAAGAGCGGTCAAAAAATTGGACTGTTTGATACAGGAGGAGGAGAAGAAAATGAAAAGACTTAAGATAATAAAAAAGAAAAAATCAGGAAGAGACGTGAGCGGAAAAGTAGTAGTAAGACACCAAGGAGGACAACATAAAAGATTCCTTCGGTCAATCGATTTTAAAAGAGACAAAAGAGGTCTGAAAGGAAAAGTAGTTTCAATTGAATATGACCCAAATAGAACAGCAGACATAGCTCTTATTCAATACCAAGACGGAGAAAAAAGATATATCTTAGCTCCGCAAGGACTTAAACTAAACAGCGTTATCGTAGCAGGTCCCGGAATAGATTTAAAAGTGGGAAACGCGCTTCCGCTTTCCGAGATTCCTATCGGGACAGTTGTGCACAATGTTGAGTTAACGGCAGGAAAGGGAGGGCAGATGGCAAGAGCAGCCGGAACAAGCGTGGCTGTTGCAGCTCAGGAAGGGGGATACGCGCATTTGAGGCTTCCTTCAAAGGAAATAAGGAGAGTAAAAAATACAGGTTACGCTACGATTGGAAGTCTTGGAAACGTCGATTGGAAGAATGT
>CAYPAU010000001.1:7221-19636 GCA_964408825.1 uncultured Gammaproteobacteria bacterium
AAGACATATGGGTATAAGGCCTACGGTCCGGGGAGTCGCACAGAATCCAAGATCTCATCCTCACGGAGGAGGAGAAGGAAGGTCGGGGATTGGTTTGAAATATCCCAAAACAGTTTACGGGAGAATGGCTGTTGGAAAGACAAGGAAAAAGAAGAAATATTCGGATAAATACATTATACAGAGGAGGAAAAAGTAAAAAGTCAATCCATTCGACAAGCTCAGGACAGGAAAAGGGGAATAACTAATATGACAGAACAAGGTTCAAATGATGAAGCAATGATCAATAGAGCTAAAGGACGATTTGTTCAACAAATCAGACGTATCGAATCTGGCGGAAGAGAAGATGTAAAAATTGAAAGACAGATCGGTGAATCATTCCGCAGAATACGTGAGGCAACAGGAATGGGTCTGGAGGATTTATCTTTAAGAATTGAAGAGGACATAGATACTGTTTCAGCGTTTGAACATGGTTTTGTTCCAGTTAAAGATTTACCGGAAGGTTTTTTAGGGAAATATTCAGGGATATTAGTAAGTAGAATTTCTGGAAGGAGGGCATCTCGTGGCAAGGTCGAGTAAAAAGGGGCCGTTTGTGGATCCCAAACTCATGAAAAAAGTTATGGTTCAAAAACAGTCAGGAGATAAATCTCCAATTAAAACTTGGAAAAGAGCCTCTCAAATTCCTCCGGAATTTGTCGGGCATACTTTTTCGGTTCATAACGGCAAGAATTTTATAAATGTTTTTGTCGTTGAAGGAATGGTAGGGCATAGACTGGGGGAATTTTCGCCAACGAGAATATTCAGAAGTCACGGAAGAGTTGTGGCAAGAGAGATATCAAAGACATAAAAATAGCTACATGGCTGCATAGTTTAATAGCTATGTGACCGTGCAACTATTACAACTATTGAAACTATGGAGTATACAGCAATTACAAAATCAATAAGGATAGCACCAAGAAAAGTAAGACTTATTAGAGATGCAATAAAGAAAAGTACGTCCATTGCAGATTCTTTAAACCTGCTTTCGCTTACAAATAAGAGAGCGGCAGGGTCTATACTTAATACCTTAGAAAGTGCCATTGCAAATGCAATAAATAGAGGTGCTAAGAAAGAGGAGCTTTATTTAAAAGATATTGAGGTTATGGAAGGACCGGCCTTCAAAAGATACAGGCCTTCGACACGTGGAAGAGTGCATCCGTATAAAAAGAGAAGCAGTCACATTAAAGTTGTCTTGATAGACAACAAAAATCAAATTTAAAATTTGAAATTTGAAATCAATGAATAAAAATTTAAAATTAAAAATTAAAAATTACCCGACTGAAAGGAGAGGTTGTGGGACAGAAAGTTAATCCAAAACTACTTAGGACAGGGCCGGTTTATAACTGGAGTTCAAGGTGGTTTGATGATAAACAATATAAAGAAACCTTACTCGAAGATTATCATCTTCGAGAAGCATTGATGAAAAAACTTGAGAATGCCGGAATTTCCGGAATCGATATTGAAAGATCGATAAATAATATTAAACTTACTGTTTATGTCCTTCGTCCGGGAATGGTTATAGGAAGAGCAGGAACAGGCATGGAGGAGTTACGAAAATATCTTACATCAATTCTTCCAAGAAAAAGCGGTAAAAATACGGCAAAACTTGACATAAGAATCGAACCTATTAAAGAGCCAAACCTTGATGCATATCTTGTTGCAAAAAATATCTCTGATCAGTTGGCAAGAAGACTTCCTGCCAAACGAGTAATGAATCAGGCGCTTTCAAAGGTAATGGGGTCAGGTGCAAAAGGGGTTCGAATTATTATATCAGGAAGAATAGGCGGGGCTGAGATAGGAAGAAGAGAAAAAATTCAACAAGGAACCGTTCCGCTTTCAACAATTAGAGAAAATATTGACTTTGCGAGTGTCCCTGCCCTTACTAAGAAAGGATACATAGGCGTAAAGGTCTGGATTAATAGGGGGGAGAAATGAAAATTAACCTAATTAACCTAATTGATCTAATTTCTAAAATTTTAGGTCAATTAGAAATTAGAAATTAGAAATTTTAAATTTATGTTAGTTCCTAAAAGAGCAAAGTATAGAAAACAACAAAGAGGAAGAATGAAGGGAATGGCCCTGCGAGGAAATAAAATTTCCTTCGGAGATTACGGGCTTTTATCAAAAGAAACGGCATGGATTACTGCTCGGCAAATTGAAGCGGCAAGACGTGCCATTACCCATTCAATTCAAAGAGGTGGAAGAGTTTGGATAAGAATTTTTCCAGACAAGCCCATTACAAAGAAGCCAGCAGAGGTCCGAATGGGAGGAGGAAAAGGAGATGTTTCGGAATTTGTTGCTCCTGTTAAGCCAGGAAGAGTGCTTTTTGAAATGGGCGGAGTTTCAAAAGAGGCTGCCTATGAAGCTTTGCGTCTGGCAGCTCATAAGCTTCCTGTTAAAACAATAGTTATAGATAAAAAATAAAGATATGAAAGCTAAAGAAAAAAAGGAATTATTTGCAAAAACAATCGAAGAACTTAAGAACTTACTTAAAGAGGTAAGAGGAGAGCTCTTTAATCTAAAGATTGAGCTTTCACAAAATAAGCTTAAGAATACAAAAGAAGTCTTTTTCAAAAGAAAAAAGATTGCCATGATTCAAACAGCAATAAAAGAAAAGGAGATCTTGGAAGATGCAAAAAATATTTGAGGGGACAATAGTATCACTTAAAATGAATAAAACTGCAGTAGTAGAGGTGGTAAGAAAAAAACCTCATCCGCTTTATAAAAAACTTCTCAAAAGAAGCAAAAAATATAAAACGGATACGGGCAGTCTTGAGATAAAGATAGGAGACAAAGTGAGAATTGCGCAAACGCGTCCAATTTCCAAGGAAAAACATTTCAGAATAATCGAGATAATTAAATAATATGGTTCAGCACAGAACGATTCTTAAAGTTGCAGATAATTCAGGAGCTAAATCTCTTATGGTTATTCATGTTTTCGGAGGGTCTAAAAAAAAATTCGGATATTTGGGAGATGTTTTAAATTGCATTGTAAAAGAGGCAAACCCTACGGGGCAGGTTAAGGCATCAGAAATTGTTAAGGCAGTACTTGTTCGGGCAAGAAAAGAACAGAGAAGAAAAGACGGTTCCTACATAAGATTCTCAGAAAATGCAGCAGTTATTATCGACAACATGAAGGACAGGAATCCAAGAGCAACCAGAATTTTTGGTCCAATTGCCCGAGAAGTAAAAGAAAAAGGTTTTAATAAAATTGCAAGCATGGCAATAGAGGTTTTGTAAAATTTTAAATTTTAAATTTTAAATTAACAATGAGGATATTATGAAATTAAGGAAGGGTGATGAGGTAAGAATCGTAAGAGGTAAAGATGAGGGTAAAACAGGAAAGATTGAGAAAATTTTTCCTAAGGAAAATAAAGTTTTAATTCCAAACGTAAATCTTTACAAAAGGCATCGCAAGGCAAGATCTCAAAGACAATCGTCTGATATAGTAACGCTAACGAAGCCCTTGCCGGTTGGAAATGTAAAACTTATTTGCCCGAAATGCCATTTACCTACGAGAGTGGGCTTTTCTAAGGAGGGCGATAGGAAGGAAAGAGTTTGCAAAAAATGCAAGCAGATTATTTAATTATGTCAGATTTTAAAAAGAAAATTAAAGAAGAAATTATGCCCAAATTGCAAAAGGATCTTAAAATTTCAAATCCTTTGGGGATACCCGATCTTTCGAAAATTGTAATTAATATAGGAGTGAGAAATGCAACCGTGGATAAAAAAAGCATAGACATAGCAAAGGATGCGGTAAGTTCCATTACTGGTCAGAAGCCAAAGGTAACCTCTGCAAAAAAATCAATAGCATCCTTTAAACTGCGGGAAGGGGATAAAATTGGTCTTATGGTAACGCTGCGGGGCAGGAGAATGTACGATTTTTTTGAGAAACTTGTTCGCGTGGTTCTGCCAAGACTTAAAGATTTCCATGGTATAAAACGAACAGGTTTTGATGAGTCTGGAAATTATACGTTGGGTTTTACCGAGCTTAATATTTTTCCTGAGATTGATGTGGGAAAGATGGACACTTCCCTAATAGGTCAGGGGCTTGAAGTAACTATTGTTACAACAGCAAAAAATAAAAAAGAGGGACTGGAGCTTTTATCCTCCCTTGGAATGCCGTTCCAGAAAGGAGAGCGTGTAGAAAACAGGGGATAGCGAATAGTTAGGGAACGAGAACTAAACGCTAAACGCTAATATCTAGATACTAAACTATGGCAAAAGTTTCAGATATCGTAAAATTTCAAAAAAAACAAAAATTTAAGACAAGAGGGAAAAACCGATGTGGAATTTGTGGAAGGTCAAGGTCCTATATGAGGAAATTTGGACTTTGCAGAATTTGCTTTAGAGAACGAGCAAGCAAAGGGGAACTTCCCGGAATCGTTAAGGCAAGTTGGTAATATTATGGTTAATTATACAGTATCGGATTTTGTTACTAGAATAAAAAATGCGGCAAAAGCAAGGAGAAAAGAAATTGTTTCTCCATATACTCGTCTTTCCAGAGAGATAGCCGAGGTGCTTCTTAAGGAAGGATTTCTTGAAAATGTCAAAGAGGCTCTCGATAATAAAAAAAAGGTTTTGACTCTCAAGATTAGATACAAGAATAGAGTACCTGTGATAACCGATATAAAAATAGTCTCAAAGCCATCCTTGAGAATATATTCCGGTTCTAAAAATCTTGTTCAAAATCAAAGAAAGGGAATGTATACCACTATACTTTCGACAAGTAAAGGGATATTGACCGGAGACGAGGCGCAAAAGAAAAATTTAGGAGGAGAGGTTCTCTTTAGAATCTGGTAAAAATATGTCAAAAATAGGAAGAAAGCCAATACAACTTAAAGAAGGAGTAAGCGTTGAGATTTCACAAGGTGAGGTCAAGGTATTAGGACCTAAAGGCAACTTATCTTTTAAAATTCCGTCTGGAATAGAGGTTAAGATAGAAGATGGAAAAATTAAGACAGTCCAAAAGAAAAAAGAATTCTCACAAAGTAGGGCTTTACTCGGTCTAACAAGATCAATGGTTGTCAATATGATAAAAGGCGTGTCAGACGGATTTGAAAAAAGACTCGAGCTATCAGGAGTTGGTTTTCGAGCTTCCGTTTCGGGTGAGGAGTTAATACTTAACGTCGGCTTTTCTCATCCGGTAAAAATTAAACCAGAACCTGGGATTAAATTCTCTATTTCAGATAATACGATCATCGTATCAGGTATAGACAAAGCACTCGTTGGAGATACAGCGGCAAAAATTAGGGCAATTCGTCCACCGGAGCCATACAAAGGTAAGGGAATAAAATATCAAGGGGAGACAATCAGAAGGAAGGCAGGCAAGGCGGCAAAAGCAATAGGAGTAGCAAAATAATATTAAAGATTAAACGGAAGATAAAAAAGATATGGAGAACAAGAGACAAAAAAGAATCAAAAGAAAGGCAAGAATCAGAGCAAAAATAAGAGGTACGAAAGATGTGCCTAGATTTTCCGTTTTTAAATCAAATAAATATATCTACGCACAACTTATAGACGATGTTAAAGGAGAAACACTAGTGGGAGTTTCCGAGAAACAAATTGATCAAGGTGCGTCCAAAAAAACTAATAGGTCTAAAGAATTAGGGGAAATGATAGCAAAGCTTGCAGCCAAAAAAAAGATAAAAAAAGTCGTTTTTGACAGAGGCGGTTATCTATATCACGGAAGAATAAAGGCAGTCGCCGAAGGAGCGCGAGAAGGAGGACTTGAATTTTGATAAGGTACGAAGCTTCTAACCAGCTTACAATGGTATTAATAATGAAAGGAGAAAACCATGCAGTGGAAAACTAATCCAGAAAATAAAAGCCAGGGAAGCGATTTTGAAGAAAAAATTATTCAGATCAATAGAGTTTCTAAGAAAACCAAAGGGGGAAACAAGATCGGCTTTTCAGCTCTTATGGTAGTGGGAGACAAAAGAGGAAAAGTAGGAGTAGGTCTTGGGAAGGCTCCAGATGTATCCATGGCAATTAAAAAAGGAATCGCTGTTGCAAAAAAGCATATGATCGAAGTGCCAATTGTGAGAGGAACCATTCCTTTTAGAATGGATTTTAAATCCGGAGCTGCAAAAATTATTTTAAAACCAGCACCTCCCGGATCAGGAGTTATTGCAGGAGGAGCCGTAAGAAGTGTTGTTATGGCGTGCGGAATCGGAAATATTTCGTCAAAAGTTTTGGGAACTAAAAACCAAGCAAGTAATGTTTATGCAACCATGGAAGCTCTTTCAAAACTTTCACAAAGGCATAAAATGTTAAAAGAAAGAGGTAAAATTTAAAATGGCTTTAGAGAAAATCGATAAAATTACAAAAAGAAAAAAAAGACGGCTCGGACAGGGTCATGGTTCAGGACGTGGAAAAACGGGAGGAAGAGGAACAAAGGGTCAAAAATCAAGAGGAAAAGTTGCTCTGTCCTTTGAAGGCGGAGCCCTTCCCCTTATAAAAAGACTTCCCTTAAGACGCGGGAAAGGAAAGAATAAGGTGTTTAAGAAAAAACCTGTTATCGTAAACATAAAAACATTAAACCTTCTCAAGAAAGACACGATCGTAGATGTGGATTCCTTGATCAAAAATAAGATTATTGATAAAGAAGATGCGTTAACTTACGGGATAAAAATACTGGGAGAGGGAGAATTGAAAATTCCACTCCTTATAAAAGTTCCCATCTCAAAAAGTGCATCAGTTAAAATACAAAAAGCTGGTGGTCGCGTCGAACGCGACACGCCAAACAATAAAAATGAGGCAAAAAATTAATTTGAACCAAGCCGCGTTTGACGCGGCTGGTGGTAAAGTTCTATAAAATGAAAAATATTCTTTCTATTTTCAGAAATAGTTTTAAAACTCCCGAGGTAAGGAAAAAGATATTATTTACAGTAGCAATTTTTATAGTTTTTAGAATTTTCGCCCACATACCAGTCCCCGGGGTTGACATCTCTCAGCTGAAAGCTCTTTTTGCAAGCAATCAATTCCTTGGCCTTTTGGATATCTTCTCGGGCGGTACTCTTGCGAATTTTTCGGTAATGGCTCTAGGGCTTAACCCATATATTAATGCCTCGATTATCCTTCAGCTTCTCACTATGGTGTTTCCCAAACTTGAAGAGCTTTCGAAAGAAGGAGAAGAAGGTAGACAGAAAATAAATCAGTATACACGCTTCCTTACAGTTCCTTTGGCGGTTTTTCAGGCTATAGGTATGTATGCGCTCCTTCGGAATCAGGGAATAATTTCTCTTCTTTCCCCAGTAAATCTTGTAATATTTATACTCACAATGACTGCGGGAACAGTGCTTTTAATGTGGCTTGGGGAACTTGTAACCGAAAAAGGGGTGGGAAATGGCATCTCACTCCTAATTTTCGCGGGTATTGTAGGAAGACTGCCCACGGTTGCGGGCCAAACTCTTTCCACATTAAATGCAGAAAATCTTACAAATATTATAACCTTTTCGATAATGGGAGCAATCGTTGTTGCCTCTATCGTTTTAATCAATGAAGCAACAAGACAAATTACAGTTTATTATGCAAAAAGAGTCAGAGGAAATAAAATTTATGGAGGACAATCCACTCACCTTCCTCTTCGGCTTAATCAGGCAGGCGTTATACCTATTATTTTTGCAGTTTCTTTGATACTTTTACCGTCTCTTATTGCAAATTATTTTACAGCATCGACAAATGAATTTCTTAGAAGCCTTTCCTTCTCGGTCGCATCTGCCTTTAACCCCGGAGGATTTCTATATAATTTTCTATATTTCCTTTTGGTGGTAGGATTTACCTTTTTTTATACGGCAGTAGTCTTTAACCCGAAAAAAATTTCCGAGGAGATCCAAAAGCATGGAGGGTTTATTCCTGGTATAAGACCGGGTACGCCAACCGCTTCCTATTTAAATTATATCTTGACTCGTATAACACTGGCTGGAGCAATCTTTCTGGGAATCATTGCAATTCTTCCAACAGCAATGCGAATATTCAGTAGCGCCCAGAACCTGATATTGGGAGGAACCAGCATTCTTATAGTTGTTTCTGTAGTTTTGGAAACAATAAAAGCAATTGAGGCCCAAATAGTAATGAGAAGCTACGAGGCATTTACCAATAAAACATGACCCTTCGACAGGTTCAGGGTCATAGTGAGTGAACTTGTGGTGAGCATAGTCGAACCAATCGAATCTATGAAAATAGTTCTTATAGGAATTCAGGGTGCAGGAAAATCGACTCAAGGAAATCTTCTCTCAGAAAAGCTTAATATTCCTTATCTTTCAACGGGGCACATATTTAGAGAACTTGCAAAGGAAAAAAACGCTCTTGGGAGATATATTAAAGAAGTAATGAATGCGGGATATCTCATCCCTGATAAAAAAACAGTCCAGATCGTAGATGACTATTTAAAAAAACCAGAATATAAGAGTGGGTATATTATCGATGGGTTTCCTCGTACGCTAACTCAAGCGGAGTTTTTTAAAGATGGGGCAGATAAAGTGGTCTATATTAAAGTCCCAGATGAGGAGGCCCTCAAAAGATTAAGTTTGAGAAACGGAGATAATGGAGCGCGTGAAGATGAAACACCCTCCGCAATTGCTAAAAGGATCAAATTGTTTCACAAGCTTACAGAACCGGTTCTTGATTATTATCGTGGAGAGGGGATTCTTATTGAAATTGATGGAGAAAAAACCATAGAGGAGATCCATCAAGATATTCTAAAGAATCTTGATAAGTAGAAAATTTATCATTGGGATAACTGGAGGATTTGGGAGCGGAAAGTCAACGGCAGCTTCCTTTTTTGAATTGAAGGGATTTGAAAAAATAATTCTCTCAAGTTTTCTAGAGGATGAGGCAGAGAAACGCGGATTTAAAAAGATAACAAGAAAAATACTTCAAGACGTTGGAAACGAATGGAGAAGAAAATATGGCAGCGGAGTCTTGGCTAGGAGAGCCTTGGAGTATTTAAGAAAGAAAAAAACCAATAAAGCAGTTATCGATGGGATAAGAAGTCTTGGTGAGATTGAAGAGTTCAAAAAAGAGAAAAATTTTATATTAATTGCGGTCGTCTCTTCCAAAAGAAGAAGATTTGAGAGACTAAAGGATCTTAAAAGAAGAGAAAAATTGACATGGGATATTTTTCAAAGACTTGATAGAAGAGATATGGGGTTGGGACAGAAACATACAGGATTAAGAGTTTTGGATTGCGTTCATAAAGCTGACATCAAGATTAATAACAATCGAGGTATTGAGGAGTTTAAAAATAAACTAGAAATTTTTTTAAACAGCTATGACCCTTCGACCCTTCGGTCTGGCTCAGGGCGGGCAGGCTCAGGGTCATACTGAGTAAACTTGTGGTGAGCATAGTCGAACCAATCGAATGTATGAAAAAAAAGTTCAAAATAGCAATTGACGGCCCGGTAGGAGTTGGTAAAGGGACTCTTGCCGTTGCGCTTTCAAAAAAATTCGATGCAATTTATATCAACACGGGTGCAATGTACAGAGCGTTAACTCTGCTGTGCCTAAAAAGAAATATAGATATTAGAGATGAAAAGGAAATATTGAAAAATTTAAAAAATAGCACCATTGAACTTAGAATTGACCAATACAATAATCAAAAAATATTCTTAAACGGAGAAGATGTGTCTTCGGAAATTTTCTTACCGAAAGTTACGAGTACGGTTGCGCTCATATCCCCCTTTCCTTCCGTTAGAAAGGAAATGGTTAGAAGGCAAAAGGAAATATCAGGCAAAGCCGATAGGGCTGTTATAGAAGGAAGAGATATTGCTTCGGAGGTTATTCCGGATGCCGATCTTAAAATATTTTTAACTGCCGATCTTTTGGTAAGAGTTCAAAGAAGACTTAGGCAGCTTAAAAAAAATAATATAGATTTAACATTTAAGGAAGTCTTAGCAGAGACCGAGGAAAGAGACAGGCGTGATACGGAAAGAAGAGTCTCACCCCTAACCATTGCGGAGGGAGCCTATGTTTTGGATACCACTAGTCTAACTATCGAAGAAACTGTCGAGAAAGTTATAGAAAAGATGAAAGAGAAGGGTATAGCATGATAGATATAAAAAATAAAAAAGAAATATCTTTAATGGGTGAAGGCGGGAGAATTTTAGCAAAAGTACTAAATGAACTTTTACAAAATATAAAGCCTGGAGTTTCAGAGCTTGAGCTTGATAGACTTGCCGAAAAATTGATTAAAAGATATGAAGCCGAACCGGGATTTAAGAAAGTGCCGGGATATAATTATTCAATTTGTGTTTCAACCAATAATGTAGTAGTTCATGGTGTCCCAACAAACTATAAATTTAAAGAAGCTGATGTTGTAGGAGTAGATTGTGGAGTTTTTTACAAAGGGTTTCATACGGATGCCGCAGAAACGCTTCGCGTTTCAACAATTAACAAACAACAATTAACAAACAACAAAAAAGACAGGATTGATAAATTTTTAGAGACAGGGAAGGAGGCGTTAAATGAAGCAATTAAAGTTGCAAAACCGGGGAATAGAGTCGGTCATATTTCAAAGACTATTCAGGAAATTGTAGAAGGTGCTGGATATTCAGTTGTAAAATCACTGGTTGGGCATGGCGTCGGAAGGGATTTGCATGAAGAGCCTGAAGTTCCTGGGTATCTTAATGAAAAAATAGAGAAAACTCCGATTTTAAAAGAAGGCATGACTTTGGCAATTGAAGTAATCTATAATATGGAATCAGAAAATGTGATGTATAAAGGGGAGGATAATTGGACTATCGCGACTGAAACAGGTGGGCTTTCGGGACTTTTTGAAAGAACAATTGCAATAACAAAAGGGGGCCCTTTAATTTTGACTAAATAGCCCGCCTTGCCGGCAGGCAGGTTGTTCTTTGAGAGTAGTTTTGATATAATTCTTTGAAGAATTGTTGCATTGTTTAATTGTTACATTGTTAAAATGACAATTTAGCAATAGAGCAATGTAGCAATTTATTTTTATGGTTCATCAGGGTTCTTTTGAGATCGACGGGATAGTTAAGGAGGCTCTGCCTAATACTCTTTTTAGGGTAGAACTTCCGGATGGAAATATTGTGTTATGTCACCTCTCGGGTAGAATGAGAATGAATTTTATAAAAATTCTACCGGGAGACAAGGTTAAGATAGAAATGACACCTTATGATAAAACAAAGGGAAGGATCACATACAGGTATAAATAGCTAAATAGTTGGATAGCTAGAATAGCTAATAGGTTTAAAACCATGCAACCATGTAGCTATTTTAACGATTAATGTTTTATGAAAGTTCAGGCAAGTATTAAACCAAGATGTATGAAATGTAAAATAATAAAGCGAAGAGGCGTTTTACGCGTCGTGTGCGATAATCCTAAACACAAGCAAAGACAAGGATAAATTTAGTTCAAAATTCAAAATGCAAAATTCAAAATTAAATTCAAAATTAACTTTTAACTTTTCATTTTTAACTTTTCATTTGAGCGACCGAAAGGAGCGATTATGAGAATTGCAGGAGTTAATTTACCGGATGAAAAAAGAATCGACATAGCACTTTCTTATCTATATGGCGTGGGAAGAAACAATGCTTCAGAAATTCTAAAAAAGGCTGGGGTAGATGCAGAGAGACGGACAAAAACTTTATCTGAGGAAGAACAAAGAAAAATTCAGAAGGTTTTAGAATCTTATAAAATTGAGGGAGATTTGAAAGCAGATGTTTCCTCAAATATAAAAAGACTTAAGGAAACAGGAGCCTATAGAGGCATGCGGCATACAAGAAATTTGCCCGTAAGAGGACAGCGGACCAGAAGTAACGCAAGAACAAAAAGAGGTAAAAGAGTTACAATAGGAGCTATCAAAAAAGAGACAGCTGCAAAAATGGGATTAACTTAATATGGCGAGCAAAAAAATAGAACAATCAAAAACAGGATCAAAGAAAAAAACAGGGGTGACAGTTACCGAACAGGGGAAAGTTTTTATCACTGCCACCTTCAACAATACCTTAGTTACTATAGCAAATAACAAGGGGGATACCATTGCGTGGGGATCAGCTGGCTCCGCGGGATTTAAAGGGACAAGAAAATCGACACCATACGCTGCAACTATTGCGGTTGAAAACGCGGTAAAAAAAGCCAAGGACATGGGTCTTAAAACCGTTGATGTATTCGTGAAAGGTCCAGGATCGGGAAGAGACTCTGCCTTAAGAGCCATACGGACTGGCGGACTTTCAATATCCCTTATTTCAGACGTGACACCCATTCCACATAATGGACCAAGACCCAAAAAAAAACGAAGGGAATAGCGAGACGCGCCTAGCATACAGAATAAAAAACGAAACGTAAAAACGAATGACGAGATACCACGGCGCAAAACAGGCCGGCAATGCAAGCCAGGCGCATGGTGGCCCG
>CAYPAU010000001.1:19646-53708 GCA_964408825.1 uncultured Gammaproteobacteria bacterium
TATGAGTTACAAGATCGAGCTGGGACTGATAACTTATTAGTAAGCACTAGTAACTAAGGGTGTAATGGCAAGATACACAGGACCAAAACATAGATTAGCAAGAAGAGAAGGGATAAATATTTTGGATAAAGACTCGGCGAGTCTTAAGAGGAGACTAAATATCCCTCCCGGACAACACGCCCGAAAAAGAAGAACAAGACTCTCAGAGTTTGGGCTTCAGCTCCGTGAGAAACAAAAAGTTAGAAATACTTATGGACTTTTGGAAAGACAATTTAGAAGGCTCATAAATGATGCTTCAAGGCAAAAAGGCGACACCGGTGAAATTCTTATGTCTCTTCTTGAAAGAAGATTGGATAATGTAGTTTATAGATTGGGGTTTGCAAAATCAAGAAGCATGGCAAGACAACTTGTTTCTCATGGGCACATACTGGTAAACGGAAAAGGGGTAAACGTACCTTCTTATTCTGTAAAATTGAAAGATATAGTTTCTCTTTCCTCTAAGATAAAAAGATCTTCAAATGTCTCAAAGAATCTTGAGGAAATAAAAGACATAGAGCCGTTGCCGTTTTTGGAAAAAAAAGATGGATCGGGAAAACTTCTAAGGTATCCTAATAAGGATGATTTACAAGTCCCGTTTAATTTACAGCTAATTATTGAATATTATTCACGTTAGTGTTAAAATGTTGATTTATGCTTGACCCAACCTTAAAAGTAAAAGAGGAAAAGAGCGAAAAAGATTTTGGTAAGTTCGTAATAGAGCCGCTTGAGCCCGGTTACGGGCATACGCTGGGAAATTCGTTAAGAAGAGTTCTGCTTTCTTCAATCCCAGGAGCAGCTGTTACTTCTGTAAGGATCTCAGGCGTTAAGCACAAATTTTCAACCATACCAGGCCTTAAAGAAAATGTTGTAGATTTACTCCTTAATATAAAGGGGTTGAATATAAATCTTTTAAACTCGAAAGACACAAGTGTGATAAAACTTTCAGTAAAAGGTCCAAAAAAAATAACAGCAAAAGACCTTGAACTTTCGGAAGACGTTGAAGTTACAAATAAAGAACATTACATCGGATACCTAAATGATAAAAAAGCAAAGCTTGAAATGGAGCTTACTGTTGAAAGAGGACTTGGGTACTCACTTTCGGAGGAAAGAAAGATGTCGACCGTCGGAGTTATTCCAACAGATGCAATCTTTACACCGGTTCGGAGAGTTAATTATGAAGTTTCTGCGACTCGCGTAGGAAGACAGACCAACTTGGACAAATTAACCCTCGATATTTGGACGAACGGTGCAGTTTCTCCAAGAGAGGCGCTGGATGAGGCGGCAAGAATTCTTGCCTCCTCCTTTTCACAAATATATAATCCAAAAGCATCGGTGACTCTTGATGCTTCGGCTCAGGCCCCAGCAGTGCCGGAAAATATTACAAAACTTACAGTTGATGAACTGGATTTACCCACAAGAATATACAATAGCTTAAGAAATGGAGGAATAGAAACATTTGGCGATCTTCTTTCAACCCCAAGGAAAGATCTCATATCTATGAGAAATATGGGAGCAAAATCAATTTCTATAATTGAGGAAAAACTTAAAGGTAGAGGAATAGAGCTGCCAGAATAAGATTAGTAATCGGTTTTCAGTTGTCAGCCCGCCTGCCGGCAGGCAGGTTTTCAGATTTTTGATTGTCAGTTTTCAGATTTTCGGAAAGACAGATAACCGAAGACTTGAAAAAGAATAACAGAAAACTGAAAGCAGACAACTGTTTTTAATATGAGAAAGAATGTTTTTGGAAGAAGATTTAAAAGAGACAAAGACCAAAGGAAGGCTCTTTTTAAAAGCCTTATGTCTTCTTTGGTTTTGAAGGAGAGGATAAAAACTACAGAGGCCAAGGCTAAATCTATAAGATCTCAGATAGAAAAACTTGTTACAAAAGCAAAAAAAAGAGAAGATGATGCAAAAAGATTTTTGTCCTCTTTTCTTACAGAAGAAGCAATGGATAAAGTGATCGAAAGAATCGCTCCGCAATTTGCGAAAAGACCAGGAGGATATACAAGAATAATACACGTGAGTGATAAACGCACAGACAGCGCACCTATGGTTATTATGGAATGGACGGAAACAATTCAAAATTCAAAATTCCTGCCTGCCCTGCCCGTCCGGCAGGCGGGCGGCAGGCAGGACAAATTTCAAAATTCGAAGAGGAGAAAAACCAAGCAGGTAAGGGTTTCCAAAACTTTGGCTGGCAAAAAAATTGCAGTAAAAAAATCGGTAACTAAATCAAAATCTGTAAAGAAAAAATCAGAAAATAAAACTAAAGCAAAAAAGAAATAATATGATTAATAAAACTCAGGCAACAAAAAGGGCACAGATAAAAAGAGATTGGTATCTTATTGATGTCAAGGATAAGATTTTGGGGAGAGTTGCATCTGACATAGCTTTACTTCTGATGGGTAAAGGAAAACCTTATTTTGTAAGAAATTTGGATTGCGGAGATAATGTGGTAGTAATAAATGCAAAACATATCAGGGTAACAGGCAGGAAAGAAACAAATAAAAAATATTATAGACACTCTGGGTATCCGGGAGGATTTAAGGTTGGAACATTTAAGGAACTTATGGACTCAAAACCGGAACATATCATTGTCCATGCGGTAAAAGGAATGCTGCCACAAAATAGATTGAGAGATAGAATGCTTACAAGACTTTTTGTTTTTAAAGAAGAAACACATCCATACCAAGATAAATTTAAAATTTAAAATTAATTACTATGGCAAGAACAAAAAAAGTAAATCCAGAAGAAGTTCCCAAAAAATCGAATTCAAAAAGAGATTTCATTTATTCAATAGGTAGGAGAAAAGAGGCCGTGGCTCGCGTAAGACTTTATTCAAACGAAACAAGCGGAATTAAAAAAGGCCTGTCTGCCGCCCGCCTGCCGGACGGGCAGGGCAGGCAGGGAGAGATTTTGATAAATGATAAAAGAATAGAAGAGTATTTTCCGGGGGAACTTGCAAAGACTCGTTATCTTGAGCCCTTTAAAATGACAGATACGCAGGGTAAGTTTGCTTTTTCCGTTAGGGTATCTGGCGGAGGGATCAACTCTCAACTCGTGGCTACGATTTTAGGCATCTCGAAAGCCTTAGTCAAGACCGATGAAAAGTTTAAGCCAATCTTGCGAAAAAGAGGATTTTTAACAACAGATGCCAGGGTGAGAGAAAGAAGAAAAGTGGGAACGGGTGGCAAAGCGAGGAGAAAGAAGCAAAGTCCTAAGAGGTAAATCTTTTATATCGACTTAGAAGCTCCTCGTTGTTTTTTAGAATTTCTACCTCCAAAACACACCAAGGGGAATATCTTTTGGGATTTTTTTCAATCTCATCAATAAAATTTTTCCAGTCAACCCATTCTATATTTTCAACCTCATCTTTATTAATCTTTGGATTATCTTCGGTAAATCCTGCAAGAATAGGACATAATTCATTTTCAACAATTCCATCTTTTTCTGCTTTGTAAGAAAAATCCGGAACTATATTATATATTTGTACATTATTGATACCAAGCTCATCTTTAAGTCTTCTTCTTGCGGCATTTATTGCAGATTCCTTGAGTTTGGGATGGCCACAGCAGCTATTTGACCACACCCCTGGCCAAGCTTTTTTCTTTTTACTTCGCTTTTGCAAAAGAATTTCACCCTTTTTGTTAAAGAGAAAAAGAGAAAATGCTCGATGAAGAGGCGTTTTGTTGTTATGAATTTGAAGTTTTGGAGCAGTTCCTAAAACTCTATTTTTCCTATCAACGAGGACAACATAATCAAGATCATGCATACTATCTTCTCCAAAATGCTATAAGAAAACTTACCAAAAGGTAAATTAATAAAATTTGCCAAAAAAAAATAGAAATAAGAGTCGTACTTAGTATTATGGCAATAAGTTCTCGTTCAATCCCGTAAACAGTTATAAGAAAGGCAGCAATTCTGCCTACTATAAAAAGAATTAAAAGGCCAAGAAAGGGCGAAAAGATTGTTGGCAATAAGATGGGTCTTCTGGTTACTTCACGTATTGCAAAAAAGGGTCGGAAGGTAAGACCGACTAGCATTTTGGTCCAAATATAGGCGACATAAATAAGAAAAGTGCGCTTTTTCATAATAGTTTTTTAATATAGGCCAGGAATTTTTCGAATATCCAATATTCCAAGCCCACCAAATATTGCTAGAACAAAGCTATCGTAAAAATCACCAATGATGTAATGGAAAATTATGGTTATTAAGAATGATAAAGGCACTATGATTCGCCATGGATGATTACCAAACCAAATGCTAATTGTCGAAAAAATAGAAGGAAAGGGCATACTTCTAACAATTTTTTCCTGTTCATTTGCTCTTTGTTTTAAGACTCTTAAGAATTCACGCTCGTTCATACTTCGACTCCGCTCAGCACAGGTACTTCGACTCCGCTCAGTATGAATCTAAAGATGACTCATATGCAAGTCTAAAACTTTGGCGGGCCCTGAAAAGAAGTGACTCGGTAGCTTTAAAAGAAAGGTTGAATATTATAGCAATTTTTTTAACCGGTAATTCATCTTCATAACGAAGCTTAAGAATTCTTCTGTATTCTTTTGATAAACTTCTTAAGACAGCCTCAATTCTATCTCTAATTCGGTTTTTTTCAAACTGAAACTCCGGCTCACTAATTTCCTTTGCAATTACCTGCAGGAAAGGAGATTGAGATAAAAGTATGGACTTAATTTTCTTTTTGCGGTAAAAATCGGCAACTTTATTGTGTGCAATTTTATAAAGCCAGTTCAGTATTTTTTCCTCTCTCTTCAATAAGGAAATCGAGTCTAGGGCCTCAAGGAAAATATCATTTGTTATTTCCTGAGCGTCATCATGGGCTGGAAGTCTTTTTGCAAGATAAGAAAGAATTCTCGGGGAGTACAAACGGTAAAATTCAACAACAGCTTTTGAATCCCCCAAAGCCAGAAGCTTTACAAAAGAAGACATAAAAAGAATTATAACAGATTGGTGCTAAAATTGTAAAAAATCGAATGATTGACGTTATAATTTACGACAATACTGTATGGTCGAGCAGCGCTCGTATTATCCTTTTGTTAAAGAAAGAGCATTAGTACCTCCTTCGGAAGGTTTACCAACACTTGAAGAATTGGACCAAATCTTTGGAGTTGATTTAAGGGCACTTACGGAAGAAATGTTTATAGAGAGGGGAGTTTGGGAGAGAAGTCAAAGATTAGAGTTTCTAAACCCACCAATAAGACATGAATATAAGAAGAAACTCCCGGACGGCAGAGAAATTACAGTAGTTTCTCAGGCTATTTATTTTGTAGAAACGGTAGTAGGTAATCATGCTCTTATGGCGTCATTTATGCCCGAGGGAAGTAAAGCAACGGAACATTTTCACTTGTCTGGAATAAAGGAGCATTACGGTTTAATTGCGGGGTCGGCGCATCTAAGAACCGGATATGGAGTAATAGATTTAGGAGAAGAAAACCGCAGACACACTGTTGAGGAGAATATAATTCACCAGTTTGCAACAAATTCTTTACCGGCATTTACAGCTCTTGTTATGGAGAATGCCGGTAGGGTGCCAAGAGATAAGTGGCACATTTTAACGCAATAAAAAATGCTTAAGAGATTGATATGGCAAGCCATCTATACTATAATCGGGAGATAATTTATGGGAAAAAGAAAAAAAAGTTTGGTTTTTATAAAGATTGGGGGCTCTGCTATAACTTATAAAGGTATACCCTACAAAGTAAAAGAACCATCTTTAGAAAAGATTTCCAAGCAAATAAGTAAAGCGAAGAATTATTCTATGATTATAGCTCATGGAAGTGGAAGTTTTGGACACACATCCGCTTCAGTATACGGAGGCAAAAAGGGGTATAAAAATAAATTGGGTATAGCAAAAGTCGCAAAGGATGCATATGATATAAACAAAATTGTAATAGATTCACTGCTATCCCATGGAGTTCCTGCTATTGGTATAAGACCGATGGGCCTAATGACTTCATCAGGAGGAAAATTAAATAAAGGTTTTTTTGAAGCAATAGAGCTAATGATAAAACAAAACTTAGTCCCCGTAGTTTTCGGGGATGTGATATGGGATGACAAATGGAATAGTACTATTTTTTCTGGAGAAACAATCATGAATCACATAGCAGATTATCTTCTGAAGAAAAAATATAAAATCGATAAAGTAATACAGATAGGGGAGACAGAAGGTGTTTATGACAATAATAAAAGGACAATAAAAGTCATAAATAAAAAGACGTGGCCCAAGATAAAAAAATTTATAAAAGAAACAAGAAGACCAGACGTTACAGGAGGTATGATTCATAAGGTAGAAGAGGCTCTTTTGATGACGAAAAGAGGAGTAAAAACACTTTTAATATCAGAAAGAAAAAGCTCTATTCAGCTTACTTTAGAGGGTAAAATAATCAAGGGAACGATAGTTGAATAATTTTATGTTTTTT
Organism: uncultured Gammaproteobacteria bacterium; assembly: GCA_964408825.1. GTDB lineage: Bacteria > Patescibacteriota > Microgenomatia > Levybacterales > UBA12049 > CAYPAU01. Next base: position 26,123 of record CAYPAU010000001.1, read on the forward strand.
AATTCACATGCTTATATCGCGTCAAAGGCCTCCCATAATAGCCTTCTAATAATCGGAAGTATTCTTCCAGATATAGCTATAACAAAAATTATAGGATGGAAAGATTTACACGATGAAGAGAAAACCGAAAAATTTAAAAAAGTCATTACTTCTAGAAATAGAAATTACTTAGAATTATTAAAGGGGATTGCATTACATAATATAGTTGATAATCTAACTCACAATAACTATAGAAATAACAGAGGATATGCTTATCAAAACAATCAAAAGTTAAGTAATCTTGTGTCATCCTTTTATGGCTTAAATGCTAAACGATCTGAAGAGATAGCGCACAATTATATCGAAAGTGCTGTTGACATACTTCTTCTTAAAAATAATTCGCATATTAATGGTCTCCTTAGGTTTTCAATAAAAAAAATTGACATCGAGGAGCTCTCTGATCTTCTCAGTTTTTGTTTTAAAACAGACAGAAGTAAAACTTTAAAAGCCCTAAATCTATATTTCGACTTAATTCTAAAATATGATTTGCAGGAAAAAAACGGCTGGATTTCTCTATGGAGTGATTTAGAATTTTTCCTATCTTTGAAAAAAACTGATGATATGCAAAGAAGAAAACTTCTTAACAAATCACTAAGTTTAACTAATAATTCTTATTTCAATTTCTTAGAAAACATAGTAGAAGACTTGAAAAATGGTTAATAACTTATAATTCTTGAGTAAAATTCAATTTTATGAAAAATAATAAATGGCTAATGATCCCTTTCTACTCAGATTCTAGATTACCAGAACATGAGCAAAAGGTAAGTAGATTTGGCGAGTTTATTGTCAACGCAAAATCCCTTACTGGATTTAATTTAGCTGTTGTAGATGATGGAAGTAAGCTGGATCCGGAAAGATTCAGACCTACAGTTGATGTTCTGGTACAGCGCCCTGAGAATAGAGGAAAAGCTCAAGCGGTAAGGCAAGGTATGGCTGCGCTTCTTAGTGACCCTACCCTTAGGACAGATTTTATAGTTCAGTATGACGGTGACGGAGACCAGTCTTTTGCTGACGTCCCTGGTATAATGGATAGCTTGATTAGGGCGTCTGAAGAAAATCCCGGAAAACCGGCTTTAGTGATAGGTGAGCGATATTCAGAAGGTCTTCGGACAGCTCCCAATCCTAATTCGGTTACATATAGACAGTCTATTCTTATTTTCTTCGGAGCTATTTCCAGGCAGTTTGGTTTTGATGTGCGAGATTGGGTTTCGGGAGCAAGAGGGTATACTCAAGAATACGCAAGAAGATTTCTAGGAAGAAGCCAGTCGAATAATTATGGAATAGAAGCTGAGCAGTTAGTCTTGGCGTATCTTGAGGGAGCTTCTGTTCACACAGCGCCTTTAACAGACTCAAGACCTCGAGACCCACATACAGATACATCAAAATGGCTCCAAAATTTTGATGTATTCCTGCTTTACGGGGACGAATTAAGAGGGAGAGGTCAGGAAAATCTTGTAGGCATATTGGAGAAGCTAACACACCAGTTGAGAAATGGAAGCGATGTTTTTGAATTAGATTTATCACCTATTGGCGAGAATACATCCATGAGATTTGAGAGACATAACGGAGCCCATACCGCAGAGATTCCTTATGGATATAGATCAAGAGTGTTTTCGGGAGAAGGTGGATTCCCCTTTGCGTTAAAAAAAGAAGTTTATTGATTCAAATTCTATGACAATAGAACAGAAGTCCCGTGATTATCAAAGATTAATTGAAAGAACTCCTCCGAGTTTTAATGTAGGTGAGGTAGTGGTCGCCGGAGACAAGGGTCCTTGCGGAGGAGTGAATATGGCTCTTGAGACGACAGCTGAGGTATTGGATATCGTAGGAGGCAGAGAAACAGTTTATGCCAATAACCCTCCGGTTCATAACGATTTAATTCTGGAAGAGTTTCAGCAAAAAGGACTTGTTATAGAACCGGACATAAATAAAATACCTGCTTTTTCTATATGGATTTTATCCGCTCATGGAACTGATCCTTCATTGGTGGAAGAGGCACGCAGGAGAAATATTTTAGTGGTTAACACTGAATGTCAGTTGGTTACAAGAGTTAGAAATCATGCAAGAAGAATTGATCGAGAGGATGAAGGAGTTATCGTATATTTTGGCACAGCAAATCATCCTGAGCCTCAGGGCATAGTAAAAAGTGTGCCGGAAGAAAAAATAATTTTTATTGACATGGAAGAAGAAATTGCAGATGTAGCACTTCCTCCGGGAAACATTAAAGTTTTAAATCAGACAACTTTATCTACAGAAGAAGTCTCTCTTAAAGTTGAAGAGCTGAGAAGAACAAATCCTCAAGCTGATATTTCAGGCCCAGTAGGAATTTGTTATGCAACAGATAACAGGCAGGCAGCTTTAAGAGAAGGAATTTTTGGAGACCGAAGGAGACCAGTTGATTTATTAATAGTAGTAGGTTCTAAGGCAAGTCATAATTCCAAAGAGCTTAAAAATATCGGTGCTAAATTTCTAGAACCTGAGAGATCACATCTGATAGACAGGGAAGATGAGATTGATCCGTTATGGTTTACGGAAGATGTAAGAAGGGTAGGAGTAACATCAGGTGCTTCTGTTTTGGACAAGTATACCGATAGAGTTTTAAGGTGGTTTAAAGAAAGAGGAGTCCAGCTTAGGTTTCTTCATGGTGTAGAGAGAGATCTCACGTTCAAAAAACCAAGTGAAGAAATAGATGAGGTCAGAAGATATATTGGTTCAAAGTATAATTCCCTTTAGAGTAACTGCTTAAAATTATTTTCCGAATCTGCGTTCTCTTTTATAGAAATCATTAATTGCTTTCTCAAGATCCTTAACTGTCATATCGGGCAAATACTTGTTTAAAAAATAGTACTCAGAATAAGCAGCTTGCCAAATCATAAGTCCCGACATTCTCTGATCTCCACCTGTTCTAATTATCAAATCAGGATAAGGATAGAGTTGCCCAGCCGTATCGAGAAATTGATTAAAGTTTTCTTCCGACAAATTTGCCATTCGCCATTTACCATTTACCATTCTCTTTATCGCTCTTACGACCTCGTCTCTCCCCCCGTAATCCATTGCTATATTTAAATGTTTCGCATCATAATTTGCTGTCTTCTGTTCTGTTTTGGCAATTTTTTCCAAAAGCCTTTTGGGCAATCTATCCTTTCTTCCCAAATGAGTTACTCTTATTTTTTTCTTTATTGCATCCTTTAAATTATCATTTATCATTTTTTCAAAAATTCTCATTAAGTAATTTAATTCCTCTTTGGTTCTATCCATATTTTCAGTTGATAATGCCCAAAGAGTAACGGTATTTATATCAGTTTTCCAAATATAGTTTAATATTTTTCGGATCACTTCAAAACCTCTTCGATGTCCTTCAAAAGTCGGAAGACCATGTTGTCTTGCCCAACGCCTATTTCCATCGGGGATAATCGCAATATGGTTTAGGGTTTTTTGCTGCATAAAATTAAAGTTAATCTATTGGCTTACCAAACTTAATCAAATTTTCTTTCTTTTCTCTTCGCCAGCCCTTAATCTGTTTTTTACGTCTTCGGGCTTGAACTAAATCAGGGAAATCTTCTAAATACACAAGCGTAAAATTTTTGTTTCTTCTCGTAAATTCTGCTCCATCTCCTTTGTTGTGTCTTCTTATTCTTCGTTGATCGTCAAAGGAACAGCCAACATATAAGTGACCTTTATTGTTTTTAAGAATATAAACCTTGAACATCATGAGCTTCGACGGGCTCAGCTCCCTTCGGCAAACCATATATTTTCTTCATTTGGGGTCGAAGACCCTGAGCTTGCCGAAGGGTCGGGGTGCGGGGAGTCGAACCCCAGCCGCACGGCCCCCAGCCGCGCATTCTACCGTTAAACTACACCCCGTTTAGTTATTGCATTATAACAAAAAACTGTTAAAATTAAACCGTCATGGCACGTACATCTTCTTCTAAATCTTCGCCAAATGGACCTTCGGAGTCTTCTAAAAAACTTGATGCAATAAAACTTGCAATGGAGCAGATTGAAAAGCAATACGGAAGAGGTTCTATCATGCGTTTTGGAGAAGGAGGGCAGAAACTTGACGTCTCCGTAATATCGACAGGTTGTCTGCCTTTAGATCTGGCACTTGGCGTGGGAGGAGTGCCCAGAGGAAGAGTTGTTGAGATTTTCGGTCCTGAAGCATCAGGAAAAACAACAATTGCTCTCTCGATTATTGCCCAGGCACAAAAAGGAGGAGGGGTTGCCGCATTTATAGATGCCGAGCACGCTTTGGATCCTCTTTGGGCAGAAAGAATCGGAGTAAAGCTTGATGAGCTTTTGATATCTCAGCCTGATACAGGAGAACAGGCCCTAGAGATTGCCGAAAGCCTGATCCGGTCAGGAGGAGTCGATGTTTTAGTTATAGACTCGGTTGCAGCACTTGTTCCCCGGGCAGAAATCGAAGGAGAGATGGGCGATGCGATGATGGGTCTTCAGGCGCGTCTTATGTCACAGGCATTAAGAAAACTTACGGGAGTTATTTCAAAATCCAAAACAGTTGTTATTTTTACAAATCAATTAAGGCAAAAAATTGGAGTAATGTTTGGAAATCCCGAAACAACAACAGGAGGCCTTGCTCTTAAGTTTTATTCATCGGTAAGGCTTGACTCACGCAAGATCGAAACCTTAAAGGACGGAGATAGGGTTATCGGATCAAGACATAGGGTGAAAGTTGTTAAGAATAAAGTTTCGGCCCCTTTTAGAATAGCGGAATTTGATGTAATTGCGGATTCCGGAATCTCAAAAGAAGGCGGAATAGTCGATGTTGGGGTTGAGATGGGGATTATCGAAAAATCCGGAGCATTCTTTAGATACGGCGATTTAATGCTTGGACAGGGAAAGGCGGCGACTATAGATTTCCTCAAAGAAAAACATGATGTTGCCAAAAAGATTGTCGATGAGATTATTAAAAAAAGCAAATCCGCAGGCGGCACCCCCGTTGCTGTTGGAGTCGAAGAAAAAGAACCCTCTTAGTCATTTGATATAATATCTTCGTGGATCAAACCGCTGAATTACCACAAGCTCGACCAGTAGAGGAAAATTTAGAGACAGAAAAGGAAGCGAGGGCAAAAATCAGAGATTTTGTTCATGACCCGAGGCTCAAATTTCATTTCTCTCATCCTAGAAGATTAAGGTCTATCCTAAGAATAGGAGCTGCTTCCATGGAATTCGGTAGTCGAGTTGGTGAGAGAGTTGAAGCAGAATTGGGCACGAGAGATCCAAGAGCAGTTAGTATAGTTGACAGAGAAAAAAATCTTAGCGGCGTAAATGGCGAATGGGATTCAGGAGGAGAGGAATTAGAGGATTGGTGGGTGAGAAAATTTACAACTTGGAAAGACTATGTTGGATATCTTTTACCAAGCGATTTACCCACAAGAGAATTAAGTCCGCATACAAATGAGTCTTTAGTTCCAGTAAGAATATCTCCGAAAAGGATTGAAGGTCTCATTCTCGTAGATACAGAGTCTCTTCATGAACCTCTTCGGGTTGAACTATTGCCAGCCATTCTTTCAGATTTTTACGGAATTGATGTGATAAGTATGGCAGATAAGTACCCGGAAATAGGTCGAGTAGAAAGGAGACTGGAAAAATTTTATAGAGAAAATCCAGATGATTCCGCAGAATGGACTCAACCTGTTAAAGCCAAACTCCAAGAACTATTAGAACAGAGACATATTGCTTGCGGAAACGCTGCAGCGACAGAATTGGATAAAATTCTTGGCACTTCGCCAACAAGTATCAATAAGCTAGAAATTTTTAAGAAATTTGCCAAAGAAGCTCGAATCCCATTGTATTTAGTTGGTGATCAATTTAAATCTCAGCGAGTAGTTTGGCCGCCTCCTGAAAATCATGGATGAGTTTGGGAAATTTTATAATAAGGCATTAAAATTCCTTTCATATCGTCCTCGATCGGAAAAAGAAATAAGAGATAAGTTAAAAAGCAAAAAAGCTTCTGATTCAATGATTCAAATCATTTTAACAAAACTCAAAGATCAGAAATTTGTTAACGATGAAGAATTTACTAAGTGGTGGATCGAGCAGAGGATAACATTCAAACCGAGATCTGTAAGACTCATCAAAATGGAACTTAAGCAAAAAGGAATCGGGCAAGAATTGATAGATTCAACATTTGACAATTTACAATTAACAATTAACGATTTGGAATCTGCGAAAAAATTAATCCAGAAAAGATTGAATAAATATAAAAATCTTTCGCGGGAGGAAAAATTCCAAAAAGTTTCCCGCTTCCTTGCATCCAAAGGATTTAATTACGATGTTATTAAGGAAATTTTTAAAGAAATCTAAAAAATTCATTTTTTTCATTATTCTATCATTCGCGCGAATGTTAGAATAAAATCTTGCAATTTCCAATTGTTAATTTTAAATTAACTTATACTGCATTCAGTATGCGGAGTGGCGATTCAAAACTAATTTCTAGTGGCTAGTTGCTAATTGCCAGTTTGTGGTATAATTCTTATGAGGCAATAGAATTGTCGCAAAGAGGTTTATTAAAAAATGATTTCAAACCCCTTAAAAGACAAATATTTTAAAGACCAAGTTTAGCTTGGTTTTCTTCTATTGTCTTCGATTAAGTTACTATGGCAACACAGAGTTCAGATCTCATAAAGCTTGAGAAAAAACTTTTTGAGAGGCAAGAAAATATAGAAAAGGAACGGGCTTCTTTAGAAAAACTAAAAGAGGAATATAAAGAGAAGCTTGCCAAAGCCTCAGGTTTGTCACGCGAGGAAGCAAAGAAAGAACTTATAAAGGAAGTTGAAGAAGAAGAGGCAAAGACTGTTGCCCGAATCATTAAGGAAAAGGAAGAGGAGGCAAGGCTCACCGCGGACAAGAAGGCTCAGGAAATCTTGACAGACTCTATGCACCATGGGGCCATAGATTATATTCCGGAATTTACTCTTTCAATAGTTAAAATTCCCGATGAGGACATTAAGGGAAGGATTATTGGTAAAGAGGGAAGAAACATTAGGGCGTTTGAGCAGGCGACGGGGGTTGATGTTGATTTGGATGAGGAAGGAATTATCAGACTTTCTTCATTTGATCAAGTAAGACGGGAAATAGCAAGAAGAGCTCTTGAAAAATTGATACGAGATACAAGAATTCAACCTTTCAGAATTGAAGAGATTGTTGAGCAGACCAAAAAGGAAGTTGAGAAAATAATGTTTGAGGAAGGCGAAAAGCTTGCTCATGAAATTGGGGTTTTTAATCTATCTAAAGATCTTATCTCGATACTTGGAAGATTTAAATTCAGGACTTCTTATGGGCAAAATTTGATAGTTCATACGCTGGAGGAGACGAAAATAGGAGTTCATATTGCTCATGAAGTGGGAGCGAATGTCAATATTGTTCGACTTGGTTGTCTCTTTCATGACATAGGAAAAGTTTTAGAGGGTGAAGGGAGTCACGTAAAATTAGGCGTTGAATTTCTCAAAAGGCACAATATGCCGGAGGCAGTTATAAATTGCGTATGGGAACATCATGAAGACAAGCCCTTCTCCTCAATCGAATCGGTCATAGTTTATATAGCAGATGCTATTTCGGGCGCAAGACCTGGGGCAAGATACGAGGATGTGGAAGCTTACGCAAAGAGGCTTACCGAGATGGAAGATATTGCAAAGAAATATGAAGGGGTTGAAGATGCTTATGCTTTTGAGGCCGGGCGAGAGTTAAGAGTAATAATTGATCCGGGAAAATTGGATGACGCCCAAACCACCCTTGTTGCTCAGAAAATAAGAGAGGAGGTTGTTAAATCTCTGGCAGTTCCGGGGGAAGTAAAAGTGACAGCCATTCGGGAATTCCGTTCGATATCCTCAGGATCCGAAAGTTAATCTACTTTGCCCATTTTTGATATATTGATCCCACACAACTTGCCTTTCGCCTTTTCAGTATTATTCATACACGGCTCAAGGCGCGCAGACTTCGGGATCTCGTACCATTTTGATAGCATTTATTGTACTTGACAACTCTTCGTTTTCATTGTATTTTTAATCTAATTCAACATTGGATTTCCCAACTTAATGCCCAATTGGAGGTGATTTATTTGACCAAAAAAGACCTCACAGAAATAGTAGCAAAGAAAGCAAACCTTACCAGCAAAGCTGCCAAAGATGCAGTGCAGGCTTTTGTCACATCAATTAGAGATTCACTCAAGAGAGGAGAAAAGGTAGTCATCACGGGATTTGGAACTTTTAGCATAAGAAATAGGGTCGAGCGAGTTGGAAGAAATCCCAAGACCGGAGAGAAAATAACAATAGCATCCAGAAAGGCTCCCGGTTTCACCCCAGGCAAAACCTTAAAAAGAGCAGTAAGATAGGAAATAGATATTAGTTTGAAAGAGGCATACCGAAAGATTCGGGAACTCCCCTTTTTGATATAATTTATAAACCATTGTTTTATTGTTCAATTGTTCCATTGCTTTCTCCAATTCCAACAATTTAACAATTTAACAATTGAGCAATCATGAATATTATTTCCGTCTCTCATCTTTCCAAGCATTTCCAGGTCTTTGAAAAAGAACCAGGTCTCTTAGGTTCGGTAAAATCTTTATTTTCAAGAAAGTATGAAACAAAAAAAGCAGTCGATGATATTTCTTTTGAAATTAAAGAAGGAGAACTCGTAGGTTTTATAGGACCAAATGGAGCGGGTAAAACAACGACTCTTAAGTGCTTATCGGGCCTTTTATACCCAACGCACGGCAAGATTTCAGTATTAGGGTTTAATCCGTACGATAGAAAGCCTGAATTCCTAAAAAAAATTGCACTTGTAATGGGACAGAAAAACCAACTATGGTGGGATCTTCCTTCAATTGACACGTTTGTCTTAAATAAAGAAATTTACGATATTTCAGATGAAAAATTTGAAGAAGTGATGGATGAGCTAACAACTCTTTTAGATACAAAAGATACTCTTAAGATTCCTGTAAAAAAATTATCCCTTGGGCAAAGAATGAAAATGGAGCTTATAGCTTCTCTTATTCACACCCCAAAAGTTCTTTTTCTTGATGAGCCCACCATTGGGCTTGATGTTGTTATGCAAAAAAACTTGCGGGAATTTATTAAAGAGTACAACAAGCGTTTTAAGGCAACAATTATCTTAACGAGTCATTATATGGGGGATGTTGAAGAACTCTGTGAAAGAGTAATAATTATAAATTTTGGGAAACTGGTTTTTGATGGCAAACTTTCTTCTCTTGTTAACAAATACGCCCCATATAAGAAAATAAAGGTTTTATTTAAAGGATACGTTGATCCCAAAAGAATTGATGTGCTTGGAGAAATTGACACATTCAAATTTCCGCAGCTTATTTTAAATGTTCCAAATGAGAAAGCAAATCATACTGCATCGTCGATTCTTGAAAACTTTGATGTCGAGGATATAACAATCGAGGAGCCTCAGATAGAGGATGTAATTGCCAAAGTTTATTCCGAAAGTAAAAAATGACCCATTCGAGGCATTCGACTGAGCAGTTCGACTGTCCTGAGCTCACTGCCGAAGGGCTCAGCCGAAGTCCAGGCTCAGGGTCATAGTCCTTCGACAAGCTCAGGATTCTGAGTGAAAATCGAAGAATGAGCACAGTCGAATCTATGAAAAAATATTTTGTCGTTGCAAAAAATACCTGGGATGAGGTTTTTACCTATAGAACTAGTTTTGTGATGTGGAGGGTGAGAAATATTATTCAGCTTCTGACAATCTATTTTCTCTGGTCTGTGGTTATTCCTCCCGGAAAAACTCTTCTTGGATATAGTCATTCATTTATGCTTACCTATATTTTGGGGACAAATCTTGTCGATTCAATCGTGCTCTCCTCGAGAACCTATGCTGTAGGGGAGGAGATAAACAGTGGTAATCTTATGAATTTCCTCCTTCGCCCTATTAATTATTTTATGTATTGGTTTTCGAAAGATATAGGAGATAAGGCAATGAATATAGGCTTTTCAATTATAGAGCTTTCTTTGATTTTTGTAATATTGAAGCCTCCATTTTTTTTCCAGACCGATCTTTTTTATCTTTCCTTTTTTATTTTTTCTGTTATTTTGTCTCTTGTTCTTTATTTCTTCCTTAATTTTCTTCTGGGGCTCATCGGATTCTGGAGCCCTGAAGTATGGGCACCCAGATTTATTTTTATAACTCTTCTTGGTTTTTTTGCAGGATCTTTATTTCCTCTGGATATTCTTCCGAAAACATTGTACGAGATAATGAGACTTCTGCCCTTCTCTTATCTTTTATATTTTCCCCTCAAGATTTACTTAGGACAGTTAGGTCTTCGGGAAGTTTTAACGGGTATATTGATGTCTTTTTTTTGGGTTTTTATAGTTTATCTTATTGTAAAATTCGTCTGGCAAAAAGGTCTTAAAAGTTACACTGCGTATGGAAGATAAATTTAATTTATTTAAATATATAAAGCTCTGGTTTCGGATGACACTTATGGTTTCACAAAATGCATTTATCTCAAGATTTGGAGCCATACTTTTTGTGATCGGCAAACTTATAAGATTTTCTTTTTTTCTCTTCTTTCTTCTGATTATTACTTCCCGAACTCAAGCAATACAAGGATACACGCTTTGGCAGGTTATTCTTTTTTATATAACATTTAATCTTATCGACAGCCTTGCACAATTTTTCCTTCGCGAGGTTTATAGGTTCAGAAGCTATGTCATAAGAGGGGATTTTGATTATTTTTTGACAAAACCAGTTCCGGTACTTTTGAGACTTCTTTTTGGCGGAAGTGATATTTTGGATATTCCGATTATCTTACTTTCTTTCGGATTTATTTTTGTTGCACTTTCAAATATTGGTGGAGTTACCGTACCCAACCTCTTGATTTATTTGGCACTTCTGATAAACGGATTTGTAATAGCTATGTCTTTTCATATTCTGGTTTTGGCAATTGGAGTTCTTACAGCAGAGGTTGATAACACACTTTGGCTTTTCAGAGACATTACTCAAATGGGAAGATTTCCAATAGATATTTACAAAAACCCGCTGCGCCAAATAATTACATTCATAATTCCGGTTGGGATAATGGTGACATTTCCTGCAAAGGCTGCCATGGGACTCTTATCTTTCAACACGGTTTTAATCTCCCTCTTTGTAGGCGGGATATCTTTATATTTATCTATAAGATTTTGGAGATTTGCACTAAAGAACTACTCAAGCGCCAGCAGCTAGTTGTTTTTTAAATTAAAATTTTGTATTATTGTGTTCTCCTGCCTGCAATATGTCCCGCGAATTTGAATTAGAAGTTGAGGTAAGTCAATATCTCGCTAGACAACGACAAAAAGAAGAAGAGAATCGACCTGATTTAATTTGGCAAGCGAGACAGGCAATTGGCACAGAGACGCTACCTGGTGAATTTCCTGTTGATTTTGTTGAGCAACTTGAACAAACGCCACCAGACTGGCAAATAGATTTTTCCAAAGAGGGAATCCGTTTCAAAAGAGATTTTCCTTATGAGACGCCATTTTATGGAATGCCGGGTTGGGATGCAGCGAGAATTGTAGTTAATCTGGATGCGCTTAGGGTTGCAGTCGCTTTTAGAGCTCACTTATTCGATGAACAAGCCGATATGAGAGTTGATGAAGGACTTCTTATTGAAGAGAAAAAAATCGTAAGTTTTGAAAGAGAAATGGTAGGATGGGGTGTGTATCGATCAGTTTTAGCAGAGATTCATCGGGAAACAGAATCAACAAAAGGTAAAAACGGATGTCTGTTCGATCAATGTCAACCAGCATTTAGCCAGTTGCCGTCTTTAGTAAGAGAACTATGCGGAGAAAATTATGGTGCTTTTCTAGAAAACTTTATTAGAAGGGTAGATGAGGGAGAGATCGATCTAAACACTATGCCGCGACTCTCTCTAGGATGGCCGCTTTTATCACCTTATCACGCAGCAGAATAAAGTTGATTAAAATCCTCAACTTTGGTAAAATACACTTTGCTCTGGGGAGAAGGACCGCTACTGCTTTCACGGAAAAACATGGAAGCGGAGGAAAGTCCAGACAGCAGTAAGGAAGGGGACGGAGCGTAAGCTCCGGGCAACCGGTGTCTAAGTTCTTTACTCACGAGCGGAACTTAGAACAGGTCTTGAATTGACAAGACTTGAGAGTCACAGAGACGAGTGAGAGTGAAACGTTGACAATCCTACCTGCTGCAATCTCAGAACGGTACGTTTACCCCGATTTAATCGGGGTTGAATACTTTCCTTACAGGAGTACCAAGTAGAGAGCATAGATAGATTGCGGTGAAAACAGAATCTGGCTTACTCTCTTCCCGGAGTTTTTTTACCCCGATTCAATCGGGGTCTAATTAACGCTGCAGAGGATTTTGTCCATTCGGCTTCGCTCAGGATAAAATTTTAGTTCGTAGAACATAAAATTTTGTATTCGCAGTTTTTGCATAGAACGTTTCCAGAACAGGCAAAATCGCTCTTTTCTATTTCTTCAATTTTTTCAATAAGTTTATTTTCAAGATTCTCCATATGCTCTTGTGTAAAACTCATAGATTTTTTTGTATTTCCTTCGAGAAAATGAAGAGTCAGTGTAATGTTTTTTGGATCACGATTTAGAACGTCATCTTTAATCTTTGTTGCGGCAAGAGCATACATTGCAAGCTGGAGCTCATGCGCTTTTTGCGCTTTTGGATTTTCCTCGCCTGTTTTATAATCAATAATTTCAATACCCTTGCCTTGTGGATCTATCCGGTCAATTTTACCAAACACCTTCACACCGTTTCTTAAAATAAAAGAAAACGGTTCCTCAAGCCTTAGAGGTTTTACGGCAGGATTAAAATCTGTTTTATAAAATTTCCTGAGTAGTTTTTCGGCTTGAGCAAAGCGTTCTTTCTCATGTTTTTTATTTTCATATCCTTCCGAGATCCATTCTTTTTTTAATATTCCCAAAAGCATATTTAGAGACGGTTTACTTTCTTCTTGAATCTGCCTATAAAATCTAAATAGAGTGTTGTGTACGGAAATTCCAAAACTTTGGACTGAAGCAGGGGGAGTAGGAATATTAAAGATGACTCTTGCTTTATAGTGCAGAGGACATATGTCAAACATTTGAAGATTAGAATAAGTAATGTAGGTCAATTTTAAGGGCAATCTTTCTTCTTTTTCTTCCTCTTCTTCTTTATATACGGAAAGCACCTCACTTAAAGAAAGCTGTTGACTACGCGACTCTAATTTTCCCGTTTCTTTTAATTTTGGCAAAGCCTCGTAGATAAAAGTAGAAAGTTTTTTAATACGTTTCCCCATACCGTAATAATCTGCCGCGGTAAAATACAGGAGTTCTTTTGCGCGGGTCAGCCCGACATAAAAAAGCCGTCGCTCTTCCTCCAAATGAAAATCAGTGCTTTCCGGAAAATTTTCTTTTAGTATTTCCAAAGGCACAGGAATTTTTTCATTCCGTTCCCTTGTTGGGAAACGATCCGAAACAAGATTTACTAAAAATACTACTTTAAACTCCAATCCTTTTGAGGAGTGAACAGTTAAAATATTAACCGCGTTTTTATCTCTTATATCTATATCGGCAGCAACGGGACTGTCTCCTAACTGCATCATTAGCATTAGCCACTCAACTAAAGTAAATATATTTGCATCCGAGCGCTCTGTCTCAAAATTTTTAATTCTATCGAAAAATTTTGCAATGTTTTGAATTCGGCGCTCCTCTTTTACGGAATCTGCAGTTTTAAGAGTTTCAAAAAGCCCCGAGTCCACCAAAAAATAATAAAGGATTTGTCCTGCTTGTTCCTTCCTTGCCCTTTTAAGATGCCGTTCTGCCATTTTTCTAAAGTTTTCCAATTTTTCCTGAGTCCCAGGTTTTAAAAACTTTTGATTTACATCGGAAAGAGCTTCAAAAAGCGTAAGATTTTTCTTTTTCGCAAAATTAAGTAGAAAATTCAGCTCAATATAGGAGATATCAAATATGTCCATGGAAAGGACTCTAAAAAGAGAAACAGAATCGAAAAGGTTTGTTAAGAATGTTAAGTAAGCGATTAAATCTTTTATTTCTTCCTGCGCAAAAAGATAGCCGGGGCCTAAGAACTGATAGGGGATTCTATGGCGGGAAAGAGCACTTGTTATCATTTGGGAATGATTGTTGGCACGTACTAAAATGGCAAAATCTTTGTATTCATAAGATTTTGTGAGTTTTTTTATTTCAAGCGCAATTGCATCTGCCTCATCTTCAGCACGTTCTTTGTGAATTAATCTGACCTCATCGCCTTCTTTGCCAAAGTGGCTTTTTAGTTTTTTGTTAATTCCTTCAACAACCTCAAGCCGATTGGGATTATTGTTCTGGATAAGTTCATATGCAGCATCCAAGATTTTTTGAGTAGATCGATAGTTGTCATTTAAAGTAATTATTTTAGCAGTTGGAAAACTTTTCTTAAATTGAAGAACATTTGAGACAGCAGCGCCTCTAAATCTATAGATCGACTGGTCGTCATCCGCAACTACTGTAATATTTGGTCCACCCCTGTCTCGCTTCGCTCGCAGGCGAGCTCCTCGGCTTGCCTCGTCCGCTCCAGACAGAAGAATTGCAAGTTCATTCTGTGCAAAGTTTGTATCCTGAAACTCATCAACTAATATAAATTTAAATTGAGATTGATATCTTTTTAGAATATTTTTTCTTTTGCGAAACAGTACTAAAGTGTTTGAAATTAAATCTGAAAAGTCCATTACGGATTCTTTAGCCTTGAGAGTCTCATATTTTTTGTAAGAGCTTGCAAGTTCAATATATTGTTCCCTTTCATCTTTTGATTTCTGTTTTTGAGAAAAGGAAAGATATTCCTCAGGTTTTATATCCTCGTCTTTTAGTCTTGAAAAGTGCGTAAGGAGTGCGTCCAGAAATTTAGTGGGATTACCAAGAGGTCTAAAAATCTTAAGTCCTAAATCAAAAATGTTTTTTCGCATAAGAAGAACAGATTCTGATTCTGAGATCAGCTTATAATTTGGATCAAGGCCAATTGTGTGCGCCTCATCTCGAAGGATTCTGTCGCAGAAAGAATGAAAAGTGTTTATCCAGAGATTTGTATATCCATAAGGGAGAAGAACATCTATCCGCTCCTGCATTTCATAGGCCGCTTTATCTGTAAAGGTAAGAGCCAAAACACTTGAAGGGGAATAATTTTTATCAACAATCAAATACTTTATTCTTTCAGTTATAACTGTGGTTTTTCCAGTGCCTGCTCCTGCAATAATTAAAAGAGGTCCTTTGTCGTGTTTTACAGCTTCCAGTTGTTTAGGATTAAGTTTCCTATCGTCCATTTCTTCAGTATTTTAACATACCCAAGTTATATTAAGGCGGTCTCAAACTCCTGAGGATTTAAAAAGGGTATTATTTTACTATTACTGTTCCTCTTTGGTCTGTCTTAAGCCGATTATAATACTCGTAAGTACCGGATTTATCAAAAAGAAGCTGAACAGACGATCCATCCGGAAATTGACCCAAGTTAAGAGGGGCAAAGGTATCTGATGCTATATCAACATCGACCCCTGATTTATTAACCCAAATTACTCTTTTGTTAACAGGAATTGTTATCGATTTGGGAGTAAATCCACTACTGCCTACTGTAATAGTTTGTATTTCTCCAGGAGCAAGAGGTGTTCCTTGGGCAGCATCTCTTTGATTTTGTTGCTTTTCCTGAGTAGTTGTATTAGGACTTGACGGGGTAGACTTTTTCCCTAAAAACTGCCCACTCAAGAGCAATATACCCCCAACCAATACAAGAATAATAATGACAACAATTAGTGTTCTGTTATTCATCCAGCGTATCACCTCCCTTGCTTCCCAATTGTGAAATTTCCCTGACTGTTCCTTCCTCAAGATTTCCCGCAGACTGAATTTTGTTTCCTAATTGCAAAAATCCGCTCGTCACGTTTGAAAATTGAGAAGATGCATTATTTATATGCTTACCCAAAACTCCCATGGTTTCCGCAACCTTATCATAATCTATTTGAAGCGCTCGCAACAATCTTAAAACCTGCCTGCTTCTTGCTTCTATTTTTCTTCCTTCAAAAGAAAGAAGTATAGTCTGAAGATGGGCGTACAAAGTATTTGGAGAGACTATATATACTCTTCCCTTTCTTGCATACTCAATTATGTCCTGCATATTTGCTAGCTCATAAAACACGGATTCACTTGGTAAATACATTAAAGCAAAATCCATTGTGCCTTCATCGGGCAGTATATATTTTTTAGAGATTGCATCAACGTGTTTTTTAACGTCTCTGACTAACTCTTTTCTAAAATCCTCTTTTTCTTTTTCGGTTTTTGCTTTTACCATTTTTTGGAAATTCTCCATAGGGAATTTGGAATCTATAGACAAAATTCCTGCATCTGTTTTTATGGCAGCATCAACCCGTTCACCGGATTTAAACTGATACTGAAGATGAAAGCTGTTTTTGGGAAACATTTGAGATATCAAATCTTTTAATACCTGCTCACCAATATTACCTCTAAGTTTTGGGCTCTTTAAGAAATCCTGAAGTTCCTGCATGGATCTTCCTATTTCACTCATTTGGCCCACTTCTTTTCCTACGTCTCGAATAACTGCCGCCGCCTTATTTTCCTGAAGAGTTTTTACCATGTTGGATGAGCTTTTGGAAAGAGCATCGTTCAATGTTTTATTGGTCGACTCAAGGGAGGATTGCATGGACTTGAGCCATTCCAAAAGAGTTTCGTTTTCCTGGGGTTTTTTAAGTTCGGAGAATTTTTTATTTAGAAAATAAAATATTGCGGCGACTGCAACTACGATCGCAAATATAATGGACAGTTCATTTTGCATCTTTTTATTCTACCACAAAAACTATTGTCCTTTAATTACAAACTCGATACCAGTCCTTGCTATTTGTTCTGGATTGTCTGCAAAAAATAAATCATGTCCCGGACCAACTTCTATAGCTCTGCCGTCGTCCTCCTGCGAGTATGTGTCCAGAGAGTCTGAAGCCAGAGGTCCGGTATCTAGAGTGTAGATACCTCCGCAGTATATATCATATCCAGTAGTAAAGCGAGGATCATCAGTTTCCGGAGAGATTTCAGTAGGTAAGTCTTGGGGAGTTGGAACGAGTTTAGATTCAAATGTCATGCCATTGATAATTGCCCGACACCTTAGTCTGCCAAGTAACCGTGGAGTGCCAGCTCGATATTCTATATGCTTCATCCAGGGCGTTACAACTGGGCCGTCTTCAAAAAATGCAATACCACCTTGTACAAAATAATCAGAATTTATCTCTACTCCAAGCACGGAAGGGCATTCGGGATAAATTCCAAATCCCTTGGCGTTTTTGACGGCTTCGAGAAGTTTCTTCCTTCTCTTCTTAATATCAAAATCTTCCGTTGATATAATGTATCCTTTTTCTGGTTCAAATGGAGTAACTTGAAGCCCATTAGTTTCAAAACTGTAAATGCGAGTAGCGACCCTGAGCTTTATATTCTTCCCTTGATAATTTATGCCAAGACGAAATTCAGTTACTAGACCATCATTTTCCTTTCTGCATGCTGGGTGGGAAAAAGGGAAGACAATTTCTCCTATTTCTATAGGAACTTGTTCCCCTGGTTTGTATTGAAATTCTTTTTGTTCAGGGTTTTGCACGAAGGAATTATACCACGAGGATTTTAATAAAAATATAGTTTGGGATTTATCCTCTTTTACCAAAGCTTCAAAGGGCAAACTTATCAATCGAAGTATAGTTCCGGATTTGAGGTTACCCTCTGCTAGGGGACTAAAATTGATTTCTTTGAAAATCTACTACTCAAAAAACCTGTACAAGACAAGCAAAATGAATTAACTTAAATCTTTTGAAAGATTGAAACAAATTCAGAAAGGTTTTTTAAGTTTCCTTCGTTTTTCCCATTGTTTTCTTCTTACCTCTTTCCAATTTGTTCCCGGTCGAGGGGGGATAACTTGAGTAAAGAAGTGATCAAAATCTTCCCAAAATTTATCCCATTTTTCTTTCTTCATGATCTCCTCAATTACCATCCTGTAGCCTTTTCCCCTATAAGAAAGATTCATCTTGACATTCCAAATAGTAGGATCACTCACCTTAAGTTTATCGTTAATGCTTGGATAGTCATATCCTTTTAATAACATAAAAGCAATTGCCAAACGTTTGGAAAGCATTAATTTTTCAGTTGGACTTAATAAATCCTCCAAAAATACAGATACTTTGTCTTTCGTGGGAAGAAGAGATAATGATACCCAGAAAAGGTCAAGGATTCTTTGTTCTACGTCTTTGTGTAAAAATCTTCTAGAAACCTGTGCCACAGTGAATGAACTTAAATGTTTTGAAACATTTAATAAAGTTCAATTTTTATGATGGGTGATTTTGGGAAGATTGTCAAGAATTAATTTGACATTTTGTAGAAAGCATAATTCGGATTAGCCCCTTGCCTCCCGATTCTATCTGAAGGTAGGGCTTTAAAGGGGAGACTCTTTTAATAGAAATATAATTCGGGGTTGGCGGTGATTTTTTGCCAGGGAACTTCTTTGTAATTATAGAAAGCGGCTGCGGCGATCATTGCGGCGTTGTCGGTACACAAGCTTTTTGTCGGGACAAAAAGTTTAGTTTCCATTTTCTCATTTTCCATTCTCCATTTTAATTCATCTCGAAGTTTCTGGTTGGCAGCAACGCCGCCACCTAATAGAATCGATTTTACTTTATATTTTTTTGCAGCTCTTAAAGTTTTTACTACCAAGACATCAATGATTGCTTCCTGGACAGAGGTTGATAAATCAGCAATTGTTTGTTTGCTTAATATCTTAATATCTTTATATCCCTGCCTGCCGGCAGGCGAGGTTAATGTCTCTCTATAGACTGCTGTTTTTAAGCCACTAAAACTAAAATCGAAATCGGGGGAGTCAATCAGGGGTCTTGGAAATTTAAATCTTTTGGGAATACCTTTCCGTGCGGCTTTTTCTATTGATGGACCGCCGGGATAGGGCAGGTTTAATAATCTACCAATTTTGTCAAATGCTTCTCCTGCAGCATCATCCCTTGTTCCGCCGAGCCACTTAATCCTACCGTGATTTTTCATTAAAACCAAATCTGTGTGACCGCCTGAAACAACAAGAGCAATGGCAGGAAACCTTGGATAATTTGAAATTTCGCGAATGAAATTCGCGTATATGTGGCCCATTAAATGATTGACTGGGATGATTGGCTTGTTCCATATATAAGAAAGAGTCCTCGCTGTTTCTACTCCTACAAGAAGAGAACCTATTAATCCCGGTCCTACTGTTACAGCAATAGCATCGATTGCAAGATTTTCCATTTTCCATTTATCATTTGCCATTTTGCTTCCAGAAGCTTCCTTAAGTGCAGATTCCAAAACAGGGATTATATATTTTACCTGTTCTCGTGCGGCTGTTTCGGGGATTATTCCGCCGGTTTTTGAATGGATTGAAAGAGATGAGGAGACTACATTTGAAATTAGTTTAACTTTTTGATTCTTAGATTTTCCCGAAATTATAGCGGCCCCGGTTTCATCGCAAGAGGTTTCAATTCCCAAAATTACCATTTTAGATATTGGACAGGCTTATACTATCTCCCTCTTTGATGTCATAGCTTTGAGAAAGACCGGCGTTTACTTCTAAAACCTTATCTGCAGGCTCGGTTGAATTATACAGAGTAAGTTCTCCCCTTTCTTTAGGAGGTTTTACGTTCCGGTGGATTTTTACTATTTTATTGTCTCTTATATAAATTATGTCTATAGGGAATTTCATTTGCTTCATCCAGAAGGAATAGTAACCCGGTTTACCAAAAGTAAATATCATTCCCCTTGAGTCTTCTATTTTATCGTATTTTGACAATCCTACTTGCTGATCATTGCTGCTCTTTGCAACATAAAGTTTAAATGTATGAGTTCCAACCTTGGCGGTAGGAGTTTTTGAAGACGTCTGCCATACAAAAACCCCAATTATTATTACAGTTAAGACTATGGCTCCAATTAATACATTTCTTATCATATTTCCTTTTGGATAATCTTACTCAAGACAGTGGTCGATTTATTTTTTAGTCTTTTTACAACTGTTTTAACTTTTGCATTTATCATTTTCCCTTGTCTTTCCTTATGTTTCCTGCCTGGATCATTTTGGGTAATTGCAATGACGTCTGGTTTTATAAGGCTTATTAGTTTATCATAACTTTTATCCGATTTCATATCCGGCAATAATACAACATAATCTACAGGGACGAGATTTGACAGGAGACTTGCTCTTTCTTTCTGAGGATTTATAGGGCGGTTCTCTCCCTTGAGTTTTCTTACATTTTTATCATTCTCCAAAAGTACAAAAAGAATATCCCCCTCTCTTTTTGCGTTTGTTAAAAATTTCAAATGACCAGTATGAAGAATATCAAAGACACCACCCGCCAAGACAATGCTTTTATCTCGCTTTCTTAATTGCTTTGAGATTTCTATTGCTTTTTTAATGTTTAGAACTGTTTTCATAAGATTGCTAAATAGTTAATTGTTGCATAGCTATTTGACTATTTAGCTATGTGTCTATTCTTACTCTTTTGTTCCTCGAAGATAAATTGCCTGCCAGGGTCTATAGTTTGAGTAAAAAGTTTCAGATATTATTTCTTTGCCGTTTTTGGTAACTTTCCTTGTAAAATAAACTTTTGCTCCGGATGCTGCAAAGTCAACCTGTTTAATTTGTCCTTTGAGAAGAGTGGGATCATCCTGATATAGATCTGGCGGTGCAGGAGTCTGGCTCGTTATCACAGGCCTTGTCATAGTTACCTGCCTTCCATCTTTTGCTCCATAAAGTTCAAATGCCAGACTCAAATTGACAGGATCGTTAATGGCCTGAATTAGAATATAATTTCCAGTATCATTCTTAAATTTCAAATCAACTGTTGGAGAAAAAACAGTAGCATCTATTCCGGGCAGAGAGTCCTGTTCATAATAAGCGACTCTATAAGAGTGGGCAGTTCTCTCGACGATTGGAAGACCTGCATCCAAAATCGCCCTGAAGAGTGTTGTTGAAACCTGACAAACACCCCCACCATCACCCAAGACTGTTTTCCCATTCTGTATAATATAAGCTTGTTTATAACCAGTAAAGGAGGATACGTCTCCCAAGGCGTCGTTGAAGGAAAAAACAGTATCGGGGGGGACCAAAATGCCATTTAATCTTGAAGCCGCAAGGCTAACGTTAAAAATCCTTCCCGGAATTGAATGTTGATAGAGAGATGAGCCTCTTCCTATTAACTCTTTGATTCCGAAATTATTTGCCTTATCTGTCGTAATTTTTGGTTTTAAAACCTTTAAAGGTATATTAAATATAATCGCTTGTTCCTTTTGTGAAGTTACTATATCGGCAGTTTTCTTTGAAAGTTCTAGTTTGAGTTTCAAAAGATCCATCTCCTGACCGTCTTTTGAGGGTTTAAAAACAGTAACTCTTCCATTTTGAAAATTGAAAAGAGAATCAACAGGCTCTATATACATCTTTTCAGAAAGCGGAGTAAGATAAGTCATTAACTTTTGATCCGAATAGCTGTAGGAGGCCGGTAAATTAATACCCTGCGTGAATCCTAGAAAAATTATGCTTATGTTTGAGATAAGATTCTCAGACCTCCCGAGACTATATGCCTGCGTTGCCAGCAAATTATGATCATATCCAAGATCTATGTCTTTTGCAGAAATAGTTGCTATATCTTCCCCTCCTTTGAAGACTACAGTTGTTTTTGAAATATTGTCGTTTTTATTTTTTAAATAGCTTTCTACGTTTTCTTTTTTCTTCCCGCTAAAATCTATTCCGTCAACCATAACTCCAGAATATATTCGATCCTGATTTATTTTTTGAAAGAGAATTAAAACAAAGCTTGCAAAAATAAATAGGCCTAGGAAAGCTCCTACCAAGAACCAAAAAACCACTTTACCCGTCTTTATTATTTTTAATCTTTGCGTTTTTTTAATCTTGGGAAGCTTAATTGCCATGACTTCTTTTTGGTATTATACTATAATTATGAACGAAAATACGGTTTTTCAGAACCCTCAAACACAGCCTCCCGCGCAGACTCCTGTACCTTCCGCAATCCCTCCTTCCCCGCCTCCTGTTCCCCCTCCGACACCTCCTCCACTTCAGCCTCCGTCTTCAGAAACCCCTCTTCCCCCTCAAGATGGAATCCCAGAAGGATTCTCAGGCGGTCCCGGTCTTCCATCTTTCTCGGCCTCTACAATAATAAAAATAGTAATTGGCTTGGCAGTTTTAGCAATAATTCTTTTTTTAATCTTTGGAGTTTTTCTACCTCTGTTCTCCAAAAAATCTGAAGGTAAGGCAGAGATAACCTATTGGGGCCTTTGGGAAGAGAAGAGTACAGTCCAACCAATAATAGATGATTTTAATAAAAAATACCCCAATATAAAAGTTGAATATATCAAACAGGACATAAAACAATACAGAAAAAAACTTTCGGCAAGATTTGAAAACAACACCGGGCCCGATGTCTTTCTTTTTCATAATACTTGGCTTCCGATGTTTTCAGATATTCTTTCCCCACTTCCTGAGGATGTAATATCCAAAAAGGAATTTGAATCATCATTTTATCCCGTTGCCCAAAAGGATCTTATTAAAAACGGGGCAATTTATGGGATACCTACTCAGATAGATACACTGGCTTTATATACCAACACAGACATCTTTCAGTCTGCAGGAGCAAGTGTGCCTCAAACTTGGGAGGAGTTAAACAACATATCAAGAACCTTAACCGTTGTGGATGAAACAGGAAGAATAAAGACATCCGGTGCGACTTTGGGAACCTTTGAAAACATAGCTCATGCCCCCGATATTATTTCAATGCTGTTTGCCCTAAACGGAGCAGACATCAAAGATCTTTCCTCAAAACCTAAGCACTCAAGCGAAGCACTAATGTTTTACACGTCCTTTGCTACCGGAGATCAAAAAGTTTGGGACGCAGGCTTGGATAATTCAAAACTTTCCTTTGCTAAGGGTGAAGCCGCGATGTACTTTGGTTTTTCCTGGGATTACTTTATAATCAAGGCAATCAACCCTGATATAAATCTTGAAATACATCCAATTCCTAAGGTAAACAATGTAAGCATTACCGTTGCTTCTTACTGGAATGCCGGAGTTTCCTCGAAAAGTAAAAATAAAAAAGAAGCACTGCTCTTTCTAAAGTTTTTAACGAGCGAGGAAACGCAAGAAAAATTATATTCTCTTGAGTCAAAGACGAGGCTTTTCGGCCAGCCCTATGCAAGAAAAAATTCAGCTTCGAAATTAAATAATTCTATAATAGCCCCATTTGTTTCTCAGGCAGATAATGCAGTTTCGTCGTTTTTTGCGAGTGACACGTATGATGAGGGTCTAAATTCTCAAATGAACGCATACTTGAAGAATACTATAAATTCGATGATTTCAGAAAATAGAACTTCTGCCGAAACCGCAGTATCAACTTTGTCAAAGGGCGTTTCTCAGGTTCTTAGTCAATATGGGCAATAGCGAAAAATCAATCTTAAAAACTCTACTCTATAGTGATATTTTTGACTATCCATTAACAAAGGATGAAGTCTTCAGATTTCTCATTTCAAATAAGAATATCAACGAAAATGAGTTTGATAAAAAAATAAAAAGCATTAATTCAGTTGTTTTTAGAAAAGATGGATTTTTATACATGGAAGGAAAAAAACCAATAATTTCAATAAGACAAAAATGGTTTCATGAAAGCACAAAAAAGATCGAAATTGCGGAAAAAATCGCACAAAAACTTTTTAATATTCCGACTGTTCTTTTTATCGGAATTTCAGGAAATCTTTCAATGATGGCGGCCGATAAAGACGATGATATCGATTTTTTTATCATTGCTCAAAAAAACAAAACTTATCTTACAAGATTTCTTTTAATTTTATACTTAAAAATTTTAGGAAAACACAGGAAAAGAGGAGACAAAAAAATATCAAATAAAATTTGCCTAAATATGATTATTGATGAAAGCAAACTGGCATTACCCAGAAGCTTCCGAAATCTTTATACGGCCCATGAAATAGCCCAGCTTAAGCCACTTGTAGAACGCAATAAAACTTACGATAGGTTCATAAAAGCAAACGAATGGATAAAAAAATATTTACCGAATGCATTACTAGCATTACAAGATCGGATTTTGTTTTCTGAGAAAGTTTTGTTTCAGAAGCTTTTAAGTATGATTTTAGGCTTGCCAATGCTCGAAGAGACAGCAAGATTTATTCAAAGGTTATTGATTAAGAGAAACTTAACCCGAGAAGTTATAGAAGACAATTTCATAGCGTTGCACCCCAAAGATTATAAGAGTATAATTCTCTCCCGATACTCTAAAAAACTTTCCCAATATGGCCTTTAAATACAAGACCTCTGTCTTAGGCGGTACTTTTGACCATTTCCACAAAGGACACCAAAAACTGTTAGAGTATGGTTTGTCTACCTCCGAAAGTTTAATAATTGGGATTACCTCTGATGAATATATAAGAAAGTCAAAAGGCAAAAGTCAAAAATCAAAAGTTGAAATTCAAAATTCAAAAGTTGTTGAACCATCCACGGTTAGAAAAAAGAGCATCGAGGATTACTTAAACCAGATCGCAAAGGGCAGGTTTGAAATTGTAGAGATTGATGATATGTTTGGGCCGACGCTTGATGAAGGTTTTGGAGCTTTGGAAATAATAGTTTCAAAGGAAACAAGAAGAGGGGCAGAAATAATAAATGCGAAGAGAAAAGAGAAAGGACTACCTGAGTTTGAAATATTGGAAGTAGAACCTGTTTTGGCAGAAGATGGTTCTCCTCTATCTTCTTTTAGGATTAGAAACGGGCAGATAGACAGAGACGGAAGACTCTATGTAAAAAGAAATTGGCTTGCCTCGGATCTTCATCTTCCCGATAATTTAAGGAAAGAATTCCAAAGGCCATGGGGAAACTTTGTAGAAGATCTTAAGGCTGAGGTTTCGGAGGAAAATTTGACAATCGCGGTTGGTGATGAAACTGTAAAAAGGTTTAACGAGAGTAATATAAAAGCCGATGTATATGTTTTTGATTTTAAGGTTGCAAGAGAGGAAAAATTTAAAAATATAAAAGATTTGGGATTTGAGAAAGAGGAGGAGATTATAAAAGTTAATAATCCTCAAGGAATGTTAACATCGAACCTCTTCAAAACCATTTTAAGATTAATCAAATTGGGACAAAAGGGCCTAGTAAAAATTGACGGGGAGGAAGATCTCTCTGTGGCTGTATTTATTCTTGCAACTCCTCTTAATACAAGCATATTTTACGGGCAGCCAAGGGAGGGTATGGTAAAGGTGGAAGTCAGTGAGAATACTAAGGCTAGGGTCCGTGAAATTGTGGCTAAATTTCCTGCCTGCCGGCAGGCAGGAAAACTCTAGGCCATTGACAAGTGACCCCTTTTCTTATAATATTTCGGTTGAACATCCCTCAGACAAACGCCCGAGGGATTTTATTTTAAGTATGGAGCCAAATGACAAAAAAATCTTCTTAACCAGAGAAGGTTTACAAGATCTAAAAAAGGAATTCGAGGAACTTTCTAAGGTAAAAAGACCCGAAGTATTATCCCGCGTTTCTGCCGCAAGAGATCTTGGGGATCTTTCGGAAAATGCCGAGTATTCTGCTGCAAGGGAAGAACTTTCATTTATTGATGGAAGACTTGATGAGCTTGAGGAACTTCTGAGGCAGGCAGTCGTAATAAATGGAGGCAAAAAGACTGGTGGGGCAATTAAACTTGGATCAACCGTCACCCTTCATGTAAAAGGGAAGAAAGAAACATTTACCGTTGTCGGGGAATGGGAAGCAGATCCTAAGGAGCGAAAAATTTCCCATGAGTCTCCGCTAGGTAAGGCTTTAATAGGAAAAAAAGTCGGAGAAAAAGTTGAGGTCGAAGCTCCGGCAGGAAAAGTAGTCTACGCAATAGTTTCCGTTAAATAGTCTTCAAACAGATTTAGAAAACAAAGATTGAACAATATTGAATGCTCTGTTTATATCCTTTTTCTCAAAAATTAGGGAGATTTCGCAAGCGCCCGTCTCAACTTTTATTATATTTATCCCTTCCCACGCAATAGATTTGATAAAAAAATAAAGAATTCCTGGCGTTTTTATTGCAACTTTCGGAAGCTTTATTGTAACTGATGATAAGTCTTTCAGCTTGAAATCTTGTGTTTCAAGTTCTTTCGTATCTTTAGGTTCCAAATTAGAATGAACAATGATCTGCGGGGGAGTTTTGAAAATGTTGCCTGCGAAATATTTAGGTTTAATATCAGAAGACATTCTCTGCAAAGCCATTATAATTGAAGAGATGCTTACTTCTTTTAACAGCATTTTTTCTATCTCTGGTTTTATGTAACGCGCTAGGGAGGAATTGTTTATAATTCCTTTTGACATTGCCTCAACAAGGTACCTTGATCGAAAAACTACCTTTTCTGCAGCCTCAGGAACAGTAATCATAAGTTTACATCGAATATAATGAGATGTTAAGATTTTAACACAAAATATATAAATTGTAAAGAATATATAAAAATTGACAAAACATAACTCCTTAGATACAATTTTTTTACTCTTTAATTTGCACTAACACGGGTTATACTCTATTATGTTAAGGGTTGAAGATGAAAAAAGAATGATCGGGGCAGAAGAAATGGAACAAACTGATCTTAGAGTTAAAGTAACTCCAGCAAGCCAAATAAAGCCAGAGGATAGTGATGAGGTCATGGAGCTTCTAGCTGCTGCTTATGGAAATTATGGAGACGGTTGGATGGGTGATGATGTTTTTAAGAATGCAAGATTAAAAAACGCTACGGAAATGTTGCGTATTTATAATGGACATGATTTGGCTGCATCTTTACTTTTTGACCATGATAGGATATCGATCATTGCAGTACGCCCTGATTCGCAAGGACAAGGCTTAGGAGTTAGGCTGTTTGAAGAAGCTGCCAAAGTTCATCCTAATGTTTGGATCACGGTGGGTCTTGATTCAGATGGAATGATAGCAACTCTTACTAGTAATAAACTGAACTTTTCACTGGTTGAGGATAAGCTTAAAATAGAAGATTTATTTCGGGCAACAAACCAGGGCCGAGACCATTTTAAGGTAGAAGCCGAAGAGAAGGAAATTCCATTTTTGTCTGAAAGATTGAAGGAAAAAGGCATTTATCGTAATTCATTCATGGCATACTCGAGAGAAGGCGGAACACACGCGGCGAATTATCATCAAATCGTATTCCAAAACCAGCCGAAGTCTTCTATCTGAGCTCCTCATATAAGCCAGGCGTCTAGCGAACATTTAGCTCAATAAGTTCCTCAATTAACTTCTCTAATGTATAATAACCTTATGTTTTGGGCGGATCAGTTGTTAAAAGACCGTAAAGGGCCGGAGTGGGTAAATGACGCATGGACGCCATCGGGAATTGTCCACATGGGCGGGCTTAAGGGGCCTGTTATTCATGACGTCATCAGTCCAGTCCAAAACGGAAAAGGAGTTAAACAGAAAGACCGTTTTGGATCTGATCACGTGGAGACAATT
>CAYPAU010000001.1:53718-68780 GCA_964408825.1 uncultured Gammaproteobacteria bacterium
AATTAGTGTTTTCAATTTTTAGTGCGCCCAGCTCCGATAGAAAAGGTTCCTTTGGTGATTTCTACGGCAATCAAATGCGTCATTTATTGAAACAATTAGGCATTGATACGGAAATTTATCTTGCCTCTGATTATTACAAGAAAGGGATTTACAATAAGGCGATTAAATTTGTTTTGGATAATGCAGATAGGGTTAGAAAAGTTTACTCGGATATGTACAAAAAACCTGTTGCTTCTGACTGGTATCCTCTTCAGGTAATTTGCCCAAATTGCGGGAAACTGGGAACTACAAAAGTAACAAACTGGGATGGGAAAGAAGTTTCTTTTGAATGCAGGCAAGACCTAGTCGAATGGGCGAAAGGATGCGGTTTTGCGGAAAAAATTTCACCTCTCAACGGAAATGGGAAAATGCTTTACAAAGTAGAATGGGCAGCAAAATGGTGGACATTCGGAGTTACCGTTGAGGCAGCGGGTAAAGATCATATGTCAAAAGGAGGAACTCACGATGTTGCCCAAAAAATTTTAAAAGAGGTTTTTAGGAAAGACCCTCCGCTATCCTTTTCCTATGAATTTTTTCTATACAGTGGTAAAAAAATGTCCTCTTCAAAAGGCGTAGGTCTGACGGGAGATGAGCTTCTTGAGGTCTTACCACCACAGCTTGTCCGATTCCTTATGATAAAAACTCCACCCAATCAGGCAGTTGAATTTAATCCCCGCGGAACATTAATAATCCCAAGTCTTTATGATGATTATCAAAAAGCGGGAAGGTCTTTGGAGAATTATCTAAGAAGAGCTATAGAATTTTCAAAAGTTAAAGGAAAAGATTTTAAGATTAAAACAAGATTTCTAAAACTAGTCCAATGGGTTCAGATGCCCAATATGCAAAATCAAATAAAAAAAGAGGGACTTTTAGATTTAGCCAATTATGCAAGGATATGGGTAGGTAAATATGCGCCAGAGTCAGAAAAATTTGAAATTAAAAAAGAAATTCCAAAAGAAGTAAAAGATTTGAGCGAAAAGCAGAAAGAGTTTTTAAAAAAAGTTTCTGTTGAGCTTAATAACAGTTGGGAGGCTGAGAAATTTCAAGAGCAGCTTTATGAGTGGGCAAAGGAAATTGGTACTCCCTCAAAAGATGCCTTCGAGGCTATTTACATTTCTCTGATTGGCAAAAAATCGGGTCCTAAATCAGCATGGCTTATTCTGGAGTACAAAGAATTTGCGCAAAAAAGATTCCAAGACGTTTCCTCTCTTTGAGTTTCCCATATTTCATGTTTTGATTTTACCTTAACTCCAATTTAAAGCTATTGACTTTATTACTATACCGTATTAAAGTAGTGCCATGACGAAACTCTCTCGTATAAGAGTTGACCCAAAACATCTTGGGTTCTTTCTGAATAATTTTTGGAATCTTCTTACTCTGCTTGAGGATAAAGATCAGGTTAAAAATTTTCTTAAGGATCTTTTAACGCATACCGAAATGAAAATGTTTGCTAAACGAATTCAGATAGCCAAAATGCTTATGGAAGGAAGCGATTACCGAACTATAAGAACCTATGTTAAAGTTACGGACCCCACCATTGCGAAGATCAGCAATAGACTAGAGACAGAAGGAGAAGGGTTGAAAGTTGCTATTCGATATCTTCAAAAAATTGAGAAAGAGATTGAGAAAGAAAGAATGAGAATCACTCCTGATTTAAAAAGAAGGTATGGCATGTATTTTCTTCCCGATAAGCTTGTTGAGGCTGCGTATATAAAAATGAAGACCCAACGCAAAAAACGTTCAGCAAAGCGAGATATGTCACTTTAATACTATACTGTATTTAAGTAGTTAAATCTGAATTATCTGAACCCACGTATATATAGACGAAGATTACTATATGGAGAAAAAGATTCTTATTGCAACTAAAAATCAGGGGAAGCTCAAGGAAATCTCAAAGTTTTTAGAAGATTTGGATTTTAAAATAGTTTCCTTAAAGGATGTAGGTATTAAGGAAGATTTTGAAGAAACCGGTAAAACTTATAAGGAAAATTCTCAAAGTAAGGCAATCTTCTATGCAAGGCTTTCAAGATTGCCTTCAATAGCAGATGATGGAGGGATTGAGATAGATGCTTTAGGAGGAAAGCCTGGAATCGAAAGTAAAAGGTGGGTTGGGGAAGACTCAACCGATGAAAAAATTATCGAATATATGAAAAAAGTTGCAAAGAGACTTGGGAAGAATAGGAAAGCATTTTTTAAAACTGTAGTTTCCTTAGCACTTCCAAATGGACAAGTTTTTTCAGAAACAGGAGAAATAGAAGGAATTATTGCAAAAAAGCCATTGTTAAAACTTTTAAGAGGATATCCATACAGAAGTTTCTTCTATCTTCCGAAGGTTAGAAAATATTATCATGAAGCTAATCTTTCAGAGAAAGAAGAAAAACTATATAATCATAGATATAAGGCAATAAAAAAGTTAAAGCCAATCATTAAAAAAGAATTAGGAATTAGGATTTAAGAATGATTGATATTAAATTAATTAGAGAGAAGTCAACAGAAATACAAAAGAAGATAAAAGACCGGGGAGTTGAGATTAATCTTGATAATGTTTTGAAACTTGATAAAGAACATAGTGGGCTTCTGACAGCTGTTCAAAAATTAAGAGAGGAAAGAAATAAGGTAGCCAAGACTAAAGATGTTGAAAAGGGCAAAGAGATAAAAAAGAAACTTGAAGAAGAAGAAAAAAAATTAAAGATCTTAGAAAAAAATCTTCAAGAGCTTTTATTAAAAATTCCAAATGTTGCCTTACCGGATGTTCCTGTTGGCGATGCCTCAAAAAACGAAGTTATTAAAAAGGAAGGAAATCCTACAAAGTTTAGTTTTACACCAAAGGATCATTTAGAGCTTGGTGAAAGCCTGGATCTTATCGATGTCAAGCGAGCAGCCAAAGTATCGGGAACTAGATTTGCTTATCTGAAAAATGATGCCGTTCTGCTTGAATTCGCATTAACTCAATTGGCTTTTGATCTTCTTGTTAAAGAAGGATTTACTCCTATCGTTCCACCAGCTTTAATACGTCAGGACATAACTCAAGGATTGGGGTATTGGCATGCGGGCGGAAACGAGGAGTATTATTTGGTTCAGGATTATGATGTAGAAAAAGGGGAAAGTGTTAAGCAAAGTCCTATGTATTTAGTGGGGACTTCAGAGCATGCTATTGTTCCCATGCATAAAGATGAAATTTTTAAAAAAGAAGAATTACCAAAAAGGTATGTGGGATTCTCGTCCGCATTTAGACGAGAGTCGGGAAGTTATGGAAAAGACACTAGGGGAATTTTCCGAGTTCATCAGTTCGATAAGGTTGAAATGGTTTCGTTTGTCGTTCCCGAAGATGACGAGAAAGAATTGGAATATCTTCTATCGCTTGAGGAAAAATTATTTCAGCTTCTTGAGATTCCATATAGGATTGTAAAAATGTCTACAGGAGACTTAGGTTTTCCTGCTGCAAAAAAATATGATATTGAGGCATGGATGCCGGGACAAAATCAATACCGAGAAGTGACTTCTGTTTCTACGGTAACAGACTTTCAGTCAAGAAGACTTAATATCAGATTCCAAGATGGAAGCGACCGAAAGTATGTACATATTCTAAACGGTACGGCCTTTTCTACTAACAGACCAATCATTGCAATTTTGGAGAATTATCAGCAAGAAGACGGAAGTGTTTTGGTGCCGAAAGTTTTGCAAAAATATTTAAATAAAACTGTAATAAAACCGCAAAATTAGCTTTTGTGATTTTTGTTTTAATATCAATCCAAATTAATAATTTTGAAGCAAGCTTTTTTTCTTGACAAAATTTATAAAATTATTCATAAATAATAATGTTTGTAAACCTCATTTATTTCTTTCAATTTTTGGGGACGGAGGGAGGTGATTTATAAGTGGCGAAAAAAAGAAAGAGAAAGAAGAAGAAGTAATTGGTAAGCAATTTGGAGTATTACCAATTGATCAGTTGGTAATCCCCTCTTTCTTAAGTTTTTTTGGAAAGAGGGGATTTTATTTTCAGCCTCGAAAATGCTAAAATAAACTGCTATGGTACTTCTTTCAAAACTTTTCAATTCAAATGAGCGGGAAATAGAAAAACTTAAGCCTATTGTTTCCGAAATAAATTCTTTCGAAGAAAAATTTCAGAAGTTAAAAGACGAAGATTTTTCCAAAAAAACTGCAAAATTTAAAGAAGCGATCTTAAAAGATGAGCCTCTTGATCTTATCCTACCTGAGGCTTTTGCCTTAGTTCGCGAAGCCGCAAGGCGTACAATCGGACAGAGACACTTCGATGTTCAGCTTATGGCAGGAATTACATTGGCAAGCGGTAAAATTGCCGAACAAAAAACCGGAGAAGGAAAAACATTGTCGGCAGTTCCTGCTTTATATTTAAACGCTTTAACGGGGAAGAATGTTCATCTTGTTACAGTTAACGATTATTTAGCAAGAAGAGACGCGGGATGGATGGGTCCGATTTTTTCTCTTCTGGGACTTTCCGTTTCTTCATTAATAAGCGAACAGTCTTTTCTCTATGATCCAAATTTTACAGATGATACGGTTTGGGATTTTCGTCTCTCTCATTTAAAGCCAATATCAAGAAAGGAGGCTTACGAAAAGGATATAGTTTATGGAATTAACTCAGAATTTGGCTTTGATTACCTTAGAGACAATATGACACAAAGCCTTGCCGAAGTTGTTCAAAAAGGACATTTTTATGCAATTGTCGATGAGGTTGACTCTGTTCTTATAGATGAGGCAAGGACTCCCCATATAATTTCTGCTCCAGATGAAGCACCCGCTCAAAAATATTATGAATATGCAAAATTGGTTGAAAAATTGAGTCCCGACATAGATTATAAAATTGATGAGAAACTAAGAACCGCTCATCTCACAGATCACGGGATAGGAAAAATTGAGAAACTTTATGGCATATCAAATATTTATGAGAAAGATTTCGATACGGTTTATCATTTGGAGGCAGCGCTTAAAGCAAGAACACTTTTTCATAAGGAGAAAGACTATATCGTAAAAGATGGACAAGTAATCTTGGTCGATGAATTTACAGGAAGATTAATGCACGGGAGAAGGCTTTCTGAAGGTCTTCATCAGGCGATTGAGGCAAAAGAGGGGGTGCCGGTTCAAAGAGAGTCAAAGATTCATGCCACTGTTTCT
Source organism: uncultured Gammaproteobacteria bacterium (assembly GCA_964408825.1). Classification (GTDB taxonomy): domain Bacteria; phylum Patescibacteriota; class Microgenomatia; order Levybacterales; family UBA12049; genus CAYPAU01. Next base: position 58,912 of record CAYPAU010000001.1, read on the forward strand.
CTTCAAAATTACTTCAGAATGTATGAAAAACTTGCCGGCATGACGGGAACTGCGGCCACAGAAGCAGAAGAGTTTCATAAAATTTATGATCTCCCCGTCGTAGTTATTCCAACCCATAGGCCCATGGTTAGAGATGATCTTTCTGATTCGGTTTATAAAACTGGAAGAGCCAAGATTACCGCTGTTGCCAACGAAATAGAGGAAGCACATAAAAGAGGACAGCCTGTTTTAATAGGAACTACCTCAATTGAAAAAAATGAAATTGTCTCAGAACTTCTAAGACGTCGCGGAATAAAACATGAAATCTTAAATGCAAAAAATCATGAAAGAGAAGCAGAAATTATTGCAAAGGCAGGAGAAAAAGGAGCAGTGACCGTTGCCACCAACATGGCAGGACGTGGAGTAGATATTATCTTAGGAGGCGATACGCCTAAAGGCAAGGACGGAAGGGAAGATAGAGATTCAAAAGAATGGAGACAGTGGGAGAAAAAACACCAGGAGGTTTTGGAAGCCGGTGGATTATATGTAATAGGTACTGAAAGACATGAATCAAGAAGGATTGACAACCAGCTGCGAGGAAGATCGGGAAGGCAGGGAGATCCCGGGAAATCTCTTTTTTTTGTCGGACTTGATGATGAAATTATGAGGCTTTTTGGAGGAGAAACTATTGCGGGGATAATGACACGATTTAATATTCCCGAAGATGTTCCTCTTCAGCACGGTCTTGTTTCCCGTGCCATTGAGCAGGCTCAAAGTAAGGTAGAGAGATTTAATTTTGATATAAGGAAGCATTTGGTCGAATATGACGATGTTTTAAATAAACAAAGAGAAATAATTTATGAGCGAAGAAGAACAATTCTCGAGGCATCCGCAGGAGTTGAGAAATTTCTAAAAGATGAAATCCTAGAAAAACTCGAAGAAAGAATTTCAATGATTGTGAATATAAAATCTCAGGAAATTTTGGAAAACGGAGGTTCCGCAGATGAGGTAATAGTTGAGGACTTTTCGACAATAATTCCTTTTGACGATAATTCAAAAAAACAATTATTGACCCAACTCTCACAGATTTCAAGTATTGAAAACAAGACAGAAATGCTAGTCAAGCTTGCAAAGAACATTTATGAAAAAAGAGAAGAGCAGCTGGGAAGAAATGTTATGACTCAGATAGAAAGATTTGTAGTTCTTTCGGCTATCGATAATTTGTGGGTTGATCATCTTGATGCAATAGAAAATCTAAGAGGAGGAATAGGTCTTAGAGGTTATGGTCAAAGAGATCCTTTAGTTGAGTACAAAAATGAAGCATTTAAAATGTTCGAACAATTAATTGGTGCGATAGATGATGAAATAGTTCATAGAATCTATAAAATCCAAGTTCAGGTTTCTGAGCCAGTACGACACCAGCACGTTCATGCGCAGGCAGCAGGGGATACATCGGTTTCGGAAGAGTTAAGGACAAGAGAGACAAGCGAGAATAAAACAAGTGACAAGAAACAAGAAACAGGTAACAAACAGTCAATGATTGGATCTTCGAACAACGCTCGCCCCGCACAGCGAAGCGAGGCCGGGAAAGAACAACTAACAAGCAAACCTAAGAAACTAGGCCGCAACGACCCCTGTTGGTGCGGTTCAGGAAAAAAGTACAAGAAGTGTCATTACCCGGATTAAACGCGTAGTCTTTCCGAAGCTTTAGCAAAAAAGGACAAAAAATGTTTATCCTGAGATTTTCGAAGGGCCACTGGCCGGATTAGTTTTATTTAATTCTTTGAAAATTTGATCCCCGGTGTTAAAATCTTTTCAATTATGGTTGAGCAGGGAGTTCGTCATCTTGCCTTTGATATTGATGAGCAAAATATAGACTTATTGCATCTTGCCCACGGAATTTCGGCTATCGACTTCGCAGCAGAAGATAAAAGAACAATCCACGCAATAGGAGAGCATATGGTAAAAGGTCCTTTGTATGGAATTGGAAGGGGAGGAGACATGGTGGCCACCTCCCGTCTTGGTCTCAACTTTGTTTTGAAATTTCCTTATGAAGATTCTTCTTCGGGATTGAAACCAAGATTTTCAAAAAGGATTGAGTACGGATACCACCTGGGAAAAGATTACTTAGGAGGAATACTTGTTCCAAGCATAGATGTACCTCTTATTTGCCTAGATGAAAATGGAGATCAAATAGTTTATATAGCAATTGCTCAGGAAAAAGTATTAACTGTTGAGGAGTATCTAAGAAAATTAGATGGTGAAAGAAGAATATTAGAGGAGGAACGTTTGAGGAAAGAATTTGTTGAGCTTACCGTAGGAATGTGGCAAAGAGGTATTTTGGACAGAGATCCCAATTGGGAAGAAAACTACGGCATTTTAATATATGAAAGAGCTCCGAGTTCTGGTTTTCCTATGGAATGGGGCGCTCATTATAAAAGGGGAGGATTGGTTTTAATTGATGTCGGTGATTTATCTGATGATCCAGATGATTTTCCAGAGTACGAAGGGATTCCACGAAAACATTTATATGATGCATCTTTAAGGTCCCTCTTCAGCCTTTCTAATTTTAGAGAATATTTTGGCACAGTTCTTGATGAATGTACGCCGACACCCGCTGTTTTAGTCTCGGAACCGTAGCAAAAGATTATCAATTTAATCATGCTGGACTTTTGGGGAGTAATTTGGTACTTTATTATTGATGGTCAGGCGGCTGCCCATATTCTTGCTTTTTCTTTTCCTAGTCATAGGACTTTTCTTCTCTTTTAAAATTTTTGCCCAAACGAAGGAAGAGTATGCTTCCGATGCAGTTTTGGTAAAGTTTGAAGACAAAGTAACCGAATCAGAAAAAAATGCTGCCTTTTCTTCTGTGGGGGCAAAAAGGGAAAGAAGATTAAACAGGATAAATGCCGAAAGAATAAAAATTCCGAGAAGTAAGGTCAAAGAGACGATAGATAAGCTTAGGAAGAATACCAAAATAAAATACGCAGAACCTGATTTTGTCGCCAAAAAAACGGAAGTTCCCAACGACACCTATTACTCATCCCAGTGGGGTCTTCCAAAGATTAAAGCTGAAGGGGGATGGGATAAGACTCATGGGGGAGACTTAGCACCTGTCGCAGTTTTGGACACAGGAATCGATGATACGCACCCAGATCTTTTTGGTAAAATTGCGAAAAGGGCAAATTTCAGCTGGGATCCGGATATCGATGGCGATGGGCACGGAACACACGTTGCAGGAATTGTGGCAGCAACCACTAATAATTCTTTAGGAGTTGCCTCTTTGGGCTATGACACCAAGCTTTATTCAGTTAAGGTTTTAGATAATGATGGTTCAGGGTACTATTCGTGGATCGCAAACGGAATAATTTGGGCAGCCGACAATGGTGCTAAGGTAATAAACTTAAGCCTTGGAGGATCTTTTGATTCATCAACCTTAAGAGATGCAGTAAATTATGCATGGGGAAAGGGAGTAGTGATAGTTGCGGCAGCCGGAAATAGCAATAATAAAAGAGCTTTATACCCTGCCTACTATACAAATTCGATTGCTGTTGCTGCAACAGACTCGTCTGATAACAAAGCAAGCTTCTCAAGTTACGGATGGTGGGTGGATTTAGCAGCACCGGGAGTTTCAATACTCTCCACTTATAAAGGAGGATATACTTATTTATCAGGGACATCTATGGCAACTCCTTTTGTTTCCGCTCTCTCAAGTTTGGTATTTGCGAATAACTCTACATTTACAAATTCGCAAGTTAGAAATAAAATTGAATCAACAGCTGAGAAAATAAATAAAACCGGAACTTATTGGACGTATGGTCGGATTGATGCTTGCGCGGCTCTAGATTGCATTTTCTTTCCTTCTCCAACGCCAACTTCTACTCCGACTCCAGCTATTACGTTATCTCCAACTGAAACACCGACAGAAACCCCGACACCAACATTGACTCCGATTCCTTCTCCGACCCCAACTCAAAATCCTAATCAAAATGGACTCTCGGGGGTTTATTACAACAATAAAGATTTTACAGGTACGACGATTTCGAGAATTGATCAAACAGTGAATTTTAATTGGGAATCAGGTTCGCCAGACCCATCTATTGATGGTAATACATTTTCAGTGAGATGGACTGGGAAAATAGAACCACAATCCTCTGAAACCTATACCTTTTATACAAGAACGGACGATGGGGTAAGACTTTGGGTTGATGATCAGCTTATTATCGACAACTGGATAAATCAGTCAGTTACAGAAAAATCAGGAACAATTACGCTTTCTTCGGGAAATAGATACAATGTCAAGATGGAATATTATGATAATAAAGGCAAGGCGGTTTCGGAACTTCGTTTCAGTTCTTTCTCAACTCCTAAGCAAATAATTCCCACATCTCAGTTGTTCGTAAATTAAACATTTCTAATATTGGGTATTGACAAGACTGCGTTTTTTTTGAAATTATAGATGTATGGCGAAGACAAAAAATAAAAGTCTTGAAGTAAACCCCGGCTATCTGGCGGTTCTCATTATCGTTCTAACCATACTTTATCTTATTCTTACTTTGGGAATCAAAATCAATCTCCCCATTTAGGTTAGCCTTAAATTTCCTACTAGGTTTTAGAATATTTTTAAAAAACATTGACTTTTGGTTATAATAATAGTAAATTCGCAAAATGGTTCAAACCGCAGAAACCACAAGAAGAATATTATTTTCGGAAAACGGAGCAAATCAGAATGGAGAAACTCCTCGTGGCGACGGCCACCCAATCATAGTCGTACCTCCGGTACTGCGATCGGATAAGAACATGGTTAATATGAGGGATTGGATCAATAATCGTGGATTTAGAGCTTTTGAATCGGGCATCGAAGATTCTAGAACAAGAGACCCCCAGAGCGATGTCTTAAAAATTATTTCAAAAACTGATGAAGTTTTTGAAGAAACCGGCCAAAAAATAACGCTTGTAGGGTTTAGCTTGGGAGGAATTTATACCTTTGTCGCAGCAATGTTCAGACCCGAAAAGATTCAAAGAGTTGTTCTAGTAGGAACTCCCATCAGACGTCATGTCGCAGATGCTGCGAAGGGAAGATATAAAGAAATAGCTAAGGCCATAATCAACGGAAACCCATCCTACGACAGTATTTTAAGTGCTATTCCGACAACGTCTATGCCGTTTGGCTATCCTTTAATCTGTATGTATTCAAAAGATGATGAAGCCTTTGATTGGGAGGATTGCTCAGGAGATAAAAGGTCAAGTAGGGATATTGAAGTAGATGGACAACACAAAAGTCTTCATCACAATTTTCAGGTTTTCTCAGGACTAACTTCTATTCTTGAGGAGCCTATTGACAAAGCCGCTTAGAAGGTGTATTAGCTAATTAAGGAACTTATTTATGGCGGTAGCACAGGCTGAAAAGCTTGGTTATCTAGATTATCCGCCTCAGCAAGACGGAAGAAGATCTCTTTGGCAAGAGGCGCTTTGGGGACTTGAGTTGGCAGAGCTTATAAACACCCCCGTCTATAGAGGAGAGGGAGTTCCTCAGGGAGACAAAAGTCCCGTTATAGTAATTCCCGGTTTCCTCAGCAATGATTTTCACACATCAACTTTGAGAGGTTGGCTTGATAGAATTGGATATACAACATACCCTTCCGATATTCATGTGGCAAATCTTGATCCGGAATCAAGCGAAGATGATTTGAATAGAAAAATAGATAGAGCTTTTGAAGAAAAAGGTCCAGTTCATCTCTTAGGTCATAGTATCGGTGGAGTAGTAGCAAGGGATTTAGCATCGAGAAAGCCAGAAAAAATTAGGAGCGTAACAACTCTTGGTAGTCCTCTTTTTGGTGAGCCGGAAAAAATAATTGATCCCTATGTCTTAAGAACTGCCAATAGGCTTATTCGTATATTAAGAGAAAGGAATAGACTGGATCACAAAAAAAAAGAAATTGCAAAGCCACTTCGGCACAAAGGAGTGAGAGTGACCAGCATATTCACAAGACGAGATGGTGTAGTCGACTATAGATATTGTGTTGATCCAAATCCTGATAATGACAGTATTGAAGTTGAAGGCTCACATGCAGGACTGATATTTAATAAGGAAGTTTACGGACACATTGGTAGAATCCTTGCGATGCCTAAGCGGGCAGAAATTACACTTTTCGAAACTCACTCAAGACACGCTGCTTAATTTAGGAGGAGAAACTTTTTGAGATTTACGCGGTCGTTTATAAATCCGATTCCTTCTCTCCCAAGCTTTGCTTTTTGTTTTGTCATACCGCCGAAAGCATAGCCTGATGCAAGCTTTCCATCCGACCGGATTACTCTATGGCATGGAACTTTTTTGATATCTGTATTTCTATGAAGCGCAAAACCTACAAATCGCGGGTTAATATTTAAAATTTTCGCAATTTGTCCATAGGTCATCACTTTTCCCTTTGGAATCTTGGAAACAATTTCATAAACATTCTCAAAATTTTTCATACTTAGATTGACTCAGTATGACCCTGAGCTTGGGCTTCGACTGAGCAGTTCGACTGTCCTGAGCTCACTGCCGAAGGGCTCAGCCGAATGTCTCGAATGGGTCATTTTTTCGCCTTCATATATTTATGTTCTATTTTTTTAAGTTTGTCATTTACGGCTCTGTCGATATTCACACCTGCCGCCTGGGCAAGCTGGATTGTCGTTATTATTACATCGGCGAACTCCTCATAAATGTTTCTTTTGTCAAATTTCTCAAGCTTTGCCCGCCTTTGAAGTTTCAAAACAGATAGGATATCATTTGCAAGTTCTCCGACCTCCTCATTTAATTTCACGGTTTTTGTAAGAATTTCTTTCTCGGTTTGAGAGTACAGCCTGTAATGGGGCCTTGTCTTCTCATTTAATACTCTAATTTTATCCTGAAGATTTTTAAGATTCACCTCTTAATTATACATCATTTGAAGAGGTGCGCTGAGGTCACCCCGCCCAGGCGGGGCTCCCCGCGCATTGATAACGAAACGTGGTAAAATAAATTTGATGAGAAACTTGGGTAAGAATGAACCCGAATTTGAAGAATCTTGGAACATAAAACGGATAGGATTAGCATTTATTACCCTCATTCTTTTATTGGGATTGGCAGCATATTCTCTAAAAGAAGATTCTTTTTTGAAAGGCTCAAAAAAAGAAACACCAAAAGTATTACCCGTCTCAGATGAAAATTTGGAAGATGTGGTTCAAAAACAAATAAAGTCCATAAGAGAAAAAGCTGTAAATATAAATGTTGAGGAAATAGCTTCATCCTCCCCTCAAATTCAAAATCTGGTAAATGATATAAAAGCTTTGCAAGAACTGCCTAAAAATCAAGCCAAAGAAGCATGCATGAATATCTGTAAGAGTTTCTAAATTACAAGTCTATATGTTGTTTAATCCTCTGTTTACCGCAGTTATAGTTGTGCTATATGGTTCTTTCGTAAACCTTCTACCGTACAAAGCTCTTTATAGACATAAATTATATACACCTATAAACCTGATATTTCTGATTATTTTACTTACTCTTAATCGAGATTTAGAATTTTCTACTCTTGGAATTTCACCATCCAATCTTTTGAGCAGTTCGTTTCTGGGTTTTGTAATAGGTTCTATAACAGTTCTAATCAGTACTCTATTTATCTTAAAACTAGAAAGAAAAATTAAGCTTAAGGACCCAAGATTTTTTTTCTTAAAATCACCCCAAACGCTCATGTTCGGAGTCTTTGTCCATATTTTAATTGGGACAGTAATTTTTGAAGAAATAATACATAGAGGAATTGTTCTTGCAAGATTTCAGGAAATTATGGATCCAATATCTGCAATTTTTGCCTCAAGTTTAATTTTTGCATTTTGGCACATAGTTTCTGTTGTAAGGCTAATTTGGCCAAGTATAAAAGCTACTATTCGTCTTTTGCCTTTTCAGTATGTTTCACTTTTAGGCACCTTCTTATTAATGTTTATTGGAGGACTTATCTTCTCCTCCCTTAGAGTTTATTCTGGCAACATAATAGGTTCAATGATAGCTCATGGTATGATTAATTCAGGCACTCTCGTAGCATTTTATATTTTGAGAAATAAAGATGAAAAAGATTAAGAAAATATTTTCATTTTTAGGCCCGGGTTTTATAACCGGGGCATCGGATGATGACCCCTCTGGTATTGCAACCTATTCCCAGACAGGGGCAATATTTGGGTTTGCGCAGGCATGGCTTGCAATTTTTACTTTTCCGCTTATGTCCGCAGTTCAGGAGATGTGCGGAAGGATTGGGCTTGTGACAGGGCATGGTTTGGCGGGAGTCATTAGGAAATATTACTCTAAAAAATTATTATATACAGCTGTCTTACTTCTTTTTGTAGCAAATACTATCAATATCGGCGCCGATTTAGGAGCAATGGCTGCATCTGTCCAACTTTTATTTGATATTCCTTTTGCCGTGGGAGTTCTTACTATGGTTGTAATCTCTCTAGCCTTGGAGATCTTCGTTTCCTATAAAGCCTATTCAAAATACCTAAAGTATTTAGCCTTTGCTCTTCTGTCGTATGTCTTTTCTGCCTTTTTTGTCAAAATCGATTGGGAAAAAGTTTTTTCTTCTACCTTAGTGCCACACGTTGAACTTAGCAGGAATTACTTGATTAATATTGTTGCGATTTTAGGAACTACGATATCCCCCTATCTTTTTTTCTGGCAAGCAGATGAGGAGGTTGAGGAAGAGATTACCCATCATAAGTTAAGAAGAATGGGTGCGGGGCAGCCAAAAGTAACTCCAAAGGATATTTCAAGACTGAGAATAGATACTGTCGTTGGAATGCTTTTTTCAAATATTGTAATGTGGTTTATTATTGTCACAACGGGAGCAACTCTTTTTGCAAATGGTATCCACGACATAACAAGTGCTCAGGAAGCCGCTTTGGCTCTTAAACCTCTTGCCGGAGATTTTGCTTTTTTGCTTTTTGCAATAGGTATAATAGGGACCGGTTTTCTTGCTATTCCAATTCTTGCAGGATCTGCTTCCTATGCGATTTCCGAAGCCTTAGGTTGGCGCGCGGGGCTTGGTCAGAAATTTAAAAGGGCTTACGGATTCTATGTAGTTATTGTTGTTGCAACTCTTCTTGGAGTGATAATTAATTTTATCGGAATAAATCCAATTTCTGCGCTTTATTATACTGCAGTTCTGAATGGTATAATAGCCCCTCCTCTTATAATAATGATAATTTTTATTTCAAACAATAAAAAAATTATGGGAGAAAAAACAAATAATACCTTGATTAATGTTTTAGGAATAACAACAGCACTTATTATGGGTATTTCAGCTGTGATTTTAATAAGCACATTTTTTATTAAATAAAATGGATAATTTAAAAGAGAGAGTAAGGAATTTTCTTGATAAGTTCGATATAGAACAAAAAAGAAAAAAAATACGAGAAATTGAAGCAAAAAGTACCGATCCTTCCTTCTGGCAGGATCAGAAAAAGGCTGCATCCTCCATGAAAGAATTATCCGATCTTCAAAGGGAGATTGAAGAAGTCGAAAAGCTTCAGGAACTTTTAGATAAAGAGAAATATGAAGAAGCTGAAAAGATTTTAGGCAAACTTGAAACAGTTCTTTTTCTTTCCGGTCCATACGACGAGAAGAATGCTATTTTGTCAATTCATGCGGGGCAAGGTGGAGTTGAGGCAATGGATTGGACTCAAATGCTCTACAGAATGTACACAAGGTATTTTGAAAAAAAAGGATGGGAGTACGAGGTGATGGAGGAAACGCCGGGGGAGGAAGCAGGGTTAAAAAGCGCTGGAGTTCTCGTTGATAGTAAATACGCGTATGGATATCTCAAAAGGGAGGCAGGAGTTCACAGGTTAGTTCGTCTTTCTCCTTTTGACGCTGACAAAGC
>CAYPAU010000001.1:68794-148023 GCA_964408825.1 uncultured Gammaproteobacteria bacterium
TGCCCTGGTTGAGGTGATGCCAGAAGTGGGAGAAGAGGAAAAGGTTGATGTCAAGGAGGATGATTTAGAATGGAGTTTTTACAGGGCGAGTAGTAAAGGTGGCCAAAACGTCCAAAAGGTTTCAACAGCAGTAAGACTTAAGCACAAGCCGACAAACATTGTAGTGACAGCTCAGGCGCAAAGATATCAGGCTCAAAACAGAGAATACGCTTTAAAGATGCTTGCCGGAAAACTTTTTATTTTAAAAGAAGAAGAAAGAAGAAAACAGGAGGAAAAATTAAAAGGTGAATATAAAACTCCGGGGTGGGGAAATCAAATTCGCTCCTACGTCCTTCACCCGTACCATATGGTTAAAGATTTGCGAACGGATATCGAGACATCGGATACCGAAGCGGTTTTAGATGGAGATTTAGACATTTTTATTAATGAAGAATTGAAGAAGCTTTAGCTTGCCAAATCTTAAGAAATATGTTTTACTAGATAGTTAGCAGAATCCTATGGATGAAAAGACTCAAATAGAAGAAAAAACCCAAGTAGAAGGAAAACCGTTGATGGGTACCTTTAGCGATGAAACTAAAACATCCTTTTTCTCTCCAAAAATTATTGCAGCTCTTATTGTTGTGGCTGTTTTGGGGATAGGAACAGGTTTTTTTCTTTCTCAAAGATCCATAGGTCCTCTTTCGGAAGAAACCAAAAATTCCGGTAGCGCATCTGAGGCGTCAAAAGGTATGATAGTCGGCTCCTCGGATACCAAGACCTTTAAAGACACCACAGAGGGCGTACTTGAGGAAGGAGGAATTAAAGGAGAGGGGCAATTTCATCTGGTTCGACCGGGCGGGGAGTCCCAGAATGTTTATCTTACATCTTCTATAGTTGATCTTTCACAATTCTTAAAAAAGAAAGTTAAGGTTTGGGGCGAAACACAAAAGGCCCAATATGCAGGCTGGCTTATGGATGTAGGAAGGCTTCAGGTTCTAGAGTAACTGTTTTTAATTCCATCTTAATGATTAAACTAGATAAAATTTCTAAAAAATTCGGTACAGGGGTCTTTGGTCTATCAGACGTAAGTCTTATAATTGATAAAAACGAATTTGTTTTTTTGGTGGGTCCTACAGGATCGGGAAAAACTACTCTACTCAGGCTTCTTACAAGAGAAATCCTACCAACCGAAGGGAAAGTTATAATAAATGACTGGGACATCGTAAAACTTCCAAAAGAAAAGATTCCGCATCTTAGAAAAAGAATAGGTGTTGTATTTCAAGATCTTAAGCTTCTTATGGACAGAACTGTTTTTGAAAATGTAAGCCTACCTCTTGAGGTGGCCGGGATAAAATTTGAAGAGGCAAAAAAAAGAGTAGATGAAGTTCTTTCTCAAGTAGGAATAATCGAACACAGAGAAAAATTTCCAGTACAATTGTCAGGGGGAGAAGTTCAGAGAACGGCAATTGCCAGAGCCCTAGTTCTTTCTCCTGAAATACTTCTTGCGGATGAGCCAACCGGTAATTTGGATGCCGCAACTTCATGGGAAATCGTAAAACTCCTTTCAGACATAAATGAAAAAGGCACTGTTGTTATTATGGCGACTCACAACTCTGACATTGTAAAAAGTATGGAGAAAAGAGTCGTGGCCCTAGAGAAGGGGAAAATTATAAGAGATGACCTGCCTGCTCGCCTCGACTCGGCGGAGCGGGCCGGCCAGGCGGGTAAGAAGTCCCACAGGGAAGGAGCCTCCGGGAAAAAAGACGAGGAGACTAAAAAGGAACACAAGAAGGAGGAGGGACAATGAAGTTTATTAAAACCATGGCCCGAAACATAAGAAGATCTCCCTATCAGACTTTGGCTGCAATTCTTATAATGATGTTAACTTTTCTTACGATATCTTTTTTCACTTTTTTACTTTCGGGGTCATCAAAAATAATAAATTTTTTTGAATCAAAACCACAAGTTACAGCCTTCTTTAAAAATGAAGCAAAGCAGGAAGAAATAAATAACTTAAAAGAACAAATAAAAAGCACGGGGAAAGCGGCCTCTGTAAAATTTGTATCAAAACAGGAAGCTTTGGAGATTTATAGACAACAAAACAAGGACGATCCGCTTCTGCTTGATTTAGTAACGGCAGATATACTTCCAGCATCGCTTGAAATTTCGGCAAACAGAATAGAAGATTTATCGGGGATTTCAGATGCCCTTTCAACATCTCCGATTGTTCAAGAGGTAATTTATCAAAAGGATATTGTCTCAACCCTTACCTCCTGGACTTCTGCAATAAGAAGAATTGGAATAGGTCTTATAATAGTTCTTTCGCTCGTATCGATATTTATTATGGCAACTATAATCGGTATTAAAATTTCGCAGAAAAAAGAAGATATTGAGATAATGAAGCTTATTGGAGCCTCTAATTGGTATATAAGGTGGCCTTTTATATTCGAGGGAATTTTTTATGGACTGATAGGAGCTTTATCGGGGTGGGTAATTGCCACTCTTGTATTATGGTATTCAACGCCATTCCTTTCCTACTTCTTAAGGGGAATTCCTATCTTGCCCGTACCTATAACCTTTTTCCTTCTTGTTCTAGGAGGAGAACTACTTTTCGCAATAGTCTTAGGTTTTATTTCAAGCTTTATGGCAGTTCTAAGATACCTTAAATGAGAATTACTTATGTTAATTCTTCGCAAAATTCTAGGAGCCCTTTTAATATTTTTTATTACAATTTCTCTTTTCTTCTATAAGACTTACGCCCAAACTGCGACTCCCACGGTAACCCCTTCCTCGTCTGATCAACAAAGATTAATAGATCTTCAAAACCAAATTAACGACCTTGAGAATAGGATAGGTGATCTTAAAAATCAGCAAAAAACCTTATCTTCCCAAATATCCGTAATGGATAATCAGATAAAGCTGACTCAGCTTAAAATTAATGCAACAGAACAAGAGATAAGCGATTTAACTTTGGATATAGACACGGCTGATAAAAAAATTATCACTTTGGAGAATTCAATCAAAAAATTAACGAGCGTTCTCATAGACAGAATTGTTGCAACATACGAGGTTGGGACTATTCAACCTTTTCATATACTTCTCTCCTCCGATAATGTCTCTAATTTTTTCACAAGACTCAATTATTTAAAAATTGCCCAAGCGCATGATAAAAAACTTATTTATGACACTACACAGGCAAGAAATGACTATGCGAACCAAAAGGAAATATTTGAAGACAAAAAACAAAAAGTAGAAGCACTTCAGACTCAGCTTGAAGCATATACGAATCAACTTGATCAGGAAAAGAAAAACAAACAGCGACTTCTTGCAGAAACCCAGGGTAGCGAGGCCAATTACCAAAGGCTTCTTGCCAATGCACTAGCAGAATATGAAGCAATTCAGGGAATTATATCAGGAAGAGGAACAGAGGGCGAGGTGGGACAGATAAATCAAGGAGATGTAATAGCAACTATTAGGCAGGGCGCATCCTGTAATTCTACAGGGACTCATCTTCATTTTACAGTAAGCAGAAACGGTAGTCCCGAAAATCCATTCGGTCACTTAAAAAGCGTTGATCACATAAATCAATCAGGGGGTGATGATTTTAACCCCTCGGGTAGTTGGGAATGGCCAATCTCCCCGACAATTCAATTTAATCAGGGATACGGAGTGACATCGTATGTCAGAAGCTCTGGTTTTTATCCTTCTCATAACGGAATTGATATTAACAGCTCAAGCTCAATCGTCCGGGCGGTTAAAAGCGGAACTTTATTTCAGGGAAGTTATACAGGAAATAGCGGGTGCAGGCTAAGGTATGCAAGAGTCCATCATGCAGATGACGGGCTTGATACTTTTTATCTCCACGTGAATTAAGTCCGCTAATTTGCTTTAATAATTAAAGTAGATTAAATGAAAAAAATATTATTTCTAGTTATCTTATTTTTTGCCTTATCGCTGCCGCATAAAGTTTTTGCAGTAACAATAAGTGTAGATCAATATCCCTTATCGATATCTCAAGACCCATTTACGGTGGACGTATCTATCTCTGGTGCCTCCGAGGGTCAAAATTATCTGAGAGTAGATTTATATAAAGAGGGAACTATAAATTATTTTGGAGAAACATTTAATGGAGCCGACTGGTATGGTGGATCCGATGGTAAGTCTTATTCATCTGTTGCAATTGATTCATCCAAAACTGCCTCTGCAAATATACAGGCAAGAATTGGTACGCCAAGTATTACTGAATTTCCGGGAGCAGGGACATACAAGCTTAGAATAAGAAGATACACAGCATCTGGGAACCAAGCGTCAAATGATCAACAAACCCCAGTTGATATTGAGATAAACTATTCTCTACCGACTCCAACTTTCACACCAACCCCTACGATTAAACCCACAAAAACGCCTACCCCAACAAAGAGCCCGACCCCAACGCCCACGACAAAACCTTCCGCAGTCTCTACGAAAGTTCCGACCGCAACTCAGGTTTTAAAAAATCCCGCATCTTCACAGTTTGCCAAGAGTAATACCACTAAAGATATACTCCCTACGTCTGTTTTAGGAAAATCAACTAAAGCTTCCACCCCTTCACCTACATCAAAAGAAAATGGCCAAGAAATAGAAGTGTTAGGACAATCAGACAATAAGCTGCCTTTAATTTTCTTAATTTCCGGAGGTTTTATTACTAGCTGTGCTATACTTGCTTTTCTTATATTTAAAAGAAAAAGCAAAAATGACGAACTTTAGCGGGAAATATATAACAAACTCAAGTGAGGAAACAAAAAAAATTGCAGAAAACTTTGCCAAAAAACTCAAAGGCGGAGATATCGTCGCTCTTTACGGAGAGCTTGGGAGCGGAAAAACTACATTTGTCCAAGGGCTGGCAAAGGGACTTGGAATTAAAAAAAGGATAATCTCCCCGACTTTTATTATTGTCAGATCATACAAAATAGAATTCAAGAGTCAATCCGTTCGACAAGCTCAGGACAAGAATTCAAGAGTCAATCCGTTCGACAAGCTCAGGACAAGAATTCAAGAGTCAAAAGTTTTCAATCATATAGATCTATATAGGATTGAAGGCACAAAGGATATCGAAGGTTTAGGGCTTGACGAAATAATAAACGATCCCCAAAATATTGTTGCTATCGAGTGGGCAGAAAAACTGGAAAAACTCCTACCGAGAAAAAGAATCGATGTAAAATTTAATTATCTTTCAAAAAACAAAAGACATATAGAAATAAAAATACTTTAACTACCACACTACAGTGTGTGGTAGTTATGAAGACAAAGGTTAATGGACAAAAAATTTAAGAGAGCTGTCGAAATTTTGAAAAAAGGCGGGATAGTTATTTTCCCTACTGATACTGCGTTTGGTATAGGATGCCGAATGGATAATAAGAAGGCTGTTGGAAGATTACTTGAGATAAGAAAAAGACCTAAGAGTATGGCAACCCCGGTTCTTGTTGATGGTACTGAAATGGCAAAGGACTACTGGGCTTTCTTGCCAAAGAATGTTTTGGATAAATTAATAAAGCCCTACTGGCCAGGAGCACTTACTATAATACTGTACTGTAATAAAGTTAAAGTGCCTACATTGGTTAGGAGTGGAGGTGATACTTTGGGAATTCGGATGCCCAATCATCCGATAACTCTTAAACTGATCAAAAACATTGGGATTCCCATTCTTGGTCCTTCTGCAAATTTTCATGGAGATAAAACTCCTTTCAAGTTTAAGGATTTAAATCCAAAACTGGTAAAATTGGCTGATTATGTTTTGCCCGGCAAGACAAGCAATTTAGGTAGTACTTCAACTGTAGTGGATTGCTCGGTAAGCCCTTGGAAAATCCTACGTCAAGGAGCAGTTCTTATAGATTCAATGATATAATTAATGCATGAGCGATTTACCTAATGTAGAAAACTTGTCTCCTGAGCCTCAAGAAAATAAGCCAAAGACAATTGTAGAGATTGGGCCAAATTGTAATCCAATATATGATAACTCAGGCAGAATTAGAGAGGCTTTAATATCGGGCACGAGATATATAGGCATAGATATTCGTCCAGATGATTTTAAATACATAAACAATGAAGAGCGGAGCAATTTTGCTGTGGGAGATTTAAAAAAATTACCTATTGCCGATGCTATTGCTGATGAAGTCTGGTTATTGAACGTATTGGGCGGGGATTTTGTAAATTCACCCGAAAGGTTAGAAGATGGAGGATTGAGATACACGTTGGGGTCCAGTGGTCAGTTTAAAGAGATGGTTAGAGTACTAAAACCAGGTGGAATAATTTATATAGGAGAATGGTACACTAGACTACATGAAGTAGACTGGATTAAAGAAGAAGAATATGGAAAATATGGATTGACTAAACAAATCTACGAAGGAGATAGTTTAAAAGATTTCCTTAAACAACACAAGATGTCTCTAAGCTATATACACAAAGATACACCTCCCTTCTTTGTTGCTTTAACCAAAAAAGTCTAAATAATATAAATTTAGATTGCCGATAAATATGAGGACCTTGACTATAGATTCATCTGATAATAAAGAGATTATCGTAGGCTTGCAAGTTGATGATAAAAAACATCTTATCAAGCATAAGACCGATTCGAGGAAAGCTCAGGTAATTTTACCTTTGATTGAAAAAATTTTAAGAAAGCACAAAATTGATATCAAAAATATTAATTCTATTAAAGTAAATACGGGTCCGGGGTCATTTACGGGTTTAAGGGTTGGGATTTCAATTGCAAATACGTTAGGATTTATATTAAAAATTCCAATAAATGATAAAAGTGTCGGAGAATTGGTTGAGCCTTCTTACAAGTGATATACTAGAAAAGTGAAGAATTTTCTAAGGAATTTTTTTGTACCTCATCAGGAAAATAATTATAAGGCAAGGATTTTACACCACTCAACACTCATTTTGGTAATTTTCTTTCTCATAATTTCCACTTTTCTTCTGAATTCTTTAAACAAAGTTCACCCCGAAGTTTTGGGTATATCGGCTAATATAACAAATGAAGAGCTTCTTACACTACTTAATGATAAAAGAAAAGAGAATAATCTTTCTTCTTTAAGTCTGAATCCAGAGTTGTCCGCCGCAGCTTTAAATAAGGCAAATGATATGATTGCAAAAAACTATTGGGCCCATTCTTCACCTGAGGGAAAATCTCCTTGGGATTTTATAAAAGAGGCAGGATACACTTATATATATGCGGGAGAAAATCTTGCAAGAGGTTACAATACGAGCAGCGATGTTACGAATGCTTGGATGGTTAGCCCGTCCCACAAAGAAAATATGATGTCTTCTAATTATTCGGATGTTGGTTTTGCAGCAGTGGTAGGAAATCTTGATGGACAAGAAACGGTACTGGTTGTTGAAATATTCGGGAATAGAAACTTAGCAGCTTTACCACAAGATCAAAATATTCAGTTACAACAAATTCAAGAAGAAGCTGCCGAGGAAAAACAAGGGGCGGAAAAACCAGAAACCCAAAAACCGGGAGGAGAAAATCCAATCTCAAGGCAAAAAATCTTAGTTGCGCCTGCACAAATTAAAAATAAACCTTTAATTGATAGCATTTTTCTTACTAAAAATCTTAGTCTATTTTTAATATCCGTTGTTGTATTTTCTCTTATTTTAGAGATGGTAATTCTGGAAAGAAAAAAAATATTCAGTTTTGCAAGGCATAATCCCGATCATGTCCTGTTCCTCATATCTGTTGTTCTCTTAATATTTATTTTAGGAAGGGGAGTAATTCTATGAAATTTTACAAAAATAGAGATTTTGAATATTACTTATCTTTAGGTATTATACTCGGTCTTGGATTAGCATTTGTAATGCTTGCATCGCCGAATAAAAATCTTCAGCTAATTCTGATTGTTCTTACTACACTATTTTATGTATTGTTTGGAATAGTTCATCATTTCATAAACCATGATGTTTCCTTCGCAATTGTGCTAGAATACTTATTGATAGGAGCCTTAGGGATAAGTATCCTATTTTTCTTTCTTAAAGGAGGTCTTTTTTTGTGACCCTTCTAGATATTCAGGGTCATATTGAAGAATTTGAAATATGAAAGGTGTAATTTTAGCAGGCGGTCTTGCAACCAGACTTAGACCGCTCACTTCGATTACGAATAAGCATCTTCTTCCTGTTTATAACAAGCCAATGATTTTTTATCCTCTTGAGGCTATGGTAAAAGCCGGAATAAAGGAAGTTTTGATAAATAGCTCTCCGGATCATGCTGGACATTTTGCGAATCTGCTTAAATCGGGGGATGACTTTGGGCTCAAGATTTATTATGGCGTTCAGCAAAATGCAAAAGGAATTGCGGACGGCATTTCTTATGCAAGAGAATTTGCTAAAGATGAAAAAATTTTAGTAATTCTTGGAGACAACATTTTTAATACCAACCTTAAACCAACTATAGAAAAATTTGAGAAGAGAGAAAAGGGAGCAGTTATTTATGGAGTAAAGATGTCAACCGGTTCTCAGCAATATGGAGTGATAGAGATCGATGATGACGGAACTGTTTTATCTATTGAGGAAAAGCCACGGAGTCCTAAGTCTGACATAGTGCAAACCGGGATATATATGTATGATGATAGAGTCTTTGATTTTATTGGAAGACTAAAGCCCTCCGCAAGAGATGAACTTGAGGTTACAGATCTCAACAATATTTATCTTGAGGAAGGAACTCTTCAATGTGAGCTTTTGGATTGGTGGGTTGATGCAGGAACATCCTATGACGAACTTTTAAGAGCCAATAATCTAGTTGCCGAGAAAGTCAAAAATGGCGAGTTATAAATTTTATGATTGTTTGTGAATTTGAAAACGGCGGAAAAGGAAATCTTCGACATGTCACAGTTGGCGCAATTGCAATTAATAATAAACAAGAGGTGCTTCTTATAAAACGTGCCAGCTCCCACAGATTTGGAACATATACCATTCCGGGAGGATTCTTAGATCGAGATGAAAACACTGAGAAGGCAACCCTAAGGGAATTAAAAGAGGAGACAGGATATAACGGTGAAATTGTTAATCTGTTCCGTGTTAACGACAATCCCAAAAGACCCAAGGAAGATCGACAAAATGTTGATTTTTTATATATCGTAAAAATAACAAGTGGTAAACCAATGCTAAATAAAGAAGTATCTGAGGTTGGTTGGTTTGACGAAACCAGTCTTCCATCTGAGGAAGAATTTGCATTTGATCATAGAGACTCGATTCTTAGGTATTTTGATCATCTAGAGCAACCAATCAGTCTTCCAATATTAGGATAATATGAAAATTTTGGTGACCGGAGGAGCCGGTTTTATCGGTTCGAATTTTATAATTTACTGGATGAAGAATCATCCGGATGATTTTGTAGTTAATTTTGATGCCCTAACATATGCAGGAAATTTAGAAAATTTAAAGGAAGTTCAAAATAATTCGAATTACTCGTTTGTAAAGGGAAATATAGTTCAATCAAATGAGGTTGCATCTGTGATTGAGGGGGTAGATATCGTTGTTCACTTTGCAGCAGAAAGCCATGTAGATCGATCTATCTTAGGTCCTCAGCCTTTTATATTAAGCAATGTAGTTGGAACTCAGGTGTTGCTGGATGTTGCCCGTCAGAACAATGTTAAGCGCTTTCATCATATATCCACAGATGAAGTATTTGGAAGCCTTAATCTTGGTGATTCGAAGAAATTTAATGAACGAACAAGATATGATCCCAGAAGTCCGTATTCTGCAAGTAAAGCCGGATCAGATCATATTGTGAGAGCATATTACCATACGTATAATTTTCCTATCACTATTACTAATTGTTCTAATAACTTTGGGCCCTATCAGTTCCCGGAAAAATTAATCCCTCTTGCTATAACAAATTTACTCGAAAATAAAAAGGTTCCGATATACGGGGACGGACTTTATGTAAGAGACTGGCTTTACGTTGAGGACCACTGTCGCGCAATTGAAGTTGTTTTACAAAAAGGAAAGATAGGAGAAACTTATTGCGTAGGTGGATTAACAGAGGATATTAATAATCTAGAGGTCGTGAAAAAAATAATAAAGATTTTGGGCAAGGATGAAAGCTATATAGAGTTCGTAAAGGATAGACAGGGGCACGACAGAAGGTATGCTGTTGACTGGTCGAAAATAAAAAATGAACTTGGCTGGTTTCCTCTTCATAGCTTTGACGAGTGGCTTGAGAAAACAATAGGATGGTATAAAGAAAATAAAAAATGGTGGCAGGATGTAAAAAACGGAGAATACAAGAATTATTATAAAAAGCAATATGGATCATGACCACCCCTCGTTAAAACTCCGGATTGGTCATGCTCCGAAGCTTGCAGTTTAAGTTTTTACAGATTTAGAACAATCAAAAACGATTAATGGAATTAAGTAATAGCGTAGGAGCATGAAGATAATAGGAACAGGACTTACGGGACTTGTGGGGTCCCGAGTTGCAGAGCTTTTAAAAGATAAATATGAATTTGTAAATTTTAGCAGAAGAAGTGGTAATGACATAACTGACAAGAATGAAGTTTTTAATTTTCTAGGATCATCAGACGCGCCCCTCGTAATTCATCTTGCAGCAAAAACAGACGTAGATGATTGCGAAAAGGATAAAGAAGAAGATAGTAAAATATTGGGATATAAAGATATTAAGGAACAGGAAGAGGAATTTAAAATAAAGAAAACGGCTTGGGCAGTTAATGTTTTAGGAACAAAAAATATTGTTGACGCATGCAGAAAAACTAAGAAAAAATTAATATACATATCAACCGACTTTGTCTTCGACGGGACAAAAGATTTTTACAAAGAGGAAGATACCCCAAACCCGATTAATTGGTATGGAAAAACAAAATATGAAGGGGAGAAACTGGTTTCTTCTTCGGAAATTCCGAATGCGATAATAAGAATTTCGTATCCCTATAGAGCAAAATTTCCCAAAAAAGATTTTATAAGAGTTTTAATTGATCTTTTGGCAAATGGTAAATCTTTAAGAATGGTAAGCGATCAGATTATTACACCGACATTTATAGACGATCTTGATTTTGTTTTCGACTATTTTCTTAAAAACCAAACGGAAGGTGTTTTTCACGCATGCGGAGGGGACTCTCTGACTCCTTTTGAAATAGTAAATAAAATTGCTGAAGTTTTTGGTTTTAATAAAAATTTAATATCAAAAACAATAAGGAAAGAATTTTTCAGAGGAAGAGCAGAACGCCCTTAACATCTTCTTATGAAAAATGATAAAATTAACAAATTGGTAATAAAATTCAAAAGACTTGAAGAAGGCATTTTAGAAACGAGAAAACAAATATGACAATAACTTTCATCGGCCACGGATATGTTGGACTTGTTACAGCATCCATCTTTGCAGATTTAGGCAATAAGGTTTGGGTGATTGGCAGGGACCCTAAGAAAATAAAAGATCTTAAAAAAGGAAAATCTCCATTCTTTGAACCCGGACTTGAAGAACTTGTAAAACGAAATATTAGAGCAAAGAGGCTTTTTTTTACGCTTGATTATAAGCCTTCAGTTTCGGATTCAGACATAGTTTTCATAGCCGTTGGAACTCCACCGAATAAAACAGGCGATGCAGAACTTCTTGGAGTTTTCGCCGTTGCGGAAAATATTGGAAAAAATCTGAAAGGTTATACGGTTATTGCTACAAAAAGCACGGTTCCTCCCGGCACAAATAAAAGAATAAAACAATTGATAGATGAAGTTAAGCCTCATGAAGCAACATTCGACATCGCATCGGTTCCTGAGTTTCTTCGTGAAGGAACAGCGATTCAAGACACCTTGGCGCCCGACAGGATTGTTATAGGAACCGAAAATAAAAGAGCCCAGAATTTGCTTATTGAACTTCATAAGCCTATCGACAGACAGTTTGTTCTAACAAATCTTGAGACAGCGGAGCTCATTAAATATGCATCAAATTCATTTTTGGCCACTAAAATTTCATTTGCAAATGCGATAGCAAAATTATCAGAACTAGTCGGAGCAGATGGTATTGCCGTTATTGAAGGACTAGGTCTGGACAAAAGGATTGGCAATGAATTTCTTGCTCCAGGTCCTGGCTACGGCGGAAGCTGTTTCCCAAAAGACGTAAAAGCCCTAATTGCAATCGCCAAGAATTATGATTATAGCTTTGCTTTACTTGATGAGGTAGAAAAAATTAATGGACAGGCAAAGCGCGATATCGTTAGAAAAGCAAGAAAATTGCTGACAGATTTAAACAAAAAGACCATTGGAATATTGGGTCTTTCCTTCAAACCCAATACCGATGACATGCGGGATGCTCAGTCTGTCGATATTATAGAAATGTTAAAGCAAGAAAGAGCAAGTATTAAAGCTTTTGACCCTCAAGCTATGGCAAATGCAAAAAGAATCATAACTAACGTTGAATTTTGCGATAACGTTTACGATGTAGCCAAGGGATCAGATGCACTTATTATTATTACAGATTGGAACGAATTTAAAGAACTTGATTTTAAAAAAATAAAAAAACTCATGAAAAACCTTATTATTATCGATGGAAGGAATATTTATAATCCTGAAAAAATGAGGGAATTAGGTTTCACCTATGTTGGAATTGGAAGATGAGCCTCCTTTGTTAAAACTTCGGATGGATCATGTCCCCGAAGCTTTAGTAATTTTTATGAGTAGAACATTTTGGAAAATAAAAAAAAATACGAGAGAGCGCGAAGGGGCATGAAGAAAGTTTTGATAACGGGAGTCTCTGGTTTTGCAGGCAGTTTCTTAGCAGAAAGGCTTGTTTCAGAAAATAATGTAGATGTATATGGCGTATATTTAAATGAAAAAACTCTTTCTAACTTAAGTTCAATAAGAGATAGAGTAAAACTTCTAAGGCTTGATCTGTCCGATGGAAAAGGAGTTTTAAAGCTCATTGGGGAGGAAAAACCAGATTATATATATCATTTGGCAGCCTTACCTTCTTCCGGGGAAAGCTTTGAGATGCCCTACCACACTTTTCAAAGTAATGTACAGCCTGAAATAAATATTCTTGAAGCTTTGCGTAAATTAGATTTAAATTCTACTAGAGTGATGATTGTCTCATCCGCTGAAATCTATGGGTTGGTGGCCAAAAAAGATTTGCCAATTGATGAAAATACCCCCTTTAATCCGACTAACCCTTATGCAGTATCAAAACTTGCTCAGGATTTTTTAGGTCTTCAATATTTTTTGTCACATAAACTTCAGATTATCAGAGTTCGTCCCTTCAATCATATTGGTCCAAGACAATCTTCTGATTTTGTTGTTTCAGCTTTTGCAAAAAAAATTGCAGAAATAGAAAAAGGAAAAAGAGAGCCAATTTTACCGGTGGGTAATTTAGAAAGTTCAAGAGATTTTACAGACGTTAGGGATATGGTAAGAGCCTACCATCTTGCTATAGAAAAAGGGGAAGTTGGAGATGTATACAATATCGGATCAGGAAAATCTTACAAGATTTCTGAAATTCTTAGGAGATTATTATTGCTTTCAAGAGTAAATATCAAAATTGAAACTGATAAAATTCTCCTAAGGCCTTCAGATAATCCCATTCTTCTATGCGATAAAACGAAGTTCTCAAATCTTACAGGTTGGGAGTTAAGGATTCCAATAGAAAAGACACTGAAAGATACGCTTGAGTATTGGAGAAATATAATTTAAAATCTATAAAACATGGCAAAAAAAGCTTTGATTACCGGAATTACTGGGCAAGATGGTTCATATCTTGCATAACTATTATTGTCCAAGGGCTATAGGGTTTTTGGGCTAACGAGACGGACAAGCACGATAAATTTTGAGCGAATTAAAAATATCGAAGATAAGATAACTTTAATTCAAGGAGATCTTCTCGATCAAAGCTCATTGTCGTCTGCTATTTTGGAATCAGAACCAGATGAAGTTTACAATCTCGCTGCTCAATCATTTGTTAAAACCTCCTGGAATCAGCCTGTTTTAACCGGTGAATTTACAGCATTGGGAGTAACAAGGCTTCTTGAAGCAATTCGTGCAGTTAATCCTAAGATTAAATTTTATCAGGCTTCTTCTTCTGAAATGTTTGGTAAGGTTACCGAAACTCCCCAGAAAGAAACTACAAGATTTCATCCAAGAAGTCCATACGGAGTTGCAAAGGTTTATGGACATTATATTACATTAAACTATAGAGAAAGTTATGAAATGTTTGCATGTTCTGGGATTTTCTTTAATCACGAGTCTCCAAGACGAGGACTCGAGTTTGTAACAAGAAAAATAAGTCATGCAGTTGCCCGAATCAGTCTTGGAAAACAAAAGATACTTGAGCTTGGCTCTCTTGAGCCAAAAAGAGATTGGGGATATGCAGGAGATTATGTTGAAGCAATGTGGCTTATGCTGCAGCAAGAAAAGGCGGATGATTTCGTAATAGCAACCGGAGAAAACCACAGCGTCAAAGAATTTGTTGAGCTTGCTTTTGCCTTCGTTAAGATAAAAGATTGGCAAAAGCATGTTAAGTCAGATGTAAATGAACATTTAAGACCGGCAGAAGTGGATTATCTTATAGGCGATGCAAGTAAGGCAAGAAAAGTTCTGGGATGGAAACCTGAGACAGGCTTTAAAGAATTAGTTGAGCTTATGGTAGAAGCTGATATTGAAAGGGAAAAGGGCACTAAGTGATAATGAAGACAGCTCTTGTGGCCGGAGGAGCAGGTTTTATGGGCTCTCATCTTTGCAAAAAACTCCTCGATAAAAATTTCAGGGTAATATGCTTAGATAATTTAGTAACCGGAAATGATGGTGTCATTAAAAAATTTCTTTCCGCAAAAAATTTTAAATTTTTAAAAGCAAATGTTAGTGATAGCAAAGATCTAAAAAACTTAAATGATGTAAGTTTTATATTTCATTTGGCCTCTCCCGCATCTCCGAGTCAAAAAAGTCCGAGAAGTTATCTTGCCTTCCCCATAGAGACTCTTCTAGCAAACTCATTGGGCACTTATAACTTACTCAATATTGCAAAAAATTCAAATGCAAAATTTCTTTATGCGTCTTCGTCTGAAGTTTATGGAGATCCAAAGGTTTCTCCTCAGGGAGAAGATTATTTTGGAAATGTAAATCCAGTTGGAATTCGTTCGGTCTACGATGAAGGAAAAAGATTTGGTGAGGCAATCACTATGGCATATGTTAGAAAATTCAACACAGACGCAAGAATAATAAGAATATTTAATACTTTTGGTCCAAACATGAGGAATGATGATGGACGGGTCATCTCAAACTTTATAAATCAGGCGATTAGAAACGAACCTCTTACAGTTTATGGGGACGGAAAACAAACCAGAAGTGTATGCTATATAGATGATCTTATTGAGGGGTTACTGCTTTCAATGTTTTCCGATAAAACAAAGGGAGAAGTTATTAATCTTGGAAATTCTGAAGAAAAAACAATTATTGAGCTCGCAAACCTAATAAAAAAATTGACCAATTCTAATTCCGAGATTATTTTTGAGCCACTTCCCGATGATGATCCTAAGCAAAGAAAGCCTAACATAGAGAAAGCAAAAAGACTTCTTTCTTGGAAACCAAAAGTGGATATTGACCAAGGACTTTTAGAAACAATAGAATATTTTGAGAAGATAAAAAATAGCTGAATGGCTAAATAGCTAGACGGTTAAGATTTGTACACTTTGAAAACTATTTGACCGTTCAGCCATTTTAGCTATTCTGTTTTATGAAGGTAGCTATTATAAACCCCACTTATAACGAAAAAGGTAATATTGACCGCCTTATCCCAACTCTTGAGAACGAAATTTTTCCAAAAATAAAAAATCACGATATGCACATTTTAGTTGCAGATGACAATTCTCCAGATGGAACAGAAAAAGAAGTAAGAGAACTTATGGGGAAATGGAAAAACATAGATATCTCCTCGGGCGAGAAGCTTGGCTTGGGTGCGGCATATATAAGAGGAATGACCTACGCAATTGAGAAGATGGGGGCAGATGTTGTTTTTGAAATGGATGCTGATCTTCAGCATGATCCCGAAAAAATACCCGAATTTCTCAAAAAGATTGACGATGGATACGACATGGTTATCGGCAATAGATACAGTGATGGAGGATCGATTCCCAAAAATTGGCCAATTTTGAGAAAAATATTTTCAGTTGTAGCAAATCTCTTTGTAAGAACCATATTTATGAAATTTTCAATCCATGATTGGACAGGAGGATACAGGGCTCTTAAAAAAGAAGTATTTCTAAGAGAAAAAGAAGAATTAACAAATTATAAAGGTTACATTTTTCAGATATCTTTTCTTCACAAAGCCGTAAGAGACGGATTTAAAATAGGTGAGGTTCCTTTCCACTTTTCAGATAGAAATCTTGGTAAATCAAAAATTGCTCCCTTAGGATACATTATTGAGGTATTCAAATTTGTAATTTCAACCAGAATGAAAGAAATACTCCTTGGAAAATTTGGTAAATTTCTGGTAGTTGGGGGTACGGGTTTTATAATTAATGCAGTAGTATTAAGAGTTCTGGTTGAGATTTTCGGATGGGATGCTTCACTAGCTAATTTAGTTGGTGCGGCTTTGGCAATATTTTCTAATTATAATTTTAATAATCTCTGGACATTTGGGGAGAATAAGGCATCTACTATTTCAAGTTACTTTATCAAGATGGCACAATTTTATCTAACTTCCTCGTTTGGCGTTATCTTTATCCAAACAGGAACAATATTCCTGGGACAGCGCCTAATCGGAGAAAATTATTACTTTATATATTTTTTAATAGGCACCTTCTTCCTTCTTATTTGGAACTTTACGGTATATAATAAAATCATCTGGCGCAAGAAGGCTCCTAAATGAAAGTTTCCCTAAAGAAGTTTAAAGCTTTTGTTTTAAATCCCAATTTAGTGATTATTGTTATTCTTGTTTTAGCCTCCTTTTTGAGACTATACAGAATACAGGATTACATGACCTTCCTTGGAGATGAGGGAAGAGATGTACTGGTTGTCTATAATATTCTCCATGGGAATTTAACACTCCTTGGCCCGGCTGCTTCGGTAGGAGGTTTTTTCCTTGGTCCTATTTATTACTATTTTATGGTCCCCTTTCTGTGGATGTTTAATTACAATCCTGTCGGACCGGCTATTATGGTAGCACTTTTTGGGGTCGCTACGGTTTATCTACTTTATAGATTTGCATCCGAGCTTTTCAATAAAAGAATAGGTCTTATTGCAGCACTTTTATACTCAATTTCTCCTATCGTGATAGCATATTCTCGTTCTTCCTGGAATCCAAATCTAATGCCGTTTTTCTCACTTTCTTCCCTGTATGTTTTATATAGAGCTGTAAAAATTAACAGCTGGAAGCTTTTTCTACTTTGCGGATTTCTTTTGGGAATTTCAATGCAGCTTCATTATCTTGCATTTTTCTTAGGTGCTGTTGTGGCTTCTTATATTTTAATAGTCGATCTTTTAGGAAAGTTTTATGCAGGGAAAAAGAGCTTGGATTTTGTTAAACAATACTTTCTGGTTTTCATAGGTTTTCTAATTGGTTTGTCTCCTTTTCTTGCATTTGAAGCAAGGCATGGTTTTCAAAATATAACAAGTATTTACGGTTTTGTATTTAAATCGGACGAGACCGGAGTCGGTCTTTCTTTCTTCTCAAGTGTTTATGATGTTTTCTTTAGGCTATTTGCGAGGCTTGTCGCAAATTTTCCGGCGTATGATCAAATTGCGGCAGGACAACACTCAAATATAGCGCTATGGTATGTCTTGGCGTTTCTCCTGGGACTTAGCTCGCTTTCTATTTTGGTTTATAAATTTATTAAAAATTTTCCTTATTCTAAAGAAAAGTACAAAAAAAACTATGGTGAATTCCTGAAAATTTACTTGCTATTTGCATGGCTTGGCGTTGGCATAATTCTCTTTGGGTTTTATAGAAAACCGATTTATGAGTATTATTTTGGTTTTATGTTTGTTTTACCCTTTATTCTTTCGGCCCACGCCTTAGATTTTCTTAATTCAAAAAAGATTCTATTAAAAATAACTTCAGTTATAGCTTTTATCGCACTTCTTGCTGTTAATCTTTACGGCATGCCATTTAAATATGAGCCGAACAGACAATTAAAGCAGGTCAAAACCATTGCAGAGTTTGTTTTGAATAAAACAGAAAGTAGGCCGTTTAACTTTGCCTTGATTACCGGCGGGAATTCGGATCATGCCTACCGCTATTTTTTCAAGCTAAGAAATCAGGATCCGGTAGCAATTGAGCCTCCGGTAACTGATCCCGCGAGAAAAACGGTTACTGACCAACTTTTGGTGGTTTGTGAAGGACCATGTCAACCTCTAGGAAACTCTCTTTGGGAAGTGGCAGGGTTTGGAAGAGCGGAAATCGCAGGCGAGTGGAACATCATTGTCGTAAAAGTATATAAACTGGTCCACTATAAGGAAAAGTAGGATTTGTCTCGTCTCATGAAGATTTATATTGCTTCAAGAACAGCGCGCCGAGAAGAAGTAAAAAAAATAAACAATCTTTTCAAGGATAAGGGATATGAAGTTCTTGATTGGACTTGGCATAAGTATATTAAGCCTTATTTTAAGAATAAAAAACTAGCCAAAGATTATGCCATTGAAGATATACAAAACATTAAGGAATCTGACATATTTATATTTCTTGCTGATAAAACTTTTGGAGCCGGTTCGACTACAGAGCTTGGGTCAGCCATTGCCTTTTTTGTAGAAAGAAAAAAGCCAAAGATCTACGTGGTTGGTGATAATTCAGCTAACTTATTTTATTACCACCCAGCTATAAATTATAGAAACTCAGTAGTTGAGATAATAGAAGAAATGTAATTTCAATAAAAAACCCCACTGAGCAGAAGGAGGGGTTTTTTATTTTTTTGTTCTTGAAGGTAAATTATTTTCCTTGCAAGGACCTTCAAGGATTAAGACGAGCCAATCTTGTACATGCCGGTTCCACATACTGGGCATTTGCCCTTAAGAGCTGGTTTGCCGTTTTTCATTGTAACTTTTTGGGCATTCGGGTCATCTCTTTTGGCTCGGCATTTTACACAATACATTGTAGCCATTTTTATATCACCTCCTTTCAATAGGAAATTCCAGGTAAAGTAATAACATGGATTTTCAGCATTAGTAAAAGAAAAATCTGAAATGCGATAATCAGTGCTGTTACCCAAGCAGTTTTCGTAATATCTTTTATAAGATATGGGTAGTTACTTACGGTTATTTTAGGTTCCGCAAGTTGAGGTTCTAAAGTTGTGGTTTCAGTTTTAGTTTCTTTTAATTCTTCCCTTGCGGTATAAGAGTTTAACTTAGTAGCATTAAGTCTGCGATGAAGGTCTGCTAGAACTTTTTCCCTGCGGGTTTTCCTTTTTTTATTCATGTTTTCCGCGATAGAGCCTAGATTACACTATTGACATCGTGCCTGTCAAGAGGCTAATATAGATTGATACACATGTTATCGAATTTACCCCTTCTTCTGGCCGGCTTTCTGTTTATCTGGGTATTTATCCTTACGTTCTTTTTTTGGCAAATGTATGCTCATTACAATAGATTAGTAAAAGGAGCAAATAACAAGAGTCTTAAATCGATTCTTGAAGAAATTATTGAAAGAATGGATGAATATAAAAAGAATATTAAGGCCCTCGAGGATTATTGTGACAATTTAAATAAGGAAGAGCTTCTTCACATAAAAAAAATAGGACTTCATAGATTCAATCCTTTTAAAGATACTGGAGGAGATCAAAGTTTTACACTTTCTCTCGTTGACTCAAGCGATACCGGAGTGGTAATTTCGGCCCTGTATTCACGTTCGGGAACCCGCTGGTACGCAAAAAAGATAGTAAACGGTAAGGGGGTAGAAATAGAACTTTCAGAAGAAGAGAAAAAGGCTCTTAAGTTAGGGAATAAAGAAAATTAATATGAATAGAAGGAATTTATTAACACTAGGTCTTATTATTTTGATTTATGTTCTCTCGGCAGGAGTTT
The DNA here is from genome assembly GCA_964408825.1 of uncultured Gammaproteobacteria bacterium. Lineage (GTDB taxonomy): Bacteria > Patescibacteriota > Microgenomatia > Levybacterales > UBA12049 > CAYPAU01. Next base: position 88,766 of record CAYPAU010000001.1, read on the forward strand.
CCTACAAGATTTTATCAAGCGTCAATGTTCCGGACTTTTCAAAACCGGTATCACCTCCAAAACCCGGGGAGGGTGGACGTCTTGTTTTTGATCCAAATCTTCCAAGAACTCAAGAGTGCCCCTTAAATGGTGCAAAGTATTCAAAACAACAAGAGCAGTGGTTTAGAAAACATAGACCCCTCGGAGTTATGATCGAAAATCATCAAGAAGCAAGACCACAATCAGGCCTTTCTTTTGCAGATGTAATATACGAAGCAGTTGCCGAGGGCGGGATAACGCGATTTTTGGCAGTTTACCTTTGTCAAGACCCGGGTACAATAGGGCCTGTAAGGTCTGCAAGGACCTATTTTATAGATTTTCTGTCTGAGTATGGAGAATACCCGTTATATGCGCATGTGGGAGGAGCTAATCAACAGGGACAGGCAGATGCAATATCTCAACTCTCAACCTATAAATGGGCCGCATATAATGATCTAAATCAGTTTTCAATAGGTTTCCTTGTATTTTGGAGAGATTACGAAAGACTGGGACGCACCGTAGCAACAGAGCACACCATGTATTCTTCCGCAGAGAAACTGTGGGAGTACGCTTCGGAGGAAAGAAAACTTACAAATGAGGATGAAGATGGGAATTCTTGGGACGAGAATTTTACTCCCTATACTTTTAAAGAAGATGAGGATGTTTCAAAAAGAGGAAAATCCCAAGCAATACATCTTCAGTTTTGGGATTCACAGCCCGACTATTTTGTTGACTGGAAGTATGATCCAACAACAAATCTATATAGAAGAAATAACGGGAAAAATGGGGACCAGCCGCAATTGGATAAGAATACCAATAAACAGTTGACTTCGAAGAATATTGTAGTATTATACATGCAGGAAAGAAATGCAAATGATGGTTACGAAAATAATATCCATTTGCTGTACAGGACTAGGGGAAGCGGTAAGGCTCAGATATTCATGGATGGAAAGGAAATAAAAGGAACATGGAGGAAAGACAACAGAGCATCAAAAATTAAACTTTTTGATAGCAGTGGTTCTGAAGTTGAGTTTAACAGAGGTACTTTATGGTTTGAAATTCTGCCCACAGATGGAGTAGTAACTGTAAAATAATTCTATCCAAGGGCGGCCTATGTTGTCAGATCTTATTACATCAAAATCTAGAATAAAACTTCTGAATGTATTCTTTTCTAGTCCTTCCGACATGTTTCATGTAAGAGAGCTTGTCAGAAGAACGGGGGATGAGATAAATGCCGTAAGACGTGAACTCCTTTTCCTAGAAAAAAAAGGTATTCTCTCCAAAGAACCAAGGGCAAATAGAGTATATTATTTCCTCTCTAAAAATTACCCATTTTATTTTGATCTTCTTAGACTGGGGATTAAAACGGTCGGGCTTGGTGAAGGAATTATGGAAAATAGAGCAAAATTGGGAAAAATAAGATACGCCATGTTTTCAGGAAAGTTTGCGCGAAGAATGAAACTTGATCCCGACGAGATTAATCTTCTCATAGTAGGCACTATTGTTCTTCCTGAGTTGACCCTTCTTGTAAGGGCAGAGGAAAAAAGACTGAATGCTGAAATAAACTATACGGTAATGTCTGAGGAAGAGTTTGATTTCAGAAAAAAAAGAAGGGATCCATTTATAACTTCTATCCTTTCAGGATCCCGGGTTATGTTAATAGGTGATGAGGAAACGATGCTCCAATGAAAAAATCTCCGCGGCTTACCTTTTGGTTAATTATTCTGATAATGCTCGCATCTCTTTTTATAAACCTTCCAAAGCTAGATAATGTAAGTGTCGGTCCCCTCAGAAATGTAAGTTTTGACCCGTCGAAAATTCTAAAACCTTTAAGACTTTCTCGCGAGTTTGCATTCAGAAGGGGCTTGGATCTTGAAGGGGGGACATCAATTACCTTCAGGGCGGATGTGAGAGATATTCCGGCAAGTCAACGAAGCGATGCCCTAAATTCTGCAAAAACCGTTATTGAAAAAAGAATAAATTTGTTTGGAGTGTCAGAGCCCATAATTCAGACGGCTGCGGTAAACCAAGATTCAAGGATAATCGTGGAACTACCGGGAGTTACCGATATTGAACAGGCAATAAATTTGATAGGCGCTACAGCCCAATTGACCTTTTGGGAACAGGGAGCAACTCAATCGGCAAAACAAGCGTCCCCTTCGGCATACCCATTGGGCATAACCCAAATCTTAGGAGAAAATGCTGTTAAAACCCCTCTTTCCGGTAGTGATCTTGAAAGAGCAGATGTTACATTTGACCAAACAACGGGAGCTCCTCAGGTTCAATTGCGTTTCTCTCCGGAAGGAACAAAAAAGTTTGCAGATATAACCAAAAGAAACGTAAATAAAATAGTGGCAATAGTCTTGGATAATCAAGTTATTGAGGCACCCGTTGTGAATCAACCGATCCTATCGGGAGACGCTGTAATTACCGGCAAATTTACGGTTGAGAATGCGAAACTTCTCTCAACTCAGCTAAATGCAGGTGCTCTTCCCGTTCCACTTTCTGTTTTGGAACAGCGAGTGATTGGTCCGACACTCGGGGCTGTCTCTCTTGCAAAAAGTCTTTTTGCAGGGATAATCGGATTTTTAATAATAGTTGTTTTTATGAGTATTATTTACAAAAAGTTCGGAGTTATTGCAAGCTGTGCCCTTGTAATCTATGTGCTTATTAATCTTGCGATCTTTAAAATCAGTAATATTACGCCGTACGGAATTACCCTTACTCTTTCTGGAATTGCAGGATTTATCCTCTCCGTCGGAATGGCGGTTGATGCAAACATATTGATTTTCGAGAGGATAAAAGAAGAACTAAGAGGAGGGAGAAGACAGGAGATAGCAATTGAGGTCGGTTTTGCAAGAGCTTGGTCCTCTATCAGGGATTCCAATATATCTACCCTAATAACGAGTGCTATTTTATATCAATTCGGTACGGGTGTCGTAAAAGGTTTTGCATTGATTTTGGCAATTGGAGTCCTGGTATCTATGTTCTCGGCGATAATAGTAACTCGTACATTTTTAAGATTTGTATATGAAAAATAAAATTATAAACCTTGATGTTATAGGAAGAAGAAATATTTATTTTGCCATATCTCTTGCTATTTTAATTCCGGGGCTTGTAGCGCTCTTTTTGTTTGGGCTTAATCTTTCTATTGATTTTACGGGAGGTTCAAGACTTTTGGTTGAGTTTAAAGATAAAGCCGAGGATAAGAGTATTCATAAGGTAAGGACAATTTTGGAGGCTAAGGGTATTAAAGTCTATACTTTGGAGAAATCCGGCAAGTCGATTTTGGTGCGGACAAGACCAATGGATCAGAAAGAAAATACAGAATTTCAAAACGAGCTTAAAAAACAGATAAAAGATGCCAATCAGACAGGCTTTGAGACGATTGGTCCAACGATCGGAAAAGAAACAACAATAAACGCCATAAAAGCCGTAATAGCGGCATCAATACTTATAGTTTTGTATATAGCATGGTCTTTTAGGAAGGTTCCCAAACCTGCGAGCGGTTTAAGATTTGGCGTAAGCGCAATAATTGCTCTTATTCATGATGTTTTAGTGGTTGTGGGAATTTTTGCAATTTTGGGAAAAGTGTTCGGTGTTGAAATAGATTCGCTTTTTGTAACAGCCCTTCTTACTGTTATTGGATTTTCTGTTCACGATACGGTTGTGGTTTTTGACAGGATAAGAGAAAATTTAAGGCGAGAAAGTGTATCTTTCCCGCAAATCGTAAATGATTCAATACTTCAGACACTCGATAGGTCTTTAAATACTTCGCTTACTGTTATCCTAGTTCTTATGGCGCTTCTAATTTTCGGAGGAGAGACAATTAGATGGTTTGTGGTTGCGCTTCTTATCGGAATAATCTCAGGAACCTATTCTTCAATCTTCAACGCCTCCCCGATTCTCGTCGTCTGGCAGGAATGGGTTGATAAAAGAAAAAAGAAAAGCTAAGATATAAATATGGAAGCTCCTGTTAAATCCGAACAAAAAAGAAGAATATCAATTCCGCTTCATGAAGTCGACCCTGGTGAAATAGCAAGATCATTAAAAGACTGGGAATTTTACGGAGGAGGGTCACACCCTAATAGAGACTGGAATTTTAAGCTAAACCAAATGACTGAAATCCTCCAATTGCGAATACAAGAAAAATTTGATCCAAGAGATGAGGAAAAATGGTCATTCTTTTTACTAGATTTCAAAAGTAGAGATCGAAAGAAAGCTTATATATTAGAGGATTTTACGGGATTAGTTGTTGAGAAAGTAAGTCTATTTGAAGACGAAGTAACATTTACACGCGGGAATAACATGGATAAGGACTATACCAGTGTTAGAGTTTGAAATGACGGCGAACTCGTAATTGTAATAGATGGAATAAATTTAGGGCATGCCCTTCTTAGCAGGAACCCCAGAGAACCAGAACCATATTGGAAAAAAAGAAAGAGAGAAGAAGCAGAAGAATTAAGAAGACGGCAAGACTAAAGAGTCTTTAACTATTTTACTTACCAAATTTCCATCGGCGCGGCCTTTTAGTTTTGGCATTAAAGCACCCATGACTCTTCCCATATCTTGTATTGTACTTGCTCCCGTCTCTGAAATTGTTTCTTCGATAAGTTTTTTTATTTCATCTTCGCTCATTTGCTCGGGTAAATATTTTTGGAGAATTTCAAGTTCCTTTGTTTCCTTATCCACCAGTTCCTGTCGTCCTGCCTTTCTGAATTCCTCAATTGAATCCTGCCTCTGTTTTGCCTCTTTCTCTATTACAGATAAAACATCTTTCTCATCCGCCTCATAACCTGCACCGCCCGCCTTGACTTGCGTACGGCGAGGCAGGCCTTTTTGAATCTCATAATAATTTATTGCTGATAAAAGAAGACGAAGAACAGAAGTTTTTAGCTCATCCCTTGCCAGCATCGATTGTTTGAGTTCTTCTTGTAAGTTTTTCTTTGTCATACTAAGACAGATTTCCCATTCCCAGTTGTTTACTTTTGTTAAACATATAAATAAAGAACGACGTTGATATTATAAGATAAATTATATTCAATGCAAAGCTTAAAACAATCATGTTAGCCTGAATTTCTCCTTTGAAGAGAAAGCTTCTCATTTGTTCAAAGATGTAGCTTGAAGGGACAACTTTGGCAATCTCTTGCGCCCAAGATGGTAAGACGTCAACAGGATAAAATGCTGCCGAAAAAGGCGATAAAACCGCAGCTCCGGCCCACGCCAATGTTTGAATTCTGGTTCCAAATCTTATAATAAAACCGGCAATAAGAAAGCCGAATGCCCAACCGGTCATAAGAAGACTTAGGCAAAAAACAATCAGGTAGAATCCAAAATCAAATATGTTATATCCGTAAAGGAAATACGATAAGGTTGCAGAAAAAGAAACACTGATAATTGTTTTTATGAATCCGAAAATTAAGAAAGAAATTATCCATTCCTGAACCTTCAGGGGGGACACAAACAAATTTACAAGATTTCTGTCCCAAAACTCTGCGAGAATATTTAGATTTATTTCATACTGAGCCCTCCAGATAACTATCCAAAAAACAAGTCCTGTAAGAATAATCGGGACCGACTGAATTGAGTTAGAACTTCTTTTGGCAAAATATAATCCAACCAGCCCCCAGATGAATAAATCTAAAGCAGGCCAATAAAACAGATCTGTTAGTCTGTCGTAGTTATGTGTTAGATTAAGCCAGTACCTGTAGATTATGGCCTTGATACGGTTAAGATTTATCATCGTGCACTACCTCCAAAAAGAAATCTTCAAGGCTCGGTTTATCTATGCTAATTTCCTCATATTGGATCTTATGTTCTGACAGTTTATTGAGCAAATCAACAATATTCTTTTCTTTTAAAATGATTCTGAAGCGGAACTTTTTTTCTATAAACTTATAATTAGTAGATTTTAATAAACTAACCGCCTTACCATAGTCATCTTTAATGAGTAGTTCAACAGTGCTCTCCTTAATTGATCTTGCAAGATTTTCAGGGGTATCCTCTGCGATAATTTTTCCATGATTTATAACGATTATTCTATCGCACATTTCCTCAACCTCGCTCATATTGTGGGAAGTTAATAAAATACTTACGTCATATTCCTCTCTTTCCTTCTTAAGAAACTCCCTTATTCTTACAGATATCTCAGGATCTAAGCTTGCTGTAGGCTCATCTAAAAGAATAATTCTTGGATAGTTTAAGAATGACTTTGCAAGTAGAAGCCGTGTTGATTCCCCTGCCGAAAGCATATAATACTTTCTGCCCGATAAAAAATTAAGGTCAAATGCTTTAAGTAATTTGTCAATTCGCTTTATGTCCTTGATTTCATAAAGACCTGCAAAAACTTTCATAATCTCAAATACGGTAAATTGCCATGGAAAACTAATATAAGTAGACGAAAAATTTATTTGTTTTAAAATTTCCTCCCTGTTCTTGCTTAAAGATTTTCCAAAATAATTTATATTTCCGCTTGTTGGCTCCATGATACCTAAAAGCATCTGCATAGTTGTTGTTTTACCTGCGCCGTTGGGTCCTAAAAATCCCAGTATTTCACCTTCATTTAAAGAAAATGAAATATTATCGACTGCAATAAACTCACCAAATTTTTTGGTAAGATTTTTAACCTCTAGGATTTTATTCATAAGAATTATTGTACAGCTTTGGGGATTTAAGGGCAATTGCGGTTATTTTACTTCTTTTATTCTTTTTTCTAAATATTCTTTTGTGTTTCTTGATAAATCTTCGTCAACTTCTTCGAAAAGTTTTTGAAGAATTTCACCGACCTTTGGTCCGGGTTTAATACCTAATATTTTCATTACGTCATTCCCGTCAATTGCGAGATCATTTATAGAAAACGGGGCAGGCTTAAGCTGGTCTTCGACCCTCTTTTTAAACAGTTTAAGTCTCCAACTTTCGGCAGTCTGCGTTCCTCCTCCGAGTCTGTCTCCAATTCTAAGATCCATCATGTCTTTTACATTCTCAACCCCGACTCTTCGTATAAATCTTCTGACAGCAGCATCTGTAATCTTTTCATCCACGGTAAACATGTGCCATCTTATAAGATTGACAATTTTTTCCCTGTCTTTTTTTGAGAATTTTAATCTTTCACAGATTTCCTTTGCAATTTTTGAGCCTTTCATTTCATGATTGTGAAATATGACAAGCCCCTCTTCATCGAAGGACACAACATACGGTTTTCCAACATCATGAATAAGAGTTGCAAATCTTACAATTGGATCTTTTGACGGGCAATATTTCAAAGACAAAACATTATGAGTAAAGACATCAGTCGTATGGTGTCTGCCCGGTCTTGCCTGGGAAACTCCGACCCCTTTTATAAGTTCCGGAATAATTTGTTCTAAGAGCCCTGAATTTTTAAGAAGCATAATGCCTTCGTAGGGATAAGAACTTTTAAGAATTCTTAAAAGTTCGTCGTGAATTCTTTCCTTGGAGATATCATTGATAAGACTTGCATCGCTTACAATTTCCCTCCATGTTTTCTCATCTATCGTAAAAGATAATTCTGTCGCAATTCTTATTGCCCTCATCAGTCTTAGTGCATCCTCTTTGAATCTTTTTTTTGGATCTCCTACGGCCCGTACGATTTTATTTTCTAAATCTTTCTTTCCCAAAAAAGGATCAATAATCTCAGTTTTGAGTCTTAAGTTTTGAGTTATGAGCTTAAGCGCTATGGCGTTTATGGTGAAATCCCTCCTCGAAAGATCTTCTTCGATTGTTTTTCCCCATTCTATTTTTTTTTTTTTTCTTCTGTCTATGTATCCGTGCTCGGTTCTAAAGGTTGTAACCTCAATGACTTGGTTTTTTCGGTACGGAATACCCACTGTGCCAAACGTGTTGTTGTAGAAAGCACTTGGAAAAAGTTTTAGTAAATCCTTCGGAGTTGCACTTGTTGTAAAATCCCAATCCTTAACAGGTTTTTTAAGAATTATATTCCTTACACACCCTCCTACAAGGAAGACACTAAAACCACCATTTTCGATTTTTTTATAAATTTTGATGATTTCATCTGGAATAGGAAGCTCCATATTTGCTATAGTATACCAAGATTTTGTTGTATGAAGAAATGGAAGATATTAAATAAAAGATTAAATATAAAAAATAAAAGATCCAAGATCGAGGATATAATTAAAATTTTATTGAAAAATAGAGGATTAAAAACTAAGAAAACGATTAATGCATTCTTAAACCCCAAACTTTCAAATTTAACAGTTGAAAATGCAGGAATCAACAGAACAGAATTAGAAAAATCAATTAAAAGAATCAGGAAAGCGATTATAGATAAGGAGCAGATTATTATTTTTGGAGATTATGACGTAGATGGGATTTGCGGCAGTGCAATTTTGTGGGAGACTCTTAACGGTCTTTCGGCAAATGTTTTTCCTTACATTCCTCACCGAGTGGAAGAGGGTTATGGGATTTCAAAAATTGGAATTACAAATGTTCTTTTAAAATATAATAAAACAAGTTTGATAATTACGGTTGACAATGGAATTGTTGCAAATGAAGCGATAGAGTTTGCAAAAAAGAAAAACATCGATGTTATTATTACAGACCATCATGTCCCGTCTTCAAATCTTCCAAAAGCATATTCTATAGTTCATACCACCAAGCTTTGCGGAGCAGGAGTAGCGTATCTGCTGGCGCAGGAGTTAAAAGTTAAAAGTGAAAAGTTACAAGTTAAGGATAGCCATCTAGAGCTTGTTGCTCTTGCGACGGTTGCAGATCTGGTTCCCGTAAGAGATTTAAATAGAATCATTCTTAAGTTTGGACTTTTAGAGCTAAAAAAAACCCAAAGGCCAGGATTAAAGGCTATGATTAAGGAGGCTGGCCTTGAACCTAACAATATAGATGTTTTTGAAATTGGACATATTCTTGCTCCAAGGCTAAATGCCATGGGCAGAATTGAGTTTGCCATAGACAGTCTTAGACTTTTGTGTACCAAAGACGAAAAAAGTTGCGAGAAACTCGCCAGAAAATTGGGAGAGACAAACAAAAGAAGGCAAGATATCACAATTTCCTCTTTTGAGCATGCAAAACAAAAAGTCAAAAGTCAAAATGCAAAACTCAAAAGTTTGATTATTGTTGCTGATAAAACTTACAACGTTGGGATTATAGGGCTTATAGCTGGGAGACTTACGGAGGAATTTTATAGACCGGCTATTGTTTTATCAATTGGTGAAAAATACAGCAAGGCTTCTGCAAGATCGATTGCGGGATTTAATATTATAGAGTTTATAAGAAAAGCCGAAGAGTTTTTAGTTGATGCGGGTGGTCATCCTATGGCAGCCGGATTTACAATAAAAAATTCGAAGATTAAAAAAATTTTGAAAAAATTCGAAGAGCTATCAGAAAATATTATCACCAAGGAAATGCTTAAAAGGGTTATTAAAATAGATACAGAAATTCTTCTTGAAGATGTGGGGAGCGAACTTTACGAAAAGCTGACAAAGCTTTCTCCGTTTGGAGTCGGTAATCCCCAACCTATTTTTCTCACGAGAAATCTTTTGATATCGGATGCTAGGATTGTGGGTATAGATGGCCGTCACATGATGCTTCGATTGATAAGTCCCGATGGTAAACCAATAGATGCAATAGGATTTAATTTTTCAGGCAGAGCTGATGAGATAAAAATAGGCGATAGGATTGATGCGGTTTACGCAATTGATAGGGAAGTATGGCCTGCTCGCAATACTACGCAAAGCGTTGCAGGCGGGAACGGGAATATTCGTTTCAAATTGAAGATGAAAGATTTTAGAAAGATCAATTAAATCCTTTTTCCGTGATAAAGCCTATGAACTGCATTTGAAATTCTTCCTTCAACGTCGCCCCATCTAGGAAGTCCAGTTCCACCCACCTGCATACTTTCTTGAATAACGTTCTCAATGTGCTCATGCGTTATTCCATGACCTATTAAACAGCCTGCTCTTCTTGCTATTCTTCTTTGGACAGCAGGAGGCGCTTCATACTCTCTTAAAGTTCGCTCTAACTGTCCTACAGGCCTAACACCTCCGAATTGTCTTCCATTTTCGTGTTTGCTTCCCATGCTTGTCACCTCCTAAAAACAAAAACTCCCTTTTATAAATAATTTAGGGAGATTGTTTTCCATAAAATCCCCCCCTTTTTACTTAATGAAAAAGAGAGGATTATTGATATTTACGGAAAATTTCATACTACAGTATAAATGTATATCAGAATAAATCAGCTTGTCAAGAGGGTAAGCTTTCGGCTAAAATGAGAAAAGTGGAAAGCAAAAGAAATTTAGCCTTAGAAACTACCTCTCTTAAGGACCAAAGGGTTCTTCTTAAAGGTTGGGTTAAGACGCGAAGAGATCATGGGAAATTAATATTTATTGATCTTAGGGACCGTTCAGGAATTGTACAGCTTGTTATAAATCCCAAAGTTTCACAAGAGGTTTACAGAAAAGCAACAGGTCTCAAACCGGAATCTGTCATTCAAACAACAGGTATTGTAAAGGAGAGACCTCAAGATACGGTTAATAAAGATTTAGAGACTGGAGAGATTGAGATAAGCGTTGAAGATTTAGAAATTTTGGCAGACGCTCAAACTTTGCCGGTTGATATGGGAGCAGACACTTTAAATCTTGAGCTTCCCACGCTTTTGGACCACAGATCTCTTTCGCTTCGTCATCCCAAAACTTTTGCAATATTTAAGGTTCAGGAAACAATAGCAAAAACTTTTAGAAAGGTGCTTTCGGAAGAGAACTTTACAGAGATTTTTGTACCTACAATTGTTCCTTCTGCAACCGAAGGAGGAGCCGAAGTTTTCCCCATAGAATATTACAATCGCAAGGCATATCTGGCGCAGTCTCCTCAGATGTATAAGCAAATCATGACTTCTATATTCGAAAGAGTTTTTACTATTGCGCACGCTTATAGGGCAGAACCTTCTGTGACAACGAGACACTTATCCGAATATGTAAGCCTTGATGCCGAAATGGGATTTATAGATTCCTGGGAAGATTTGATGGATATGGCAGAAAAGGTTATAGTCTCAATTATAGAAGAAGTTGGAAGCAAAAATAAAAAAGAACTTAAATTATTAAACGCAAAAATACCTAAGACCAGAAAGAAAATTCCAAGGTTGAGACTGCGAGAAGCACAGGGAATTATTTTTAAACGCACAAAACGGGATCACCGAAATGAGCCTGATCTTGACCCTTCGGATGAAAAAGAAATTTGCAATTGGGCAGAGGAAGAAACAGGAGCTCCTTTTGTATTCATAACTCATTACCCGGTTAAAAAGAGACCCTTTTATACAATGCCCGATAGGGGCGATCCTGAATTTACCTTAAGCTTTGATCTTCTTGGAATAAATGAGGAATGGGTAACGGGAGGACAAAGAATAAACGATTATGAAATGCTTTTGTCAAATATAAAAAAATGGGGAAATTCTCCTTCGAATTTTGAAATATATCTTCAGGCCTTTCTCTACGGCATGCCACCTGAGGGAGGATTTGCAATGGGTCTTGAAAGGATTACCAAAGATATATTAGGACTTTCAAACGTAAGGGAAGCAAGTCTTTTTCCAAGAGACATGGAGAGAGTGGATGAGCGATTTTCAAAGACTGGTTAAATTTCTTAAAAACAATTTCCCCAAGGGAGAACTACTAGTTATTCCGGGAATTTTAGTAAGTATACTTTTTCTGCTTGTAATATTAGATGTTTTTGTAAAAGGCAGGAATTTTCTTATTTCTTCAACAGAATCTCCCGTACCGTCATATGAGACAAAGAAAATCCCCTTTCTTAAGAATAGGTATCAGCCAGCAATTTCCGCCAAGGCGGCCTTGATTATGGATAAAGATACCGGTACTATTCTTTATCAAAGAAATGGAAACCTTAGATTCTCTCCTGCCTCAACTACAAAGATAATGACTGCATTGATTGGACTAGATTATTATAAACCCGAGGATGTGCTTGAAGTAAAAGAGGAGATTTCGGAAGGATCTGTTCTGGGGTTTGCTTCCGGACAAAAATTTACTTTTGAAAACCTCTTATACGCGATGATGCTCCCATCGGCAAATGATGCGGCTTTTACAATAGCTCAAAATTACAAAGGCGGTTATGACGGCTTTATAAAAAAAATGAATGAAAAAGCTCAAAATCTAAATCTTCCCAATACACATTTTGAGGATCCGGCAGGACTCATGGATGAGAAGAATTACACTACTGCGATGGAACTTGCAAGACTTGCATCTTTTTCCATTAATAATAAAAAATTCGCAAGGGTCGTCTCAACACCAAAGATGCAAATAACAGATACCCTGGGAAATTCTTATGCTATCTTTAACAGAAATAAGCTTTTAGGAGTGGAGGGTGTCAACGGAATAAAAACTGGGTTTACCGAGGAGGCGGGCGATGTCTTGGTAACATCAAAAGAGAGCAGCGGCCACACAATAATAATTATTGTTCTTAAGAGTCAGGACAGATTTGCGGACACTTATGAATTATTGAATTTGGTAGACTTCGATAACCTTACTTTTCTATCCATTCATCCTTGACTGCCGAAAGGTAGGCTACAAAACCATTACTGCCTTTAAAAACAATAATAGGCATAAGACAATCCTGCCTTTTGTCGCTTAAATAATAGGCAAGAAAGATTTCCTGTATTAATATGTTCTCGGTAATTCCACTTTCTGCTATATAGGCTTTTCCTTCCTTAAGTTCTGAAAAAACTTCCTCTGGAGTTTTTATTGGATAAGTTGCAGATTCTTTTGAAATAGTCTGATGGAAGAAATTTGCCGCAACTACTTCCGGAAGATTTTGTCCGCCCCCTATAAAAATTTTCATCGTAGACTGTGAGGGATTTGAATAATAGATTGGTAATTTTTCTACATCTTTTTGAAAAAAATTAACTTCTATAATATGTGCATTGGCGACATTCGCAATGGGAATAAGTTGCGAGTTTTGAATCGAGAAAAGGAATGGTTGTCTGCTGTCTTCTAAATTTAAATCATCCGGCAGAAGAGAGACTTTGGATAAAAAGGATTCAGCATAATCTTTAGCACCATCAGGGCCGGGTAAATTATTTCTGCTCAAAACATTTTGGTTGGTAAAATAGGATGAGGTTATCTCAAAATCTGATGTAAAAATGTCTATGCTTATCTTCCTTACAATCTCCGAGTCAGGATCAGACCACTGATAAATATTATCCCTTACTCTTATAGGGCCAGAAGTAAATCCTTCTTTTTCCACTTTTTCTTCTGTTTTCTGAAGAGCCAGAAGATCCGGTTGTTCCGAAGCTATTTTGTATACACCAGTTCTATCAGGAAACTTAGGAAGCTCCCCTGTTGCAGTATCAATCGTGTAGGAATATTTTTTTTCGGAAGTTTCTTTGGGGAATTCAATGGGAGGAAGTTTTCCGAAGGAAACTGTGGGGGGAGGCGGAGGGGTTGGGGCAATGATATTTTTAATTAAGACACCTATTTTAAACAGTATAAAAATAAGAAAAATCGCTCCTAAAATTATCGCAGACCACTTGGCAACATTCTTCGTCATTGACGTTGCCTGATTTAGTGTAAGCATGTCTTGATACGTTCATTAAATGAACGTATCTTGAGTATAGAAAATATATGGGGTACAATGCAACAAAGGAGGAGAATTAATTCGGCGCGGGTCCTGCCGCTCGTCACCTCGCCAGTGCTCATTCGGAATATCCGTCTTTGGCGGATAACTCTTGCGCGCTGGCAAGGCCTCTGACTCGCGTCACCCGCTAAGAATATATGGTAAAAGTTAGATTTGCGCCAAGTCCTACCGGGATTCCGCATATAGGCAATATAAGAACCGCTCTTTTTAATTTTCTTTTTGCAAGACATAACAAAGGAAAATTCACATTAAGGATTGAGGATACAGATAGAGCGCGGTACGTTAAGGAGGCAGAGGAAGCAATTATTGAGTCTCTCAATTGGCTTTCCTTAAGATGGGATTCGGAAATAGTTCGCCAGTCTGAAAGATTACCGGCGTACAAGGAGCATGCCGAAATTTTAAAGAAAAAAGGTCTGGTGTATGAAGACGGGGGCGCCTTAAGATTTAAAATGCCAAAGGAAGATGAAACTTTGTGGAAGGATGCTGTAGGAGGTAAGGAAATTTCATTTAAGAACGAAACCCAGGAAGATTTTGTAATATTAAAATCAGACGGTTTCCCGACTTATAACTTTGCAAATGTAGTTGATGATTATCTTATGGCGATAACCCATGTTATAAGAGGTGAGGAATTTATTTCCTCGACTCCAAAACATGTTCAATTGTACAAAGCTTTCTCATGGAATCAGCCTGTCTTTGTTCATTTACCCGTAATATTAGGGCCTGACAAGGGCAAGCTTTCAAAAAGGCACGGAGCAAAACCAGTTCTAGATTATAGAAGAGAGGGTTTCTTAAAAGAAGCAATCATAAACTTTATGGCCCTACTAGGATGGAATCCCGGAGGAGATCGAGAGCAAATGAGCATGGGTGAAATGATTAAGTTCTTTAAGCTCGAGGACATAAACACCGCAAATCCAGTATTTGATATCAAAAAACTTGAATGGCTTAATGGGGTTTGGATAAGAAGCATCGACGATTTCGATAAAAGATTGATCGAGTTTTACAAAAAGGATAAAAAAGCTCTTAAGTTATTAAATTCTGAAAAGGCCCCCTTACTGATAAGTTCAACAAGATCTCGTATGAGAACTCTTTTGGAATTTAAAAATTTAGTCGATATAAAAAAACAGAGAAAATATACAAAGGAAGAAAATCAACACGCCTTAATGCTTCTTAAGTTCTTGAATTTAAAACTGGGGGAGAATTGGGGAGATGAAAAACTATTGTTTGCTCTTAAAGATTTCTCGGAAAAACAAAGACTGCCCTTTAAAAAAATATATTTTATTTTGACAGGACGAGAGCAAGGAATAGGAATTCTGGAACTTAATAAAATTTACGGCAAAGAGTTTTTTATAAAAAATCTTTCCGGATAAAATTATTAAGAGATGAATGGGTTTGAAATTTTTGCAAAACCCTTTTGGGTAAATTTCCTTATACTTATTCCAATTTCACTGTTTTTATATTGGAGAAAACATAAGCTTAACATTTCCGGAAAAACTCTTCTGTATGTCCTTATATTTGGAATTGCTTTTGGTGTAATTGAGGCAAGTGTGGTCATATACCTTCGGGCCGCAACAGGACTCCTTCCGGGATATGAGGGGACCGTGTTTGATATCTGGAGAGAAAGTTTCGAGATTTATTATAATCAGGAACTTTTAGAAAAGCAGCTTCCTCCAAGTCTCCTGACTTATGAACTGATTCGTGAAGTCGCTACAATGTTTATGCTCTGGGCAGTTGCTTTTATTGCCGCTCAAAAGTGGAAAGAGAGAGTCGCATTATTCTTTTGGGCTTTTGCAGTTTGGGATGTTGTTTATTACATACATCTTTGGCTTACTGTTCGTTGGCCACAAAATTTAACTACTCCCGACGTTTTATTCCTAATTCCAGAGCCGTGGTTTAGTCAAGTCTGGTTTCCACTTCTTGTCAGTGGTCTGACAATGTTTGGCATTTTTGTAAATAGAATGGAGAGACCAAAATAGAACGCTCTCACCTCAAGTATTCTCGTTTGTCCGAGCTTTATAAATTTGGTAAAATAAGCCTACATTGCTGGGTCATCTAACGGTAGGATAGCGGACTCTGAATCCGTTCATCTTGGTTCAAATCCAAGCCCAGCAGCTATCCTTCGCCAAGGCTACGGAATAGCATGCAATTACGAAGCTGAGAGCGAAGTATTACATGCACTATTGTTATGTATTGTTGAGTTCAAAATCTCATATTTTTTATTTTGGTTCAACAAATAACTTGAAAAGCAGATTAAAATCGCATAACAATGGGAGTATTAAATCAACTAGACCACATAGGCCTTGGGATTTAATTTGGTACGCCGGATTCAAAACCGAAAAAGAAGCAAGAGATTTTGAGCTTTATCTAAAATCTGGTTCAGGAAGATCGTTTGCCTACAAAAGATTAATTTCCGTAACGTTGAAGAAGGATTTCTCTGATGGGCGAAGAAGTAGTCCGAAGTCTAAGACGTAGGATACCAAGCCCAGCAGCTACGACGGGTAACCTTGTTAACTAGTTATTTTTGTTATTCTTAGAGAAGGCGGAGATAAAAAAGGATGGGGAAAAATAAAGTATTAAAATACTCTTCGCCTTCCTGCGATTCTTTCTTGAATACTTTCTCTAAAGTCAGGAGAATCTCGAAAAACAACTGCGCTTTGGATGACACCTTCTATTTGAAGTCCCGTAACCTTACTGTCTCCTAATTCTTGAATTTCTAAATATACTTGCTGTTGTTGGGGAGACATATGATAAAAGGCTGGATCATGCTTCCATCTTGGTGCGCCATATTGCACTAATCTTAAGTCTTCCGGAAATATATCTGGAACTGACTGTAGAATTTTTATAATCTGGTTACTGGAAGCAAAGCTCACTCTCCTTATTCTAGAACGTCCCCAACGAAAACAAAAAGCTTCCAGAATTTCACTTCTTGGATTTCCTAACTGATCTAACAGACTTGGTGTTTTCTCACCTGTCTCGTGTTCTCCTTGCACCATATTATATTACGCGGGAGAAATTATATCCTATATAGCTTATACTTGCAAATTTTGTTTAGTCTATTATTGTCTCGGGGTAGAAGGAGGACCAGGAGTACCAGAAGGCCTGCGTATGGAAAGGTGCCTCCAGTTTTTTTCCTTTTAAGTTTCCAGAGACAGCATTGCCATTGTAATCCCAGACACTTTTTGTTTCCTTGTCGATAAGTTTTCCGTCTCTTATTTCAAAGGTTAATCTTTTCCCATCAATAAATCTCCGAAAGATTTTATGCGAACCAAGTTCTTCATCGAAAACTACCAAAACAGCCCATGGGCCCACTACGGAATTAATTACCTTTTGCCTCTCAATAAAACTCGTTGGAAAAAACTTTTCTTCTTTTCCTATTACAATGCCCAGTCCATTTGCAAATTCAGAGAGGCGCGCGTCCGGTTGTTTTCCCGGAGGAAGAGAAGCGAGTCCTATATTTGAATTTTTATAGATAATATATCGACTGCGATAAAACTCAATATCTTTTTGCGGGGAGAGGACCAGAAGATCTCTGCGGTCTTTGATATTTTTCCATTTTGTTTGTTCTGTAAAGCCTATTGGTTCAAGTCTTTTTCCAGAAAATTTTCCGCGGAAAGATTCACCAGTCAGTTGTAGCCAATACGTATCACTTACCTTGTCATACATAATTAAATTCCCGTAATATAATGCTCCTAAAACTCCAAATTCAAGAGTTTCTCCCTCAAGCTCTCTTGAGAAGGCCGCCGGAGTGTTTGAAAGAAGACAATAAGTTATGGCAACTGGTATCCCTTCGATATTATCATTTACGATATGGTGGAAGGTCATAATAGAAATAGGGTAGACATAAGTCTTATTTTTTGCTTGAAAGAGAAAAACGTCTTCGTCGTCTTTTATGAAACTACCAGCTTCTTTTGAATCCACATACTTAGGGTTTACAATATCGGGGAATAAATCCTTCTCAGGCCCTCCCCACATCTCCTCAGCGTTTAAATTTGTTTTGTTAGAAAATTGAGAAAGCTTTTCAGAAGCTTTAATTGTTTGAAAACTATAGAAATCCCATAAAAAAATTATTCCCACTAAAATAAGAAGAAGAGTTATACGAGCTATATACTTTCTCAACATAAGCACTTTTGGTATTATAACTGACTATTTAGCAATTTGACATTCCGGAAATAAAAAGAATACTATAGTATAGATGAAAGGTATTCTTGCGATATTTTTGCTTTTGGTTTTAGGCGCTGCATTTCTTCTAATATCCGGCTCTCCATTTTCCAAAATGCTTCAGGAGGACCTTTTAAAGAAATTACCCTCTCCCGGAAAATCAACAAAAACGATTATTCTATCCGATGAAGACGTAAAGAAATTAAAAGAAATTCCTCAAAAAACAATTATAAAGCTGGATGTCTCAAAGACGCTCGAGTTTGAAGGAAAAAAATATTATCTTATTGGTAAGGATGTAGGAACCTCCATTCTTACTACAGCTCCAAAGAGTCAAAAAGGATGGGGGGTTTTAACCGGAGTTAAACTTTCCCACCCTGATTATAAGAAAATCTATAAGCCGACAGATCCCTGCCCTTTATATCAGAATGCTTCAAATCAGAATGCCCCTGCGGCTCCCTGCGCCAATCATAAAGGCGTTACTCTTGCGGGACATCTTTATGCACTAAAGACAGTGGTAAATCAGAGCAGAACAGACAATGACCCTATACATGCATATAACATTTTCGACGTATATTACGAGAAACCTATGTTGTCCCAGGCAGCGGAAAAGGAACAGGAATACCCCATCTACAATAGCGGCGGAGTATCGGGACCGGTAGTTGTATCAGGAGGCAGTGGGCTTGAGGTCGAGCTCGATGAGTCAGTTACCCCACCGGTTCTTAGAGTTAGCGGAGTTTTTTTAGGAATAAAACTCCCTAATGAAACGGCAGAAAAAGAATTTACGCTTCAAGGCAAGAATATTAAAACACAAAGCGAGGCAGCAAAAGAGTTTTCTTACCTGGGGAAGCTAAGCGATATAAGCTCGACTCCTCTTGAGAATGGTGATCCTTCAACGCTTCATGTTTACTATAAAGAACCATATGCGTACCTTACGGATTTAAATCCGGATGAGCTAAAGAAAAGAATAGGAGATGATCTTAAGTTTGTAAGTGGAGCTGATTTTGGTCAGGCTGAAGATGAAAAGAACAATCTTCAGCTTAGGGCATTTACTCCTCAAAGACCTACGATCCCCTTTGATGTGTATATTCTTTCCGATCTTTCCGTCCTAAAGCCTGTATTAGGTTATGTAAGACCTACGATAACCAATCTTCATATCGGTGTTCCTGAGTGCCCGGCTCTCTATCTTTATGGGCAGAATGGTCAAAAGTTCACCGTTTCTCTTCCTCAAGATGCTATAGATACAATCCCTATCACCTCGGACTTTTGGGAAGGAACAATTGTGCCCGGTGGGGTAGAAATCGGAAAGAAATTTTACAATTATTTGTTTTACACAGTAAAGCCAGATTTGGTAAGTTTGCCTCAAAAAGAAGGGTGGGTGATATCTGAAGGAGAGTGGTACACATTGAAATCAAAATTAAGAATGGTTGGGTTTAACCAAAGAGAAAGTGAAGATGCAGTTGATTATCTACAGACTGCGGTGCCTCCTTCCCCGTACTATCTTATCTCGGTAAATCTTAATAGCCAAAACTATCCTTTGTCGATAACTCCAAGACCGGATACCTTCCTTCATTACCAGATAGTTGTAAAGTCTCTTGATAAACCGGTTTCGGTTTCTCCCCCTTCAAAGATTAGTCCCAAACGCGAGGGTTTTGCTGCTGTAATGTGGGAGGAGAAAATTATTCACTAAACTTAAGGTTTTGAAGATTCCGAAGTTGCAATTCTATATTCCTATCTTCTTTCGGTCCGTAGGAAACAAGTAATCTATCTTCGTTTTTGATCTCCCTATCAAGAGTCTTATCATCTTTCGCCCCATTTATAAAAAATTTAAGTGTATGCGTTTGATTTGAGCAAAATACTTGTCCGGTTCCTGTCGTAATACAAGTTTTTTCAAGTTTCATAGGCAATGTTTTGAAAAAATCATTCCAAGTAACTCCTTTTTTTATGACATTAATAACACTTGGATTACCAGAACTTATAAAAACATCTTCTGAGCGATTATGATACCGAGGATCAGTAAATATGCGAAATGTCCCATTGGTATAAATAGCAAAAGTAGCTTCAGTTTTGCCTCTTGTATCCGAAGATGGGGTACTCGATATATTATTTGTCGGAGCAGAAATAGTGGGATAATTGGTTTGATTTTTAAATAACAGATAGCTTGCGCCGGCCAGTACGATTGCTGAGACAAAAAATCCAAGCAAATATTTCATAATACATTCTATATTAACACATAGAAAAGAATATCTATTCCTGATACAATTTAAAATCTATGATTGACAAGAAACTCTTCGTTTTACTTTTGGTAGTTTTTATTGATCTTTTGGGATTTGGAATAGTAATACCCATACTCCCTATCTTAATTGAAAGAATCGGTGGGGGAGCATTTATGGTAGGAGTTATAATCTCCATTTTTTCTCTTTTCCAGTTTATTTTTGCTCCCATACTTGGAAGACTGTCTGATAAATACGGCAGAAGACCAATCCTTATACTGACTGCTTTTATAAATTCTTTATCTTATTTCCTGATTTTCTTTTCACAAAGTTTATTTATTATCCTCGCTGCCCGAATTATTGCAGGTATCGGAAGTGCCAATCTCTCGGTTGCTACAGCCTATGTTGCAGATACATCCAAGTCCCATGAAAGAACAAAAAAGATGGCATTAATCGGTTCAATATTTGGATTGGGTTTCATCATAGGCCCTCTTATAGGAGGAGTCGCATCTGAAAAAATTTCAACAAGCGCACCCTTTTTGATACCGGCGATTTTGTCATTAGTCAATACTGTTTTAATGTTCTTTGTCTTACCCGAATCAAATAAAATTCTTCAAAAGCATATAAAAATCGAGCTTTTTAGCTTAAGAGTTACCAGAGAAGTATTGCGTCCCAAGAATATGTCTTTCCTTCTTTTTCTTTTCTTCTTTGCAAATTTGGCCCTTGCACTTATTATAGGCGTCTTTCCTCTGTTCTCACATGAGAGGTTCGGCTGGAATGAAGCTCAAAACGGTTACTACTTCGGTCTTATAGGAGTGGGGTCTTTTATAACTCAGGCATTTTTAATAAGATTTCTCTTGAAAAGATTTGACGAGACACAACTTATTAGACTTTCTCTTTTGGTTTTTGGTATCTCTATACTAATAGTAGGGTTTTCCCATTGGGGACTTTTGACGCTTTTTATCGGGCCATTTACTTCTTTTGGTTTTAGTCTCACAAACGTAAATGTTCAGTCTCTTATATCTTTAGAATCCAAACAGGACGAGCAGGGGATAGTCCTTGGTGTCGCACAATCTTTTGGCTCTATGGCAAGAGTTATCGGCCCTTTGATAGGCGGAACAATTGCAACTCTTAATTTGGGAGCCCCCTATATCGTTTCAGGGATCTTTACTATTCTTATTCTCGTCTTCGGCCAGAATTATTTAAAATATATAAAAGCAACGAGAAAGGCAACGAAGTAAAGATATTTCATGAAAAAATATAACTATATTTTATTCGATTGGGATGGTTGTCTGGGAAGAACGCTTGAAGTCCACCTAGATAGCTATAAAAGAAACAAAAGAAGACAAAACCTATATGGGGATGCCCTATAAAGGTAAATCCTAATTTTTGTTTCCTAATCTAGAAAGAGTTTTTTTAAAAGAGAGTTAATAAGACCTTCCTCCTCTTGAGCCTCCTCCGCGTCTATCACTGCCCCTGTCCCCGCCTCGGAAGTTTCCTCCTCCAAAGTTTTCTCTGGGGACCATTGGTTTGGCTTCGTTTACAGTAATTGCTCTTCCGTCAAGTGTTTGACCATTGAGTTTTTCGATTGCATCTTTTGCTTCTTGTTCATTTGACATTTCAACAAATCCAAATCCCTTTGATCTTCCGGAATATTTGTCTTTTATGATAGTTGCAGATACAACGTTTCCTGCTTGGGCAAAAAAGTTTTTAAGAGAGTCTTCGGTGGAATCCCAAGAGATTCCCCCAACAAACAGTTTAGTTGCCATTAATTAATCACCTCCATTCTTTTATGAACCTGTACGAACACTTACTTCCTTAGACAACATCTGTTTATCGGGATATGCTAAAAGAAGAATGGGTACAAGATTACAATATTAGGACCTATTATACACTATATTTTTAGGAAAACCAACAAGAATTGCTCTAAGACTTCCCATTCTGTTATTCTAGATATTGGAATGGATAAAAATCAAGCTTTAATTTTATGGTTTAACGAGCTGTCTCTTGCCGATGTAGGTTTGGTAGGCGGAAAAAATGCTTCCTTGGGAGAGATGTATTCCAACTTAACAAATCAGGGAATAGACGTTCCTGATGGTTTTGCAATAACGGCTTATGCTTACAGATTGTTTCTTCAAAAGGCAGGACTTGAAAATCAAATACAAGAAATTCTTTTTAAGCTTAAAAAAGATGATGTCGAAGATTTAAGAACAAGAGGGGAGAAAATAAGAAATCTTATTCTTTCTGCAAATCTTCCTTTGGAGCTTATCCAAGAGATAAAAAAAGCCTATCAAAAATTGTCTGAAGTTTACGGGGAAAATACAGATGTTGCGGTAAGGTCATCCGCAACTGCCGAGGATCTTCCGGGCGCATCGTTTGCAGGAGAGCAGGAGACTTTTTTAAATATCAAAGGATCGGATAATCTTTTGGATGCGGTAAGAAAATGTTTTGCTTCACTTTTTACAGACCGCGCAATCTCATATAGAGAGGATAAGGGATTTCCCCATCTTAAAGTTTATCTTTCCGTAGGAGTTCAAAAAATGGCAAGGTCGGACCTTGCCTCATCGGGTGTTGCATTTACCATAGATACGGAAACCGGATTTGACAAGGTGGTAATTATAAATAGCTCTTACGGGCTTGGTGAGGCAGTTGTTCAAGGTAAGGTGACTCCCGATGAGTTTGTAATTTTTAAACCTGCTCTTGAAAAGGGACTCTCGGCAATTATCTCAAAAAAACTTGGAGAAAAAAATACAAGGATCGTTTATGGAGAGGGTGGTTCCACCAAAGAGGAAGAAGTACCATCTGATCTTAAGGACAAATTTTCAATAAGCGATGAAGAGGCGCTCACGCTTTCTAAGTGGTGTGTAAAAATAGAGAAATATTTTTCAGAAAAATACGGAAAGTATCAGCCCATGGATATTGAATGGGCCAAAGACGGTAAACTTAATAAACTTTTTATCATACAAGCCCGTCCTGAAACAGTTCAGTCAATAAAGAAAGAAAAAGCTTTTGAGGAGTATAAACTTCTTAAGACAGGCAAGATTCTTATAAAAGGAATTGCGGTGGGTACAAAGATAGCGACCGGCACAGTAAGGGTTTTGGAAACGGCAGAGGAGATAAACAAAATAAAAAAAGGAGACGTTCTGGTTACAAAAATTACAGATCCCGACTGGGAGCCTGTCATGAAAGTGGCATCGGCAATCATAACAGATGAGGGAGGAAGAACCAGCCATGCCGCAATTGTTTCAAGAGAATTGGGGATACCCTGTATTGTCGGAGCAGGAAATGCTACGACTATTTTAAAAGAAGCTGGTGAGATAACAGTTGATTGTTCAAGCGGAGGGGAGGGGATTGTCTATGAAGGGAGATTAAAATTTTCCGTGACTTCGCATAAGCTTTCGGATCTTCCCAAGCCAAAAACAAAAGTGATGGTAAATATAGGTTCTCCGGATGAAGCGTTCAAGTATTTTTATCTTCCTGTTCAGGGCGTTGGTCTTGGTCGAATCGAATTTATAATAAACAATGTTATAAAGATTCACCCAAATTCTTTAATTAATTTTGAGGAGATTAAAAGAGATCCTAAGAAAGCGGATTTAATTGAGAAAATTGAAAGACAGACTAGGGGATATCAGGATAAAAAAGAATTTTATGTCGATAAACTTTCAGAGGGGATTGCAAAAATTGCCGCGTCTTTCTGGCCCCATGATGTAATTATAAGATTTTCCGATTTTAAGACCAATGAGTACAGAATGCTTTTGGGAGGAAGTATGTATGAGCCGGAGGAACAGAATCCGATGCTTGGTTTCAGAGGCGCATCAAGATATTATAATCCTGACTTTAGACAAGCCTTCGGACTTGAATGCCGGGCAATCTTAAGAGTAAGAGAAAAGATGGGACTTTCAAATGTAGTTCCTATGATTCCATTTTTAAGAACCTTAGAAGAAACAGAAAAAGTAATAAATACCATGAATGAGTTTGGTTTATCTAGAGAAAAAGACTCAAGCCTTCGGATTTATATGATGTGTGAGATTCCTTCCAATATAATTTTGGCGGAGGAATTTTTAAAATTTTTTGACGGGTTTTCTATCGGGTCCAACGATCTTTCGCAGCTAACGCTTGGCATAGACAGGGACTCAAATATTGTAGATAAAGTCGGGAACGAAAATGATGAGGCTGTAAGAAAACTTATAAAAGAGGCAATAGAAATTTGTTTAATGAAGAACAAATATATAGGAATCTGCGGGCAGGCTCCTTCCGATTTCCCGGATTTTACAGAGTTTCTTATTAAAAACAAAATAGACAGTATTTCCCTTAATCCCGATTCGATTCTCAGAATGCTAAATGTAATCTTTCAAGCCGAGAGGAAGATTTCCGATCTGTAAAAATTTACTGCATTCTTTCCAGAAATTCGGCTGGTGTTAGGATGCTGATCTTTTTATACTCGCCTAATTCCAAAAGCTCTTTGTCCCCCGTAACGATATATTGACACCTTCCTTCTATCGCCGCCTCAAGAACTCTGTTGTCATCCTTATCTTCAGTAATGTTTAGCGTCGTGCTTGGATGAACTTTTTTAAAATTTTTTTTAATAATTCTTTCAAATTGATCAATTCTTCTGGTTTCGAAATTAAACTTTTTGGCTAGTGTTTCTACGAGTTCTGATATTAAAACAGGGGAAGTTATTGCAATAATTTTCCCCTCAATCACTAAATCGTAAATCTTCTGAGGTTTTCCTCCAAAAACATGCGCTGAGATAAGAACATTTGTGTCTAAGAGGACTCTAGGAGGATTTTTTGCCATGCCTATACTCCCAGACAATTTTATTTACATCTTCCTCGCTTTTAATGCCCATCTTCTTACCAACAGTCTTTCCATATGCTAAAAGATCATCCCACTCCTGTTTTTTTTCCAAATACGATCTTAAAGCTTCTCTGATAAGCTCACTTCTGTTTCTATATTCTTTTTTAGCCCTTTTATCTACTTCTTTTATTAGTTCTCTAGGCAGAGCAATATTTAAAGTTTTTGTTTGCATAGATTCGATCCCCTCACTACAAGTATACAAGTATTGTATATATTTTGTATTTACTTGTCAATAGTTATTGTTTTAGTATATTAGTTTATTGCATTCCGAGGTAAGAGAGGCGGTTGTATTTAGCGACTCTTTCTCCTCTGTCCATTCCTCCGAATTTTACGAAGTCCGCATCAACCCACAGCGCAAAATCTACGATCCAGTCATCTATGGTTTCCTCTCCTCTATGGGACACAATAATTTTAAGTTTGGCTTTTTTGGCAATTCTAACTGCTTCAAGGGTTCCCGAGATAGTTCCGTTTTGATTGGGTTTTATTACTGCCGCATTTATCGCTTTAAAATCTATGGCTTTTTGAAGCCTTTTTGGATTTGTAGCTGTTAAATCATCCCCAACTATCATTATTTTTTCGGAAAACCTTGAGCAGAAAGAAATCCACTCCTCCCAATCTTCATCGGGAAAAGGGTCCTCTATGGATTTTATATTATAATTTGAGACAAGCATGTCGAAATTTACCACTTGTCCTTCCCCAAAATTTGCTGCAGCATCCACGGCAATTTCTTTTTTGGGAAAAACTTTTTTGATAGTATCAAGTGCGATAATATTATCAAAACCTACGGGAGAAAATCCTCCTTCTGCCCCTACGGTACTTTGCAAATTGTTTTTTTCAAGATAGGCTCTTAACATTTTAAAGTCTAAAATGGCCTCTCTTAAAGAATCCTCAATTATCATAAATTCTTGCATAGAGATATTGGGATTTCCGTGTTTACCTCCTTCAAAAAGAAGAAGCATGAGTCGCGGGAATTTTAAATTTTGATGTTTAGAAACTTTGGATTGAGCTTTCCAAAATGCTCCCGAGAGAGCAAGCGAAGCATTTCCTCCTAAGCCCAACTCATCGAGCCTTTTGTCAAGTTCTTCCTGTGTCCATCTTTTATTTAATATAATATTTTTTATTTTTCTGATTTGAGATATTGCTTCGTCTGCGGTTACAATTCTTGCTTCATATTTTCCCGTAGAGATTCCGGCCGGTACGATAAGTTCTTCGGAGGTTCCATTTTCAAGTTCGATTTTAACTTTTATTGTCTCATTGCCAAGCGATGCTAAGGTTTTGCCTTCTGTTAAGTTTTTGATCCTCATTCTACTATGTTTATTGGCTTCTGGTTAATAAATGCGTTTATATTTTCTACTGTTGTATCTAAAATTCTGTCGAGTGCCTCTTTGGAATTAAAGGCATTATGGGGAGTTATTAAAACTTTGGGATGGTTAAGCAAGATATGATTACCTATTAAAGTTTCATAATCTACTTCTTTTTTAAATCCGCGGGTTAATATTTCTGCTTCTTCCGCAAGCTCTCTTTCCTCTTCAAGTACATCAAGGGCCACCCCCTCAAGTATTCCTTGCTCAAGTCCTATTATTAAAGCCTCTGTATCAATCAGTCCTCCTCTTGCGGTATTAATTAGGTAGGACCCCTTTTTAAATTTGAGAATATTTTCAGTATTTATTAAATGTTTTGTTTGGGGAGTTAAGGGAAGGTGAAGCGTTATTACATCCGAATTCGCAAGAAGATTATCAAGTTCTGCATATTCAAAACCCACCTTTTCTTTAATTTGAGGATCTTTGCTTCTGGTAGAAACCAAAATCTTCATTCCAAATCCCTTTGCAATTTCTGCCACATTGATACCAATTTTTCCAAGCCCAATTATTCCTATTGTTTTTCCAAAGAGGTCTGTCCCTCTCAATTTACTGTGTTCAAAATTAAGAATTTTTGATTGGTTTATTGATTGGTATATTTTTCTGGTTAAGTTAAGGATTAGTCCAAATGTATATTCCGCAACGGTTCTTGAACCATATTCAGGAATATTTGATATTTTTATCCCGGAAGTTCTGCAGTAGGGTTGATCAATGTTATCAAACCCTGTCGCCCTTATGGAAATGAATTTAAGGTTTGGAAGTTTTTTAAGAGTTTTCTCATTTAGGGTAGAGTTTATAAAAGTTGAAACTATTTCGGAGTCTTTGAAAAGATCTGCGTTTTCTTCTGTAAGTTCATCCTCGTTAGAACCTGCATCCGGAAACTTATTTAAGAGACTTGTCTTCTCCCACTCTTGAACTTCAAAAAAAGAAATTTTCATTAAGATACTAAAGAGATAACCTTATTATTTTATCATCATTCTTCTTGGGAATGCCACGACCATCAGTATTACTTGTCAAAATATAAAGAGCTCCGTCGGGTCCTTCGACTACCTCTCTTATTCTTCCGTAATTTCCTTCAAAAAACTTACTTAATGAACCTGAACTTGGATCGTATTTGAACAAAGAAACACCCCTAAGTCCTGCAAAATAAAAAGCGTTTTTATGGAAGGTGAGGCCTGAGGGCGCCCAGGTCTCGGAACCGCTGTTTATTACAGGAGAGAATATACCGCTTTTGGTTTGGTCGCCCGTAACATTGGGCCAGCCGTAGTTTCCTCCCTTTTCTATTTTATTAAGTTCATCTTTTGCAGATGCTCCATGTTCTGTTGCCCAAAGATTGCCTTGATCATCCCAAGAGAGTCCCTGTACATTTCGGTGTCCGTATGAATAAACCTCATTATTAAAAGGATTCCCCGGAGCAGGTTTGCCTTGGTCCGTTACTCTGAGAATTTTTCCGGCCAGTGAATTTTTATTTTGTGAAAGAGAAGGGTTTTGGGCATCTCCGGTTCCTATGTAAAGAAATCCGTCCGGCTCGCCTCGCTGAGTCGAAGCGGGTCCAAATTTTATTCTCCCGCCGTTATGATTAATATTCCCCGGGATATTGTCCACGATTATTTTTTCATCCTGAAAAGAGTTATTCTCAAAAACAAATCTCGAAACTCTGTTTAGGGTGCTGCCATTATTATTTTCAAAAGTATAATAAAGGTAAATATATTTGTTTTGATTAAAATCAGGATGAATCGCAACTCCCATAAGTCCGCCTTCGCCTTGCGCTTTAACATTTGTAAGATCTGCAATTTGCTGGGGGTTTTCCTTAAATTCCTTATCGGTCAAAAGAACTTGTCCTTCTCTTTGAGTCAGAAGGAAATCTCCGTTTGGGAGAAACGCAATCGCCCATGGGATTCTCAGATTTTTAGCAACAATGTCTTCTTTACCATAATTTTTTTCTTGTTTAACGTTGTCCTGAGGTTTAAATATCTTGGGCATGCCTAGTTTTGAATTGTTGATCAGAAGAAGATATGCGGAGGTTCCAAGGATTAAGGTTATAAAAAACAACTTAATTTTTTTCACATTTTTTATTATATTCTTAATTTCTTAAGTTTGCACACATAATTCTTGATCTCCCTAAAGCTATCTGTTATTATTTAATTTAATTAGTTAACCCTCCGGGGTTGACTTTTTTTGAACAAAATGTATAAAATTATATCAGACAAAGCAAACATGGTGTCCCTTGAGACTGTAGATGGGCGCATCGACCTACCGGAGAGGACCAAACTGGTTCCCCTAGATTTCCTTGAACAAATTTCACATCAAATAAATCCACAAATTAGAGCAGACGGTATAAGAGCATCTTCTTCAACCGACAGATTTGGCCCAGCATCCGAATCAAACTCAAACGGGAGGCGTGGCTTAAGGCTCTTTGTAAGAGACGGACTGCAGGTTATTGAGGATAAAATACATGCTGATAGTCTTTTTCAAAACGGACTCTTCAAGCTTCCAATAGAAGAAGCCTTTTTTAGCTTATTAAAATATGTAGGAACAGAGGATGTACCCGAACGGGGAATTTATAGAGGCAAACAGGTACATGAGATTGGATATGTTGCGGATGGATTTCCAAGGCATTGGGTTTCTGATCCAAATGAGCTTGGAGTAAATCCTGACTCAAGAGATGCAACTCCTCACACTCTAATTGTCATGGACAAGATGCTTAAAATACTTCCCGATAGACCTGATTTATTCGAAAGATTTTTATCATACGCAGTACCAATGCTTGAATGGGATTTGAAAGACTCAGAAGAGCATGGAGGATTTCCGACATACACCGGTGCCGAATTTGATAAGGAGAGGAAAACCGAAGGCCTTACTAACCACAGATGGACAGACTGCGGCTATTTTGTAACAAATGAAAATGGGACAATTCCCAAACACC
Source organism: uncultured Gammaproteobacteria bacterium (assembly GCA_964408825.1). Taxonomy (GTDB): domain Bacteria; phylum Patescibacteriota; class Microgenomatia; order Levybacterales; family UBA12049; genus CAYPAU01. Next base: position 117,915 of record CAYPAU010000001.1, read on the forward strand.
CAATAGCTGCGGTAGAAATTGCTGCGATGACATGGGCCGCAAGGCTCAGATGGGCAGATAGGCTTGAGGGCAGGGAAGGATTTGAAGAATTAAGTCGAAAATTAAGAATATCGGCCGGAGAACTTCAGGGAAAATTTATGGAACATTTTGTTTTTGAAGATGAGGGAGGACCGTTTCTTGCAGATGCACTTGACGGAGACTTAAAGCCGGTAAAATCTGTTACCTGTAATCCAATAATCGCATTGTCCTACGATTATGAAGGGAACCAAATTGTTCAAGATGAAGATTTGGTAAGAGAAATAATAGAAAGAACGTTTACCTTCTTTGATCCACGTGGCGGAATTTTGACGGTAGATCCGAAATCTTATACGCATCCTAAGAATATATACCAGGGGAAAGAAGCTTTATGGATTAAGGTTCAGTCAAATGCCATGAGAGCACTTCTTATAGCATCCAAAAGATTAAGAAAGTTAAATCCAACACTTTCAGGACAATATGAGAAGATGGCAATAACACTAGCCCAGGCATCTCTTAAGCCACCTCATCATTTTGCTTCCCCAATTGAAGTTGTTCTTCTTCTCCCCTCAGGAGGTTATAGGCGGTATGAAGAATACGATGAGGATGGGAAAAAGATTGGAGAAGCCTGCCGAGTTCAGTCATGGACAGGGAGTGCCATGGAATATGCAATTTCATTCCTTAGGTCAAGGGGAATAAGTAATGTAGACATTTCCATACCAAACCCAAGTCTCTCTCAGGTTGTCTGAGACTGCCTCCCTTTACCGTTTTGTGAGGGAAGCTTTTCAATAGAGCTTATTTTTTCCTGAATAAAACTCATTGCGCTTTTGATATCATCCAAATCTTTTTGAATGTCTTCCACATCTTCTTCCAATTCCTCTTTTTCTTTTTCTTCTTCCTGCTGTTCTTTTTCTTCTTCAAGCTCACGATACTCATCAATAAGCGCCTGTCTTTTCTGAGCTACTAAAATAAAGGTTGCCAAAAAGACAGCCTCCAATGAAAGAAGTATATTGAAAATTTCAATTTGAAAAGGTCTGGTAATGAAAAAAAGCACGAAAGCAATTACATGAAAATAAACAAAAAACATGCCCCCCGAGAGGTTTGTTATTAATTCTGCCATACGTCCCTCAGTGGATTGAAGCCTTTTTTTTAGTTGTTCCGGCGTTATCTTCTTGGCTATTCTAAATGGTATCGTAGCTATTGTTTTTCTTGTCATATTTAAATTTTAGTCCCGATCGTAAAGCGGTGTCAACCCCGCACCGCCTCCTCTTGACAACTAGCAAAGTGTATGATAGAGTGCCAATACTACGATAAATTTATGGAAAAATTAATCCCGGTAATTCCAATAAGAGACGGGATCATCTTTCCAAAGATAGATTCTGTTTTAACTTTTGGAAGGCCCAAGAGCCTTGCCGCACTTGAGAGTTCTTTTCAGGGAGAAAGAGTCGTTTGTTTTGTCCTTCAAAAAAACCCAAGACTCAATGAGCCTGAATCTCAGGATTTATATGAAATAGGGACCCTTTCCAGAATAGAAAGAATGATAAGATCGGACGGGGAGATAAATGCTCAGGTAAAAGGTATTTCAAGAGCAAAAATATTATCTTATGAGCCCCACGAACAATTCTTACTTGCAAAAGTAACTGAGCTTGAAGATGTTCTTGCGGAAGATCCCCAAATAAAGGCTCTTTGCAATCACATAACCAATCAGTTCAGAAAAGCAATAAACCTTGGAAAATCAGTAGACTTTCTTGCCTTCATGAATATAATGTCTGATAATTCCCCTTCGGAGCTTGCAGATCTTATAGCTTCTGTATTGGATGTAAAACCACAGGAGCGGCAGGAGCTTTTGGAAATGATAGATGTAAAACAGAGACTTGAAAAAGTTTCAGACCTTTTAAGTAAAGAAATAAAAGTCTTGGAACTTGAAAGAAAGCTTGCCTCAAAGACTCAGGAAAGATTTGAAAAAGGAGCAAAAGAGGCATTGCTTAGGGAAAGACTTAAGACTATCGAAAAAGAACTTGGGCAAAGTGAGGAAGATGGCGAAATAAGAGAGCTTTTGGACAAAATAAAAGAGGCAGGGATGCCTGAGGACGTTGAGGAAAAGGCAAGGAAAGAGCTTAAGAAACTTGGGCAAATGAATCAATTTAATCCGGAAGCAGGTTACATCAGAAATTATCTGGATTGGCTTGTAAGTCTTCCATGGAGCAAGGAAAGCAAGAGCGATGTTGATATAAAATCGGCAGAAAAAATTCTAGATGAGGACCACTATGGACTTAAAAAGATTAAAGAAAGAATTGTTGAGTACTTGGCAGTTCATAAGCTCTCGGGGAAGATGAAAGGTCCGATCCTCTGTTTTGTGGGACCACCGGGTGTTGGAAAAACATCTATTGGAAAATCCATAGCAAGAGCATTAAATCGCAAATTTGTAAGGGTTTCTTTGGGCGGTATTAGAGACGAAGCAGAGATTAGGGGACACAGGAGAACCTATGTTGGGGCTCTTCCCGGAAGGATAATTCAAGGTGTTAAGGACGCAGGTACCAGAAATCCTGTCTTTATGCTCGATGAAATAGATAAGGTAGGGGCAGATTTTAGAGGCGATCCATCCTCGGCACTCTTAGAAGCATTGGATCCCGAGCAAAATAATTCCTTCTCAGACCATTATCTTGAAGTACCTTTTGATCTTTCGGACGTAATGTTTGTTACAACCGCAAACGTTTTAGATACAATTCCTCCGGCACTTCGCGACAGACTTGAAATTATTAACTTCGCTGGTTACACCCATGATGAGAAGTATAAAATTGCCAAAGAGTTCCTTCTTAAGAAACAAATGGAAAGCCACGGACTTTCCGATAAAACTGTCGAAGTAAAAGACGATGCCATAAAGTTCGCAATCCAGCATTACACACGAGAAGCAGGAGTAAGAAGTTTGGAGCGACAAATCGCATCGGTTCTGCGGAAAATTGCAAAGATTATTGCGGAGGCTATGCCTGCCGCCCGCCTGCCGGGCGGACAGGGCAGGCAGGGCAAAAAGACAAAGATTGCAATTGGGGCAAAAGATATACCTAAATACTTGGGTCCAATAAAGCTAAGAGGTACTTTGGTTGAAAAGAAGGATGAAATAGGGATGTCCACTGGTCTTGCTTGGACAGAGGCAGGGGGAGACATACTATTTATAGAGGTAGCTCTTATGCCGGGCAAGGGGAATTTGATACTTACGGGTCAGCTTGGAGATGTCATGAAGGAATCCTGTCAGGCTGCGATGAGCTACATAAGGGCAAGAGCAAAGCTAATGGGACTTCCTGAGAAGTTCTATTCAAAAATTGACGTACATGTTCATGTTCCGGAAGGCGCAGTTCCCAAAGACGGGCCTTCGGCAGGAATTGCTATAACAACTGCAATTGTTTCTGCACTGACCCGAATACCGGTTAATCGAAAAGTCGGGATGACAGGTGAGGTTACGCTTCGGGGAAGAGCGCTTGAAATAGGCGGAGTCAAGGAAAAAGTGATAGCTGCTCACAGAGCGGGTTTAAAGACCATAATAATGCCAAAGGATAATAAGAAAGACCTCGAAGATGTGCCAAAAGAAGTAATAAAAGACTTAAGTTTTAAGTTTGTCAATCACATGGACGAGGTTTTAAATATTGCTCTTATGAAACCGCTTCAGAGAATTAAGGCTCATGAGGCAGAGCCGGCACCAAGACCCATGCTCCACGCCACCCCTCCAACTCAGGCAGACTAGTTTGCGCAGGGATTTTTAATCCAATATAATGTTTAGATGGAGTTGCTTCTTCAGGTTTCTGATTTTTTTCTTCATCTCGATAAATACCTCGCAGTTATAATCTCAGCAGTCGGACCTCTTACATACGTAGTCTTATTTGCAATAGTTTTCGTTGAAACCGGATTTGTAATCATGCCTTTTCTTCCCGGGGATTCGCTTCTTTTTATATCAGGCGCACTGTCCGGAACAGGACACTTAAATGTTTTTTTGGTTTACGCTACCCTATTTTTGGCAGCTGTAATAGGGGATACCGTGAACTATTGGGTGGGTCATCACATAGGGCCGCGGGTTTTCTCAAAAGAAAATTCAAGAATTTTCAAAAAAGAATATCTCGAGAGGACTCGGGAATTTTACGAAAAGCATGGAGGAAAGACCATTATACTTGCCCGCTTTATTCCAATAATTCGCTCTTTTGCTCCTTTTGTGGCAGGAGTAGGCAAAATGCATTACAAAACGTTTTTAATGTACAACGTCTCAGGGGCATTTGTCTGGGTAACTCTATTTGTGCTTGGTGGCTATTTCTTTGGAGGACTTCCGATTATCAAAGAAAACTTTCACTACACTGTATTTATAATCGTGTTCCTATCCTTCCTTCCAATGGTTATCGAGTATATAAATCACAAACGCAGAAAAAGATTGGCAAGAGAAAAGACCACATATGAGGAAATAGAAAAAACTTTCGAAAAAGAACACCTCGCCGACTAGCGTTTGAAATTGTAATTAAACCCAGATTAAGGTAAAATAATGGCAGTTGGCCCCATCGTCTAGTGGCCTAGGACGGCAGGTTCTCATCCTGCAAACCCGGATTCGACTTCCGGTGGGGTCACTTCGGCAAGCTCAGTGCAAGCACTTCTATGCTAAAGGCTTCAGAGTGGTTCATCTATATGCTTCTTTGCGATAATAAAACTTTCTACACGGGGATTACTGATAATTTTATCGAGAGGTTTATAAAACATATAAATAAACAGAATATATCTACAAAAAAGTTTTTAAAAATTAAATTTGTTTATGCAGAAAAATATCGAGACAAATATCAAGCGGCAAGGAGAGAAAAACAGCTCAAAGGTTGGTCGCATGCAAAGAAGCAGTTAATGATTGACGGAAAACTTGGAATTAATACTTGTACTGAGTTTGTTGAAGATCTCATTTCGAAGCTGAATCTTTGAGTTTATTCCGAGCCTGCCGAGGAAACTTCCGGTGGGGTCACAAGAGCTCATAAGTTTTTAAAGGCGTATTCCCTGCTTGATCGAACTACATATCCTACGGTTGGGGGAGCAAAATGCGCTCCTATAAGAAGGATTTCCTTGTCGGTAATTTCTTCCAATAATTTCCTGCGTGTTTCTATAGCTTTGTCCGGATAAGTATCGTATTCTATTGTCCATTCGGGATTTGCCAACTGACAAGGATGATGAATAAAATCTCCCGAAAATAAAGCATTTTTGCCTTTTGATTCAATTTTTAAACTAACATGTTCCGGTGTATGTCCGGGCGCAGAGATTAGTTTCAAATTCTTATCTATCATATAATCGGATGAGATAAATTTTCCAAGCCCTGCATCCACCACGGGTTTTACTGAATCATCAAAGGCGTCTTTATCATCGGCAACTTCACGTTCTGGATTAGTCTTCCAGTAATCATATTCTTTCTGCACAAATAGATATTCAGCATTTGGGAATGTAGGTTTCCAAACCCCATCGATCAATTCCGTATTCCATCCCACGTGATCAGTATGAAGATGTGTACTAATAACCACATCTACTTTTTCTTTTGCAACTCCCAGTTTTCTTAGTTTATCTAAAAAATCCGTTTTTAATCTTGACCATTCCGGAAGATCCGTGCGAATTTTGTCATTGCCATTTCCCGTATCAACTAAGATATTCTTACCTTCCGATTTGATGAGAAATGAAGCAACAGTAGCTTTAAATTTACCATTTTTGTCTGCAAAATGAGGAAATAGCCATTTTATTCTTCTGATTTTTTCGGGGGTTGCCGGTTTTATCCCATCCTGCAAAACTTTCCCTGCATCGGGAATTTCGATAATTTGGAAAATCTCAACATCACCAATTTTCCACTTCATGAGGAAATTATAGCAGTTTTTTTATTGCCTTCTGATAAATGATGTTATCGACTATCCAACCTTCTTTTTCTCTTTTTATCTCTCTATATCCATTCTTTTCATAAAATCTCTGTGCAGAAACTTGCTTGGCAGAAGTATTAAGCTGAAGTGTTTTATATCCTAGCTCTTTTGCTCTTTTTTCAAGCACGTCGAGAATCATTTGCCCATAACCTTTTCTTTGATAAGTCGGGTCAACTCTCATTCTTCTTATTTCCCCAATTTCATCTGTCATTTTTCGCAATCCTCCCATTGCGATTATCTTGCTATCTAATAATCCTACTAAAAACTCTCCTCGGTTATTTAGATAAATTCTTTCTATGTCATCAAAGTCCTTTTCCCATTTGCCTGTATACATATATGCGTCTTCATTTTTCAAAGCGCGAACATGAAGATTAAAGATCTCATCTTTGTCAGAGGGTTGATATTGTCTGATTATCATAAAAGGTTGCTTGATGTACGAGCTATTATCGGAAGGAAACTTTTTCTCCTGTTTTTAGAGATTTAAATTCAATTTCTCTGTCAGAAAAGTATTTTACAAGTCTTTGATAAAAAGCTTCTCTTGCTTTTTCATTCCAATGCCAGTCATGAATTGGAATTATGTATCTTGGTTTTAACAAAAGCGCATAAGCAACAGATTGAGTTAAACTACACCATGGGGCTTGTACCGGAAGAGCCAAAACCTCGACAGTCTTTTTGAATTGTAAAGAATCTCCAGGATGAACGATCTTGTTAAATAATGTAAATACGATATTTTTTGGAGGGATAATACCAAAAACTTCTTCGTGCGGACTTTCTTTAAAAGATATGCCCACATCTGCGTCTGATGATGCATCGATACTTTCCTTTTTTAATATAGACACTACAGAATCGCTTGAAATAATCTTTACATTAGGAAACTTGTTTATTATATCTTTAATGAATGGGAGATACATATGATCAGGATGTTCATGAGTAATTAAAATGTAATCAAGCTTTGTAAGCTTGTCTAGATTAAGCCCGCCCTCTTCGTAGGTGTAATTGCCTGGATCAATAAGGAAAACCTTATTATTTTCTTCAATGAGTAAGCATGAATGAATATGTTTTGAAATAATCATAGCTCAATTATATCACTGGGCATTGGCAAAATTGTAAGGAAGGCCTAAGATCCCTAGGTGTCAATATGATTCCACCTCCCAGGTGTACCTTGAAACGGGGAAAGGATTTTAAATTGTAAGTAGCCTTGCATTCTTGATATAATCTTTTTGTGAACAACCCTTTTCTTTCTGTCGTCGTCCCCTCATATAATGAGCTTGGTAATCTTCATAAGGGAGTTCTGGATAAAGTTGATCATTATCTTTCTAGGCAAAAATACACATGGGAAGTAATAGTGGTTGATGACGGCTCAACAGATGGAAGTGTAGAGTTTGTAGAAAATTTTGTTAAAGAAAATGAGGGATTTAGGGTGGTGAAAAACGGCCATACCGGAAAAGCAGGTGCCGTAACGCGCGGTGTTTTAGATGCAAAAGGAGAGATCATACTTTTTACAGACATGGATCAGGCAACTCCCATAGAAGAAATAGAAAAATTTTTTCCTTCTTTCGAAAGAAACTTCGATATAGTTATTGGTTCGCGAAATTCCGAAAGAAAAGGAGCCCCATGGACAAGACTTGTTATGGCAAGGAGCATGATGATACTCCGCACGCTAATAGTAGGAGTTTACGGAATTTCAGACACGCAGTGCGGGTTTAAAGCTTTTAGGAATGATGTCGCAAAGAAATTATTTAAAAAAATAAACGATATAAATAAAGGATTCAAACAAGTTACCGGATCACATGTGACTGCCGGATTTGATGTAGAACTTCTGTATCTTGCCCAGAAGTTGGGTTACAGGATAAAAGAGGTACCTGTTAACTGGCTTTATGTAGAAACAAGAAGAGTAAGCCCTCTAAAAGATTCCATAGATGGCTTTTTCGATCTTTTCAAAATAAAATTTAATTCTTTAAAAGGGACTTACGACTAAATGTCGAAATTTAAATTTACCATTTTTCATTTACCATTTATCATTTTTTGTTATCTAATAGTTATCATTGCTCTTTTTCTTTATTCTTTTACACAGATTGATTTAAGTTTGACTTTGACAGAGATTTCATGGTGGCAGGGGATTCAAAAATTTTTTCAGAACATCGGTTACTTTAACAGACCTCTTTCTGCGTTTTTTTATTTGACAATAACCACATTTCTGTTTGTTTTATATATTTTATTTTTGATACTTGCCAAAAGAAATAAACTTTCATACAAAGCAGTATGGGGATTAGTTATTTTTACATCAGTGCTTCTTACCTTTTCCTATAATGCCTTTTCTTACGACCTTTTTAATTATATGTTTGATGCAAGAATCATAACCAATTATCAGCAGAACCCTTATCTTCATAAAGCCCTGGACTATCCGGGTGATCCCATGCTTTCTTTCATGCACTGGACACACAGGACTTATCCCTATGGTCCTTCATGGCTTATTCTTACGGTACCGCTTTCATTTATCGGAGGAAATTTTTTCCTTTTTACTTTTTTCATGTTCAAAGCCATATCCTCTTTAAGCTATTTGGGAACCGCATATTTTATTTCAAAAATATTAAAAAAAGTTAATACCGAGAATGCACTGCTTGGTCTTGTATTTTTTGCATTCAACCCCTTGGTTATAATTGAGGGCTTAGTTAGTGCTCACAATGACATGGCCATGATTTTTTTCGCGGTTTTTTCGTTGTATCTACTTTTAAATAGCCAAAAAATATTTTCGTTCTTGGGATTCCTATTTTCAATAGGAATAAAATTTGCAACCGTTTTTATGATACCGGCGTATATCTATTTTTTTATAAAGAAGAAAATAGATAAGAGATTTTTTAAAATTTTATTTTTCTCGATGTTTATTCCTCTCATTTTTGTAACAATAAGAACAAATTATCAACCATGGTATCTTCTTTATATTCTTCCTTTTGCAAGTTTGGCCCCTCAAAAAAAATACACAATGGGAGCAGGAATTATTTTAGCTTTTTTCTCACTTATTCAATACATTCCCTTTCTTTATACAGGGAATTGGGATAAGCCAATCCCACAGATTCTGTTTTATATCACAGTATCAGGCTTCGTAGTTTATCTTTTGTATTCTATGTTCGGAAGTCTAAATATTTTAGGCAGGAAAATGCTAAAATAATCTTATGTTTGCTTTGCAAAAACTCTTTGTAAAATATAGATTTGAAATCCTTGCCTTTGCAGCACTTACAGCTTTGTATTTTTACCTTCGTTTATACAACGTAATGTCCCTTCCCATATTTACGGATGAGGCAATTTATGTAAGATGGTCACAAATTGCAAGATATGATCCTTCATGGAGATTCATATCTTTAACGGATGGGAAACAACCTCTTTTCGTTTGGCTTGCCTTAAACGTTATGAGACTAGTTGAAGACCCTCTTTTTGCTTCAAGGCTTGTCTCAGTCGCAGCAGGATTTTTTACAATGGTAGGCTTGTTTTTCTTAGGGAGGGAAATCTTCAAAAACCGATTCGTAGGTTTAATTTCCTCCTTTCTGTATATACTGTATCCCTTTGCCTTAGTTTATGACCGCATGGCACTTTACGAGAGCTTGGTGGGTGTTTTTACTGTCTGGGCTCTTTATCTTGAAGTGCTTTTAATAAGAAGAATCCGCCTTGATGTCGCTTTGATATTAAGTATGGTTCTTGGCGCCGGAGTACTTACTAAGTCCTCCGCCTTTTTTAATATTTATCTTATTCCCACCACGCTTCTTTTGTTCGATTTCAAAAATAAGAAATCAATGCTTTTTAGATGGGCTTTGTTAGTTATTGTTTCTACAGTTCTTGCCTATGGATATTATTCGGTCTTAAGACTTTCCCCCTTTTTTCACATAGTTAATGAAAAAAACTCCATATTTGTATATCCTTTCAAGGAGTGGATTACTCATCCTTTCACGTATTTGAGAAGTAATTCAATGGGCCTTTTAGATTGGTTTTATAGCTATATGGGTTTGCCGGCAATTCTTTTAATAATCCTATCGTTTTTCATAAATACTAAATATTTGAAAGAAAAAATTCTTTTTTCCAGTTGGTTTGTGATTCCCTTTGTAGCTCTTATTTTTTTTGGTAAAACCCTTTACCCAAGATTTATCTTTTTTATGACGCTTTCGCTTTTGCCTCTGGTAGCTTTTTCGCTCTTTGAAATTTTTAATAAAATTAAAAAGAGATACTTAGCAATCCTTATCCTTGTAGTTTTCCTAATTCCTTTTTTAAGAACAGACTTTTATATTATTTCAGACTTTGCAAAAGCTCCTATAGCAAAGCCAGATATTCACCAGTACATCAATGACTGGCCGGCAGGAGGAGGCATTAAAGAAGCGGTTGATTATTTAGGGGAGCAAGCTAAGGAAAGAAAAATCCATGCGGCTTCCCTTGGCACTTTTGGTTCTCTTCCTACTTATTCAATAGAGATTTATTTAGGAGACAATAATAATGTAGATAGAGGAGGTATTTTCCCCGTGCCCTCAGAAATACCAAAAGAACTATTGGAAAAGGCAAAGAAGATACCAGTTTTTCTTCTTGTTTCAAATCAGAAGGAATTTGAGAATAATATAAAAACCTGGCCTCTTAAGCTTATTTTTGAAATAAAAAAGGGCGAGGGAGATTCATTCACACGGCTTTATAGAGTAAAAGCTTCTTAATATGTACGAGAAAATCCGCTTGTTTTCCTTTCGGAACAAGATTTTTTTATTTATAGTTCTAATTGTTTTATTTTTCTTCTGGCCCGTTTTTAAAGGCGATATTCCTTTTCCTGGAGATACGCTTGTAGGATTTTATGAACCTTATAAAGCTTATCCAATACTGGGTTTTTCTCCCGGGAGTGTACCTAATAAAGCACAGGGACCGGATGTTATAAAAGAACTGTTCCCATGGAAAAATTTTGTCATAGAGTCTTTAAGGCAAGGACAGGTTCCTTTTTGGAATCCTTACAATTTTTCAGGAAATCCTCTTATGGCAAATTTTCAATCGGGGACATTTTACCCTCCTAATGTTATTTTTCTCATTTTTCCTTTCACGATTTCCTGGACAATCTTTATTCTTCTTATTCCAATTTTGGCTTCTTCTTTCACCTACCTTTTCCTGCGAGAGCTAAATTTAAGTAAAACCTCAAGTTTTTTCGGAGGCATTGTTTTTGCATTTTCTTCCTATATGGTTGTTTGGCTTCAATATGGAAATATAGGTCATACCTTGTTATGGATTCCGCTGGGACTTTTAATAACTGAAAAATTAATAAAGAAATTTGAATGGAAATTTTTATTTTTTCTAACTCTTATTTTATGGTTTTCTATCCTCGCAGGGTATATTCAAGGCTATTTCTATTCAGCGAGTCTAATATTTGCATATTTTCTTTTTAAAGGTTTTACGGAAGGAAAGATTAATCTCAGAAGATTCTTGTATTTTATAACTGCATTAATTTCTCCAGTTGCTCTTTCTCTTTTCCAGATCTTGCCCACGATTGAATTATTTAATGCATCTTCAAGATCGGACTATACTCTCTCCCAAATCCAAAATTTACTTAATCCCTGGTGGTACGCAATAACTGCTATAGCACCTAATTTTTTCGGAAATCCGGCAACATTTAATCATTGGTTCTGGGGAACTTATATTGAAAGAGTTTCATACATTGGTCTTGTTCCTTTTATTCTTTTTTTGTCCGCTGTTTTATCCTTCAAAAGAAGAAAAGAAAAATTATTCTTCGGGGTAGTTGCAATACTTAGCTTCATTATATCACTTGATCTTTTTATAACAAAATATTTTTTTAAAATACCAGTTCCTATTATATCAACAGCCGTACCGACCAGAATTCTGAGTCTATTCCAATTCTCCGCGGCGATTCTTTCAGCTTTTGGGCTTGAATATTTTTTGAAAAATCAAGGAAAGAGAAAATTTTACATTGCTACATTTATCACCCTTTTTCTTATTGGTCTATCATGGATGCTCGCATTTTTCGGAGGAGAAATCTTTCAGATCGACCCAGTAAATCTATCAATATCTAAAAAAAATTTAATTATTCCCACTTTTCTAGCAATTGCTTTTCTCTTAGTGATTTATATCTGGTTTAAAACTAAATCAAAATTAACTATTTTTGCAATTTTATTACTTACTATTTTTGATCTATTTTATTTTTTCCAAAGAATTACCCCATTTTCACCTCCTGAGTTTACTTATCCTGAGACACCAGTTGTTAGGTATCTTAAGGAAAATGGTTCAATAAACAGATTTTGGGGATATGGTTCAGGATATATCGAAAGCAATTTCCAACTAATGGATAAGACTTTTTCACCGGAAGGGAATGACCCTTTGCATATTAGGACATACACAGAGCTTCTTTCCTCATCTAAAAATGGAAAGCTTTCAGAGAATCTTCCTCGTCCGGATGCCAATATTGAAAGAGGTTTTGGAGAGAAAAATCTGCGCGAAAATAAATATCGTCAGAGATTGCTTAATCTTTTGGGAGCAAAATATGTTCTCCATAAGACAGGCTCAGATTCTCCTGATTACACTACTTTTCCCGATAGAATTTATCGGTTGGTACAAAGTGACGGATATTATCAAATTTATGAGAATAAAGAAGTTTTGCCAAGATTTTTCCTAACGGGAGATTATACAGTTGAGGATGATGAGGGAAAAATTATATCCCTTATTTATGATGAAGACATAGATCTTAAAAAAACCTTAATTCTTAAGGAAGACCCCAAAATCAATATTGATAAAAATTCAAAAGGGGTAGCACAGCTTATAAATTACTTACCAAATAAGGTTTCTGTTAAGACAAAAAGTAATGGAAATAGTTTACTATTTATATCGGATACCTATTATCCCGGGTGGGAAGTAAAAATCGATAATACGCCCTCACAGATTATACTTTCTGATTATGCATTCAGAGCCGTACCAGTTGAGGAAGGCGAACATATTGTAGAATTTTTATATAGACCAAAGAGCTTTTACAAGGGTTTAACTCTCTCCCTTTTTAGTTTAATTATTTTGGCTCTTTTTTTATCTTATGTCAGGAATCTTGAAAAAAAACTTTAAATTTATTTTTATATTTCTTTCCGTTTTATTAGTGGTTCCAGGTGTCGTAGGACTTTTACATTCAGGTTTTCCCTTAACCGATGACGGCAACTGGATGGTTATAAGGTTTTCCGCATTTTATGAGGCTTTTAGGAACGGACAATTTCCCGTAAGATTTCTTCCGCGTTTAAATAATGGATTCGGTTATCCGGTTTCTAATTTTCTTTATCCTCTTTTTATGTATATAGGCATCCCGATTCATCTTGCGGGCTTTAGCTTCGTAGATACCATTAAGGTAATCATGGGGGGCAGTTTAATTTTTTCTTCTTTATTCACATTTTTGTGGCTTAGAAAGATATTTGGATCAATTGCATCTTTGGTCGGAGCGGTCTCCTACTCATTATTTCCGTATCATTTATATGATTTATATAAAAGAGGATCTGTTGGAGAGCTTCTTGCTCTTTCTATTGTCCCGTTTATTCTTTGGGGGATAGAAAAGAGAAACTTGGCTATTTCCTCTTTAGGATACGGTCTTCTGATCCTCTCACATAACACTTTGGCAATTTTATTTATTCCTACTATTTTTATATATCAACTCTTAAGGTATAAATTTTCCCTAAAGTCCTTAATGCCCCTTCTTCTTGGTCTTTCTCTTTCTGCCTTTTTTTCAGTGCCCGCTCTATACGACAGGCAATATACAATTTTTAGTCAAGTTAAAATATCAGATTATTCCATGTATTTCGTTAACTTCGACAATTTGAATTTATACGGCTTAATATTCTTTACATCGATCGCTGCCTCTTTCTATTTATTAATTAAAAACAAAGGAAAAACTAATATTTATTTTTTGATACTTTCACTGTTAGCCCTATTAATAACAATTCCTAAAGCTGTTCCAGTCTGGGAATTTACATTTTTGCAAAATTATATTCAGTTCCCATTTAGATTCGTCTCAATTGCTGTTTTATCGTCCTCTTTTCTTCTCGCGTCATTTTTGGATTTATTTAAGGTAAGAAGATTAATCTTTGCCTTTATAATCTTAATTATAATTTATTTATCCAGCCTAAACTTTATTTATCCTAAAGTTTTTCAATACCATCCGGATACCTTTTACTCTACCAACCAAGACACAACTACAGTCAAAAACGAATATATGCCAAAATGGGTCAAGAAAATACCAACTAGAAGATACGAAAGCAAGGTCGAGATTATCAATGGAGAAGGTGAGATTAAAGATTTTAAAGATTCAGGCAATAGGGTTTCATTTATATATGTATCTAAAGAGCCGTCCTTACTTGCGCTTAATACTATATATTTCCCAGGCTGGAAGCTAAGTATTGATAAAAAAAATTCTCAAATTTTATACAATAATGAAGGAGGTCTTATTCAATTTAAGGTAGACCGCGGTAAGCATTTTATTGAAGCAAAATTCGGAGAAACCGGAGTAAGACTTTTAAGCGATCTTGTATCGCTGGGGAGTCTTTTTGTGCTTTTGTACTTGTCTTTAAAAAGAAAATATTTAATATGAGAATTTTAGAACGGATTTTATTTCCGGTAGTGTTACTGATTCTTTCTTACCCTCTTATAAATCATCTTTTTGCACCGGGGTTTTTTCCTATTCACGACAACACTCAAGTTCAAAGAGTATTTGAAATGGCCAAGAGCTTATCTGAGGGGATGTTTCCCGTAAGATGGGTTTCTGACTTGGGATACGGATATGGATATCCAATTTTCAATTTTTATGCCCCTCTGTCATATTATGTCGGTTCGTTTTTTGTGCTCTCAGGTTTTGACTCTCTTTTTGCAACAAAGCTTATGATGGCGCTGGGCGTTTTGACTTCTGGTTTTACTATGTATTTACTTTCGAAAACATTATGGGGAAGAGTTGGAGGCTTAATCTCTGCGCTATTTTATCTATATGCTCCATATCATGCTCTTGATATCTATGTGAGAGGAGACATTTCTGAATTTTGGGCATATGCATTTATTCCTTTAGTATTCTATTCACTTATAAAAACCCTTAATAACAGAAGGTATATTGTTCTTGGTGCCTTTTCATACTCGTTTGTTATCCTTTCTCACAATCTTACGGCATTTATGTTGACTCCTTTCCTGATTTTATTCGCTTTAATTTTTTACCCTTCCTTTAAAGAGAAAATTCTGATACCCTTTTTTCTAATTATTCTTGCAGGACTAGGCTTATCTTCGTTTTATACTCTTCCTGCAATTTTTGAAGCAAAATATACTAACATAATTTCACAAGTCGGTGGAGGAGCCGATTTTAATGATCACTTTGTTTGTCTTTCTCAATTTTGGCAAAGTCCGTGGGGTTTTGGGGGTTCTGCCTCAGGTTGCATAGATGGGATGTCTTTTCAGCTTGGAAAACTCCATTTCCTTTCTTTTATAGCGGCTTTTGGTCTTTTTTTAATGTCGGCAGTAAATAAAAGGTTTAAATTAAATGAAATCTTAAGAAAGGATAAAATAATATATGGTTTTACACTTTTTTCTCTTGTTGGATTTATTCTCTCGGTTTTCTTAATGATTAATATGTCAAAATTTGTTTGGGAGGCAGTTCCTTTTATGGAATTTCTTCAATATCCATGGAGGTTTCTTACCTTTGCCTCATTTTTTATGTCATTAGTTTCGGGAATCCTAGTCTTAAGTATAGATCTGTTTGTTTTCAAAACAAAAAAGGGAAAATTAAGTATTATTTTTCCGGTTTTTTTAATAATAATCTTACTTTATATTAATGCCAAATTTTTTATCCCTCAGACTCTTATAGATCAAACAGGCAAAGATCTGACAAGTAAAAATAATTTAGTATGGAATACTTCGAGAATTTCAGATGAGTATATGCCAAAAAATTTTAACAAGCCAAAATCTTTGGAAGATGTTCCAAAAGGAAAGATTTCAAAGGAGGAGGGCATTCAGGCGCTCTACGAAGATTCAGGTGTTTCATTCCTTCATGCAACGGTTAAGGCAGAGAAAGATCAAAAAGCAATAATAAATACAGCATATTTTCCCTCATGGACGGGATTTTTAGATAACAAAAGAGTTGCTCTTAATAAAGAAGATTCGGGAATGTCGGTCAAGATTCCAAAGGGAGTCCATTCACTAGATCTTTTTTTCGTTGAAACGCCAATCGAAAAGCTTGGAAATTCTATTAGCCTCGCTTTTTTATTTATTATCTTTGTTAGTATAATTATTCCTGCAAAGATACCCAAATATGAAAAATAAAATTCCCGAGCTTTCTGTTTTTTTTCCTTTCTGGAACGAGGAGAAAAACATAGAAAATGTTGTTAAAAAAGCAATACCGGTCGTCGAAGAAGTTTCTAAGAAATGGGAAATGATTATAGTCGATGACGGTTCCTCCGATAAAACTTTAAAAATTGCAAAAGAGTTTGCAAAAGAAAACCCAAATATTCGCATCGTAAGTCACGATCGCAATAGGGGCTATGGGGCATCCTTAAAATCCGGTTTTGAAAATGCAAGATATAGCGTAATAGTTTTTACAGACGGTGATGGTCAGTTTGATTTTAAGGAGATTGATGGGTTTTTAGGAAAAATTGATAAAGCTGATATTGTTATCGGATATAGAAAAAAAAGATATGACAACCCCATTCGTCATGTCCTGATGAACATGCTTAAAATATGGGATTTATTTTTCTTTGGCTTTTGGTTCAGGGATATTGACTGCGGATTTAAAATGTTTACTAAAAAAGCATTGCTTAAGATCGCTCCACTTAAATCCGAAGGGGCAATGATAACGACTGAAATTTTAGCAAAGGCAAGAAAGACAAAACTTAAAATTGAACAAGTCGAAGTGACACATTATCCAAGATTCTATGGAGATCAAAGCGGAGGAAATTTAAGAGTAATAGTAAGAGCTATTAGAGAAAGTTTTGCCCTCTTTAGAGAGCTAAATTATGGAAGACATTGACCTTCTTCTTATAAAAAAAAGATCTATTCGTGGAATCTTTGCCCTCTCGTCCCGGACCTTATTCATACAAATTTTGGGGTTTGTGGCAAATCTTTTCCTTACTATTTTTCTTGCGCCTTCGGTTTTTGGCGTATATTTCGTAGTTTCGGCGGCGGTTGCTTTCTTATCGTACTTTTCAGACATTGGACTTGCTGCAGCTTTAATTCAGAAAAAAGAATCTGTAACCGAGGAAGATCTTCGGACAACTTTTACAATTCAACAGGTTTTGGTTCTTGCAGTTGTGGTTGTCGCTCTTTTTTCCTCGGGGTTTATTAAAGGATTTTACAAACTTGATAATGAAGGGATTTTTCTTTTTCAAGCACTAATAATCTCTTTTTTCCTTTCATCTCTTAAGACTATTCCTTCAATAATTCTTGAAAGAAGTCTTAAGTTTGATAAACTTGTTATACCACAGATCGTTGAGAGTCTTTTTTTTAATATAACTGCGGTTTTCCTGGCAATAAAAGGTTTTGGGATAACGAGTTTTACCATAGCGGTACTTCTGCGGGGAGTGGTTGGTCTTATTGCCATTTATATTATCAGTCCTTGGAAAATAGGTTTTAGTCTGTCATCAAATTCTGCCAAAAAATTATTGTCCTATGGTATTCCTTTTCAGGCAAATAGTTTTCTTGCTCTTATAAAAGATGATCTTCTGATTGCATATCTTGGAAAGGTATTACCACTTTCTCAAGTAGGATTCGTAGGTTTTGCCCAGAAATGGGCTTTTATGCCCCTTCGCCTTATAATGGACAATATTATAAGAATAACTTTTCCTTCATTTTCAAGACTTCAGGAAGATAAAAAAGTTCTCGGAAAGGCAATAGAGAAATCTATTTTTGTATCAGCATTTTTAATATTTCCCGCACTTACCGCTCTAATTTTTTTGGCCCCTTCCCTTACAAAAATTATCCCAAGATATGAAAAATGGGAACCTGCGCTTATGTCAGTTACTTTTTTTTCTCTAAATGCCTGTCTTTCATCTATATCTACCCCTCTTACAAATACTTTAAATGCAATAGGGAAAATTAAGACTACCCTTTATTTAATGGTCTTCTGGACATCATCAACTTGGATACTTACGCCTTTTTTTATTAATATTTTCGGCTATAACGGGGTTTCTATAGCGTCCTTTCTTATAGCAACTTCTGTTTTTATCGTAATATACTTGGTAAAAAAATACGTTGATTTCAACTGGACTGTGGTTTTCTATCCTTTAACTTCCTCTGTCTTTATGGGTGTAGTTCTGTATTGGCTGACACGTTTTTTGCCTCAGAATATTTATTACCTTAGCTTTTCTCTTGTCCTTGGACTTATAATATATTTTGGGAGTATATTTATACTTGCAAAAGATATGGTGCTTTCGGATATCAGGTTAATAAAAGAAAATATTTTTAGAAAATGAAAAAAATTTCGGCAGTAATTACAACCTTTAATGAGGAGAGAAAAATTGAGGACTGTTTAAAATCTGTTCGCCAGTTGGCGGATGAGATTATCCTTGTTGATGGATCTTCGACCGATGATACAGTGAAGATTGCTAAAAAATATACTTCAAAAATTTACATTCGAGAAAATAATCCCATGCTGAATGTCAATAAAAACTATGGTTTTATGAAAGCAACTAATGAATGGATCCTAAGTCTTGATGCAGATGAACGAGTTACTCTCGAACTTGCGAAAGAGATAAAAGAGATTCTTAAGTCTCCTGTCTTAAGTCTTAAATCTGATCTCAATGGCTATTATGTTCCCAGGAGAAATTTCATTTTTGGCAGATGGATAAAACATGCTGGATGGTACCCTGATTATCAACTGAGATTATTTAAGAGGGGAAAAGGTAGATTTGAGGAAAAGCATGTACATGAAATGCTTAATGTCGAAGGTAAAACAGGGCATCTAAAATCTGATATTCTCCACCTTAACTATGAAAATGTTTCTCAGTTTTTAAAAAAACTTCTACTATATACGCAAAATGAGGCAGAGCAACTATTGGGAAGTGGATATATTTTTGACTGGCGTGACTGTCTGAGAATGCCTTTCAAGGAATTCTTAAGCCGCTTTTTTGCAAGAAAAGGATATAAAGATGGACTTCATGGTCTAGTGTTATCTCTCCTAATGGCTTTTTACCACTTAATAGTTTTTACCGTCATTTGGGAAAAGACCAAATTCAGAGAATATGATAGCGAGAATTTTTTAAAGGAAACTACCGAAGAAATTGGTAAAGCAAAGAAAGAGTTTTCGTATTGGCTTAAAAAAGAAAATTCAAACAATGCAAGAAATCCAATCGAAAGAAGCCTTCAAAAGATAACAGACAAATTATCCTAAAATTATTTTGTGTTAAAAGTTTTTGTAACAATAATCACCTTTAATAGTCACAATGCAACACTTGAGTGTTTGGAAAGTGTTGAGAGGATTGAGAAGAAAGGTTTCGAACTTTTTGTTAACGTTATCGATAACGGTTCAAGAGAAGTTTTTAAGACTAAAAATGAATATAAAAATTTCGTTCTTAAAATTTTAAGATCCGATCAAAACCTGGGGTTTTCAGGAGGGCAAAATCTTGGAATTAAACAAGCCCTTAGGGATGGAGCAGATTATATAGTCGTTTTGAATAACGATACGATTCTCGATAAAAATTTGATAGTTTCTCTTATAACAACATTTAAAGAAGGCATGGGTATTGTTTCTCCCAAAATATACTTTGCAAAAGGATATGAATTTCATAAAGAAAGATATAGCGAGAAAGAAAAGGGTAAGGTTTTTTGGTATGCAGGAGGTATATTTGATTGGAGCAATATGATAGCAAGCCACAGAGGCGTAGACGAGGTCGATAAAGGACAATATGACAAGCTTTCGGAGATTGATTTTGCTACAGGTTGCTGTATGGCAATAAGGAGTGATGTTTTTGAGAGGGTAGGTTTTTTTGATGAGAAATATTTTTTATATCTTGAAGACAGCGACTTGTCAAATAGACTGAAAAAAAAGGGTTTAAAGATTATTTATCAGCCAGAGGCAGTCCTTTGGCATAAAAACGCTTCATCGGCGGGTGGATCTGGATCTATCTTGCAAGACTACTATATTACAAGAAACAGACTACTATTTGGTTTCAAATACGCTAATTTAAGGACAAAGCTGGCCCTGATAAGAGAAAGTGTCAAAATTATAATCTCTGGAAGAAGATGGCAAAAACAAGGAGCAATTGATTTCTACTTAGGTAAATTTGGAAGAGGAAGTTTTAATCCATGAAAATTTCGGCAGTTGTAATTGCAAAAAATGCAGAAGATGTAATAAGAGAATGTTTTTCATCGTTGAAATTCTGTGATGAAATTATAGTTGTAGATAATGGGTCTTCCGATAAAACTTCCGATATTGCAAGAGAATTTGGAGCTAAAGTTATTTCGGAAAAATCGGCCGATTTCTCAAAGCTTAGAAATGCTGGCTTAAAAGAGACTTCTTTTGACTGGATTTTATATATTGACTCTGACGAAAGAGTTCCGAAGGAGCTTTCGGAAGAAATATTGTTAAAAATAAAAAATCCGGAAGAGCTTGTGGCTTTTAGAATAAAAAGAAAAAATTATTATCTTGGTTCTTTAAAGTTGAATGAATGGCCGTTTAAAGAGAAGCTTGAGAGATTATTTAAGAAACAGTACTTAAAGGGATGGCAAGGTAAGATCCACGAAAGCCCAATTGTGGAGGGTGAAATCGGAGATTTAGAAAACTGTCTTCTTCATTTTACCCATCGGGATTTAAGTCAAATGCTTACCAAAACCATTGAGTGGTCTGAGATTGAAGCTGACCTTCGTTTTAAAAGTGACCATCCGGTAATGTCTTGGTGGAGATTCCCGAAAGTGATATTTTCTGCCTTTTTTGAATCTTACTTTAAGCAAGGTGGGTATAAGGCTGGTACAGTAGGAATTATAGAAAGTATATATCAAGCATTCAGTGCTTTTATTACATACGCAAAGTTATGGGAAAAACAGCAGGAGAGCAAAATTCCCGCTTCGCAGCGAGGCGAGCAAAATGCAAAAGTCAAAAATACAAGTTAAAATTCAAAATCTTTTATTTAAGTTTTGGCCGCTACTATTTATAGTAATTGTCTGGTCTGTTTTCGCAAGTCCGTATTTTTTAAAGAATCTTGTTCCGTTCCCCTCAAATTACCTTGTTAATTTTTTTCCGCCCTGGGCATCATATGGAGAATTTGCAGGGCCTGTAAAAAATAATGCAATGCCGGATATTATATCCCAGATTTATCCTTGGAAAAAACTGACCATAGACTCCCTTAAGAGTGGCGAAATTCCTTTTTGGAATCCTTATAGTTTCTCCGGAAATCCCCATCTTGCAAATTACCAATCGGGAGTTCTCTCCCCTTTTAATCTTATTTTTTTTATACTTCCGTTTGTTGATGCATGGAGTGTCCTTATTTTACTTGCGCCCCTTCTCTCGGGTTTTTTTACTTATCTTCTTATGAGAAGTTTAAATGTCTCGAAATTAGGATCAACTTTAGGCGGTATCGTATTTATGTTTTGTGGTTTTATGGTAGTATGGATGGCTTATGGGACATTATCTTATGCTATACTTTACCTTCCCTTAGCGTTTTATGCGATTCAAAATTTTGCAAATAGCAAAAAAATTAGATATTTAATACTCCTTTCTCTAACAATTCCTTTTTCTTTTTTTTCGGGTCATTTTCAAATAAGTTTTTATTTTCTAATCTCAATATTTGTTTTTTTACTCTTTAGGATCTATAAAGAAACACTTAAAACCAAATTTTTTCTTACAACAGCACTGTTTACAGGCATTCTTTTATCTATGCCTCAGCTTCTACCTTCCTGGGAACTTTATACGCATTCTATAAGAAAGGCAATTTTTCGCTTAACGGAGACAGTACCAATAGGGTATATAATTACATCCTTTGCTCCTGATTTTTATGGCAATGCCGTTACCCGCAATGATTGGTACGGACATTATGCCGAGTGGGCTTCTTTTGTGGGAATAATTTCTCTTATTCTTGCCACAATTTCTTTTCTTAAGCCAAAAAAGGAGATTATATTTTTTGGGATTTTAGGTCTTGCATCACTTCTTCTTAGCCTTCAGACTCCACTTGCTGAATTAATTATCAATCTTAAGATACCAGTCGTTTCAACAAGTGCCCTATCAAGAATAATAGTAATTTTCAGTTTTTCGGCAGCAGTTCTTGCAGGATATGGACTGGATATTCTTAAAGAATATATAGTAAAAAGCAAATCAAAAAGAATAATTGTTGTATTTTCCGCCTGGATAGTTTTTATCTTTCTAATTTGGACATCTCTTTTCTTTTTCCCTCTTTTGCCACCCGAGAAGATACTTATAGCAAAGCGAAATATGATACTTCCAACACTTATCTTAACCCTGGGGTCTCTTACTGTTCTCACGTCCTTTTATATAAGAAAATTTGCTTTAGTTTTTTTATTTGGACTTTTGATTCTTACCTCCTTGGATAGTCTAAGGTTTGCTCAAAAATGGATGCCGTTTGATCCTAAAAAATATGTTTTTCCTACCCCCCCCGTTGTAAAAGCTCTTCAAAAAGAAACAAGAGGAGTTGACAGAGTTTTTGGAAATATAGGCGGAGAGCTTGTAAATTACTACAAACTTCCCGGAGTTGAGGGATATGACCCGCTATATATTGAAAGATACGGAGAATTTTTAAGAAGTGGAGTCGTGGGACATTTCGCTCCACCTGAGAGATCTGTTGTAAAGTTGGGAAGAAGCGGGGAAAATACAGATAAGATTATAGATCTGTTGGGTGCTAGTGTAATTTTCCATCCAAATGCTGACACCGGTCAGGAGTGGGCGTATCCAGTTTGGAAAAATACCGATAGGTTTGTCCCCATTTATAAAGATGGAAGTTTTCAACTTTACAGAAACAATACTGCTCTTGAGAGAGCAAAACTATTCTATGATTTCGAGATAATAAGAGAAAGCGAGAAGATTGTAAATAAGTTTTATGAAACCAATTTTGAGTTCAGAGATAAACTAATCTTAGAAGAAGACCCCAAAGTAAAAAAAGTGAAAATAAGACCAAAGGGGGTTGCAAAAGTAACTCAATATGGACTTAATAATGTAAGAATAATATCTGAGTCAGAAAACCCGGCAGTCTTGTTCTTAGCAGATAATTATTATCCCGGATGGAAAGCATATTTGGATGGAGCACCGGTTAAAATTTTAAGAGCGGACTACTCGTTTAGGGCCATTTCTGTTCCAGAAGGCAAGCATTTTATAGAATTTACTTACTTTCCGGCCAGTTTTAGGTACGGAGTAATTCTTGCAGGAACAGGACTTTTGATTATTATCGGTATCTTAGCCTTCGGAAGAAAAACTATTTAGAAAGGGCTTCCCAGAATTTAAGTTCCTCAACCTTCATCTTCTTCTTTGCAAGAAAGAAAAGGTATATTATCTCAAGGATCCCAACGGTATTTACTATTAATATAACTATAAACCAATTTCGCTGATCAAGTTTCACTGCTTTCCATAAAGCCAGACCCTTCCACAAAAGGGACCATAGGAAAACTATAAAAACCACAAGAGGCGGTACTTGAGGGAGTGAACCAAAATAATTCATATATTGAAAATAGCACAAAAGTATATGGCTTTGCAAGGTTTTTAAAAGCTGATAGAATTAGAGTGTGAAAATCGGCATTTTTGATCCCTATCTCGATGATTTGGGAGGAGGCGAAAAATATATGATGAAGACAGCCCTATGTCTTGCCGAAAAGGCCGATGTTGACATTTTTTGGGATAGTAAAGAAGATCTTCGGGAACTTAAAAACAGATTTCTTCTTGATATTTCAAAAATTAAATTAGCAAAAAATATTTTTTCTCCTCAAACGCCACTTTTTCAAAGATTAGTTCAAAGCAGAAAATACGACATGATAATTCTTTTAAGCGACGGGAGTATTCCTCTTCTTCTTTCAAGAAAAATTTTTATTCACTTCCAACAGCCCATCCCCGATTTAAATTTAGATTTTAAGACAAAAATAAAAAAGTACAAGATCAATAAATTTTTTTGCAACTCTTTTTATACCAAGTCTTATATAGATAAATCTTTAAAGATAAATAATTTGGTGCTATATCCGCCGGTTGATCTTAAGGCAAGAAACATTAAAAAGGAAAATATAATCCTTCATGTAGGAAGATTCAGAGTTAAAAATGTCGGCATGGCAGATTATAAAAAACAAACGGTAATGATTAAAGCATTCAAAGACATGATTGACGAGAATTTAAAAGGATGGAGATTTATTATCGCAGTAAGCGTTAAAAAAGAGGAGGAGGATCAATTTTCATCTCTTAAAAATTGGGCAAAGGGATACCCGATAGAATTTATTGTTAACAAAAATAATGATCAACTGTGGGATACTTATTCAAGAGCAAAAATTTACTGGCATGCTTCAGGGTATGGAGAGGATTTAGGAAAACATCCGGAGTTTGCAGAGCACTTCGGAATATCGACCGTTGAGGCAATGGGTGGCGGAGCCGTTCCTGTTGTTTTTGGTGCCGGAGGACAGAAAGAGATTGTTGAAAATGGAAAGAGCGGATTTTTATGGGATTCTCTTAGAGAACTTAGAGAAAAAACTAATCTTCTTATTTTTGATACTAAGCTTTTAAATAAAATGTCGTATCAGGCAAAAAAGAGAGCACAAGCATTTTCAGGAGACAGATTCTGCAGGGAACTTTACGGAATGCTTAATTTATGAAAAAAATAATTGCTCCTTTTTTTATTTTATTTATTGTTTTTTTATTTTTCTGGCAAGTTTTTTTAAAAGGATTTCTACCGATTCCTTCAGATACTATAGTCGGTCTTTATTATCCTTTTAGAGATATTTATTCAAAAACAAATCCCAATGGCGTACCTTTCAAAAATTTTCTTATTACAGACCCTGTAAGACAGCAGTATCCGTGGAAAAATCTTACAGTTTCATCACTTAAAAAAGGCGAATTGCCTCTTTGGAATCCTTATAATGCGGCTGGAACTCCTCTTTCCGCAAATTTCCAATCGGCCGTATTTTACCCTTTAAATATATTGTTTTTTACAATGCCGTTTCAGATCGCTTGGACGTTAAATGTTATTCTTCAGCCTCTTCTTGCCGGATTATTTTTATACTTTTATCTTAGAAATCTTAATTTAGACAAGCTTTCAAGCGTATTTGGATCAATTTCTTTTTCTTTCAGCGGGTTTTTTATTGCGTGGATGGAATGGGGAACAGTCCTTCATTCGGCACTCTGGTTACCTTTAATATTACTATCTATAGATAAAATCTTTAATCATTTTATTGATAATCAAAAATCAAAAATATCTTTCGACCCTGAGCTCAAGACCGAAGGGCATATTAAAAATAAAAAATTATTGATCTGGTCTTTTATTTTCGTTTTTTCCCTGACCTCTTCTTTTTTCGCAGGACACTTACAGACTTTTTTTTATCTTTTTATTTTTTCAATAGTTTATTTAACAGCCCGTCTGTTTCAGTACGGCAAGGATAGGCGTGTGCTTTTTCTATTTGCTATTTGCTGTTTGCTGTTTGCTATTTTAACTCTTGTTCAATGGTATCCTACCCTTCAATTTATTATTCTCTCTGCAAGAGATATTGACCAAATTTCATGGCTAACTCCCGGGTGGTTTATTCCAATTCAAAATCTTATTCAGTTTGTAGCTCCTGATTTTTTAGGAAACCCAACAACTCTTAACTACTGGGGAATATGGAATTATGCAGAATTTGTGGGTTATATCGGCATAGTTCCATTAATAATATCCTTTTATGCCCTGTTCTTTAGAAAAGATAAAAAAACTCTATTTTTTGGCACCGCGTTTTTTCTGTCCTTAATATTTGTTCTGCCAAACATCTTTTCACAGATTCCTTTCCAACTTAAAATTCCTCTTATCTATACTTCTCAGCCCACGAGACTTCTTTTTATAGCCGATTTTTCTCTTAGTATCCTAGCAGCTTTGGGTTTTAATCATCTTGCAAAGGAAAAAAACAAAAAAGCAATGTTATACGTTTTGGCGATTTTTCTTTTGGTTTTTGCATCTTTGTGGTTTTTTGTTTTGAATTTTGGAAGGGAAACGTTATCCCTCGAAAACTTAAAAGTAGCAAGGCAAAATTTGATTCTTCCTTCGGCAATATTTATTTTAACAGCCCTTGTTTTACTAGTTCTGGTTTTACATTCGTCAGGAAACAAACTAAAAACAAGAATTTCAAAATTTATTTTATTCACTTTAGTAGTCATTACGGTTTTCGACTTACTGCGATTTGGATGGAAATTTACCCCCTTTACAAAAAAAGATTATCTTTTTCCATCAACTCCCCTTATCTCTTTCCTTAAAAACCAGAAAGAACCTTTTAGGGTTATATCGGTAGATTCGCGTATTTTTCCACCTAATTTTTCGGGAGTTTTTGGTATTCAGAGTCTTGACGTATATGATCCTCTTTATCTTAAAAGATATGGCGAGTTAATTGCGGCCTCTGAACGCGGAAAACCTGATATAAATCCGCCTTTTGGATTCAATAGAATTATTAATCCTAAAAATTATGAATCTTCATTGATAAGTCTTTTAAATGTAAAATATATACTTTCTCTATCAGAGATTAATAGCCCCAATCTGAAAAAGGTTTTTACAGACGGAAATACTATTGTCTACGAAAATTCTTCGGTAATCCCAAGAGCCTTTTTTGTAAAAAATGTTTTAAGTGCCACCTCAAAACAAGAAGCTATAGATTTTCTTTTTAATATTGAATATAAATTGAATGAAACAGCCGTTGTCGAGGAGGAAAATAATAGATTTAAAATAGCCTTTAATGTCGGACAAGTTGACTTTGTCAAATATGGGGAAAATAGAGTGTTAATCAAAACGAGGAATACTGATGAAGGTTTTTTGGTATTGACAGATAGTTTTTATCCGACATGGAAGGCAAGAATAGATGGGGAAGAAACCAAAATTCATTTAACTGATTATAACTTCAGAGGAATTCTCGTGCCAGAAGGACAACATGTTGTCGAGTTTTATAATACATTATTTTAAGTATGGTAAGCATTATTATCCCAAATTATAACGGCGAAAATCTTCTAAAGAAAAATTTACCAAAAATTCAGGAGGCTTTAGATTCCTATAAGGATGTAAAGACAGAGATTATTGTTGCGGATGATGCATCAACCGATGGGTCGGCAGCTTATATTAAAAATGAAATATTATCCATTCGACAGGCTCAGGACAAGAATATAAAAAATACATATAAAAATTTAAAAATAAAATTAATACAAAACGACAAGAACCTAG
Organism: uncultured Gammaproteobacteria bacterium; assembly: GCA_964408825.1. Lineage (GTDB taxonomy): Bacteria > Patescibacteriota > Microgenomatia > Levybacterales > UBA12049 > CAYPAU01. The sequence continues at coordinate 145,180 of CAYPAU010000001.1, forward strand.
GATTCTCGTCTACTGTAAATAGAGGCGCAAAAGAGGCAGAAGGGGATGTTTTGATTCTATTGAATACCGATATTGTTCCCGAAAAAGAATTTCTTAAATATGTTTTGCCCCATTTTGAAGACGAGAAAATGTTTGCCGTAGGATGTATGGATAAAAGCATTGACCTGCCTGCCGGCGAGGCAGGGGAGGGAAAAGTAGTTTTGCGCGGTAGAGGTCTTGGTAGGTGGGAAAAAGGATTCTTAGTTCACAGAAGAGGGGAGGTTGATAAAACAGATACCCTCTGGGTTTCGGGAGGAAGCGGCGCTTTTAGAAAATCAATTTTTCAAAAATTAGGAGGATTAAATGAATTATATAACCCATTTTATTGGGAAGATATTGATATTTCCTACCGGGCACAAAAGGCAGGTTACAAAGTTTTATTTGAAAAAAAGAGTATTGTAATTCATGAGCACTCAGAAGGGTCAATTAAAAAACATTATTCAGAATTTAAGATAAGAACAATTGCTTACAAAAATCAATTTGTTTTTGTTTGGATAAATGCGACCGATTTAGATTTACAATTACTTCATTTATTATGGCTTCCTTATCATTTTTTGAAAGCACTAATAAGACTAGACGTCCCATTTTTCCTTGGATTTTTAAAGGCTTTTATTCTGCTTCCCAAGATTATTAAATCAAGTTTCAGAACCCAAAGACTTTTTATAAAAAGTGATAAAGAGGTTTTGAGATAAAATGAAGTTATCAATTATAATTCCGGTTTTTAATGAAGAGAAAACAATTAAAAAAATTCTAGAAAAAGTTGTAAATGTTAAAATACCTAAGGTAGAAAAGGAAATAATAGTTGTCGATGACGGATCGACCGACGCTACTGCATTGGTAATTTCCAATTTTACTCTGCCAGCCGGCGGATCAAATTTCAAGATTTTTCGTCATACGAAAAATCTTGGTAAGGGAGCAGCGGTAAGAACGGGAATAGAAAACGCAACGGGGGATTATATAATAATTCAAGATGCAGATCTTGAGTATAATCCGGAGCAGATTAAAGAACTCATAAGACCCATTTTAGAAAAAAAAGCAGAGGCAGTATACGGAACCAGACTAAACAGACTTCCTAATCTTAAAAGAGATGAAAAAACACTTTTATTTCTCCTTCATTATTTTGGTAACAGATTTCTGAGTTTAATTATGAGCATTCTATATGGTCAATGGATTACAGACATGGAGACATGCTACAAGCTTTTCCCAAGAGCTGCACTAAAAGGAATTAATCTTAAATCAAGGAGATTTGATTTTGAGCCTGAGATTACCGCGAAATTACTCAAAAGAAGCTACAAGATAAAGGAAATTCCGATAACAACAAAGCCAAGAGACCATAGTGAAGGAAAAAAATTAAATACGATTAAAGATGGTTCTATAGCACTATGGTCTATAATAAAATATAGGTTCATGGATTAACTTTATGAGACTTGATTCAATTATTCTTTTTCCTCTTGTAATTTTTTTTATAATGAATTACAGGCTTAGTCCGGGTGAGACTCCGTATTGGCTCTTCGGGCTTATATTTTTAGGTTTGTTTTTGTATGTCCTACTAGATCTTTCCCTCTTTAAGATTCTTGAGAAAGCAAAAGTTAGGTTAAAATATTTTCTTTTAGCTCTTCTAATAATTGCTTCCATTGGGAGTGCATTTTACGCTTCTATTATCGTTCGACGTCAGTCCTCACCTGTTTATGGAGTTCATGATATTGTTGTTCAGCAGGAGGGAGCCATAAGATTTCTTCTTCACGGAATAAATCCATACGCCACTACTTACTTTAATACACCCCTTGAGGATTGGCACTATTCAGATAAAGAAACCAACCCCGCTCTTTACCATTTTGTAATGCAGCCATTTTACCTTCTGTTCGCGATACCATTCTACTTAGTGTCAGCGCATGTACTATTTGGTTTTTTTGATGGCCGAATTCCGCTTCTTTTTCTATTTTTTGTTCTTTTGTTCTTTGCTTTTAAAACAGTCAAAGACCACAAAGAAAAACACCTGTTTATAATTCTTCTTGCATTTAATCCCGCAACGCTTGGATATTTTCTTGAAGGAAGGGATGATATTTTTATGTATGCTTTTGCATTTGCAGCATTTTACTTTCTTACAAAAGGTAAAAGCTTAATATCGGGAGTTTCCATGGCCTTTGCTTTTGCAACAAAGCAGTCTATATGGCCAATCTTTCCTCTTTATTTTGCCTATTTATACTTCAAAAATAAGAATTTAAAGAAGACTTTAGTAAGCCTCATTCCCTTTACGGTAACTTTTTTGATCATTGTTTTACCTTTTTTTGTTTGGGATCCAAAAGCTTATCTTGAAAGTACAATTTTCTATCTCTCGGGAAATGCGCAGCATAGCTATCCCATCGCAGGATATGGATTGGGGTCAATACTCAAAGATATAGGAATAATAAAATCATCCAATCAATATTATCCTTTCTGGATTTGGCAAACTATTGTCGGTCTTCCTTTAATAATCTGGTTAATATACTGGCAAAAAAAAGAAAATACGGTAAAAAGACTTATTATTGTTTATGCTTTATTTCTTTTTGTTTTTTGGTACCTTTCAAGATATTTTAACAACAGCCATTTAGGTTATATATCTATGCTTCTAATTACCACTTATTTCTGGCCTGAAGAAGACAAGATAAAACAAATTAAAAAAGCCTAACAGCGTTTTTAAGTTCGTTGATATTATTTTTATCACAATCACTCACATAGCAGCTTATTTTAATCTCCTTGCCACTTCTTCTTAGGGATAAAGAATAATTATCTCCTTCAAGAATTACATATTTCTCTAATTCTCGT
>CAYPAU010000002.1:0-11724 GCA_964408825.1 uncultured Gammaproteobacteria bacterium
TGAGGCGCGAAGGGGACTTGCACCCCTGAATGGCTGTTCTGCAGACAGCTGTGTTAGCTACTTCACCACCGCGCCGCGTCGGACGTGGCTGGCACGTTTGACTGTGCCGCCAGTATGGCTAAGTATATCAAAACAGAGAAAACTTGAAAAGAATGGAGAATTTTTATATAAATAGGTAATCTATGAAGGAAGGACAGCCGAGAACATTTTTGGAAACATTTGGTACTTACGCAAGAAACGGAGGGATAATTGCTGGTCTTATTGGGCTTTTGATAAGCGGCAAGCTTGCAATATTTGGGTTTAGTACGGGCGGTTTAGGAGAAATTATAAGAAGAGCAGGAAAAAAGAAAGAGAAATAATGGAGAGAGAAAAGGAAAGTTCAGAAGAGAAAGGAGAGGGAGGGTTTTCCGAAAAGGAACTTGACCTTGACATAGAAATTCGGGCAGGAGAGTGGCAGAATCTTAAAAAATTTAGAACTTATCAAAGAAGGTCAAGACAGGGAAAAATAATCGCAACTCATCAGGCGCTGTCAAATAGGCTAGCACAGCTTGAGAAACTTTTCTATCAACTTGCCTCAAATAATCCCCAAAAAGCAACAAAGCTTCTTAAAGAAATAAAAAGACTAAGGTTTCTTAAAGAATTCCTCCTCCACGCGCTAATTTGGGAGGAAAAAGGAGAGCTTGAGGACCACGAAGTCCCTTCTGAGCTCGAAAGCCTTTTTAAATAAGATTAAATCAGGTATAATCTAATCAAATTTGGGTCGGTAGTTCACCGGCTAGAACGCTTCTCTGATAAAGAAGAGGTAGATGGTTCGATTCCATCCCGACCCACATAAGGTATTTTTACTAAAACAAAATTCTCTTTATGTCTTCAGTTTTGGATACTTTTTTCACCAGTGTCGGTTGTATGGACGGAAGAGTGCAGGAACCTGTTGCAAAATTTGGCCGAAGCAAGTTTAATGCTTTATATCCTGATACTATTACAGAGGCTGGTTTAGTAGGCTTGCTAACTAAAGACAATCCGGATCAAAGTTTAATCGATTCGCTAAAGGCTAAGATTGACATTTCTATACAGAAACATGGCTCCCGCGGAATAGTCGTTCATGGACACGAGGACTGCGCCGGAAATCCCGTCGATTATGAAAAACATAAAGAAGATGTTCGAAAAAGCGTTGAGGTAATTAAAAAATTGATAAATAATAGAGCCCCTGTTTACGGAGTTTTTGTAAAAAGGCAAAATGGAGATTGGATTGTTGAAGAACTAAAATAGTCTGTAGTGATGTATTGATACATCACTACAGAAATTTTTTTAATGGTAGTTTATAAAATGAGAGAGAGATTTACCACAGAGCAATTGCAAATCATCACCGAGGATGCAATCAGATGGATTAATTCTACCAGAGAAGAACATAAACCAACTGCTTCGCCTATTACAAAAGAAGAAAGAGACGTATTAGTTTCATTTTTTGGCGAAGAACTAATAGACAGAATACGAGTAAAAGAAGTTGAAAAAATTGCGACAAGCTCCCCTGTATTGCCGGAGGGAAATTTCACTGGATTCACATTTGTGGACACAATTCTGCTTACGGAAAGAAACCCATTAATTTTAGCTCATGAAGGAGTTCATGTCGTGCAATACGAAGTTTTGGGAGTCAGGGGTCTTGTGGAAACTTTTATTCGCCAAGGATTGCAGTGCGGTTTTAATTATTGGTCAATTCCTGTAGAGAGACAGGCTTTTGATATATCAATGGATTTCTCAAGAAATCCTAGCCAGCCATTTTCAGTTCCCGACAGAGTGAAGCGAGAACTGGCAGAAATGATTAAATAAACTAGAGTTTTGATATAATACATGAGTGAAAATAAAGAATTATAGGGAAGCTAGATTTCCGAAGAGACATAGAAAGACTTTTCGTTCTTGTTGTATAGTAAGTTAGTATATTATACAGGGATGGCTATTAGGTGTCTATGAAAATTACGGGGTTTAAGACTCACAAGATAACTCCAAAGGATAGAGATATCCTTAAAATCCTCGATAAATATATTAAAAATCTTTCCGATAAATCTATTGTTGCGGTTGCGTCCAAGATTGTGGCGATAGCAGAGGGAAGGACCGTCAAGATTAAAAGTTCAAAGTTAAAAGTTCAAAATTTAAGGGGCCAAAAGGATGAGCTTATTAAACAAGAGTCGGAGTTTTATCTGCCGCGAGAGGAGAACCCCTATAATGTCAGCCTTACTGTAACGCGCGGCAATCTTGTGGCATCGGCAGGAATTGATGAATCAAACGGTGGAGGGTATTATGTCTTATGGCCGAAAGATCCCCAAGAATCTGCAAATCGGATTAGGGAGTTTTTGCGAAAGAAGTTTAAAATAAAAAATCTGGGAGTTATTATAACCGACTCAAGAACAACACCGTTGCGATGGGGAGTTACGGGAATTGCAATTGCCTACTCAGGATTTGAGCCGCTTAAAAATTATATCGGGAAAAAAGATATCTTCGGAAGGAAACTTGAATTTACTAAATTAAGTCTTATCGATAACTTGGCTTCATCCGCAATTCTTGTAATGGGAGAGGGGAATGAGCAAACTCCTGTCGCTGTCATATCTGATATCGATTTTGTTAAATTTCAGACAAGAAGCCCCATTAAGAAAGAGTTGGAAAGTCTTAAGATAAGTATCGATGAAGATCTCTACGGACCGTTTCTTTCCTCTGTTCCTTGGAGAAAGGGGCAAAGATAGTTTAATACCACTTAATACCAAAGCTTACAGATTTGCCCAGAGGAACAGTAATAATTTTTGATCCCGGTGTAGTGTAAATATAACCTTGGGGAAGTTTAATGCCTACTTTGTATGTTCCCCCGACAAGATTGTTAAATGAGAAAGTACCCGATCCATCGGTCGGCTGCCATGTGGTTATAAAATTGCCGGTACCTGTCGTAACCTGAATATAAATGCTATTTTGCCCGATTGAATTATAGCCTTCTTCTCCCGTGTCTTTTGTCCCGTTTGAGTTGTTGTCTATAAACAGAGTACCTGTTATAGTTGAGCCGCCCGTGGAAGGAGCTGAAGCGGGGGGCGGCTGGGTTTGACTGCCGGATTGTCTTATTCCCCAATTCTGGGTTACGCTTGCTCCCGATAAGGTTCTTATGAGATAGTAATCCTGTCCGCTACAAAGAGTAGCTGTGGGTACGGTAATATCGTATCCCGAAGGCTTGGTAAAGACTACATAGTATTGCCGGTTATCAAGACCCGAAAATGTGTAGTTTGAACCTCCCGAGGAGTTTGAAGTGACCGGGCCCTGCACGAGATTGCCGGTACATGAACCAGTTCTTAGCTTTAAAGTGGCGCCGGGATAATTTGCTTCGCCCGAATCTTTTATCCTGTTTCCATTTGTATCGACAAAGACATTTCCCGAGATCGAGTAAGTTCCGGGAGAAGGATTTTCACAGGCCCCGGTATTAGGATTACAAATCGTGCCGCCAGTACATTGCACATTGCTGCAGTTATTGGATGACTGTGCAGTTGCATTAATGGTAAGATCAACGGGGGGCTTTTGGGTGCCATTTCTGGTAACGGTAACCGATGCTGTTTTGGTTTGGGCAGTCCTATAATAGCAGGGCCCTCCTTTTGATGCATCAAAAATATATGAGTCTTCAGATACCGTTACATCTCTTACAGCTACTCCAGAGGCTTTATTGCAATGAAATTTGTATCTTATGTCTCCTGATCCTCCCGTAACCTTGGCTCTTAGCTCAACACGAAGTGGGGGATTTCCTGAAAGAGGAGAAGATGACCATGCAGTTGCCCCTTCTTTTCGGGCCTCAAGCGTGACATTAATCTGGCTTGCCGGGACAGGGGGAGCTACAGTTGGAGCGTTAGTACGATGAACAATAAGACTTGAACCTGTTCCGCAGCCTGCATATCCGGCAGGAAGATTCCCTTGTTCGAAAGGATTGCCGGTGCAGTTTTTTAGACTTGTATCCTGCGCTGTCACCGTTATGTAATAGTCTCCGGGTGCAGGACATGCCCAGTTTGCAAAAAATGATTCGCCATACGGAGGAAAACCCCTTTGAATGTTTTGGGGAAAATCTTTTGACCCTATCTGAGTAAAGTTATTTGTATTTTCCGGTCCTGCGTATATTCCTGCGCTTTTGAGATTTCCGTCTGCGTCAAGAAATTTTCCGACGTATGATTTTCGGACTCCTACCTGCGCGTTAAAGTCGGCACCGGCGGCTTGAGAACCGGCGGCAACTGTACCTGTTGGGGGAGAAGATCTCCCTCCGGGTCCCGGAGCAGAGGCGGGGGAGCATACTCCGTAGCCTGTTCCGTCTCCATTTGAAACAAAACCTGCCGGACACTGTCCGTCTGAGCAAAGACCTCGCCAGCAATCGCCTAGGAGCTGAACTCCCTGGGCTGGATTTCTGGGGCAATAAATAGGATAAGACGGGTTCTGAGAGGTGCATGCTCCACAACTTTGCCCCTCGGTGCAACCTACTTCTCCGCCAGATCCAGAGCCTCCTGGTTCGGAATCACCCGGAACTACCGGTTGAGAACTGCTTCCCCTAGAGGCCGGCCCACAGCAGATAAGATCAGGATTTCCGCATGACTTATCGGGTCTTTGCACTTTTCCAACAGGACAAAGTCCAGTGTCTGCAGATTTACAGGTGAAGCCACCTATTCCGGTACAGGTGTTAGGTTGATTTGGTTGATTCGCGGGTTCAGGACCACTGTTTCCTCCTCCTTCAGCCGGACACAGCTGTCTCGTATTAAAGGATGGATAATAAGAATCCACAGGAATAGCATAATCAGAATAGACTGTTGCTACACGCCAATAGTACGTGGTATTTCTCTTAAGATTTTGAACAGTGTAGGTAGAGTTTGAGACACCCGATGGTTTTACCTCAAACTTAGAATACTGGCATGTGGGACACTTAACCTGATTCCATGGATTATAGTCTGCTATTATTAGAAACTCTGTTAGAGCTGGAGATCCAGGTTTCCATTGAAATTTTACATTAACCTTATTATTGGCTGCGCAGGTAAAATCGACGAGAGGTACGAGATTAGATGCGAGCGTTCTGAATGACTTCCAGTTGGATCTACAAAAATCAGTGTTTTCTTGTGGATTATGAACGCAGTAGGATCCGGGGTTACAAGTCTGTTTAACCTTCCAACACCCATCTTTACATTCAAGCCTTTTAGTGCCATCATATGCACATTTATACCAGTCTCCTGAGTTGCAAGATCCATACTCTCCGCATGCTGCAATCACCTTATTAGCTGGTAGAAAAAGAAAAGTAATTAATAATCCGAAAATAAAAACAGAAATGAGGATTATTTTTTTCATAGTCCGAAGGTTTTTAGGGTTAGGGTTTTATCTGCTGCCGGGATGGAAACGTTTGCATCTTTACTTGCAAAAAATACAACCAAATTATAATCTCCATCCATTCCGAGGCTTTCCGATGAGACCCTACCTATTTCTTTTCCTTTTGAAATTTTTTGCGAACCTCCGGTTTGTGGAGCACGGGCAGTTGCACCCGTCTCTATAAAAATATAGTTTGTGACATAAGAACTTGAGCCAGAGTCAACAGAGGCAGAGGGATATTTTAGGGCCATTATTTCATAATCCGTCTTGCTCAAATCCCCATCTTTATCTGAAAAAACTCCGGTGCCTTCGGGAAGAGTAAACCCTACTCCGATAAATTCTCCGTCGGCTTCAACTGCCTTTCCGCTCTTGCAATATTTCTCGGGGATTACAAGGCAGGTTCCCGGCTCATTGTCGGAATAGACTTTTGCCTTTTCCGAAGTTTTACCCCACAGAAGGGAAGAAAGAAGAATAATCAGGGGAATTCCTATAAGAAGAGTAAGAAACCAGTTCTTGTAAAACCACTGCACAATTTAATAGTGAATAAAAACAACAAAGATGTCAAGTATTCGAAGTATTTCTTACAAACAAACTTCTTCTTCTCTTGTGCCATGCACAGTTTTATCTTCTTTTCTACCGAGAAAAGAAGCAAAAGCTCTCGCCACGCCTCTTTTCGTGCTTTCATGTTAAGCTCACTAATTTACAATCACCCCGTTAGGGGTCGCTCGCTTAACACTTCATGCACGAAAAACCGGAGTGGCGAAATGGATTGTTAAAAACTAGAAGAAACTAGAAGCCGGCCGCGGGGCTTCCGGTATCAGCTTGGGGGATTAAGGATGGGGTTTCTATTTTGAAACTTGCGGAAGTCTTAGATTTGAGGACTGATTGGTCTGTTTCTTCGGATGTCACTTGAGTTTTGGGAAGAAATTCTATCTTGGCAAGATCCCCGACCTTTCCAATTTCACGGAAGGTAAGAGTGGCTACCACTCCTTGTCCTGAGACACCGCTTTGACTCCCCAGCGCATATGAGACTGTCCCTTTTTGATTATCCACCTCATTTCTAAGTTCTATAGAGTTGGTGAAAAACGGTCCAGGCTCCACAATAAAATCTGTGAGCTTGTCAGGATCAAAAGAAAGCTCAAGCTGGACTCCTGTGACTTTGTTTTCGCCTGTTGTGATTTCAACATTTGTGGAGTAGAAAGAACCTGCCCCGGTTGCAGAAGTTACGGGAGTGGGGGAGGAGTCTATCGAAAGAGTGGTTTTTGCGAAATCTTTCACTTTTGTTTCCCTCTGTCCGGTCTGTTCCTGTCTTGGCGAGAGTGCAATATAAAGAAGAAGGGCTGTTACTCCGAGAAGGACTACTATTAATATAAGGGTGCGAGTGCTCATAACGACTAACTACTAACTTTAATAATAAATAAAAAATAATGAATCGTCAATCTTTCAATCTCCGGTCTGTAATGAAAATTCCCGCAAAAACAAAGCGTAATCAAAGTCATCGACGACTCCATTGGCAGTGTAGTCCGCCTGAGATCTAAATTCCCCGCAGACAGTCGGATTTCTGTTAAAGGTGCAGGCATTTATTATATTCCAGTCGGCAATGCTAAGCTCGTTGTCATTGTTAAGATCTCCTGCGATAAGGTTTGGTCCGGTCAAAACAGTATGAACCACAGTGTATTCCTGCCCCTGAGAAAATGTAAGAAAGCCTGGTAGTTCTCTCTTAAGATATCCCGGTACTCTAAGTTTTACTATATAGCTTATGTTGTTTCCTGTTGGAGTATTCCCAAGACCCACGGTTGCTTTATATAAGTCAATTTCATCATCATAGACCAATTCTCCCTGATGAGTAGATACCAATGTTTCCGAGGAATTATACAATTCGACAAATAAACTTCTTGTTCTGTATGTATCTTGAGGGCTCTTGTTTCCCGCCGATGTATCGGTCCTGTTTACATTGTCTCCCGTGTTTCCTATACCGTCAAGTCCTACAGTTAAGGCAATTCTTGTCCCGGTGACGGGAGCGCCTGTCGGCGCAAGAGTAGCTGTAGCACCGGGAACACATTCTGCGTCTGCCGAACAGACAAATCCCGAGGAACAGTTTGGCGGAGCACCGCTACAATCTTCCTCAAGAGGTATTTGAGTGCATTGTCCGCCCCCTGAATATTGTGTGAGAGTACAGGTCCTTGTTCCTGAGCCGTCACAGACATCCATGGGAGAGGCACAGCTGGAACATTGTTCGCCCGAATCACATTCAGGAAGAGCTCCCGCAGTCTTTATTCCGAAATCTATTCTCCTACTAGGGGGAACAGTTACACCCTTAACATCTATGTTGGTAGTTGCAGTATAGCCGCTTGGAACATACAAGAAGACCTGGAATGTATTTGAAGCGGAAACATTATAAAAGTAATTTCCACTGCTGTCGACGCCGACAGCCTGTCCGTTTACCGCAAGCCGTGCCAGACCTCCGGTGTAAGGTTGTTCATCTGTATCAAATTTCTGATTACTGTTTGCGTCAATATAGACTGTCCCATTAATTTTATAAGGAGACGAAAGACAGGCAGGAAGAGTAACGAAATTGGTTCCTGGTACTTTTTGGTTTTCAATATAGTTCGCAATAGCAGTTTCGTCTTGATCATTTACATTCCCGTCTCCATTCACGTCTGCATTTGCCGCAATATAGCGAACAATTGGGGGACGGCCATTTCTGTGCTGGTCAATCTCATCGGCATCATTGGGCGTAATTTGATGATCTCCGTCCACATCGCCAAAATTTCCGCAAGGGATAGGGCTGCTCGGACTTAAAACTGGAACGAGAGAACCCCCAGCGGGGAGAAGCTTCCCAATCATATACACCCATTTTTTGATGTTGCCCCCCGAAGAACATTCTGATGGAATACCCCATGATCCTATAAGTGAACCCGAAGAAGGCGAGTATTGAAAAGAAGAACCAGCACCTGCGCCGGTTGTATTGAAGCTCCATTGAAGAGACTGGCTTGAATTAGGGGAGAATAAGCAGGATTGCGCAGTAATATCGATACCGACCAAATCAAAAAATACTGCATCTTGTTGAGCTTCAGTTGAGAGATACGGGTTTTCGGTAGAGGCAGTAGCAGGACTTAGTTGTGTTACCGGTGTGCTTAGAGGTGTGGTTTGGTTTACACCATACCAGCTGGTTGATCCAGCGGACATAGCGACATTGACAGACGTACTAATTGCTATATTATAATTTCCTGAATCAGGATTTTTTAAATAATAAACTGCAAGACCAAGCGTGCCATCCGAACTTATCTTCTCGGTATATTTTGTTAAGCTAATTTTGGTTGTCGATGTTACGAAAGTAGCTGCCACTTCAGTTATAGGCAAGCCAGAAGAAAAACCAGAACCCTTTAAAACTACCCCAACTATAAGCATTCTATTAGATCCCGCGCTTCCTATTGTATGAATCCAAGAAATGGATTTTCCGCTGGATACTGGTTGAGAAGGTTTAGAACTCGTGTCCCCATTTATTATATTTGCACTTAAGGTATTTACCTGTTCGCTTGGTTCTGCGGCGCGTTGGCGGTATTCGGTGGAGCGCTGGACCGCAATAATTCCCGCGCCGACTCCCAAGACGAGGACTAAAACTGCGGCAACCGCGGTGGTTCTATTTGAGAGAAGGGTTTTTACTTTTCCGAATAAATTCCAGATGGGACTTTCATTTCTGTTGTAGGAAACAGGTTCCGGCGGGGCAGGTTGAGTGGGGGAATTTTGTTCTACAATATCTGCCATATAAAAACGGGTATATTTTAAAAGTAGGGGAAAAGGCCGCTTTTGTCAAGACATTAAACCAGAATTATGGATTATGAATCAGGAATTAAATATTAAAACTTTAGTATGTCGCGGAACAGACACCGCTCTTGCAGATACCAGACTGGCATTGGCTGCCGTAGGTACAAACCGAACCATTTGAATAACCGGAGGGAGCAGGAACTTTGCTAACAGACGGGTAATAAGATGGAGATGGATTTTTTGTCGGAGTCGGATAATATCCAGACGGTTTTGGGGCCAGGGTTACTCCTATCCGTGTGGGAGTTGGAGCTACTGCTCCGATTTTTTGAATACCGATAAGCGGAGAATAACTGTTTGACGAATCAACAAGTGCAGGATTAACAGACCCCGGAGAAAGCTTGTAGCCTGCGGGAATTCTTAAAGAAGCCGAATACCTCCCTGCCGGTTTTCTAAAGGAAGCTACTCCGTTAACAGTCGTTGCGCTTGTGCCGTCATTTAAGACTACGGTTGCTCGGTTTATCGGGGCCTCCTGTATTCCCGAATATCTTCCGTCTCCGTTGACATCATTTATTACGAGAACATTAATTGGTACGGTGTACGAGGGTGTAGGAGTAAGCGATCCGACTGCCTTTTGTCGGTATTCGGTCGATCTTTGCGATGCGATAACGGTTGCACCAATTCCTATAATCAATACTACAACAACAAGCCCCAGGACTCCTTTTTTTGAAAGGAGGGCGGAGAAATTACTAAGCGTTCCTCCTACAGTATCGTGCTTTGTATATGATTCTTTTTGAGACTGCGACGAATCCGAGGGAGGAGGCGCGGAATTTTGTGAGGGCGGTGGTGAAGTTTTGTCGTCCATAAAAACCTATATCTTAAAAGTAAAGAAAAATAATGCTTTTGTCAACCCCTTCCCCAAATAGACTTAAGATTTTTTTAATCTCCCTGAGGAGTCGTGTTTTCTCTTAAGAAAAGGCCGTAGTCTAAATCATCAACCACGCCATCGGCCGTGTAGTCTGCCCGGGCTTTATGCGTCTGTGAACAAACCGCCGGATTTTTATTAAATATACAGGCATTCATTATATTCCAATCCGAGACCGTGAGGAGATTATCGTTGTCAAGGTCTCCCGCAATAAGGTTTGGACCTCCCGATACGGAATGGTTAACCGTATATGTTTTTCCTTGTGCAAGTCTTATCCCCGGTATTTTCCTTTTGAGATAGCCTGCGACTTTTAATTTTATTACGTAGTCTCCGGGCCAGATATCGGAAAGATCTATGGTCCCCGTGTAAAGATTATTCGAAGTGTTATAGAAAATGCCCGGCGTTATATTTGAAAATGTAGACACCAATGTTTCGTTTAAACTGTAGACCTCAACAGTAATACTCTTATTTCTATACTGCTCAAGGGGGTTCTTATTGCCGGAAGACGTATCGGTTCTGTTAACCTCATCTCCCGTGTTTCCAATACCATCAAGACCTACAGTCAAAGCGATTCTTGTCCCCGTAGCAGGAGCGCCTGTCGGGGCCGCTGTCGGCGCGGTAGTTATCGTAGGTGGAGGCTCGGTTGCCACTGGAAGAAAAGGTTGGGCGGAAGTTGTGGGAGTAGGACTAGGACTAGGAGTTGGAGTTGATGTAGGAGGAGCTGTTTCTGCCGAACTGTTTATTGTTGCAAGCCAAGATCCTCCTGAGGAACCCTGCACAGTTCTTATTTGGTAGGGAAAATTAAAAGGATTTTGGAAAGTGAAATATGGCTGAGAAAAAGGTGTGTTTATTGTTTGGTTATTTATACGAATTTCGGCTTGAAGATCTTTAAAGCCGGTATTGTGAAAGGCAGGTACAAGTTGGCGAGTAAAAAACTCTAATCTTGCACTTGGTCCATGCGCTCCTTCAAGATTCTGAGAACGATTCAAAAAAGACCTCTTGTGCACCAAATCGAAGTTACCGGTATTTTGGTTTTTAAAATACACCTCATTCGAGTAAATATTATTGCTAACCCATGATGAGCTCATTTTAAAGGCAATGGTTTGAAGATTTTTACCGCTTACTGAATCGTAATAAGTAGATACATAATTTCCAATTTCTGATATTTGCTTTTCATAAAAAGTATATTCTTGTGGGTGTCCGGGAGGGCATGCTGATTGAGCATCGGCAGCGGGAAGATCACAACTCCAGTCAGTAACTGAAATGCTTTCCGGTCCTTGCGATGTATGGTTTAATCTAAGCTCCATTCCATCGGGAGAGGTGTGGGTGGCTATATGATAAACTATTCCCTGACTTACCGGCCTTTCGCTGGGATCAAAAACAAAACTTCCCGATACCAAACTTGAATCCTGCGGACCATAAGCAATGGCAGGAGGTTCTATAAAGTAACCTATCCATGTTCCCCAATTATCTACCTCTGAGGCGCGCTGGCGGTATTCGGTGGACTGTCGGGTTGCAATTACGGCCGCGCCAATTCCTATAATCAAAATTAAAATCAAAGCGCCGAAAATACCTCTCTTTGTCATTATGAAAGAGAGTTTTTCAAGGGGAGTTTGAATTTTCTCTTTCGAATAAGAGAATGTATTTGAACCGGGTGATTCTGAGGGCGGAGT
>CAYPAU010000002.1:11734-12211 GCA_964408825.1 uncultured Gammaproteobacteria bacterium
ATCTGAAGAATCGGGTGGGATTTTGTCGTCCATAAAAGGCCTCTTAACCTTAAGAGTACGAAGAAAAAATTGTTTTGTCAATTTTTCTGCAAATTGCCACTTTAAAAAATAAAATTTGAATGTTAAACTTTGTCTATGGTTTTGTCGGATAGAGACATTAAAAAGGCTCTCAAGTCAAAAAAAATTGTGATAAAACCTGCTCCTGATTTATCTACTCAACTTGGCGCCTGTTCAATCGATCTTCGCTTGGGGAACGCCTTTCGGGTATTTGAACATAGCCGGCATGCTTACGTTGATCCTTTCAAAAAAGAAGTAAGAGAAGAGATTACAAAAGAATTTAGAGTAAAGCCCGGACAGCCCTTTATAATTCAGCCCGGAGATTTTGTCTTGGGAGCAACCGTCGAATATATAGAAGTTCCCGATGATTTAACGGGAAGACTTGAGGGCCGTTCAAGTATTGGTAGACTTGGCGTTGTA
>CAYPAU010000002.1:12221-23525 GCA_964408825.1 uncultured Gammaproteobacteria bacterium
GTAATTCACTCAACCGCGGCTCACATAGAATGCGGATTTCGCGGACACATAACGTTGGAGTTGGCAAATATGGGGAAAATGCCCGTAGCCCTTTATCCCGGAATGAGAATCTGTTCCGTATCTTTTGATCAACTTTCTTCCCCCGCAGAAGTTCCGTATTATAAAAAGAAAGATGCGAAATACGTAGGACAAAAAGGACCGGGAGAGAGCAAAATTCGTGAGGAAAAATAAAGCCTTTGATAGTAGACGTTGGAAACTAGATGTTAGAATTTGTGGGTGGATGCTTGAAAATAGAAAATCAAACTTCCATTTTCTAGCTTCAAAATCAAGATCCTAGCGTCTAGTTTCTACCATCAAGCAAACTATGAAGTATCATGTATCATTCAATATTGAGTTTCTGAGAAATCCTTACAAAGGAAAATATATCGCCTTTGAGGGACTCGATGGTAGCGGTAAGACTACTCAGGCAAACATTATTGCGACCGCATTTAAGAAAAAGGGCAAGCAGGTGATTATAACCAAAGAACCGACAAAAGATCCTCCGATAGGAAAACTGATCCATGACTTTTTAAAACATAAGATTAATTTACCGCCGGTAACCATCCAATATCTTTTCGCCGCAGACCGGGAGATTCATCAAACGGAGATAGTAGAGCCGGCTCTTAAGACCGGTGCTGTTGTAATAGCGGATAGGTGTTTTTGGTCGTCTGTTGCCTATGGAATCTTAGACAAAACTGAAAATTCAAAAAAACTAAACAATGGAGATTTAATTTTAGCTTCTCAAAGCATATTGTCTATGTACCATCAATTCATCGTTCCTGACATCACCTTTTATATTAATGTCTCCGAAAATACTGCTATAAAAAGACTGGCAAAGATGGATAAGAAACAAGAATATTATGAAACTTTGGAAAAACTTAAGAAAATAAAAGAAGGGTATGACTGGCTCGCGAGGAAGTTTCCAAATGAAATAGTTACAATTGACGGAGAAAAACCGGTCGAGGAAGTTTCAGAACAGATTCTGAAACATGTAGCTCGTATTATGTAGAATGTATTATGTATGGCAATAAAGTCATTCACGGATTTAAATGCTTGGAAAGAAGGACATAAGTTAGTTCTTTTAATTTACAAATTTACAGCCCCTTTCCCTAAAGAAGAAAAATTTGGATTGATAGATCAAATGAGAAGATGCGCAGTTTCAATAACAAGTAATATAGCTGAAGGATTTTCTAGAAGGGGGAAAAAGGAAAAAGCTCAGTTTTTTTATACAGCGTTGGGTTCTGTAACCGAACTTCAAAACCAACTTCTTATAGCAAGAGACATTGGATATCTTTCCCAGATAAACTTTAAGGTATTGGCAGAAAAAACTATTACAGTTAGTAAATTAATAAACGGTTTAATTAAAAGTTCAAGAATACTTAATACTTAAAATCAGTAGCAAGTAATATGTGTCATGTATTATGGAAAATATGTATTTCCTTATCTTATACGTAATACGTAATACCTAATACAGAATACATTTTTATGATAATAGGGCCGAAAAAACTTTTGCAGTTAGTAAAGACAAAGAAACTTATTGAAGGCTTGTCTGAGAGGGAGCTTGAGAATCCAGAGGGGGCGGGGTTTGATCTGAGGCTTGGAGAGGTTTACAAAATTTCGGGAGAAGCATTTCTTGGGGAATCGCATCGCAAGACACCGGAAATCAAGTCAATTGCAAGGTTTGGAAAAAATAAAAAAATTAAAATAAAACCTGGGGATTTTTATCTGGTTAAAACTATTGAGAAAATAAATCTTCCGATAAATTTATCGGCAGTTATAATTCCAAGGACAACGACTTTTCGCTCGGGTTTGTTCATCCGCACAGGACCAATTCAGCCGGGATATCAGGGGCAGCTGACTTTTGGTTTGAAAAACGAGGGGCCAGTAGTTGTTGAGATAGAAATGGGAGCGCGAATTGTTCATGTAATTTTTCATGAGGTAAAAGGCGGAGGAGAAAAATACCGCGGCCAATGGCAAGGAGGAAGAGTGACAACACGGCGTCGTGAACGACAGGTGTAAAAATATAAATTGTCCATTTGCCATTTATCATTTACCATTTATTTCAAGATTTTCAAATTGATAAAATTTTAAAATAGTAAAATCAATGACAGATGGAGAATCAGAAGATGGAAAATTTCTTATGAAGAATCACCCTGAGCATCAGTATTTAAATCTTCTCAAGGACATAATGGAGAATGGGTTTGAGAAACATGAGTTTAATAGTGGGATTATTTTTAAAAGCGTGTTTGGTCGGCAAATCCGCTTCGACTTATCACAGGGTTTCCCACTTTTGACCACAAAAAAAGTTTTTCTAAGGGGTATTTTGCACGAGCTGATCTGGTTTCTAAGAGGTGATTCAAACATAAAATATTTAGTCGATAATGATGTCCACATCTGGGACGACTGGGGATACAAGCGCTTCAAAGAAGCGCAGATGGAAAATGGAAAATGGAAAATGGAAAATGGAAAAACATTTTTAACCATGGAAGAATATATTGAAAAAATCAAAAATGATAAAGAGTTTGCAAAAAAATATGGAGAGCTGGGGCCTGTCTATGGAGTTCAGTGGAGAAGATGGCCGGCATCAGACGGGCGGAAAATTGACCAAGTAAAATGGGCAATTGAAAAGATTAAAAAGACTCCACAGAGACGGCATATTGTAATCTCCGCGTGGAATCCGGAGTTTGTTTACGAGATGGCGGGGAAAGGAAAATCTGTAGCTCTTCCTCCATGCCATACTCTTTTTCAATTCAATGTGATAGACGGGCGGCTTTCATGCCAACTTTACCAAAGGAGCGCCGATATGTTCCTCGGAGTTCCTTTTAATATCGCAAGTTATGCTTTGTTTACAATGATTTTTGCTCATCTTACCGGATATCCGCCGGGGGAATTTGTCCATACTTTTGGAGACGCGCATATCTACAGTAATCACTTCGAACAGGTTAAAGAGCAACTTAAAAGAAAACCCCGTCCGTTTCCGAAGATGAAGATAGACCCAAAACTTAAGGATATAGATCAGATTAAGTTTGAGCATTTTACTTTGGAAGGATATAATCCACACCCACCGATAAAAGGGGAAGTCACAGTCGTCGGAGGATTTTAAAACTTGTCATCCCAAATTTATTTCAGAATCTACCTATATGTCATTCTGAATTTATTTCAGAAACTATTTATTTAAAAAACAGATAGATCATCAAAGTTAGGATTAACTTTTTTAATCAAATTAAGCTTCCATTCTCTATGCCAATTTTTTAATTGTTTCTCACGAGCTATTGCCTCTCTTACATTATGATACTCTTCAAGGTAAACAAGTTTTCTCAATTTATATTTCTTTGTAAATCCTTCGGTTAATCCACTTTTGTGCTCAAAAACTCTCTTGACAATGTTATTTGTTACTCCAACATAGAAAGTTGTATTATTTTTATTGGTTAGAATATACACAAAATATGTGAATTCCCTATGCATATCGGATATAATATAAATTAATTAAGATCCTGAAACAAGTTCAGGATGACAATTAACGGTTCAGGATGACAATTAATGATTGAAAAAATGGTAAGTATTATTGCGGCGATTGATGAAAAAAGGGGAATAGGAAAAGATAATGATCTTCTTTTTAGAATTCCGCAGGATTTTGAAAGAATGAGAAGGCTTACCCGCGGCCATCCGCTTGTTATGGGGAGAAAAACCTTTGAATCAATAGGCAGAGTTTTGCCTGAGAGAACAAGTGTTGTAATTTCTCATGATCCCCAGAGAGTTCGATCGATAAGCTTTTTTAATCCGGATGTATTAATCGTTGGTTCTCTTTCTGAGGGGATCGGTAAAGCCAAGGAAAGTCCGGGGGGTTCGGAGATATTTATTTTCGGCGGCGGGGAAATTTTTAAACAGGCAATGGAGGAGGGTTTGGTAGACAGGTTATATTTGACTCTTGTTGAGGGGGATTTTGATGCTGATACTTTTTTTCCTGATTATCCGGAATTTAAAAAAGTTATCCGCGAGGAATTTGGAAGATCGGGAGAATATAAATTTAGATTCGTAGAGTTGGAAAAATAATTCTGTACTTTTGTACCGACAAAAGTACCAAAAGCTCCTGACAAGCCTCCTCTCGTGCTTTTCAGATTAAACTCGCTTAACGGGCCCCTCCTGAAATGAAAGGTACCTCCCTGTTGCGTTCGTTTAATCCTCCATGCACTCGACGCCGGATTGTCAAAAAAAAATAAAAGCGTCCTCTGTTAAATAATAGGCAAGTCTTCGCTTTTTTGGTAGAATTAGACTGTTGTGAAGAATTTAAAGCAAAGGGATCCGGAAATTTATAAATTAATAAAAGAAGAAGAAAAAAGGCAGATTGAAGTTTTGGAAATGATACCTTCGGAAAACTATACATCCTCTGCGGTAATAGAGGCTTTGGGGAGTGTTCTGACGAATAAATATTCGGAGGGGTATCCGAAAAAAAGGTATTATCAGGGAAATAGTTTAATCGATAACGTAGAGATATTAGCCCAAGAGCGAGCAAAAAAATTATTCGGCGTCCCTCACGCAAACGTCCAACCATATTCCGGATCACCGGCAAATACTGCAGTTTATCTTGCGCTTCTTAAACCTTTTGAGGATAAAATTCTGGGATTATCCTTAGCATTCGGGGGGCATCTTACTCACGGATCACCGGTTTCGATTTCGGGAAAATATTTTAAAGCTATCCCTTATCATTTAAATGATAAGGGCTTAATCGATTTTAATGAAGTTGAGAAATTAGCACAGAAAGAAAAACCTAAAATTATTGTGTGCGGTGCGACAGCATATCCGCGAATAATAGATTTTAAAAAATTCGGAGAAATTGCGGACAGTGCCGGAGCTTATCTCCTTGCGGACATATCACATATTGCAGGTTTAATAGTCGGGGGAGTCCATCCTTCGCCTGTTGACTATGCTCATATAATAATGACCACGACTCATAAAACCATGAGAGGTCCACGAGGAGCATTGCTCATGGTGACAGACAAAGGGCTAAAAAAAGATCCGGAATTAGGAGATAAGATTGATAAAGCAGTTTTCCCGGGCTTACAGGGAGGACCACACGATAACCAAACCGCGGCAATTGCAGTTGCCCTTGAAGAAGCGGGCAAACCGGAGTTTAAAAAATATTCAGAGCAGGTTGTTAAAAATGCGAAAGTTTTGGCGGAGGAGCTTCTAAAATATAAATTTGATCTTGTTTCAGGCGGAACAGATAATCACTTAATGCTTATAGATTTAATTTCCAAAAAAGCAAATGGCGCACTTGCGGCATATGCTTTGGAGGTCGCAGGGATTGTAGTAATGATCCGATGCCTCCGTTTTATCCATCGGGAATCCGCTTGGGAACTCCGGCAATAACCACCCGGGGAATGCGCGAAAAAGGAATGACAAAGATTGCGCACTGGATTAATCAAGTTATCGAAGAATTATCGCAAGAAAATGGATTCGGCAAGCTCACCACAAGAGAAAGCAGAAGTTATTTTTGGAAAGAGTTTAAGAGAAAAATAAAGGAGAACAAAAAGCTGTTAAAGATTAATGAGGAGATAAAAACCTTCTGCCAAAAATTCCCAACCCCTTAATAAATACTACCTGGACTTTCCAGCGGAATACTTGATCCATGTATTACCGTACCTGTTCTGCTTACGGTTGTGACCTCTGGTTTTCTGGCTCTAAACAATACCCAATTCCTATTGAATATATATTTTTGACCCTTGGCTTCCGCTTCAGCTTTCTTCTCTTTTATGGCTTGTATCAAAGCATCTCTTCTTTTCCAGAAAGGGATATCCATGGCGCCTAGTATGTCTTCAAAAAACCCTTCATTGAACTTAATGTCGCCAGCCATAGCTTCCATAAATTCTGGGCTTAATTCTTCTGTTTCTATACTTATGTCCGCATTTTCTTCAAGATTAGGATTATCGTCTATTTCAAGACCCGCCTCTCTTATCATTCCTATCGCTTCTTCAATAACAATTGGTTTGAAGCGGGATTCGTCTACTCTGTTGCCTTTTTCCTCAATCCCTAAAATTTCCTTAGTCTTTCTCTTGAGTCTTCCAAGCATCATTCCATCATGCGATGAGGGATATGCTCTATCAGTAAAGCTCGTCAGTATCTCAACTTCTCCCCCAGGTTTTACAACTCTTGCAACTTGGAACATTGCTCCCTGTCTATCTGGTATTTCCTGCCACATGTTCCATAAGAAAATCTTGTCGAATGTTTCCGGTTGGAAAGGCATATCAGTTGCATCTACATGCTCAAAATTTACCCTTACATTTCCTTTACCAGTTACTTCTTTTCTTGCGATTCTTAAAGATGCGTCATCTATGTCGCCACCTATTATAGTTGCTTTTATACCTTCTTCTTCGAAAATATCTCTAATTGGTCTTGTGTTATTTCCAACAGAACATCCGAGATCAAGAACCATTTGTTCTTCTGCTTCTCTTGCTCTCTGAACATAGTCGGGGCTTACTACTCTTCTTATCCACTTTGTATTTAGTCTTATATATTCTGGTTTTTGGGACGCCGGTCTGAATGAGGGTTCATCTGCAATAAGATTCCTATCATCAAGCTCAGGTTTAGGTCCAACACCGATTATTGAAACGACTTTTCCGTTGGCTTCTGTTTCTGGTGAGAGAAGATGAGCTATTAGTTCTCCTACTTCCTGCGGGAGTAATTCTCTGTCTGCCAGAGTCATAGGCACAATCATTTCCCGTTGTTCTTGGGTTAGATCTGCAACGATAGGAGTATCGACCAATCCCGGAGCAACAGCATTAAAATAAAGCCCTGGGTAAACAGGTCTTCCGTCTTTTCCTTGCTCAAGATGCAAACTTTTTATAAGATTATCCAGAGCTGCTTTTGCCGGACCATATTCCGCTTGAAAGGGTGCGCTTACTGCGGCAAGGCTTGAGACTGCTACGATTTTTCCTCCAGTTTTTCTCATTTTTCTTGTGGCGTCTTTTATAAGCATTGCCGGTCCCCAAAAATTTGTTTCCCAAGCTTCTCGCATGTTATCTTCACTCATCATCATAAAAATATTATCTTTAAGAAGAGCCGGTGTTATAACAATCCCATCTATTTTTCCAAACTTTCCCAGCATCTCATCTATAACTCTTTTCCTATCTTCGGCATTTGATATATCACCAAATATCCAATCTGATTCTTCGCTACCCAGGCTTGTAAGTTCCTGAAGTAGTTTTGCACCTTCTAAGTTGGCAAAGGGACCTTGAACCGATCTGTTCCTAGATGATATTACTACAGTAGCTCCTTGGAGAGCAGCTTCTCTCGCAGCAGAGCCTCCGATGCCATAGTAACTGGCACCAACCACAAGAATAACTTTTCCTTCTAAAATCTTTTTTTCTCTTGCCTCTGTTACGGTTTCTCTAGAAAAACCAACTCCACTTGGAGTTATATAGTTCTCAACTATAACACCGCCGTCTTCCCTGCGTGCTCCAGGGTATGGTTGAATATCTAAGCCAGTTTCCTGAGCGGGCAAGTTTTTTGGAGCTTCTTGTATAGATGCCATTTTAGATTAGCAGAGGATAGCACGCTTTTTTTAAAAAATCAAGAAGCGTAGGAAATCTTACAAAATTCTCGTTAAATTATTGACATATGTAACTAGCGCTGTTAAAATTTCAAAATTATGGGAAGAGGGGCTGAACACCTTGAGCAGAGGGCCAGGGAAATGGGGATTGAACTGGAAGAAAGACCCGCAGAAAGAATTGTCGTAACCGGGTACTGGATGGAAACGTCTCTTGGCGATACAGAGGCAACATGGGAGGGGTTTAATGAAGGAAAATCGGGAGTAATTAATCTTGGTGTTTCTGCTGGACCCGAAAAATCACCATATAAGACTACTGAGGATCCCGAAGATCCAAGACCTCTTTATACGCCAAATGGAATGACAGACATAGCAGGCCCTATAATATTTGATGCCTCAAAGCATTTTGACAGGCGACAGCTTAGAGGCAAAGTAAAACTTCATGGTTTGGGGATACATGTTGAAAGAAAAGCTACGGACCATGCCGGTATTCGCGATAAAAATGGGGATCTCACTCATTATAAGAGTGATGAGGTCGGAGTTTGGGTCGGGACAGGCTTTGGTACTGCACACCACCTTATTGATGTCCATGATACGGTTTACAAGATGAAGAGAAAGAGGGTTAAAATTGTGGATGAAGATGGGACACAAAGAGAGGAGGAAGTTTATGTCCCGGGAGATATAGCAGAAAATGCAAAACGCGTACGTCCTCTAACCGGTCTTACTTATTTCCCGGAAGAGCTGTCCTCTGCTGTTGAAGATGATTTAAAAATTCAAGGAGAAGGTGGAACAGTTTTTGCGGCCTGTGCTTCAGGATCGGTTGCGATTGTTGAGGCATGTAAGTCTATTAAATCAGGCAGAATAAAAGCTGCAATAGTTTTGCCGCTTGAGGATGCCTTAGAAGATAGGCCTGTTGAGAGTCTTGTTACGTTCGGAGCAATGCAGTACGCAATGTCTAAAAAGAATGAAGATCCGCAAGGGGCAAGCAGGCCTTTTGACGAAAAGCGTGACGGTTTTGTTCTTGGTTCAGCAGCAGTAGGATTAGTAATAGAATCCCTTGAGAGTGCTTTGAAAAGAGGAGCAACTATTCGAGCCGAAATAGTAGGTTTTAGAACTTCTTCAGACGGTGGTCATCCAACAAATATTGACATAAACAATGTGGTTCGAACCGGCATAAAAGCTTTGTATGACCAAAGAACAAAGACTTTTCATAAGCCGGATGTGATTATTGCGCACGGCACAGGAACTCTTGGGAGCGGAGAACTAGGGGGTCTTGACAATGACGAGCCCAAAGGCGATGCTAGAGAGGCAGAGGCTTATAGGAGAATATGGAGCAGAGAGGACTTACAAGATATTGTTATAACCGATAACAAAGGAAACATCGGGCATACAGCCGGTGCTTCAGGAGGAGTTAGCGCTGTTGAGGCAGTAATGATGATTGAGAGAGGCATCATCCCGCCAATACGCAACTTAGAAAATCCAGATCCTAAAGTTTCTGACTTAAATTTCGTTGTCGGTAGGCCTCTTGAGCGAAGGGTAGACTGTGTTTACGTGCCAGGTCATGGATTTGGAGGGAAAACCGCTATACTTGTTTTCAAAAGGTACGAAGAAGCTGCATAATTGACTTTTAGTTTTCCTATTTCCATAATTTAGCTAGTGGATAAATTTATTGAGTCGTTTTCAGAGAGGCCAGCCTCCCAAAAAATATTGATTACGGTGGGAATTGCGGCGGGACTTTTGTTTATAATTGCAGTTTTATACTTTACTACAACGCCAAGCATTAGGGATTCGTCCGAGAAATCAGCCTCTGCAAATATCTCACCTACGTCCTCACCAATCTATCCTCCGGCACAGCCTAACACGACTTGGTCTGTTTATCAGGGAGAATCTTTCCGAATAAGTTATCCGCCGAATCTATCGGGAACGCCGGGGGTTATAAACGGGGGAAGCATTGGTACGGCTTTTTCAATAACGGGAAGTCAAGACGGCACAGATTTTAGCATTGAAATTCAGGTAACAAATTCAGAAACGAGCCCTCTTGAGAACATTTATAGAGTATTTAGAGGTTTTAAATATAAAGAAGAGGAGGATGTTGTAGGTAATGTGAGCGCAAAAAAATTCTCAGGAAGAGTTGGAAATCTTAGAGAGATGGCTTTGGTTTTCGAAAACAGAAATAAAGCATACAAGATTCAGCTTATGTATAATTCCGAAGGCGCCAATACCAAGATAGAGGAAATATTTAAAGGAGTTTTGTCTACATTCAGTCTTTTGTAATAATTCTATATCTCGTCCTTACAGATTTTTGTAGATATTGATTGAAGAATATCCGTTAATTGATTACTAATTGGAGCTTGGTAAAAATCATCGGGCGAGGACGCAACGCGTTTCATAAGGTCTGTAAGATCCGCTTTGAACTTATTATCCTCGTCATGAATATAACCTATTGTAAAGATGCGAACTCCCGATTTTTTTATCTCCGAAGCAACCGGAGTGGGGTCTTGATTGACATCAAAGCATCTACAGGCACCGGGGCTTCTCGGATTTTCCTCGCAATATCTTGAATCTTCGCCTTTTCCGCCGGGACAAGAAGCATTGGCCTGGCCTGTCTCAGGTATTCCATCGGATATAAAAACTAAGGTTAAATTACGTCCGGGAAAATTTGACCTTGCACCATCAAGCTGTGATTTTGCGAAGACAAATGCGTCTTTTGTATGTGTTGCGCCAAAAGGAAAAAGGGAGTTGACGCTTCCTATAAAAAGATTTCCAACATTCTTAAAATAATCAAAAGGAACATTTAAGACGGGGTAGTCTGAAAAGCTCTGCATTGATATCAGACCATCTTCCGGGAAACTGTTTCCGAAGGTGTTAAGTGCCGTTTTAAGATTTGTCATTTTAGTACCAAACTGCATGGATCCGGATCTATCTACAAGAAAATCGACAGCGGCGGTTGAGCCGCATGATCTGAATTTTATAGTTTTTAGCTGAAGAGTATTTTGACTGTCTTTCGGGTTATCGGTAATAGGAATGTAGCTTCCTCCGTCGGGATTTATCTTGGATTTTCCGGGAATAATACCGCCTACGAGAAAAACGCTTCCGATTATTACGGCGACAAGAAGAAGCGCCATTACGCCTATCTGCCCTTTTGAGTTTGTTTTTAACTTTAATTTACTCATTCCGGATCTATTGTCCCACCCCATTCAACTGCTACAAATCCCTGTCTTTTTGGAGTCTGGGGAAGCATCAAGGGTTTGGTTTTAAAATATTTATCGGCAGGTTTAAAATAGTAGAGAATTTCGATTAAAGTATCAGGTTTTGGGTGAATATTTAATTTATCAATTTTCTCTTTTTCTTCCTTTTCGACTAAAGAAACAAAGATGTAAGGGGAGTGCAGGGCCTTTAGTCTTGGGGCCCAGAAATCTGTTAATTCTTTGCTTTCAAAATCCGTAAGGCCAAGTTTAATATTTAAGTCCTTCAATGTCTTTTCAATATTCAAAGACTCTACCAGAAAACCTTTGTCCGGCGCTTTTATTTCCGAAATGCTTGATTCATAAAATAGTTCTCTATATTTTTTCCCTTGATAAATTAATGTCCCGTCGGGGTAGGCAGTTACATTTCTCCATCCACCCAAAGGATATAACGGATCGCTTACCACAATTTCCCCCCGCGTCTCTACAGAAACATCAACTAAAGTTTTCTCTTTTGGATAAAGGTAAATTACT
>CAYPAU010000002.1:23565-34578 GCA_964408825.1 uncultured Gammaproteobacteria bacterium
GCAATACAATAGATTCCGTCTGGTATATAACCTTCGCTTCCTCCGGGTCTTTCCCCCTGAGCAACACCACAAAATGAATTATCAAAATAATCTTTCCCAAGATTTCCCCACGGGGTATTTAGGGTAAAGTTACAATTATTTGGATATGGGTATATTGTTCTACCCCAGCTTATTATATTTGCACACTCATGATTTCTGCACTCAACTTTTATTTCAGGGCACTGACAGCCTTCTGTTACAGGGGTATAGTTGTCATGCGGGCAGAAATTAATGGTAGGAATCGGTTGTGTTGTTGAGCTTCTGTTTGTGGCAATTGGGGTCTTAAGCTGAAGGCTATTTGCAGAAGTTGTATCGGGCGAATCTTGCACATTAAAAACCGTTGCGTCTGGCGGAGGATTTTTGGGAAGGGGGGTAAATCCTCCGACAAGCATTACTCCTGTCCCTATTATCATTAAGAAAATTATTATAAAAATCGTTTCGCTTGAGGATTTGCTAAATTTCATTTTGAAGATGGATTTTCCGGATCTAATATTATGGTATCTTTTCAAAAGATATTCGTCAAGAAATTTCTTATTGTATTTTTACTTAAATTTTAGTATTATTCATAGAATCACACACGCTTTACCTAAAATAATCCTGAATTGATTAAAAATTGTAAGGCGGAGGAAGGAAGGATTATATGAGAGAAATTTCACTTGAAGAACTTCTTGAGGCCGGTTGTCATTTCGGACATCAGGTAACTCGCTCAAACCCCAAAGCAAGGGACTATATCTACGAGGCAAGAGATAATATCCATATTATAGATCTTGCAAAAACCAAAGAAGGTCTTGAAAATGCGATGAGATTTGTAAAGGATTTGGCCGCAAGAAACGGTTCTCTTATTGTTCTGGGTACCAAAAGACAAGCACAGGAGGTTGTTGAGGAGGAGGTTAAGAGAGGGAGGACTCAAATATCAAGCAAAGCTGATAATAGGATTTACAATGTTACGCAAAGATGGGTGGGCGGGACAATGACAAACTTTTCTGAGGTATCAAAAAATCTTAAGAAACTTAAGGATTTAACCGAAAAACTTGAAAATGAAGAGGAAAAGGCAAAATATACAAAAAAGGAAATCGGGCTCCTTCAGAAAGAAAAGCTGAAGCTTGAGTCTTTGTATGGCGGGATTTCAGATATGCGGGAACTTCCGGATGCAATCTTTATAATCGATTCCCATCTTGAGAAAATTGCAGTAGATGAGGCAAGGAGGATGAATGTTACGACAATTGCCATAACAGACACGAATGCAGATCCAGAGGTGATTGATTTTCCAGTCCCTGCCAACGATGATGCAACAGGTTCTGTAAAACTTATTGTTAAAAACATAATTGATGCCTGGATCGAAGGGAGACAGCAAGGGATTAAACAGGAGGAAAAGAAAGCCAAAGATGAAGAGACAAGAGCAAAAGGGGCTGAAAAAGCCGCCATCAAAGCTTCCGAAGGGAAAAAAGAAGATGTAAAAGTTGTTAAAAAAATCAACCTTGTTTTGTCTGATGTTCCAGTTGAGGAGAAAGTTAAAAAACCCGCAAAAGAAGCTTCTACAAAGAAAGTTTCAAAAACCAACAAGAAGGAGAAGAAATGACGCAAAAAGCGGATTTAAATTTATTAAAAAAAATAAGAAATGAGACGGGGGCGGGGATTGCCGATTGTCGAAAGGCACTTGAGGAAACAGGCAACGATTACAAAAAAGCGCTTGGGTGGATCAGGAAACACGGGATCGAAAAGGCGGCAAAGAAAGCGGACAGGCAAACTTCACAGGGGTTAGTTGAGGCATATATTCATCAGGGAGGAAAAGTTGGTGCAATGGTGGAGCTTGCCTGCGAAACGGATTTTGTCGCAAGAACCTCGGAATTTAAAAATCTTGCACACGAAATATCTATGCAGGTTGCCGCAATGGCTCCAAAAGACGTCGAAACACTTCTGAAACAAGAATATATAAGAGATCCTTCAATGACAATTTTCGATTTAATAAAGCAGTCAATTGCAAAGCTTGGAGAAAATATAGTTGTCAAAAAAATTACGAGATACGAATTAGACTCGAGTGATTAATATGGGAGTTGAAAATGGGTTTAGGCCTAAATGCAGAATTGAGTTCGCAAGGGCTAGAGATCTTCGAAGGCAAAGAGCCGACTATGCCAATGCGACAACTTCATTATCGGGAAAAATTATTTATCAAAGAAGAGTAGCAGAAATCGATAGGCAAATAGAAGATAGTCGTGTTTCTCCACCACCACCCCTAAGCTATGAAGAAGCAAGAATAGAAGATCTTCAAATGAAGGCAGATGACATTGATGATGCAAGGGACTTTCTCGAAGGAAGAACAGAGCTATTTGCCATAGATGCTCTTAACCTTTATCATTGGAAGAAAAAAGATGTAATATTACAGATGGAGGGTAGATTTGAAGAAGAGTACAGACCCGCTCCTTCTCGTCGCCACCTCAGAGATTCCCATAAGGCTAGAAAGCAGGACCTCTTAAACCACCACGGCTGGCTTCTGGATGGGTTAAATAAAGCCAGGAGAAAAGGAGATATTGATATTGAGAATGAATTTACGGCCCGTCTGGGGGAGATTAAAGCCCAGCTCGATGTCTCTTTTCCAGTTGCTGAAGAAAGTTAACAAAAAATTCCTTGAATAACTTGTCCCTTTTTGGTAAGGTTAATAAACGGCGATGGATAATATTATCAATGAAGCACGGTCTAAAATGCAAAAGATTTTGGAAATTTTGCGAAACGATTTGGCAACGGTGAGGACGGGAAGAGCAGCGCCGTCTTTGGTAGAACACATACTCATAAACTGCTATGGCGGAACTCAAAAACTTAAAGTAATGGAGCTAGCCACGATTGCAGCATCCGACCCGCAAACTTTAGTTATAACTCCTTTTGACGCATCAATAATAGGAGAAATTCAGAAAGGGATTTTAGAGGCAAATGTCGGTTTAAATCCGGTCATAGACGGACAATTAATAAGGATTGCCATTCCTCAACTCTCAGAGGAGCGAAGGCAAGAGCTTATTCATCTTATGCGACAAAAGCTTGAAAACGCCCGAATTATGGCAAGACAGGCAAGACATGAGGCAATTAACAATATTAAAAAACAAAATTTACCAGAAGATGAAGTGTCCAGACTTGAGAAGGAAGTCCAGAAAATTACAGACGAAATGATTGCGGATATCGATGCGATGGGGAAGAGGAAGGAAGAAGAACTCCTACAGATATGATTTACGATTTATGATTTACGAATTACGAATATCTTAAATCTTATCTCTTAATTCTTAAATCTACTTCGTTAATTAAATCAATTATGTTCATAACGATTTTAGTTTTCATGTTGATCCTAACAATTCTCGTTTTAATCCATGAGGCGGGGCATTTTTTTGTCGCAAAAAAACTGGGGATTAAGGTTGAAGAGTTTGGGTTTGGTCTTCCCCCGAGAATCTGGGGAATAAAAAAAGGAGAAACTCTGTATTCAATAAATCTTCTTCCAATAGGCGGATTTGTAAAGCTTTACGGTGAGGATGATGCTGGCGGGGGGAAAACTGTATTAAGTATTAAGAATCAAGTATTAAGCAAAAAAGGAATACATAATACAAAATACCAGATACATGATACTAATTTATCGCGGGCTTTTTATGCGCGCCCCGTCTGGCAGAGAGCTCTTGTGGTAATAGCAGGGGTTGTGATGAATTTCTTTCTTGCGGTTCTGATAATAACATATTTTTTTGGAGTAGCAGGAGTACAGACCCCCGGGGATCGGGTTTTTATAACGGATATCGTTAAGGGTTCACCGGCTGAGGAAGCGCAGCTTCAAAAGGATGACATTATTTCTGAAATCAACGGAGTTAGAGTTACAAGCCCTGCGGATCTTGTAAAAATTACAAAACAACACTTGGGAGAGAAGATTAATCTTAAAATAGAGAGAAAAGCCGACGGGGAAAAAGAAATTAAGAATATACAGATAGTTCCGCGCAAGAGTTTTCCCTCAGATGAGGGTCCGATGGGAGTCGGGGTATCGTCAAATATTATCACCCAAAAGTATCCCTTATGGCAGGCGCCTTTCATAGGTCTTTGGGAGGCTCTTAAATTCTCATGGTTGATTGTCGCAGGTCTTGCCGGAGTTTTCTATCAGATTTTGACTTCAGCTCAGGTGCCAAAAGGAGTAGCAGGACCTGTTGGAATAGCACAGCTTACCGGACAATTCGTTGCAATCGGGCCTCTGGCAGTTTTGTCTTTTGTTTCTCTTCTCTCTTTAAATCTTGCAATCTTAAATATTCTGCCTATTCCGGCTCTTGATGGAGGAAGGCTATTTTTTATTTTGATAGAAGCAGTGACCGGCCGGAAGGTTTCGACCAAATTTGAAAGCATGGCTCACGCAATCGGTATGGCAATCCTTCTTGCGCTTATCGCACTTATCACATTGAGTGACATTATAAGATGGATAAAAGGTCAACCAATCCTCCCCAGACCTTGACAAAATAGACCATTTAGGTGTATATTCCAAACCTATGGTTCAAAGGTCTGAAACAGGACAAGCGCAGTCTCTAGCAATAGAACTTCCCCTTGAGGTAGCACGACTGCCACAAAGAGCCCGTGAAGGAGTCCTAGAAGCTTTAAGGCTGGCAGAGCAAGTTAAAAGCGATCCTCTTCCCCGAACCATAGAAGGACTTGAGCAAATTCTTCCTCAAATTAATGAATTAGGGAAAAAGATTATGGACAGTTTAGAACCGCATAAGAAAAAAAAGATAGCTGGGGCTATGCGAAATTTGACGCTCGGGATATTGCGGAAGAAAAAGCAGTCGAAGTCGGAAGGTCAGATGTGTGGACCACTGTTTTCGATATGATGGAAGAGAGACTTCCGGTCAATGAAGAAAGTTTGGAATTAGCTGGAGCCATTGAAGTTGTTTCAGACCAAGAAGGAATCACGAACCCATACTTGCCAATCTTAAAACTGCATGCTTTAGGAGCTGATAGCGTTTATTTTGATGCAATAACTGTGAGAGGAACTCATTATGAGACACTAACCATGAGATTCCCAGTTGCGACAGATAGTCAAATGGTTTACGATGCAGTAATAGCAGTTGGTGATACCGAGGTTAGAAATCTTGTCGGGCGAGATCAAGAATTCCACCAAATTCCTCCTAGAACTTCCAAGTAAAAACATTATAATTAGAGATAGTGTTGCAGTACTAACTTATTTATCAGAATAAAGCTCTTCATGAATTCCAATATCAACGAAATAGGCAACTGTCTCACCAGCAATTTGTACTTCCTTATAAATTGCACGCCAATCTGAAGTGATATCAATACTTTTATATCCTGTCCATCCTCTCTTTAATTCATGGTTGTTAAGAGTTGGACTTACCGGGTCTTTTGAAAATTCTTCAATTGCTTTCTTAAAACTTTTTCGGATTCTTACGTTTGCTTTTTTTAGGAGTTTGAGGAAGTTTGCATCATAAACAGTGTTCATATCCCTTGCTTCTCAAGCCACTCAATAGCTTTTTTACCTGTTCTAAAAATTGGAGAATGATTTCCTTTCTTGAGGTTCTCCTCCGCTTTTTTCATTGCTTTGATAAGACGATGACTTGGCTCTTCTCCCAAATCAAATTCTATCCTCCTTGTTCTAACAAGTTGCCTAAGGTATGCATTAATTAGAGAGCTCAAACTTAATCCTAGTTCGGAAGCAATATTTTGTGCTTGCTTCTTTACATTTTCTTCTGTTTTGATATTTACAACAACTGAGCTCATATATACTCAGTGTATATATATCATACACCAATGTCAAGAGGTAAATTAACATAATGGGACTAGACCTTCTAGGTAAAAATATTATAATTAGACCGTGCAGAAGATTATTGTTTCCTCAGATGTTAAAGGAATTGAGATAGCAAAGGATAAGATTTACGAGGTTGTTGACGGAAAAACTGTTTTATTTTTGTCAGGCGGGAAAACTCCGGAACCTCTTTACAAGATTTTTGTTAAGGAGAGAGTTTTAAAACCCGGCGCAGTGGCAATAGTGGATGAGCGCTTCGCCAAGTTAAAAATTAAAAGTGAAAAGTTAAAAGTTGACGAAAAGATTTTAAATGAAAAAATGATGAAGGATTCCGGACTCTTAGATTATCTTAAAGCAAAAAGGATACCTTTTTACGGGATTCTTGAAGATAAACCCCTAGAGGAAACGGCAAGAGACTACGACAATATGGTTAAGAGTTTGTTTAAAAAATTTTCAAAAAGAATCGCTGTTTTGGGGATAGGGGAGGATGGACACATTGCCAGCTTGCCAGCTGGCAAATCTGAAAACTCAAATCTCAAATCTCAAAAATTTGCAACGGATATAAACTATTTTCCGGGGGAGTTTAGGGAAAGGATAAGCTTGACTTTTCAGGCACTTTCTCAAATGGATCTAATTATTGTTTTGGTTTTCGGTTCTGCAAAGCAGAATGCATTGGATCTTATGTTTTCAGAAGGAACAATTGAGGAAATCCCGGCAAGATTCTTAAATACTTCGAAAGTTTCCCACAAGACCCTTTTAATTACAGATCAGAAGTTATAAAATAAATTTGAAATTCGAAATTTTAAATTTTCAATCAAATCTAAATTTTTTAAAATTAAACATTTAATATTCATTTAAAATTGAAAATTGTAAATTAAAAATTATGAATAGTCCATTTGTAATGATAATTTTCGGGGCAACAGGTGATCTTGCACAGAATAAATTAATTCCCGCTCTGTTTTCTCTTTACAATCAAGATTTTTTACCAAAAGATTTTTTTGTGGTGGGTTTTTCAAGAAGGGATTATTTAGATGAAGATTTTAAAAATCATTTTAAAGACCTTTCAAGGAAACCAGATTGGGAAGAATTTAGTAAGCATCTTTATTACCAAAAAGGTGATTTTACGCAGGAAAAAGGATATCTAGAGCTAATAAAAAAACTAAATTCTTTTGATAAGCAAATGGGCGCATGCATTACCCGATTTTTCTATCTGGCAACACCTTCTGCGAATTACGAAACTATTTTAGATTATTTAGAATCTACAGAACTTGCAGAAGGGTGCGGGGAGGGCTCAACCCGCCTGCAAGCGCCTGAGCGCAGCGATGGCGGGCAGGACAAATGGACAAGGATAGTAATTGAAAAACCCTTTGGCAAGGATTTGGAAACCGCAATAGCACTTGATGAGAAACTCTCAAAGATTTTTGAGGAAAGACAGATTTTCCGCGTCGATCATTATCTCGGAAAAGAAACTGTTCAGAATATGCTTGCCTTCCGCTTTGCAAACGGAATTTTTGAGCCTGTCTGGAATAAAAATTTCATAGATCATGTGCAGATTACATTTGCCGAGAAAAAGGGAATTGAAGGAAGAGGGCAGTTTTTTGACGGGGTCGGTGAGCTTAGAGATATTGGGCAAAACCATCTTATGCAGCTTATAACTGCCGTCGGAATGGAGATGCCCCGAAGTTTTACAAAGGAAGATTTAAGAGACGCCCGGGCGGCGGTAGTCAAGTCGATAAAATGCATAGAACCCGAGGCAGTTGCAGGACTTGTTGTTCGCGGTCAATATGACGGTTATCACGGTGAAAAAAATGTCCTTCCAAACTCAGAAACAGAAACATTTGCGGCTTTTAAGTTTTTCATAGATACGCCGAGATTTGAAGGAGTCCCGTTTTATGTAAGAGCGGGTAAAAAAATGCCCAAAGACGAGGTGACGATCTCGATAGTATTTATTCAAACTTGTCACATATTATTTAAGGAATACGGATGCCCTGAGATAGGAAATGTCTTAACCATAAGAATTCAGCCGGATGAGGGGATTTATATGAGAATTATTGCCAAGAAACCGGGGTCAAAACTCGCGCTTGAAACCGTAAATATGCATTTTACATACAAGGAGTCTTTTGCTACGCCCGGTCTCGAAGCATATGAAAAGGTTTTGGTTGATATTTTTTCAGGCGATCAGACTTTGTTTAACAGAAGCGATGAGCTGGCAAGCTCCTGGGAATTCATAACAAAAATTTTGAAAGGCTGGGAGAGGGAAGGAGAGAGAGGTTTAAAAATCTACAAACCCGAAACTTGGGGACCGAAAGAGGGAGATGAATTGATCGAAAGGGACGGGAAAAAATGGCTCTAACAATTAACAGTCAACAATTTACAATTAACAAATAACTATGGACAATGTTACTTTTGATGAATTTAGTCCAGCTTTAGCTTAAAGCTTCGGCGGATTTCATGCTATGAATATTACATTCGAGGAATTCAAAAAACTTGATATTAGGATTGGGGAGGTTTTAAAAGTAGAAAAGGTAGGGAATGCGGATAAACTTTTGAAACTTGAGGTTGATTTTGGTGAATTTAAACGGCAGATTATTGCAGGAATTGCAGAGTGGTATAAGCCGGAAGATTTAGTCGGAAAGAAATTACCATTCATAATAAATCTTGAGCCCCGAACTTTTAAAGGTGTTGAAAGTCAGGGTATGCTTCTGGCAGTAAACCATGAGGACAGAGCCGTTCTTCTTGAGCCGCATGGCAGGGTGAAAGTGGGAGATAAAATAGTATGAGGTTAGGTTTAATTGGTTTGGGGAAAATGGGATCGCGGATTGCTCTTAAACTTTTAAGAGAGGGACACGAGGTGGTTGCGTGGACTCGTTCCGAGTCCACAATTTCAAATTTCAAATTTAAAATTTCAAATTCTCAATCTGGAAAAAAGCTTAAAATTGCCAAAAGCGTTCAAGATTTGATAAACAGCTTAAATCTTCCTCGAACTGTCTGGTTAATGGTCGACGCTAATGCCACAGGAGAAGTTTTGGATGAAGTTTTAAAGTACGTCGAAAAAGGGGATATTATTATTGATGGCGGAAACTCTTATTACAAAGACACGCAGAGAAGGTTTGAAAATTTAAAAAAAAGAGGAATTAAATTTTTGGGCATCGGTGTCTCGGGTGGGATTATTGCCGAAAAACAGGGTTACCCTCTTATGGTGGGAGGAGATGTATCAGCGTATCAATACATCACTACAATATTAAATTCTCTCTCAAAACCCGCCCGCCATGCAAGCAAGGCGTTGCGGGCAGGGCCCCACGGAGGACATGAGTACTTTGGAGAAGGCGGAGCAGGGCATTTTGTAAAAATGGTCCATAATGCTATTGAGTATGGCTATATGGAGGCAATTGGGGAAGGGTTTGGTTTACTTGATAGCTCAGAATATAACTTTAATCTTAAAAAGATTGCAGAAATTTACCAAAAGGGAAGTCTTGTTTCAGGATTTATGATGGAGAGAACTATTGAAGTTCTTAGAAAAGATCCGAAACTACAAGGCTTGAGAGGGATAATCGGCAAGGCAACAGGGGAGACCATCTGGGCAGTTGAAGAAGCGGAAAAAAAGGATTTACTCTTCGAAATAATAAAAAGGTCGCTTGAAATAAGAAACGAATCGGAAAAAGATCGCAAGATTCAGAAATCTTTTGCGGCAAGAATGGTATCAGCACTGAGATCCGCCTTCGGCGGCCACGTTGTTAAGGTCCGATAGGGCAGGTTCCTCGAAAAGAATTTTATCCGATCTCTTAAGTTCTCTAGCAAGAGCTTCAATCTTTCTTAATCTTTCTTGTCCTTTATAGTTCCACCTTATACTTCTTAAATATGATGACGACCAGAAAGAGGTAGCATACCTTCCCTCAACCAGCATATTCTTTGGCCTTTCTGCAAAAATTTGCGATCTTACTATTTGTTTTAAAGCAGATTTTGTAAAAGACTGCGGAGATATTTCTACACCGTTTATTATTCGGGTTTCTGGACTTAGCCTTATACGTAGAGTTGTTTCTTGCTCAGGCATTGGCATAGACAAAGATTATACACCAAGATTTTTAATTATGCTATACTGCCTTTATGCTATATTCAAAGCTGTTTGGAAAGACGATCAGAGAGGTTCCAAAAGATGAAGTTTCCACAAATGCAAAACTTCTGACCCGAGCCGGTTTTATAAGAAAGGAAGTTGCGGGAGTTTACAATTTTTTACCATTGGGACTTAGGGTTCTTAATAAAATTTCAAATATCGTTAGGGAAGAAATGGATGGAGCGGCCGGTCAGGAACTTTACCTTTCGGCTCTTCAGAAAAAAGAGAGCTGGGAAAAAACCGGACGCTGGAGGAACTTCGATGCACTATTTAAACTTGCAAGTCGGTTTGAGAAAGAATATGCCTTAGGACCGACTCATGAGGAGGTTTTGGTTCCGATAGTTTCCGAATTTGTTTTTTCATATAAAGATTTGCCCCTCTATCTTTATCAAATCCAAACCAAATTTAGAGATGAGGCGCGAGCGAAAGCAGGACTTCTTCGAGGCCGGGAATTCTTAATGAAAGATCTTTATTCTTTTCACACAGATGAGAAGGATCTAAACTCCTATTACGAAAAAATGAAAAAAGTTTACCAAAAAGTTTTTAAAAGACTCGGACTTTCAGCAATAGAAACAAAAGCATCCGGCGGTACATTCTCCGAATTTTCCCATGAATATCAGGTAATTTGTGAAAGTGGAGAAGACGAAATTGTATATTGTCCAGGCGGAGACTATGCCGAAAATTCCGAAATCGCGCAGGCAAAAGAGGGACAGCAGTGTGTCCTAGGACACGGGGCGCTTAAGAGAGCAAAGACAATTGAGGTGGGGAATATTTTTCCGCTTAAGGATAAATTCTCAAAAGCTTTCGGTCTCACTTTTAAAGATAAGAAGGGGAAAGAGAAGCTTGTCATGATGGGGTGTTTTGGTATTGGGATCTCAAGAGTCATGGGCGCTATTGTTGAAGTTTATCATGATCAGAACGGAATAATTTGGTCGAAAAGTGTTGCGCCGTTTGATGCACACTTGATTCACCTCGGAGGTGGCCGAACAGACTCCTCCGAGGTGTACGATAAACTCGTGGAAGCGGGGGTTGAGGTTTTATACGATGATAGAGATTTATCAGCCGGCGAGAAATTTGCGGATGCCGATCTTATCGGAAT
>CAYPAU010000002.1:34588-71938 GCA_964408825.1 uncultured Gammaproteobacteria bacterium
AATTCCTGTAAGGCTTGTTGTGTCCGAAAAAACCCTTCGGCAAGGCTCAGGGCAAGCAGGAAATAAAATAGAGTTTAAAAAAAGATCTAGCGATAAGACTGAGCTTTTAAGTCTTAATGAGGTAATTAAAAAGGTAAAAAAGGGATCTTAATACTAAAGATTTTAAGCCACACAAGAGTATAGATTGCAAAAAACAAAACTATAGCAACTCCTATAAGAATTGGCG
The DNA here is from genome assembly GCA_964408825.1 of uncultured Gammaproteobacteria bacterium. Classification (GTDB taxonomy): domain Bacteria; phylum Patescibacteriota; class Microgenomatia; order Levybacterales; family UBA12049; genus CAYPAU01. The sequence goes on from CAYPAU010000002.1 coordinate 34,815, forward strand.
AAAGCTGAGTACCTTTTGAATCACCTGCGGCAATTTTCGTTTCATTTGCACTGGCCGGTGGAGTGGGCGTAGAAGCCGGAGGCTGGGCTGCAGTAGGGGCGGAGGCGACATTTGTGCCCATTACTCTCTCATAAGTTTGTCTAAGTTGAGGATCAAGATTTTGCGTTTTATCCATAGACAGATTTTAGAATTATTATTTATATAATGGTTTATTCTTAAAAATTTGTCAACCCCGCATCATTTCGAACAATCAAATTTTTCGTTTTATTGTTCTGTCGAAAATGATGCGGGGTTAACCCGCCTTTTTTTATTTATTTAAAAACGTTATACTAAAAGACCATGAAAGTAATTGTTACACATACTTCGCCGGACCTAGATGCGATTTCATCAATTTGGCTTATTAAAAGATTTCTGCCTGGATGGGAAGATGCCCAGGTGAAATATGTGCCGGCAGGAGAAAGAACAAATGGCAAATGGAAAATGGAAAATGGAAAATCTCCGATAGAAACTATCGGAGAGGATGAGGTGATTCATGTTGATACTGGACTGGGGCCTTTGGATCATCATCAGACTTCGGATGATACGGTTTGTGCGGCTTCTCTTACATGGGATTATATTAAAATTCAGAATTCAGAGCTCAGAGCTCAGGGTTCAGATAAGATTAAAAGTAAGAAAGAGGCGACTGACAGGATTGTTAAGGTAATTGTGGACATAGATCATTTCAAGGAAGTCTTCTGGAAAGATCCCACAGCAGATTATTATGAATTTCATTTGATGGGGATTTTGGATGGTTTAAAACTCCTAAAACCCGATCAGGACCAATATTACGTAGATTATACAATGGAAGCAATGGATGCGCTTCTGCATCAGTTCGAGAATAGAATTTGGGCGGAAAAAGAAATAAAAGAAAACGGTAGGGTTTTTCAGACGCGGTTTGGGAAAGGAATAGGCTTTGAGACAATAAATGATACTGTTATAAAGCTTTCCCAAAAAATGGGATATCCGGTGGTTGTCCGGAAAGATCCGAGAAAAGGGTATGTGAGAATCAAGGTTTTACCAAAGTCAAAAGGACAAGACATAGATCTTACCTTAGTTTACGAACAACTTAAAAAGATGGACCCTTCGGCTACATGGTTTCTTCATGTAAGTAAAAAAATGCTTCTAAACGGCACGCCAAAAAACCCTAAAATGATTCCGACCAAGTTATCTTTGAGTGATATAATAAAGGTGCTTGAGAAGATTTAATTTGGTTCTTTAAAAACTCGGCAAGCCATATTGCGAATGACGCTCGCATAACTTTTAAAAACAAGAAGTAGATTTTTTTCCGCTTGCTAAGTGAAAGCCTTTCCAGAAGATAATCTAATGAACAATCTAAGATCTGACGGCTTTCAGTTCATTCTCAAATGTCTTGCCTCCGTTTTTAAATATATCTATGAAAGATTGTATTTTTTGTAAAATTGCAAAACATGAAATCCCCAAAGAATTTACCTATGAGGACGATGAAATTATGGCATTTCCGGATATTCATCCTATTGCCAAAATTCATCTTTTAATAATGCCCAAAAAACACATCACAGACTTTTTGGTTTTGAAGGATGAGGGATTAATGATTAAACTGAAAAACGTTGCGGATAAAATTATCAAAAGCCAAAAACTAGAAGGGCGCGGATATAGACTTGTTATAAACGGTGGCGGTGCGCAGATAATAGACCATTTGCATATACATCTTGTCGGGCCTCTGGGAAAAGCAGTCGAAATGTAGTAGAATAGTGGTTGAATTAGTCCGCCCAAGCTTAGCATTCGGCTTTTTCATCCGCCATTTGGCGGAACGCCTCATGCTGCGCTTTAGCGGCGGATTTAAGAAACTCTAGAAACTCTCCCGATTTAATCGGGATCGTTAAGAGTTTCTAAAAGGGGGTGTTATTTTAAATATGGTAGTTGTAAAAAAACAGCCGGGAGAAAGTGATGAGTCGCTTATCCGCAAATTTTCAAGAAAAGTTATAGCCGGAGGAATAATTCAGGAAGCAAAAAGAAGAGAGTTTTATCTTAAGCCGTCGCTTGCTCGAAAACAAAAGCAGGAAGATGCAAGAAGAATGAAAAAGGTGTGGTCATAAAATATGGAGCAAGTTAATGTACCCATTTTTGTCGAAAGTAGGTACAAGGTAAACAGAAAAAAAATACGCTTATTGGCTTCAAATCTCCTGAATAAAAAAGGTATCTCGGGAAAAGTCGAGGTGTCTGTGGCAATTGTGGGCGATAGGAAAATGAGAGAACTCTCCGAGAAATATACGGGAGAAAACAAGATTCGGAATGTTTTATCATTTTCTCAAAAAGACGGAGAGGAGACGAGAAATCCTTCCGACACCTTAATCCTTGGTGACATAGTAATTTCATATCCTGAAGTAATAAGAGAAGCTGCAAAAGAGGAAGTCTTGGTGGATGATAAGGTCGCAGAGTTGGTTGAGCACGGAATAATGCATCTACTCGGAATAAATCACGAGTAAACTAGCTACTAGCGACTAGCAACTAGTGGCTAATGACTAATTGCTAGTTGCTAATCTTATGGTTTTTTACCGGAAATATAGACCCTCGACAATCGATGAGCTTGATAGTAAAGAAGTTAGAGAAAAATTATCTTTGGTTCTTTCAAAAGATGATGTTCATGCTCTTCTCTTTACGGGTCCTAAGGGACTTGGCAAGACTTCAGCAGCAAGAATAGTTGCCAAGATTATAAATTGCGAGAAAATAGATCGAAAAACGAAACACGAAAAACGAAACACGAAATTGGAGCCATGTAACAAATGCGACCAATGTACATCGATCACCAATGGATCTAACATTGATGTCTTGGAAATAGACGGAGCCTCAAACAGAGGGATAGATGAGATAAGAGATCTCAGGGAGAAGCTTAAACTTTCTCCTGCCCGCTCTCGTAAGAAAGTCTACATCATTGATGAAGTGCACATGCTTACGAGTGAGGCGTTCAACGCACTCTTAAAAACTCTGGAAGAGCCGCCCGGCCATGTTGTTTTTATACTTTGCACAACCGAGCCACATAAAGTGCCTGCGACAATAGCATCAAGATGTTTCCACATACCTTTTAAAAGAGCAACCGACGAAGAGCTGGTGCGGGCATTTTCAAGAATCTCCAAAAAAGAAAAAATTAAGATAGACAAGGATGCTCTTTTTGAAATTGCAAAATTTTCAGACGGGAGCTTCCGGGATGGAGTTAAAGTCCTTGAGGAGTTGGCAATATCCGCTCATGGCAGAAAGATTACGAAAGAGTTCACCCAAAAGTCATATCAGACCTTTGGTATAAATAAAACTATTGATGAAATGATTGATTCCTTAATCACAAAAGATATAAAAAGGGGAGTGACCTTGGTAGGGAATTTAGTGGAGAATGGGTCGGACTTAAAATATTTTCTTGAGGCTTTGATAGAAAGATTTCATAATATATTGCTTGAGAAAGTTGGTGTTTTGAAAGTATCATCCAGATTTGCCGATAAGTTGGAAATGGACGAGCTTAAAGAACTTATCGAAAAATTGTCGCAGACCTCCGGGAAGATGAAGTTTTCAGTTTTACCACAGCTCCCGCTTGAGATTGCGATAATTGAGTGGGGTATTGGTCCGGATGATACTGAGATTGTTGAAAAACAAGGTTCTGGCTCAGGCGTCGCGGGTCCTGCCGCTCGCCACCTCGTTGGTGCTCATTCGCCAACCGGCGGACTGCGCGCCACCAAGGCCTCTGGCTCGCGTCACCCGCTTAGCGACAAAGACGAGAATATCCTTTTAAATTTAATAGATAGAGTTAAAACCGAGAACCATTCTGTTGCGGGTTTTTTGAGGGGTTGTTCTGTGAAAGATTTAAAAAATTCAAAACTTATTCTTGAGGCAAAGTTTAAATTTCATAAAGAAAAACTTGAAGAAGAAAAAGCTTCCAAAATTATAGAAAAAGCTCTAAAAGAAATAACAGATAAAAATCTTTCGGTCTCTTTTGTGTTAAAATCTTAAAGGGCCGCCTTATCTTACTTTGCGGCTTTTTAGTATTATTCATACACGCCGCAAAGAGCGATAGGTCGGCGGGCGGGGAGGTGATTTTTTATGGGTATGTTTGATCAGTTAAAAGATCTTAAAAAAATGCGCGATCAGGCAATGCAGATTCAAAAACAACTTCAGGCAGAGGAGGTAAATGTGTCAAAACATGGAGTTGATATAGTCATATCCGGAGATCAAAAAATTAGACTTCTGAAAACAAACGGAAAATCTGATGATGACATAAAAGATGCTATAAATGAGGCAATTAAAGAATCCCAGAAAGTTGCCGCCAAAAAACTTCAGCAAATGGGCGGCGGTCTTTCGGGACTTCTCGGCGGCGGGCAATAGGTTGTCTATAGCCAGCTACTCTAGTAAAATATAATTAATGAAGGTTTTTTCTGGTTCTTCAAACAAACCTCTCGCGGATAAAATTGCCAAGGCATTAAAAACAAAAATTTCTCCTTGTGAAATTTTCATTTTCCCGGATGGCGAGCGGCGGGTGAGGATTTTGGAAAATGTTGTTGATGAGGATGTTGTAATCATTCAGACTACTTCGCCAAATCCCGATACTTATTACATAGAATTATTTTTCTTGGTTGATGCGGCAAAAAGATCGGGCGCCAGGTCCATAACGGCAGTAGTTCCTTATCTAGGGTATCAAAGACAGGATCATGTTTTTCGAGAGGGAGAGGCTGTGTCTTTGGAAGTTGTTATCGAGACCTTGGAGGCGGTGGGGATGGGTAGGCTTATAACCTTGGATCTTCACTCAATAAAGATCCCCGAGCTTTTTAAAATTCCAATTGTCCATCTTTCTGCACTTCCAATTTTTGCAGAAAAAATAAAAGAAGTTTTAGGGACTCGACAACCTCACATTGCAGATGACGCTCGCCAGGATAAGTTTAAGTCTCAAACAAAGAACCGCTCTCTAAGTGAAAGTCGACAACGGAATGAAATTGCACTTTCAAATGTTAAATCTGGGTCGACTTTCAGTTCATCTGCAAGTGAGTTGCCTCGCCCCTTCTTTGATACGATTCTTGTTTCTCCCGACATGGGGGGAATAAGGAGAATAAAAATTCTATCAGAACTCCTTGGGAATATCCCTTTTGTATCTGTAGTAAAGGACCGGGATCTTCAGACGGGGGAGATAAAATCCGGTCATTTTGATAAAGATATAGACTTTAAAAAAAGTATAAAAAGAGCTATGATAGTGGATGACATGATTTCAACAGGGAGGACAATTAAAGCTGCCTGCGATCTTGTCTTCTCAAACGGAATAGAGGAAATTTATGTTTTTGCAACTCATCCGGTTTTTTCAGGCGATTACAAAGATATCTTACAAAATTCAAAGGCTGAGAAAATTTTTGTAACAGATACAATAGATGTTCCGGTAGGCAAACGATTCCCAAAGCTTGAAATGCTTTCAGTGGCAGAAACGATAGCGAAGAAACTGAGATGATAAATTTTCCATTTCCCATTTCCCATTTCCCATTTTATTTATGAGGATTCCAAAGGTGGTACAAAATTTAATAGAGTCGTTTGAAAGACTTCCGGGTATTGGTCCTAAGACTTCGCAAAGATTAACTTTCTATCTTCTACACGTCCCACAAGGGGAATTAGATAAATTTGCACAGTCAATCCAAAATCTTAAAAAAGATACAGTTTTGTGTTCGATCTGTTTTGGGGTTTCAGAAACTGATCCCTGTCCAATTTGCGAAGATGCAAGAAGAGACAGATCCTTAATTTGCGTAGTTGAAGAGCCCTTGGATGTCTTGTCCCTTGAAAAAAGCGGAAAATATCAGGGAGTCTACCATGTTCTTCATGGAAGAATAGATCCTCTTAATAGTATTGGGCCGGATGAAATATATATAGCACAGCTTCTTGATAGGATTAAAAGCACCAATGGTTTTGAAAAAGTCAAGGAAGTAATCCTTGCGACCAATCCCACGATGGAAGGGGAAGCAACAGCGATGTATATTGCAAAGAAACTTCGCGAATTTAAAACTCAAAACTTAAAACTCAAAACTTTGAAGATTACACGGATTGGGCGGGGGCTGCCGGTTGGAGCGGATATTGAATATGCGGATGAGGTGACTTTGCAAAGAGCCATGGAAGGAAGACAAGTTTATGAGTAATAAAGTTGGCTTTTTTGAAGAAGCTTTAGAGAGCGGTGTTTCCACAACAAAACAAGGAGCAAAAGCCGTAGCAAAGGGGGTATCTGATACCGCAAAGGCAGCAGTTTCTCAGGTGGGTATCCCGACACCAACAGATCAGACAAACGACGATTTCGTAAAAGATCTTTATGGTCCCTCGGATAAAACCGCAAAACAAAACCAAACCGCACAACAGCAGCAACGGCAACCTGGTGATGACTCTAGCAATACTCCTCAAACGCCTGAAGAAGCTGCCAAGCAAGCGGAAGAAAAGCAAAAAATGGCAGAACTTGCGGCAAAGCTCCATGATGAAGTTTATTACCAACCGCTTATAAATCCTAAGAAAAATAAACCGGAAGAAAGACCTGCAGAGAAAGTTGAGAAAGAAAAAGAACAGGAGATGGTTGAATTACAAGAAAAAGAAAAAGAAAAACCGCCGCCCCTTGTTCAAAAACAGAAGACAAGAATTGAGAGAATGCCAGGAGCAGGATAAGAATTTTTTTTGTTCTTTTTGTCGAAAAAGAACCAAAACTTTTTACAAATACTTCTTCTTTTCTGCCGAGAAAAGAAGCAAAAGCTCTTGCCCAGTCTCGTTTCATGCTTTCGAAATTAAACTCGCTCTTCGGGGGATTTCACCCCTTCCTCGATCCTGCTTTGCAGGACGAGGAATCCCCCTGAATCACTCGTTTAATTCCTCATGCATTCAACATTCGAAAAGGCAATCAGGGGAATTTAATTTCTTCTAATATTTCAATCGCAAAAATAAGTAAAATTTTGCATCCTTTGTTCGATTAAAGAAAAGAGGAGACAACTTTTATTTAAGCAGTGTCTTACTAAGAACTCAGGCTAAGATGGGTGTAGGTATACGTTCAGGAGTAAGTGGATCAGATGGTTGCTCTTGATCGTCTCCATGATCCCATTCATGAAATGTTAACTCGATTGTACGGAGTAGTCTTAGTTCATCTGGCAGCCACACAAAACTTATACGGTCAAATTCAGTCTTCTCGTATGCGTCATCTTCATCAGGGATAATTAATTCTCCATTTTCCATAAGATTTGTATCGAAAAGATTTTTTTGGACAACTAAAATTTTTTCTCCGGCTTCTAAAGACTTTAAATTCCTTTTAACCGTGAGTCTGCTCAAATTCCAGACCAACATATATTGATAGTCTCCTAATCTAACATCAGCATAAATATTTAAAAGCCTACCATACTCACTTGGAGTTTGAGGAAGAAAAGTAAAGCGCAATATAAAAGGTTCTCTTACGTATTCTGTGCCTCTGGATCTACTAACAACCATCTTAAAATCCGCTGGTCCGAGAGGTTTCGCAAGAGGGTAGTCTTCTATCAGCATTTCTACGAAAGCGTCCGGGTCTTCGCTTATTACATCTATATATCCTTCAAATCCGAAAAGTCTTACTTTTTTTCGTAAAGCAAGTATGTGGTCATATGATTCCGGTACCACAAGGGGCTCCTCGCCCTTTTCAGGCCGATATGCTTTATGGGCGTTTTCGAATGGTTTAAATGAAGTTCCAAGCATTATTTCGTATGGTTGACTGTTCTTGTTTGGTTCTCTAAGGCGTTTCTCTGGTGACATGTGAAGGATTATATCTAAAAGAAAACCAAAAGACAACGGAAGTTCAAGTTTATTGAGCAATATTTACATTCAGCCTTAGGTGTGTTAAGCTCAAAAAATGATGCGCATTTACAATACTCTTTCGCGAAAGATTGAGGATTTTAAGCCGATTGCCTCCGATCATGTGGGGATTTATACCTGCGGACCTACGGTTTACCGTGAGGTTCATATAGGAAATCTTCGTACTTATATCGGCGCAGATATTCTAAGGAGAGCTTTGATGTATAGCGGTTTCCGTGTAATTCATATCAAAAACATTACGGATGTCGGTCACATGAGAAGAATGGAGGAGGGGGACGAACAGATCGATCCCGTGATAGAGGAGGCATTGAAGGAAGGAAAAACGCCGCAGAAAATTTCCCGGCATTTTACGGATTTATTCTTAAAAGATGAGAAGAAACTTAATATTCTCCCCGCGACCGTTTATCCAAAAGCCACAGACCACGTAAAGGAGATGACAGAAGTTATCAAGATTTTGATTAAGAAAGGTTTTGCCTATCAAGTTGACGGAACAGTTTATTTTGATGTAAAGAAATTTAAGAATTACGGAAGATTATCCGGGAATACTTTGGATAAAATGGAGAATTTGCTTAAGGCCGTCCGGATTTCGGTTGAAACGGACAAAAAAGACAGCGCGGATTTTGCGCTTTGGAAAAAGGCAGAAAGAGACAGGCTTATGAAATGGGACAGTCCATGGGGGGAAGGGTTCCCCGGATGGCATATAGAATGCAGTGCCATGAGCATAAAATATCTGGGCGATACTTTTGATATTCATACGGGAGGAGAGGATCTTGTCTTCCCCCATAACGAGGATGAGATTGCGCAGAGTGAGGCTGCGACCGGAAAAAAATTTGCAAACTTTTGGTTTCATGGAGGTTATCTTTTGGTTGATAGCGAGAAAATGTCCCGTTCCAAAGGGAATGTTTATACGGTCTCCGATCTTGAAAAACAGGGGTTTGACCCTCTCGCTTTTCGCTATTTGACATTGACTATTCATTACAGGACCCGAATGAATTTCACTTTTGAAGCCCTCAAGGCCGCTCAAACCGCTTTAAATAATTTAAGGGAAATTACTTCGGAATATAAAAATCCCAAGATTGGATGTGCAGAGTTTGAGGAAAAATTTGAAGAAGCGCTTAATGACGATTTAAATATGCCCAAAGCTTTAAGTATTGTCTGGGAGTTAGTTAAATCCGATTATCCGGATAGTGCCAAGGCCCAAAGCCTTTTTAAATTTGATAAAGTCTTAGGGCTTGATTTGGAAAGATCAAAAGAATTATTTAAGAAAAAGAAGGAACCGATACCGGATGAAGTTTTAGAATTAGTCAAGGAAAGAGAAGAGCTTCGAAGGAAAAAAAGATATCATCTTGCGGACCAATGGAGACATAAAATAAAGAAAAAGGGCTATGACATAGAGGATGCCAAAGACGGTACAACGATTATTAAGAAGATTAAATCTTAATAATTTCTAAAAACTTTTATATAGCAACTTTCTCTCTTCTTACACATTCTTAACATAATTTTTTTTGAAATATTACGATTGGTGCCTACGCTTGAGCTTGTTAAATAAAAATAAGGGGCAGTTTCCGTCCCTGTTTTAGGCTGTGTAATGCCTTAAGTTATAATGAAAACAAATCCTTGGCTTTCATCAAAGATTCTAAAGACCTTTGAGGAGATGAGTCATGGATGTGTGGTTTTTGATAAGAATTGGAACTATATTTTTTTAAATAAATCTGCCCGGAAATTATTAAAAATAAACAACAAGAACGCTTTAGGGAAAAATCTTTTCGAACTTTCGCCTTATCTTAAAAAGACAGAGTTATACCAGAAATCAAAAAAAATTTCTCAATCCGCCCGCCTGCCGGACGGACAGGCCGCTCGGCGGACCACTTTTGAATATTTCCTTCCAGCTATCGGCAAATGTCTTAAAATTGCTGTTTACCCATTCAAGGAGGGAACTGTTTGTATTTTTTGGGATATTTCTGATAAGAAAAGGACAGAAGATAATCTTAAATTTTTGTCTGAGGCCGGAAAAATTCTTGGTTCATCGATGGATTATCAGATCACCCTAAACACTATTGCCCACCTTGCAATTTCTCAAATCGCCGACTGGTGTCTCGTCGAAATGTTGGATGGTAAGGAGAAACTTGTCCGTGTCGCAATAGAACACAGAAATCCTCAGGTGGTAAAATGGGCAAAACGAATTTCTCAAATAGTCCCTCCATACATGGAAGCCTCTCAAGGATCGCCAAATGTTCTTCGAACTGGTAAATCGGAGCTTTATCCCATTGTGACAGAATCAATGCTTAAGCTTTCCGCACGTAATAAATTTGAACTTAGGATACTAAAGAAAGTCGGATTCAATTCTGTAATTGTAGTTCCTCTTAAGATTAAAGACAAAACTATCGGTGCAATAACATTTGTAGCAACCACGGAATCTGGGAAATCTTTTGATAAGATTGATCTTATGATGGCGGAGGAACTTGCTCAACGTGCCTCCCTTGCAATTCAAAATGCAAAAATCTATAAAGGTGCCCAGGATGAACTGCGGGAAAGAAGGAGAATTGAGGAGGAATTGAGAGCCTCCCGTGATCAACTTAACGTAATATTTCAGAATGTTGCCGATGGAATAACGGTTCAGGACGGATCTGGAAAATTAATTTATGCCAATAAAATGGCTTCTTTGATAGCCGGTTATAGTTCGACCTCTGAGATGATTGAGAATCCAATGGCCTGGATGGACAGATTTGAACTTTTCGATGAGGAAGGAAATGAATTAGAGGATAAAAAATTTCCGGGAAGAAGGGCTTTGGAAGGAGAGATTAATCCCCAAGAAATAATACAGTACGTGGACAAGATAACCGGAGAAAAAAAGTGGTCTGTGGTTAAGGCAAGACCTGTTTTTAATGAAAGGGGAGAGGTGGTTCTTATTATAAATATAATTCAGGATATTACACAAAGATTTGCGCAGGAACAGAAAAAAGATGAATTCGTTGCCCTGGCATCCCATGAACTTAAGACCCCTGTTACGACTCTTAAAATGTATACTCAGCTTCTTGAGAAAAAATCAGAAAAAGCAGGGGACTTAAAAAATCGGGAAATCTTTTTTAAGATGAATAAACAGGTTGACAGACTCACAGAGCTTATAAAAGACCTTCTTGATATATCAAAAATTAGGCTCGGAAGACTCGAATATAAAATGGAAAAATTTAGAATGGATCAGCTTATTAGGGAAACGGTTGATAATATTCAACTTGTTTCAACAACGCACAGGATTTTTTTGAACGGAATAAAAAAGCAAAAAGTTGTGGGAGATAGGGAAAGAATAGGTCAAGTTCTCATAAATCTTATAAATAATGCCATAAAATATTCTCCCAAGGGAAACAAAGTAATTGTCGGTTCTTCAAAAAACGGGAATAAAATAATTGTAAGCGTTCAGGATTTTGGAATGGGTATACCGCAGAAGAGCAGAAGAAAAATATTTGAAAGATTTTTCCAGGCAGAAGGTGTCAATCAAACCTTTCCGGGCTTGGGACTTGGACTCTATATATCGTCCCAAATTATAAAAAGACATCACGGAGGAATCTGGGTTAAGAGCGAAAAAGGCAAGGGATCTACTTTTTCATTTTCTCTCCCTACTGCTTAAGTCTTTTTTCATTTTTTAAAATAAGTTATAATAATTTTTTGATGTTTAAAATCCGCACATTAATTATCTTATCTTTGGGAATTTTGGTGGTTTTTATAGCGAGTCTTTTAGGCTTTCAAAAAGACAGACTTAATCAAGTAACAGATAACATACAGGAAGGTATAGACGATGGAGGGATTCTGAATAGGCTTAATCCCTTATCTATTGAAACTCTAAAAAGTCAGGAATATCCCGGAAGCGATATGGTTATTGAACAGACTTTGGACAACTCGCCAAATTATAAAAGGTATATCGCTTCATATAAATCAGACGGGCTTAAGATTTATGGGCTTTTGACAATACCCTTGGGAAAAATGCCGGAGGGTGGATGGCCCGCAATTATTTTTAACCACGGTTATATCGTCCCTTCCGAGTATAAAACAACGGAAAGGTATAGTGCCTATCTTGATAGTTTTGCAAGAGAAGGTTTCGTAGTCTTTAAGCCTGATTACCGAGGCCATGGAGAATCGGAAGGAAATCCCACCGGTGCCTACGGATCAAACGATTACACGATAGATGTTTTAAATGCGGTTTCATTAATCAAAAAACTTAAAGAAGTAAATCCCGGGAAAATCGGTATGTGGGGACATTCGCTTGGAGGATTTATAACTTTAAGGAGTATGGTTGCCACAAAAGATATAAAAGCAGGCGTAATTTGGGCAGGAGTTGTTGCGTCCTATCCTGATCTTTTAACGCGTTGGAGAAGAGGGAGTGCAACACCTTTCCCTTTGCCGTCCGGTGCAAGGCGATGGAGGCAAATACTTCAAGAACGGTTTGGAACTCCAGAGCAAAATCCTTCTTTTTGGAATTCGATTTCCGCAAACTCATATCTTGCAGACATTTCAGGACCGCTTGCGCTTCATCATGGGACTTCTGATTCTTCTGTCCCTATTGAATTTTCAGAAAAGTTAGCAGAGCAAATGAAAGAGGCAGGGAAAACCGTTGAGTTTTATTCCTATCCGGGGGATGATCATAATATCTCTCAAAATTTTAATCTTGCAATGCAAAGATCCATTGAGTTTTTTGATAAACGCCTAAAGTAAGATTTGCACTTTTAGACTGTTGATTTATTGATTAGTTAATTGTAAATTGTTAAATGTTAATTGTTATTTATGGGGGGGGTGATAAAGAATGAGTAGAAATTTAATTATTGCTGTAGTTGCCGTAACAATTATTGTTGTAGGCGCAGCTTTTGTTGTAAAGAATTCTCCAAGTCAGAACAGAACTTCCCAAGGGGAGACTCAAACATCGCAGCCAACGCAGGAAAGTAAACCAAATGCGACTGACTCAGAAACAACACAAAACGTTAGAGAGTTTACTGTCACAGGAAGTCCATTTAAGTTTGATATCAAAGAAATAAGAGTGAAAAAAGGAGAAAAAGTTAAAATAGTTTTCAAGAATTCAGCCGGAACCCATAACCTTACTATAGATGGGCTAAACGTAGGAACTCCTGAAATACAGGCAGGTCAAGAGACAGCAGTTGAATTTACCGCCGATAAAGCCGGTACCTTTGAATATTACTGTTCGGTTGGTAATCACAGGGAAATGGGGATGGTCGGAACTTTGGTTGTTGAATAGTGGCCCTGATTAGTAGTGACTAGTTACTAGTTGCTAATTGCTTATTTTTATGATGAGGAGGGAGCGCCTTGCAAGAGGAAAACTTATTCGTCTTTTAAGACTTTTTTTTCTCGTCGTTTTTGTTACCTCTGTTTGGATAATTCTTGCCAACAGAGTCTCTTCAAATACGATAATCTCACCTCTCTCCTCCTCAATACTTACCTCAAGTCTTCCTGTTCAGGATACAAAGGGAGAAAGTGTTTTGGGAGATATAGTGAAAGATACATTGAAAGATGCAAAGGGGGATTACTCAGTGGTTATTTCAAATCTTAAGACTTCGGAAAGTTATTCTTTAGATGAGCATAAAGTTTTTGAAGCCGGAAGTTTATATAAGCTTTGGGTTATGGGAGCTACCTTTGCGCAGCTTAGAAATGGAATTTGGGAAGAAAATACTATTTTGAGTGAGGATATAAAAGTCTTAAACGAAAAATTTCATCTTGCAACTGAGTCCGCAGAACTAGAGGAAGGTAAAATTGAGCTTCCAGTAAACACTGCTCTCCGCAGGATGATAACCATTTCAGATAATTACTCGGCGCTTCTTCTTGCATGGAAACTGCGGCTTTCAAAGGTCTCGGCTTTTATGGATTCAAGAGGATTTTTTGAATCAAAGCTTGGGGGAAGCGACGAACTTCCTACCACAACGGCCTATGATATGGCGTTATTTTTTGAAAGACTCTACAAAGGTCAACTTGCCGACTCAAAGAGTACACAAGAGATGATTGAACTTCTTAAAGCCCAGCAGCTAAACAGTAAAATTCCAAAACTTCTACCCCAAGAAACAATTATTGCCCACAAAACCGGAGAGCTGGGACTTACGACTCATGACGCCGGAATTGTTTATCACCCAAAGGGAGACTATATAATAGTGGTAATGTCTAGTAGTTCAAGACCGGCAGACGCCGTAGAGAAAATTGCCCAAGTTTCTAAATCAGTTTTTGACTATTTTAGTAGCCGATAAAGTTAAGAAGATCTTCGGCCTCTTTTAAATTTTGGTTATAGAATACCGCTTTTTGAAATTCTGAGCGGGCCTTTTCGAGATTTCCTTGTCTTTGGTAAATTTTGCCTCTTAAAACATAAAGCTCTGAAAACGCGCGATTGTAATTGTTAAGAACCCTGTCGGTTATTTCAAAAACTCTGTCATAATTTCCAAGCTCAAAATAAGCTTGAGTTGGCTCTATCTGATACCAGAGAGTCCGGAAGGGAAGAAGATTTTCTACTTTTTCAAACTCCTCGGTTGATCTTTGATAATTTCCAATATTGTAAAGCGCAACGGAAAGATTAAATCGCGCATAAATGTCACTGGGATTTTCCAATAGTTCCCGTTCGGAGTTTGCCACAGCGTTCTGCCAGGAGGCTTGGGCGTTGAGATTTGGACCCAGGATTTGTTCTGCGATTTTCTGTTTGTCCCCTGGAACCAAAACTAGGTACTCATAGTTAAACTTTTCCCAGAGAATATTGAAATCATCATAAGAAAAACTCAAATTTTTATTTTGTAAACTATCGTCCTGAATAAATATTCCGAGGGCTTCATCGTATCCTTTAATTATTCTGTAATGCCCTATGTCTTCATTTGGTTTGGTCAACGTTCTGGCAATTACAGGCATGTCATTTGCAATAAATTGTTTAACAATTTCCGGATTTCCCATTGGGCGGTGATAGGGGATAAGGCCGTAGTTCTTTCCCTTTTCCGCAAGCTCCTCAAGCGTTACAGACTTATCATCATTATCCCCGGAAGCGACTTGATATGGACGCAAGTCCTGTCCAAGTTTTTCTTGAGACTCGTTTACCCCATGGTAAGAAAGAGCCATTGATAGAGCAGCGGGACCGCAGTTATTAAATGTTTGAAAAATGTGATAGTCGCCATTTGATAAAATTTTTTGGTTCGGAACCGCAGAGAGCTGGACCGGTGTTAGGGAAAGAGACGAAGGAGAAACGACGGAAACAGGACTAATGCCCACTTGAACCCGCCTGCCCTGCCCTGCCGGCAGGCGGGCGGCAGGCAGGGTTTTCTCAGAGTAGGATTTGTAGCTTAGGATAATTATTAAAACTGCAGATAGTATCAGAACCGCTGATGTTAAAACGATTTTTTTCATCAAGGTATTCTAGCAAATTTATTACTTCTTTGGGAGAATACTCTGTATGAAAAATGTGAAATTTTTCTCCTTGAAATTTTCACACTTGCAATTTTCACAAGACAGAGTGATAATACGAGGAGTTACCGAACTTTGCGTCCGAGAATTGTTAAGACGCAAGATGAAGGACTCATTTTGTTTTTTCTTTTTCATCAAATTGCTGATGTCTTAAGGAAAAACAAATCGCACATTGAAAAGTTCTGGAATAAGTTTATTTTGATGTGTGGAACAGGGTTCTCCCTGTCTTTTGATGATCGATTCATCAGCGGACAGGGGGAACTCATCTGCACGCCAAATTAAGGAGGTTTTATCGAAAGAGGATTAATACACCGTCGCAAGCGAAAATACCCACACCCAGCCTAACAAGAAGGGACCAACAGGAGGTACATGATGCAGCTCATCGCCGCACGAAGGTTCCCGCTGGGCATTGTGGTCCTGATCGCAGTGGCGCTCGCCGCATTCACGGTGCTGCTAAGCGCTCACGACGGTCACGCCAACGCCAGAGCCAGTCCCGCGGGATCCGCTGATCAAGCAGTGGTCGCGACCTCGTCAAGCATTCACGTGGACGACGTCACCACCACCGCCATCGCGGACAACACGACCGCCGGCGCTATCGGACAGTTATCCCGATCCAACATTGCGGGTGACCCGAACAGCCTCGGCGGCATCACCGACTACTCAAACATCTCCGGCAACGGCGCCCGAGCTGGACCGGCTGCGGGTCTGAGCACCGTCGACTACGGCGACACCAGCACCGCTGGAACTTTCGTGGCAGACACCCTCACTACGCAAGAAGCTCTTGCGACGTCCGTCGCGACTTCCGACGACCCGAGCCTCACCGGCGTCCTGGCGAACTACGTCCTGATGTTATCGCTGACTGCAATCGCGATCGTCGGCGTGTTCGCCATCTATCTGGGCCTGCGACTGTACGGCAAGAACGGAGGGGTGTTTTCCAACATCCGCCTTGCCGGCACTGGCCTGCAGTTTGTGTCCCGAAGACAACACGACTCGTCATCGGGTCACCTGATGTCCTGCGTCGCCGGCGCTGCCTGCTCCTGACGCACCAGCACTGCGCGTCTTGTAGGAGGCGGTAACGCTTTCCATTCCCGGCTATGGGCACTTCGGAGACCTTGTCTTCGATCGAACCACTCTGGGATGCCCCCTCCCCCCGGAGTAAACCAACGCTTCTATGCCAACAGGGTCTTTCGGGGTAACCCGTAGCCCATTCCGCAGCAGTGCAGATGAGTTTCCCCACAAAATTCTGTGCTAATACGGAAATCGGCAAGTTTATCAGACTTGGAGGTTGACATGACCGGCTTTCAAATGCTTATTCCAGCTTTTATTTTAAGAGAGAAGAGAAGGGTTAAAAACCCAAAATGTTGTCGAGATACCTTGATTGCAGTTAAGACTTACGCGTCTTAATTTTGCGGCCATGGTCCCTCTACCTCATTTACACTTTCTCTCTTATCCTTTGAAAATAAAGAAATTTGTTTCCAGGGGATAATTTAAAACTTCATCCAACAGCGCTTTTCTTGACATAACTAAAATCATTCTACTACAATGATTAGACAAGTTATGCCATCTTCCATTTCTATTATTCAAAAAGCTTCTTCAAAAGTATTCATCAAATTCCACTACATAGTAATTACTGTTGCTATAGTCTTAAATGTTTTATTTCTTTATTACCTTATTTTAGTTCAGAAAACCACATGGGATGCTTTCTGGCAGTCCAACGCTTCATGGTATGCATGGTCTCAAGTAGTTTTAAGTGTTGTTACGGCTGTTCTTTTCGGAATAGCCGTCTCTTTCCTTTTCTATGTGATAGAAGAAAAAAAAGAGGGATCAAGATCTACATTTCTTCATACGTTGGGTTCTTTATTTTTTTCAGCCGCCGTAACAGGATGTTCGGTCTGTAGCGCCTTTCTTCTTCCGACACTTGGTATTGCCGCCTCCCTTGTTGCTTTTCCATTGGGAGGACTTGAGATAAAACTTTTCTCAGCCCTAATACTTTCGTATGCAATCTTTCAATACTCCAAAAGTGTACTTGGGCTTTGTGAGATTCCAAAAGAGAAAATTATATCGCTAAAAAATAAAAACTTAGTTCTAAATATCAACAAAGAAACTCTTGCGCAACTTAATCCCATTTTGCTTTTACTACTTTTTATCCTCACCGTTTATGCGATTCCAAGACTCCCTATAAAATATCGAGCCAAGACTCAGAGGGCAATCGCAGCATCCGGCAATATTTCAAAGTCACAAGCAACCTCAGCCGAAGTTTTCTCTCAAATTAATCCCTCGCAGGGTTATGAAATTAACGCTGCCTACGGAGATCTGGGGCCAAAGATGATAGAGATGGGTGTAATCGACCTTGATAAATTTAGACAAGTTTATCAACAGTCAGGACAACCATTAACCGCAGAACAAGAAAAGATCTTAACTTCCGGGCTTGATAAAAAAATAAAAATTGATCAGAATAATTCCTATTTCCTGTTAAACTTCTTTTGGGCTTTTGGTCTTGGTAATAAAACTAAGATTCTTACAGAAGGCGATATGGTCAAATACGGCCAGGGGCAGATCGGGAACTTTGCCTCGACAGGCGGTTGGACCTTATCCCGTGGAGACGCCGTGGATTACTACTCAAAAAGAGCCTTGGTGCCATTGACTTCTCAGCAAGAAGATTTAGTGGATAAGGTTGCCTCGAACATTTATAGACCATGCTGCGGCAATTCAACTGCTTTTCCTGATTGCAATCACGGTATGGCACTTTTAGGAATGTTGGAGTTAATGGCCTCAAACGGAGCAACCGAAAGCCAGATGTACGATGACGCAAAATATATTAATGCTTTTTGGTTTCCCGGAAATTACTACGATATTGCCCTTTATTTTAAAAATAAAGAAGGAAAAGACTATAAAGACGTAGACCCAAGATTAGTACTCGGTAAAGACATTTCATCGGCCTTTGGGGCACAAGAGGTTAAAAAATGGCTCACAGAAAAAGGAATAGTTGAGCCGCCGCCCCAGCAGGGAGGGGGATGCGGAATTTAATGAGGATAGTGATACCCTTACCCGGAGTCAAAAGAAAAACATTATTGTTTATACTAGCATTCATAGGAATTCTTTTAGGACTTTACATATTTTCCAATTTCCAAAATAAAGAACTTATAACCCGTACCTATGCGACCTACGCGAAGGATTTTGAGTATTTGAGTAAAAACGGCAACTCTTCTTGCTCCTCGGAATTTAAAGACTCCATCAATCAAATGCCAGATAATGCTAGACTTCGGGGTTCGTGCTGCTCGCCAATGGATCTTCACCGCTACACAGAACAGAGGAACGGACTTAAAAAATATAAGAATATAGCGGAGATTCCGCCTGATCCTTATAATATTGAAGCTTCCCTTGTTAAAAAAATGATGGGTCATTACGAAGATACGTTAACTCCGGAAGAACAAAAAGCATATGATTTCGCTATGCAAAACTCCAAAGAAAAAGGCCCTTGCTGCTGCAAGTGCTGGAGATGGTATGTCTATGGCGGACTTGCCAAGTATCTAATTCAAAATTATGGATTTGGCGGAGAACAGGTTACAGAAGTTTGGAATTTATCAGACGGTTGTGGAGGCGCGGGGGATCACGTAAATCATGCAGATTAATGCGGAAGCAAAAATAATAGGGGCTGTTTTCTTCGCAACATTTATTATTTTAATAGGAGGAGTATTTTTTCTCTCAAAAGACGAGAAGCCAGTTTCTAAAGGGGAAGTAGTAGCCCAAAACGGCATACACTGGCATCCAAGACTTTCGGTTTATATTAAAGGTCAAAAGCAAGAATTTACGGACAGCATAGGCTTAGGCGCTGTTCATCAGCCAATGCACACTCATTCCGAGGATTATAAGCAGGGAATAGTCCATATGGAATTTGGGGGTACGGTTACAAAAGATGAAACTAAGCTTTCGAATTTTTTCAAGATTTGGGGCAAACAATTTAATTCAAGCTGCGTGTTTGATAATTGTGGCGAAGGGAAGGTAAAAATGCTTGTGAACGGGGTAGAGAATAAAAATTTTGAAAATTATGCGATGAGAGACGGGGATAATATAGAAGTAAGATTTGAATAAACTTCCTCTCTTTGTTGACTTAGCCCACTTTTAGTAGTATCATATCCCTGTAGGGGGGATATAAGTGTATAGACCCAAAGATACTCAGGAAAGAATTCTTCATAGACTAAAGATTGCCAAGGGGCACCTGTCAAAGGTTATAAAAATGGTGGAAGATCAGTCGTATTGCATCGATGTGATTCACCAGTCCCAGGCAGTACAGAGTGCCTTAAAGGAGGTAGATAGTCTGGTTTTAAAGAATCATTTAGAAACCTGTGTCGCGGACTATTTTAGAACCAATCAAAAGGAAAAGGCCATCACCGAGGTAATAAACGTATTTAAGAAAAGCGATAAATAAATATTAAACTATGGAAAAGATGTATACATGTCCGATGCATCCTGAAGTTGTTTCCGACAAACCAGGCCGTTGCCCAAAATGCGGGATGAACCTTACGGAAATAGAAAACAAGAAAGAAAATATAAAAAATAACCGACAGAAAGGGCATGGTTCGATGGAACAAGGCGAACACAGAATGAGGCCGGTTTCGGAGATCTCATGGTGGGAGAAGTTTAAAATGGGTATGACCATGGTCATGGGCATGGAGCATGGGGGTTTGGCAGGACGAGAAATGGCACGCCTTATGGAGGAGGATATCCGCAACAAGTTTTTCTTCTCTCTTGTCCTCTCAATCCCAATTATTGCGTATTCACCGTTTGCTATTGAATTTCTAAAGCTTCGACTACCTTCTCCAATTCCCATTCCGTTTCTCCTATTTATTTTGACGACTCCGGTATTTTTTTATTCAGGTTGGATTTTTCTTTACTCGACATATAAGGCTTTGCTTGCCAAAACTTTAAATATGGCAGTTCTAATTGCCGTAGGTATTACAGCTGCCTATGGATTTAGTGTTATTTTAATGCTTCTTGGTTCAAGTGATTCCTATTATGAGGCGGCAGCACTTCTTATAACTTTTGTTTTGTTTGGTCATTGGATGGAGATGAAGTCCCGCCGCGGTACGACCGATGCGCTCCAGGCTCTGTTTAATCTCGTTCCCCCTCAGGCAAGAGTCATAAGAAACGGTCGCGAGATTCAAATTCCAACTTCAGAAGTAAAGGTTGATGACATTGTAGTTTTGAAACCCGGAGACAAGGTGCCTGTTGATGGAGAAGTTACTGAGGGGGAAACGGCAATTGATGAGTCTTTGGTTACAGGCGAATCAATCCCCGTTGCCAAAAAGACCGGCGATAACGTTATTGGTGGTTCTATCAATACGACAGGTTCTGTTAAATTTAAGGCCACGAAGGTGGGAGAAGACACCGCTCTTGCCCAGATAGTTAAGCTTGTTGAAATTGCCCAAAGTTCCAAAGCTCCCGGACAAAAAATTGCAGACAGATTTGCGCAATACTTGGTAATTGTTGCAGTCGGAGGAGGGCTCTTAGCGTTTGGAGGATGGTATTTTGTTTTAGGAGCGCCGATTCTTGTTGCTCTAACTTTTGCCATCTCAACCACAGTCATTGCGTGCCCTGATGCTTTAGGACTTGCGACTCCGACTGCAGTTGCCGTAGGCACTGGACTTGGCGCCAAGCATAACATTTTGATTAAGGATGCGCCGACTTTAGAGCAGGTTTCAAAAATCCAAGCGGTCGTCCTTGATAAAACCGGAACGTTAACTGAAGGCAAACCCAAAATTACAGATGTGGTAGCTGTCTCTGGGTTTTCAGAAGATGAAATTCTAAAGCTTGACGCGGCCGCAGAGGCAAAATCGAGCCACCCATTAAGTCAAGCTGTTCTTGAAGAAGCAAAAAAAAGAAAACTAAAGACCCCAGCCGAGGTTAAAGGATTTAAAAATATTGCGGGGCATGGAGTAGAAGCGGAAGTCTCAGGCAAACATATATTAGTAGGGACTGTTAAGCTTATGAACGACAGAAAGGTAGGCCTAGAAAATATCCAAAAAGATATTGATCGATTACTTTCCCAAGGGAAAACGATTATGATACTTGCCATCGATGGAAAAGCCGCGGGCGTTGCCGCTGCGACGGATCCTATAAAGGCAACGGCCGCAAAAGCCATTGAAAGGATGCAGGAATTAGGTCTTGAAGTGGCTATGATAACAGGAGACAACCAAAAAACGGCAGAAGCAATCGGAAAACAACTAGGAGTAAAAAGAGTTTTTGCCGAGGTTTTGCCCGAGGACAAAGCAAAGTATGTTAAGAAACTCCAAAAAGAAGGAAAATTTACGGCGATGGTAGGGGATGGTGTTAATGATGCGCCGGCCTTAGCCCAGGCAGATATCGGCATTGCAATCGGTGCAGGAACCGATGTGGCTATCGAGACAGCAAAAGTGGTTCTTATGAAATCAGACCCTGCCGATGTTTTGCGCGCCATCCGTTTATCAAAAGCAACCGTAACCAAAATGAAACAGAACTTATTCTGGGCTTCGATTTATAATTTACTTGCCATTCCCATTGCAGCAGGAATTCTTTATCCAAAGTTTGGCATTTCGCTTCGACCTGAGATCTCGGCTCTTTTGATGAGTATCTCCTCAATTATCGTGGCAACAAATGCCGTCTTGTTAAATCGAGCCGAAAAGAGTTTAGTCGAAGTTTGAATTCATGGAACTTTTGATGAGCGCATCATTTATAGCCTCTTTTTTTGCAGGAGTAGCGGCTTTGTTTGCACCCTGTTGCATTACCGTTCTTTTGCCGACTTATTTTGCTTCAATCTTTAAAGAAAAAGGGCTGATCTTTTTTATGACATTTATATATTTCCTGGGAGTTTTAGCAGTTTTTCTTCCCTTGGGTCTTGGAGCAACTTTCATAAGCCAAATCTTTAGTCTCTATCACAATACGATCTTTTTTATCGGAGGAGTATTTCTGATATTTCTGGGGTTGACAATGCTTCTTGGCAAACAATTCTCCCTTCCTTTCACGGTGCATCCAAGCCTTAAGAATTACAATATTCCTTCAGTTTTTACCCTAGGTGTATTTTCGGGAATTGCGACGACCTGTTGCGCGCCTGTTTTAGCAGGAGTTTTAACCCTGGCGGTTTTACCCGGGAGTGTAATTCTTGGAGGAGTCTATACTCTTGCCTATGTATTGGGGATGGTAGTGCCGCTTTTTATTATCGCTCTTACTTTAGATAAATTTAATTTTACTCAAAAGTTTTTCGGTTTTCGAAAGGCTACTTCCTATACTTTGTTTGGGCAAAAAATAAGACTTACTTTTGCCAATCTTTTCTCGGGTCTTGTCTTCCTTATTTTTGGAATAATTATTTTATATCTTGAGAGAACGAACCAGCTTCTTTCCCATGCGTCTTATCAAGTAACCGTGAATCTTTACCTTACCCGTTTTGTCCGGTTTTTAGAAAACTTTACCAAATTTATCCCCGAAACTTTATGGGCAGTACTTTTCATGGGGGTATTTTTTCTGATAATATGGCAGGCAATAAAACAGTTTAGGAAAACTTATAAAACAGAAGTGAAGGAGGTGAAAATGTGAATCAAAAAGGATTATTGACTGTCCTTTTGACAACAGGAATTATTGTTCTTCTTGTTGTTGTTTTATCTAATTTTAATTTTAAACTTGAACCTAAATCAACACAAGAGAAGATAAACAAAAACAATACCGTAACGGATGATCACCATGCAGGGCAACAAGCTATCAACTCGACAATTTTTGATTCTTTAACCGGAAAACCTGCCCCTGATTTTACTTTGGAAAGTTATGACGGAGAGAAAATCACATTAGAGAGCCTTAGAGGTAAAAACGTCATTTTATTTTTTAGTGAAGGGCTCATGTGTTATCCATCCTGTTGGAATCAAATTGCAGCTTTTGGAAAAGACAGCGAATTTACAAGTAAAAACACGGTGGTTTTGACCATTGTTAATGATCGAAAAAATGACTGGAGACAGGCTGTAGTTAAAATGCCCGAATTAGCATCGGCAAAAGTATTATTTGACACCGACAGGGCCGTATCTGTCTTATACGGAGCTTTGACTCTTCCTTCCTCAATGCACAGAGGTCAATTTGCCGGTCATAGTTACGTTATAGTCGACAAGGAAGGGATTATCCGTTTTGCAAGGGACGATCCTCAGATGGCAGTGAGAAATATGGAATTATCAGCTGAAATAGACAAACTTTAATTTGGAAAGGAGGGAAGGGACTTTGAAAATTTCTGATATCTTTAAGACCGCTTCCAACAAACAAAACAAAGTTAAGGATCCAATTTACGGAATGAAAGTTGATCTTGAAAAAACAAAGTTTAAGAGTACTTATAAAGGAAAAGTATACGGTTTTGTTCGCAAGGTTGCAGGGGTGACTTTATAAAAAATCCGGAAAAAATCTTAAGAACTGGGATAAACCTCTCCTTGTAGTCGGGCAGAAATTTTGATCGCAGCTTTGCTTATTTCCCACCCCAACAAACTTATCCCAGATCTAAGCATAAATCAATGGATGAATGAAGTAGAGCAATGTGAATGATTTGTTCCATCATTCGCGCGAATGATAGAATAAATCTTTTGAATTACTCCAGTTTTCTTAAGAATTTAAGAGTAGATAAGCCTTTATCCGATAGCTTGTGGCGGACATTTTTGTTCTGATTTCGTTTCAAAATCAAACCTGCTATTGCCATCCGCCTTACATGCTGGCTTGCATTTTTCAGTTCTATTTTTACTCTTTGAGCAATTTCACTGACCGAAAGCTCAGGCTCCTTCTCAAGAAGTTCCAATATCTGAATCCTTCTATGATTTGAGTATCCCTTAACTATTCTTTCCAAGTTTCTGGTCTTTAGCATAAATCTATATTATCATATTCCATCATTCAATAGAATAATGGAATGAAGGCTTAAAGTAGTATTATGAGATTGAATAGAATTAAGCATAATGTACCAGCCGTAAATAAACTATGTAATAGGTATAAAAAATATTAAACAAATAAAAAAGAACATTTGATTTTCCACCCTTATATTATAAGCAAGCAAATAATTTGTAAAAGAAATCAATATTTTATAAAATACTAAATTGCCTGCGATAAGCAGGTTTTTAATTTTAATAATATGCGTCACAAAAACATAAAAACTCCGTTATATAAAAAAAGCATAGAAGTGATCTTTGATAAAGTTTTGGAAGTAAGAGCCAAGGGAGGGGATAAGGATGCCTTTTCCAAGCTATATCTTAAACACTTTGATTCAATTTACAGATACGTTTTTTTCAGAGTAAATATGAATCGGCAGGACGCTGAAGACATGACCGAGACGGTCTTTCTGAAAGCCTGGGAGAAGATAGAAGGATTTGATGAGGAAAAAGCGGGTTTTCGGCCTTGGATATATAAAATCGCAAGAAACCTTATCGTAGATTTTTACAGAAACAATAAGAAAACAACCCGGCTTTCGGCACTGATTATTGATGAGCGGGAAAACGTTGAGCAAAAAGTACTTGGAAAAATTGAAAGTGATGAAATATTAAAAGCAATAAGCCAACTATCGGAAGAACAGAAGGAAGTAGTGGTTATGAAGTTTATCGAAGGATTAAAAAACGGGGAAATTTCAAAAGTGCTTGGAAAAAAAGAGGAGGCGGTAAGAAGCCTTCAGTATAGAGCTCTTAAGAAGCTTAAAGAAATTTTAAAATAATATGGAAGATTTAAACAAATATAAAGACATAATTAAAAGGCTTAATAAGCTAGATAGCATTTCTCCGGATAAACAGTTTAAGTCCCATTTTGAAAAATCATTTATTCGTCTTTTACCATCAAGACACAGAAGCCCTTCTTTACTTGGATACCCTGTAAGGTTTGCTTTGATAATTTTCCTGGTGGTTGTCCTTGGCGCCTCGGGTACTGTTTTGGCCGCAGAGAAAGCAAGTCCCGGCTCCATATTTTATCCTGTTAAAAAAATAACCCAGGACATAAAACTCATAATGGCAACAAATTCCAAAGACAGAGCCGCCGTCCATCTTAAGAAAGCAGAAGATAAAGTTAAGGAAATAGAAAAGTCCGCCTCCGAGAATAAAGAAGAAAATCTTGAAAAGACTGTAGAGGGGTACGAAAAAGATGTAAGAAGCGCCCTGGAGGAAGCCGGTAAAATTAACAACGGAGAAAACCAGGCCAAGAGTAGCGTTGAAGAAGCTTTAAATAAAAATAAGGAAGTTTTGGAAAATTTAAAAGTAACTGTTCCTACTCAGGCACAGCCAGCTATAAATAAGGCAATTGAAGTGTCTAGCCATGGTCAGAGTCAAGCCGGGGAAAATAATTCAGGCAATTCAAACGGAAATAAGAAGGGAGGTGACGGAAAATGATAGGAATTTTAATAGCATTATCAGTAATTGGGATAATTATTCTGGGAGGAAGCAGTGCAACAGGGCTTATAAAGGCACAGCAGGAATTATCTGCAAAATCAGATATTCAGGCAGAAACTTCTGAGGTTCCCAACACTAAATCCAAAACTGATTTTGAAGCATCAGGCGAGGTGGCTGACGATCAAGACGAGGATGGTGAGGACAATTTGGAGGGACAAAAGCCGGATAATACAAAAGTCGCAGCTTTTAATATAAAATCCGGAAAAGAAATGCCAACTCTTATTCCTCAGGTGGCCGTCGATAACTCATTGGCTCTTGAAGTATCGCAAGGAAATAACGACGAGAATAACGAGGAGGGAAAAGAGGTTGAGACCCAGTCAAAAACAAGTACAAATGCCGGTTTTGGCAAGCAAGTATCGGTCTCTGCGCAGTCATCAACGCACGGAAAATCCGGAAAATAACGGGAAGATCAATAAGGCTTCATTTCCCAAATATCTAAAAGCGGGTATACCCGCTTTTAGACCATGATAAATAGAATTCTATCCTAACCACTTACAGACCGGATCGCTTGATTTCCCACCCCAACCAGAGTTCTTGTTCGTGTAGTGATGTATTGATACATCACTACAAAATTCTTGCTCAAATAAATCTAAAAGAATTTTTCCTTTTTCTGTGGGCGTGGTATAATTTCTGAATGAAACGGCAAGTGATTACTGCGTGTGTTTTTCTTCATAAAGACGGCAAAGCTTTTATTGGCAAACGTTCTAAGACAAAGTCATTTTTGCCTGGAAAATGGGAATTGCCCGGCGGTCATGTAGAATTTGGTGAAACTCTTGAGGAGTGTTTAAGACGAGAACTGCGGGAGGAATTTGATATGGAAATAATACTGGGAAAGCCGTATTTCGAATTTACCTACCCAATGAACGATGGGAACGACCATGTAATAGAAGTGTTATATCTCGCTCAAATGGAAAATCCAGATCAAGAAATTAAGCTTAGAGCGGAAGACCACGAGGATTATAAATGGATTTCAGAAGATCAAATTGATAAGTATTTCAAAGACAATGATGACGAAGGGGCTGCTATAAGAAAAGGATTTCAAGCTCTGGTATAATTTCCCCATGAAAGCAAGAGTTATTGTCTCCATAATTATTAAAAGAAATGGGGACTATCTTTTTGGGAGAAAAGATAAGGGGATAGGTCCGTACCCTGACACGTGGCACAATCTTGGCGGCGGAGTAGATCTTAAGAAGGAGAATCTTGAAGAAGGAGCAAAAAGAGAGGTAAAAGAAGAGGCGGGAATTGAAATAAAAAACTTGAAAAGATTGTTGTTTGATGAAGATTATGAACCCGACAAGAAAGGAACAAAAACACATTTCCTATTTCTGGTTTTCGAAGCCGAATATAAATCCGGGGAATTAAAAGCAGGGGATGATATCAGGGAACTTAGGTGGTTTAAGAAGAAAGAGCTTAAAAATATTCCTCTAACAAGACCAACAATTAAATTATTTAAAGAGCTAGGTATTATTTAGATCTTACTTTCCAAGGGCAGACACCATGATATAGTTCTTCATTTTTTTCTTGACAACCGGCGTTGTTGCGGTTATCCTAAAATGTAGATGAAAGTTGTTCTCCTAATCTTTTTGCTTCTTTTTTCCGTTTTTTCATTTGGCGTGCCTGCCTCTTACTCTAAGAATAGTACTGAAAGCTCGACTAGAAGAGGGAATATTAAAGAGGCAAGGGAAGAGTTCTTGGAAAAACGACAAAATATCCGTGAGGAAGTTAAGGAGGAAAGAGAAGCGGCAAGAGAAGAGTTTAAGGCAAAAAGGGAAGAGTTTAAATTAAAGCTTCAAAGCCTTAAAGACGAGCGGAAAAAATTGGTTGTTCAGAGGATTGACACCCGGCTTGCGCAGATAAATTCCAATAGTACGGACAGGATGGGAAATGTTCTTGAGAAATTAAATGGAATTCTTTCAAAAATTGAAAGTAAAACCAATGAGGCATCGGCAAGCGGCAAGGATGTTTCTGAAGTTGAAAGCGCAATAGAGGATGCAAAAACCGCAATTGCAACTGCCGAGAACGCCGTAAGCGAGCAGGCAGGCAAGGAATATGTAATAAATATCGAAGATGAAGCGACGCTTAAAAATGTTGTCGGACAAACGGTAAGCCAACTTCGTTTGGATTTGCGAGATGTCCACAAATTGGTAGTTGATGCAAAGCAAGCGGTAAGAAAAGCAGCTAAAGAACTTGCTAAAATAAATTCTGCAGAAAAATAATTATGGATCCAAAAACAAATAGCGCTCAAAATACCAGTTCTGCCCCGGCACAAACTCCGACTCAGCCGGCAGTTACTCCTCCGGTCCAAAGTGCTCCGCCTATTGTTCCTTCCTCCCAAAATCCAGCGCCTGAAAAAAAGGGAAAAATGCTTTACATCTTAATTGCAATTGTAGTTTTAATCCTTGTAGGTGCGGGGGTGTTTATACTTACGGGAAATAAAAGCCAAAATACTTCTGTCCCAAGTCAGGCGACCGAGAAGTCCGAAGAAACGCAAGTAAGTCCCGAAGAGGCGGAAGTTGACAGCGTGACAGTAGACGATCCCCAGAAAGACTTTACAGATGTAGACAAAGACCTCCAGGAACTTTAGGGTAGTTAGAGCTCGCAGGAGCTTTCAGTTTCGGCAGTACAGGTATCTGTTCCACTTCCACCCTTAGCATCATCAATTCCAGCTTCACCGTCTATCACATCATGTCCTGAGCCGCCTCTTAAATCATCATTACCATCTCCGCCAAATAAATTATCGTTTCCACTATCTCCGTCTAGCCTATCATTTCCGTCCTGGCCAATTAGTACATCCTTTCCTGATCCACCAAAGGCTTTATCATCCCCCAAGCCTCCCACCAGACAGTCCTCAGCTGCGCCGCCAGTAAGCTTATCATCTCCGCCATAGGCAAAAATTAAATCGCGACCTGCTCCGCCATTTAAATTATCGTTTCCGTTTGTTCCCTGAATAATTTTGTAGTTTGCGATATTACCGGTACAGTTTTGGGGAAGCGTTGGCGGATGTTCATATGAACCGCTATCACAACCTGCACCCTGTGGTCTTCCTACCCCACGCTGATCAGTACTGACAGTGCAGGAGGCAACCGGTACCAGGTCGATGGCCGGACTTGCCGGAAGTAATGCATGAGTCTGTGTGGGCCCGCCATTGTTTGCAAGTGAACCAACCAAAGGATTAGTGCTATTCAAATCGCCGGTTCCTGAAAGGGAACACGAAGCATCGCTTGCTATATTGTATCCCAAGGAAGTGATGCCTCCGGCGCAATCATCGGATGAAGTTGCTGCAGTATTTGCGGCAAGTATTGAATTTTTTAAGTTCATTGTCCCGCCAAAATTCCAGATCCCGCCGCCATTATCTGTTGCGATATTATTGGCAATTGTAGCATGAGTGAAGTTTACAGTTCCGAATCTATTGAAAACACCGCCGCCGTTGAGCGCCGTGTTTCCGCTGATAGTGCTGTTTATGATATTAATCGTCGGATCTTGGCCAAGAACGCCACCACCGCGTCCGGTCGTAGTATTGCCACTAATAGTAATTCTGTTCAATGTTACTATTCCTCCAGTGTCGCTATAGATGCCTCCGCCGCCATGGCTCGTATCTGGACTAGTTGCATTGTTGTTACTGATAGTGCTATCAATTACTGTCAGCGTTCCCGTAGCCGTATTAAAAATTCCTCCGCCGCCAAAAGTAGCAATACAGTTGTTGGTAACGGTGCTGTTGTTAATTGTTAAAGTGCCCCGATTCAAAACGCCACTCCTGTTGCCATTTTGAACGGTTACTTTATCGATTGTGACCGTCGCTCCCGGGTGAATTTCAAAGACCCTATCAATGCCGCCGCCATCTATGATGGTGGTGCTATTACCGGCTCCGTTAATTGACAAGTTCGAGATGATATCAAGATCTCCGGTCACGTTTACATTTTCGCCTGCACCTGGAATACTAAGCGTATAGGTGCCTGCAGGTAAAACGATTGTATCGGTTCCGCTACCGACTGTGCAGCTATCAACAGCGGCGTTTAAATTAGCCGATTGAATAGCTTCTCTGAGCGAGCAATCACCGTCTGAGTTAAGTTCATCGTCAGTTGTATTCACAACAATATTTGCCGCAAAGATTTTCTGGTTTTGAGACATGAGAAGAAAAATAAGAAGCGGTACTATTAATAGAAGAATGCTTAGAATAGATTTAGTTTTCAAGTTAATCATTCTTTCACCATAACTTTTACATTATTAAAATCCTTTTGTCAACTATTTTTGTGTAATAAAAGTGTGAGAAAAAGCTGTTATTAACCCCTTTATAATAATCAGGTTGTATGTTTAAATATGGGATATGAATCCCGTTAAAGATCGATTTTATTATGTTTATGTACTCCAAAGTTTAAAGAGTAAGAAGTGGTATACTGGACGGGATGAATCTATCAGTCGGGATTGTGGGACTTCCTAACGTAGGGAAGTCAACACTTTTTAATGCACTTTTAAAAAAGCAACAGGCATTGGTTGCCGATTATCCCTTTACAACAATTGAACCAAATGTCGGAGTAGTTCCTGTCCCTGATGAAAATCTTGAAAAAATTGCAAAGATTGTTGGTGCTGAGATCGCTCGGCAAACACATGTTGAAAATGACGCTCGCTCAAGTTTTTCACAAAAACAAAATTTGCCCCGCTCGCTAAGTGAAAGCCTTTTTAAAAATAAGAATTTAAAAAGTAGTAAAGATCAGACGCCTTTCAGTTCATTTTCAAATGGTTTGCCTTCACTTACTCCACCCATTGTCCCCTCAACCGTAAAATTTATTGATATCGCAGGACTTGTAAAAGGAGCACACGAGGGTGAAGGGTTGGGAAATAAGTTCCTCTCTCACATAAGAGAAGTTTCGGCAATTGCTCATATTGTTAAATTGTTCAATGATCAAGATCAAAAAAAAGTTTTGGAAGATTACGAGATCATTAAATTGGAGTTAGAGCTGGGGGGAATTGAGGGGAAACCTGAAATAATTGTTTTAAACGTTGCGGAGAATGAATATAAAATTGATACGATTCAAAAGCTTTGTTCCGATTACATGAGAATTTTCAATTTAGACAGAGACGATATAGTCGTAATTTCTGCAAAAATAGATTCGGAACTTTCAGGACTTTCAGATAGGGAACAGAAAGAATATCTTTCATCGCTGGGGCTTCCTTATTCAGGACTTGAAAGGCTTATAAAAAAAGCATATGAAATGCTCAATTTGATTTCTTTTTACACTACCAAGGGAGGGAAAGAAGTCCATTCTTGGCCTATAAAAAGGGGAACAAAGGCAATTGAGGCCGCGGGAGAGATTCATACAGATTTTTCCAAAAACTTTATAAAGGCAGAAGTTATTTCTTGCGAAGATTTTATAAAAATAGAGGGATGGAAAGAGGCAAGAGAGGCGGGAAAAACCAGACTCGAAGGCAAAGATTACATTGTAAAAGACGGCGACGTAATCGAGTTTAAAATCGGATCTTAAAAGATGTGCAAGAGATATGTTATATTGCGAGGTTTAGTTTGAATGGATGTGGCTGGACTTTTCCGCTATGAATTGAATTTTCAATCCAATCTATTAGAGCATCACAAGGAGCAGTTCGGTCATCCTTAAATTCAAGAAACGGTCTGACGTCAATTGCTGCCTTCTGCCCGCTTAAGGTGATATTGAGACTCGGAAGACTGAAGTGCTGCAAGCCCTCTTTTGTTACACTGAAATAAATTCCTTGAAATCTTACTCCGAAGGATGTTTCAACCGAACGGGAAAGTTTCGTAACGGTTATAGTTGAACCATCCTTTAAAACAACTTCTCTTCGATCGATTGGGGATTCCTCCTCGGGGGCTGGCATTTTTGAATAGACTTCTTCAAGTCTTGCAAAGGGCGTTGAGGATGGTTTATCTTTCTCCTTCATGTTGCAGATTTTAGTGAAAATAGATTACAATGTCAACCTATTTAAGGAACTATTAAATTATAGTTTGAGACGAGGATGATTTTTTCGATTTCATTTTGCGAGTTTAATTTAAAGCCTGCAACATAATTATCAGAGGAAATTCCGATAATCATATCAGAAGAGAAGTTTTCGGGGTTGTTTTGAATAAGTTTTGCGCGGATGGAGTTTTTTTCTGAAAAATCCCATGTTCCCTTGCTTGACTCAAGATATGACATTTGTGCAGTTGCTTCCGAGCGAGTTATCATTCCGCAGCACTCACTGGCATACAAAATTAAAGAAACATTATCTTTCATGTAGCCTTCCAAAGCCTGATAGTTTTTGGTATTTATAGAAGCTTGTATATTTTCTGAAACCCAAGCCTTGCTGTTTTTTGGAGTTGGAGAAGGGGATAGATTATCAAGAATTTTAGTCGGAGTTTGGGTTTGATTTTCTTGCGGAGTCAGAGTCGGTGCGGGAGAGACTTTATTCTGATTTTTTCCAAAAAAATAAGCTCCTGTTAAAAACCCGATTAAAACTATTGCGACAGCAAGCCCCAAAATGAAGTTTTTCATAACTTACTTATAACACAAATAACTATGAAAAACAAAGAAAAGGTAGCGAAACTGTCCCGCCGTTAAGAATGTGTTAGTGGAGTTTGAGTGATTCTGTCTAATATATTAATATATTAGACAATGGTAGAGGTGATGATTTTAAAAGTTTTATTAAGGTTTGTTTATTAAAGTTGCTTATTGAAATTTAAATATAAACTTGATAGGATTAAAAACCATGAGAGCATATGAATTGACATTGGTTTTGAAACCAACGCTTAAAGAAGAAGAGCGAAAGAAACTTCTAACAACCGTAAAAGGTTATTTTGATAACCCGAATATCGTCAGGGAAAGTGGATGGGGGCAAAAAACTCTCTCCTATCCTATAAAAAAGGAGGTTTCGGGATATTACGTTCAGGTTGTTCTTGAGATGGAAAACACACTTCCCTCAGATCTTGAGAGAAGACTTCTTACGAACAATAATGTCCTACGCCATCTATTGCTTAAAACCAGAGAAACAGAGAGCTCCTCCTCCGCCAAGGCTTCGGAGGACAAGCAAAAGTCAAAAATAGACGAGAAGGCAAAAGTTCAAGAACCAAAGAAAAAAGTTTCAGAGAAAAAAGCGGCAACGAAGCCTAAGAAAGCTATAAAAAAGACTAAAAAGAAATAGAAAGTGCTAATTGTTAAAATAGTTAAATTGTTATATTGTTAAACTAGCTACTAGCAACTAGTAACTAGCCACTAGTTTTATGGCAAGAAGTCTAAATAGAGTACAATTAATAGGAAATCTCACACGGGATCCGGAGCTTCGTTATACCCCAAACGGCACAGCAGTTTGTTCCTTCTCTATTGCCACCAACAGAAATTGGACAACTGAATCGGGAGAAAAAAGAGAAGAGGCGGAATTTCATAGGATAGTTGCATGGAATAAACTTGCCGAAATCTGTTCTCAATTTTTGGTAAAGGGAAGAAAGGTTTATGTAGAGGGGAGACTATCGACGCGAAACTGGAATGCACAGGACGGAACACAGAGAACTACGACTGAGATAATCATAAACGACATGATTCTTCTTGATTCAAGGCGGGCAGAAGAGGAGAAGATTGAAGGGGATGTCGAGACTAAGGATGAAGTTAGGAAGGCAAAGTCAGAAGAAAAGCCCAAATCAAAAAAAGAAAAGTCAAAAAAAGAAGCGGAAGAAGATGAAAAAGAAGCACCTTTGGAAGAAGAAGTTTCCCCGGATGATATCCCGTTCTAACTACTAACTACTCACAACTAACAGATAAAACGATTAACAGTTGTAAAAGATGCCTTAAATTGTTAAAATTGTTAGATCTTACTAGTCAATAGTAAATTGTCAATAGTCAATTGTTGAATTATGGCAAAGAAGAGAAGACAAATAAGAGTAATTCGAGTAAAGGAGGCTTGCTATTTCTGTAAGGAGGGAAAAACTCCCACATTTCAAGATGTGCAGACCCTAAGAAGATTCTTATCCGAGAGAAATAAGATTATTTCAAGGGCCAGAACCGGTCTTTGCGCAAGACATCAGGGAGATCTTGCAAAGGGTATAAAGCATGCAAGGCATTTGGCGCTTTTGCCGTTTACTACGAGCCAATTTTAATAGCGTATGACTTCGCTGTCCATAAATCTTCCACAAGGTTTTATTTCAAAAGTAAAGGTAGGGGAAAAGGTAGTCTCAGGACAAGTAATTGCCGGGAAAAACATTGTTGGCGTTGATCATGAAATAAATTTATTCAATGTTCTTCAAATAGACCCAGCACATGCTGGAAAAATTCTCGTAAAAAGAGCAGGGGATAAGGTTAGCGAGGGAAGTGTTGTTGCCATTAAAAAAGGCACGCTTTCGATCGGCGCAAGGAGAGCAGTGAGCCCTGTTGCGGGGACAATTTTTAAATTTGATGAAGACTCAGGGATCCTAACGATAAGATCGACAGAGGAGGCAAAGATAGAAGATATTTTTTCTCCTGTTGATGGGGAAGTTGAGTTATGCGATAATGAGAAAATCGTTCTTAAAACGACCGAAGAAGTTTTTGTTGCCCAAGATGCTATAGGGCAGGGCAATATTTCGGGAACCTTACTTTTTTTAAAGGACGAAACAGTAGAAGGCTCCGATATTAAATCGGACGTTAAAGGGAAAATTGTCGCAGGAAAAATTCTAACAAGAGAAGCTCTTGCAAAATCATTAGGACTCGGGGCGCAGGGTCTCATCGCCCAAAAAATAATGGGAGAGGACTTGGAGGATCTTAGAAAAAGACTGATAGGAACGCCAATTTTTATAGTAGAGGAAAAAGATTTTGAAAAGATCCAGAAATCCTGCCTGCCGGCAGGCAGGGCTGAAGGGAAAAAAGTTTTTCTTGAGCCCGGTAAAAAAACCATCCTACTTTTGAAGAAATGAACAAAACTAAAACAATACAGGCAGTTGTAGTCGTTTTTGCCGCTTTTCTTATCGGTTATTTTGTCGGTACCACCAAAATAAATATTGCGCTTAAGAATTATAATCCTGTCCTTTCTGTTGCAAGCCGCGAACCTCCGCCCGGGGTCAATGTTGATTTCTCAAACTTCTGGACTGTTTGGGAAAATGTTGAAAACAAATATTACGACAAAACAAAAATTGATCCTCAAAAGATGGTAAATGGCGCAATAGAAGGAATGCTCGGGGCCTTAGGAGATCCATACACTGTTTATTTGCCTCCTGCCACAAATGAGAATTTCAAACAAGGACTGGCGGGAGAATTTCAAGGAATTGGAGCAGAGCTTGGCATGAAAGATAAAAAAGTTATTGTGATTTCACCCTTGGAGAATAGTCCGGCCCAGAAAAGTGGAATAAAGCCTGAGGATACAATACTTAAGGTTGATGGAGCCTCAACAGAAGGTTGGTCGCTTTCTCAAGCCGTTGAGAAAATAAGGGGGCCTAAGGGAAGTACGGTTACATTAAATGTTCTTCACAAAGATGCAAAGTCCGGGAGCGACATTAAAATAATAAGAGACACGATAACGGTAAAAAGCATTGACGGCTATGTTAAAAAAGTCAAGGATATTGAGGGAATAAAAATTACAAACACTTTAAAATCTCACGAGAACGACGAGGTAATGTATCTAAGACTTTCCCAGTTTGGTGATAATACCAATAAAGAATGGATAACCCTTATGAATAAACTAAATCTTGTAAGTAGCAAAAGCCCTTCCTTTGCCGGAATAGTTCTTGATCTTCGCAATAATCCGGGAGGATATCTTTCGGATGCTACATTTATTGCATCGGAATTTATAAAACAGGGAGAGACTGTCGTTATACAGGAAACAGGCGGGACACGGGCAGTAATGAAGGCGGAAAGACGCGGCCTTTTTCTCACAACCCCTCTCGTTATTCTTATAAATAAAGGAAGTGCCTCGGCAAGCGAGATAGTCTCAGGAGCTCTTTCTGATCACAAAAGAGCAAAGCTTGTGGGAGAGACGACATTCGGCAAGGGCACGATTCAGCAGGCAAATGATCTGGGAGGCGGCGCAGGCGTTCACATAACCGTTGCCAAGTGGTTGACTCCCGAAGGAACTTGGGTAAACGGAAAGGGCATAGAGCCCGATGTCAAGGTAAGTCTTGACAGTAAAGATCCGGCCCATGACCTTCAGCTTGAGAAGGCCATAGAAGAGTTGGTAAGATAGTTCGGTATTTGATTATAGACGATAGAGGTTGGATGCTGGAATTTGAAGTTTGAGATTAGAAAATAGAAAACTATCTTCGATATTCAAAATCGATCTTCTAGTCTCCAGTTTCTATCATCAAATAAGGTATGAGAAAATTAATTGTCCTAGTCTTGATACTTATAGTAGTTTTATTTGGAGTAAGTGCTTTCTCTAATTTTTTTCCTGATGTCAAAACCCCCAAACCGCAAATAAAGGAAAATGTAAAAGTAGTTTCCGAGGAGTCTATTACGATTGATGTAGTGAAAAAAGTAGGGCCGTCGGTTGTAACAATTGTTGAAGAGAGACCTCAAAGAATTCTTGAATTTGGTCCATTCTTCGGCGTACAAGACTCTGAGCCTCAAAACATTGGCTCAGGATTTATAGTGGATGCGAGTGGGATTATTATCACAAATAAACATGTCGTGTCGGATACCGGTTCAAAATATCAGATAATTACAAGTAGCGGCAAAAAATACCCGGTTTTAAGTATTCATAGAGATCCTCTTAATGATATTGCAATTCTTAAGGTTGAGGTAGGAGGAGACAGACTTGTTCCCGTTGAACTTGGGGATTCTTCAAAACTTGTAGTGGGGCAGTTTGCAATAGCGATAGGTACGGCTCTTGGGGAGTTCAGAAATACGGTAACTACCGGTGTTATCTCAGGACTGGGCCGGGGGATTACTGCAGGATCTGAATTTGAAGGATTTGTGGAGAGGCTCGATAACGTGATACAAACCTCTGCCGCAATAAATCCCGGAAACTCAGGTGGCCCTCTTGTAAATTCGGGAGGTCAGGTGATAGGAATAAATACGGCGGTTGCAAGAGGCGGGCAGAATATCGGATTTGCACTTCCTATAAATTTAGTAAGGGATACGCTTGATAACTTCAGGCAATTCGGGGAAATAAAAAGACCGTTTCTTGGAGTTGCCTATAGAACCATAACGGAGGACATTGCTCTCTCAAACGATCTTCCAGAGGGTGCATATGTGATTGAAGTTGTTAAAGGGGGAGGAGCTGATAAGGCAGGTGTTGAGGCAGGAGATATTATAACCGAAGCAGACGGGAAGAGGATAAAAGAGAACGGGGAAGATTTGGGAAAAATAATTGCGGGCAAAAAAGTTGGAGATAAAATTTTGCTTAAGATTTCAAGAGACGGGAAAAATATTGAGATAACCGCAACACTTTCGGAAGCACCAAATGAGTAGTCGGGGTCCTGTCCCGGGTTTCCATTCCACGCCTGTCAAGCAGGCGAACTCCTCC
>CAYPAU010000003.1:0-13343 GCA_964408825.1 uncultured Gammaproteobacteria bacterium
AAGAGTTCCTGTGGTTACAACAACGCGTGGTGCGATAGGTCTTAGAGAAAGAGATAAGGAGGAAATTTTGATTGCGGATAGGGAAGAGGAGATTGTAAATGGTATCAAAAGTCTTCTTAAAGACAGAATTTTATTTGAAAAAATTGTTAAAAATGCCAGGAGACTGGTTGAAGAAAATTACGATTGGGATGCTATCGTAGAAAATCTTGAAGGAATCTATAAAAAACTCATATCTAATAACTAACAACTATTCCATGATTGATGTTTCTATTATTATTGTTTCTTTTAATACTTTAAGTTTTATAAAAAAGTGCATAGACGCTGTTATAGATTCAAACTTTAAAAATCTGACTTACGAAATTATTGTGGTGGATAATGCGTCTTCCGACAATAGCGTCAAAGTTTTAAAAAAACAATTTCCAAATATTGCTGTTATTGCAAATAAAGAAAATCTAGGATTTGCAAAAGCAAATAATATAGGTGTAAAAAAAGCAAAAGGGAAATTCCTCCTCTTTTTAAATCCGGATATCGAAGTGCAAAATAACACGATTGGAGAAATCTATAAATTCACGACCGAATATAAAGACGCAGGTGCGGCAACATGCAAAATAATTCTTCCCAATGGAAATATTGATGATGCTTCCCACCGGGGTTTTCCTACTCCATGGAATTCGCTGTCTTACTTTTCCGGTCTATCCAGAGTTTTTTCCAAATCAAAAATATTCAGCGGTTATAGCATGACTTATTTAGATTTATCAAAAACTCATGAGATTGATGTCTGTGCGGGAGCATTCATGATGGTGCCAAGAAAAGCCGGAGATGAAATCGGCTGGTGGGATGAGGATTATTTTTTTTATGGCGAGGATATTGAATTTTGTTTAAGACTTAAAGAGAAAGGGTACAAAGTTTATTATGTTCCGCGCGTTTTTGCTCTTCATCACAAAGGAGTGTCGGGAGGGATTAAAAAAGTTTCAAGAAATGTTACGACTGCAAGTTATGATACCAGAATAAGAGCTACGAATGAGCGTTTTAATGCTATGAGAATTTTTTACAGGAAACATTATGAGGAAAAATATCCAAAACCTCTGACGTGGTTAGTTTATGCGGGAATTAATCTAAAACACAAAATCGTACTTGCCGGGGTTAAAAAATATGAGAATAGGAATTGATGCCCGCCTAATAGGCCAAACCGGAGTAGGCCGCTACATCCGTAACTTAATCGAAAATCTCGCCGAAATAGATAAAAATAATAATTATGTTTTGTTTGTTAGAAATAAAGATTTGGAAGAGTTTAAAAAATGGAAAATGAGAAATGGAAAATGGAAAATTGTTATCGCAGATATCTCGTGGCATTCAGTTAAGGAGCAATTTAAGTTTAAAAATATTTTAAATGAGGAAAATTTGGATTTGGTTCACTTCCCATATTTCTCAGTTCCGATTTTCTACAATAAGCCCTTTGTAGTAACAATCCACGATCTAATTTTGCACCACTATCCCACAGGCAAGGCGTCGACCTTACCGACTCCAATCTATTGGGCCAAGATTGCATTCTATAAATTTGTAATCTACCAAGCTGTAAGGAAAGCAAGAAAAATAATCACAGTCTCCAATTCTACGAAGGATGAGATAGTCGACCATCTGGGGATTGATCCGAAAAAGATTGTAGTGACCTACGAAGCAGTTGATGACAAAATTACAAATCCTAAACTACAAAAGATAAATGGAAAATGGAAAATGATAAATGGTAAATACTTCCTCTTCGTCGGCAATGTCTATCCTCATAAAAATGCAGAGGGTTTGATAAAAGCATTTGAAAAGCTAGGAAGAAGTGATGTCAATTTAATTTTTGTCGGAAAAGAGGACTATTTCTATCAAAGATTAAAAGAAAGACTCAAAGGGGTTAACGAGATAAAGTTTTTAAGTGATGTAAAAGATGAGGAGCTTTCATTGCTTTATCAAAATGCAATTGTTTTAGTTTGTCCGGCTTTTATGGAAGGATTTGGCCTTCCGGCGCTTGAGGCAATGGCGAATAAATGCCTGGTAATTGTATCTGACATACCAGCCCTTCGAGAAGTATGTGGGGAAAACGCAATTTACTTTGATCCAAAAAATCCCGACGAGCTTGCTGGGAAAATGAGGGAAGTTTTGAAAGGTAAAGATGAATATAAAGATATGATTGAGATGGGATTTAAGAGAAGCCAAGAATTCTCCTGGCGCAAAATGGCGGAGCAAACCTTTAAAATTTATGAGGAAGTACTGCGATGAAATCTATTACTCACAATAAACAAAGAAAAATTTGGGAAGAAGAACACAGGAAGCCAAAAGCATTGAAGCAAATGGATTCTACCCAAGCCTCCTCGGGTGTTATAAGATTTTTTGACTGGTTGAAAAACAATGGTTACGAACAAGGTCTTAAGGGTATCGAAATGGGATGTGGTAAGGGGAGAAACGTTATTTGGTTAGCCAAAAAAGGATTTCACATGACGGGTTTTGATTTCTCGGGATATGCAATAAGAGAAGCAAACTTAAGGGTAAAAAAGTATAAAGCAAGCAGTCAGGTCAAGCTTCTGGTTCACGATGCGATAAGAAAGTGGCCATTTAAATCTAAAGAGTTTGATATGGGGATTGACTGCTTTGCAACAACGGATATAGAAACAGTTATGGGGAGAAAATTTGCAGCTTCAGAACTGATTAGAGTCGTAAAATCAGGTGGCGTGATTTTGGTATATGTAATGTCAATTGACGATGAATATCACAGAGGAATGATAAGAAAATCTCCTGCTGAAGAGAAAAATGCCTTTTTAAATCCAATTACCGGAAAATTTGAAAAAACATTTGACAGATCGGAAATACTAGATCTTTACGACCAGAAAGTAAAATTGTTGGACGAATTCAGGGTTGAGAAATTTGAGAATTTCTTTGGGAAAAACTATAAATGCAAGCACTTCTGGATGATCTTCCAAAAGAATTAATACCCCTCCTGCAATTCTAGGTATAATTTCGGATATGAAGGTAGAGAAAATTATTGGAAAGTATTATTCTCAAATTCTTGAGAAAATGAGAATGATAGAACCTAATAGCTTAGAGTTTGGCTAAAAAGATAAAGCTATAATATTATGGAAGTTGGTGAAAGGAAAATAAATTGCATAGCCATTCCTAATTGCCGTAGGTAATTCCCTGTCGGAAAGATTTCCGAGTTGATTTGCTTTTGCCCATCTTCTCATATCCCTTAGCGTTAAAGTATTTAATAGCGGAGAGAAAGTTTTTATTGTTTCAGACTGTGGAGAGAAATAGGCAACTTCCATTCCTTCTTTTTCTCCTTCTTCCTTAACTTGTTCAAAGTCTACCTGAAAATCTAAGTCTTTCGGATTTTCCAAAGAAAAATTAGAAACACTTCCAATAGTTCTCTCCCAGTCATGCGTATTATTGTGATTTAGAGATAGGTCAATTAGAAGCACTAATCCATGAGAAAAGGATCTTCTTATATTTCTAAGCATCAGGGGAAGTCCTGCTTGATAAGGATATAGTCCTTCAAATTCAGGATTTTCCAAGCCTGTTTTAGCTGACTGCGAATTCTGGACAGCTTCGTTGAGTTTTGGCAATAATTCTAGGGGGATTAAAACAGGTTTAAATTTTACCAGTCTTGAAGCACCTCCTTCAATTAACCCCTGCGCCTCTTCTTTTTTTAAAGCCTTGTTCTTTAGCTCTTCAAACCTATCTCCTAAAGCTCTTTTATAACTGTCTTTGTCATCTGAAATTAACACGCCTTCGGAGTAAGGAAGGACTACGACTCCGTATAAATTTCCATCAACTTTAATTATTGGTTCAACTGGCATATTGTCTAAGATCTCATTTCCGTAGACAACTCCGTAAGGTTCCTGCTTGAGCCCAAAATCTGTGACATCCAGCTTCATGATTTTCATTCTGTCCCCAAGTTGATGAGCTTGTCTAATTTCTGTCAGCTCATCTATAAGAAGATGTTGGGATTTTTCTGTCCTATCGGTTACTAAAAATTGGCTCGCTTCCCTCAGCTTCTTGACTTCACTTCTCCATTCCGGATTCATTGCAACAGTCATAAAATGATCTATTAGGTCGTAATCGAGATATCCCCTGCCCGCACCTATTCCCATAAATGTGGGATTAGGAACTCTATTGGGATCATTTAGATAGAGAAGCATAGTTAGTTCGGATATGCACTTTCCAAAAAAAGGAGAAAGAACTTGCGGTATGAGAGGCATTGATCCAACGGAAAAATCAACAGTTTTTTCGAAAAATCCTTGAGGTGAATAAAGACCCAGTTCTTGAAATTCTGAAAACGAGTAACCCTCTTCTATTATTTGCAAAGCAAGCGCAGGCTCGGAAACAATATTATCCGCAGTATATTTTTGAGCAGACGCTCTAGCTTCTGCTTCTCTTGCACGAAGTGCTGACTCATTTCCTGCACCTGTCAGAAATCTTTCAAGTTCCCTTCCATACACCATAGGGCGGTATTATACCATACTATAAGACAATACTAAAATTATGAGAGATTTTATTGGGGTTCGAGGGTGGTGAGGCGAGCCTCATGATTCTTCAATTGTTGACAGATACCGCGCAAAAAGTTATTATAGAATAGCTATGGCTGCGATTATTCCAAAAAAACTTACAAATGGTAAAGAGCTTGTGGTAATTCCTCGTGAAGAGTACGAGAGTCTAATTGTTCTTAAAGAAATATATGAGTTTTTTCCTACTAAAACTCAAAAAAAAATACTAGAATGTGCTCGAAGTAATAGAGCACAAGGGAAAGTTATCACACTAAGTGAGCTTAGAAGAAAACTGGAAATTACAAATTGATCCTTCTTTAATAAAAAGCCTCAAGCGATTTCCTCAGAAAGATGGTAGGAGAATTTTATCCGCAATAGAAAATTTATCCAGAAATCCTTTCATTGGAGATATCCAAAAAATGAAAGGCGAAGACAATGTTTGGCGAAAAAGAATCGGTTCGTATAAAATTTTCTACGAGGTTAATTCAAAAAAGAGAGTTGTGTACGTTTACCATGCATAACGTCGTACTACTACAACTTATTAGATCTTTGGAATTTTCCGAGCTCTTCTTTTAATATTCTTTTTCTTAAATCTTGTCTTCTTTTATACATTCTGTCAGGATATTCTCTCCATAATCTTTTTTCAATTATCATCAAATCTAGAGTTAAGCCGATATATCTGAGCGTTTTCATTATCCTTTTAAACGTATTATCTGTTTTGTTATTTTTACGACTAAATGTCTTCGCTAATTTTAGTTTCATGGACTTATAATATAGCACCTCCTTTTTCTTGTTTGTCAATATGACAAAGTAGACCCCGATTAGTCTTTGCTATCGGGGCAGGGTTTTTGGATGTTATAATCAGGAGATGAAAGTGGCTTTGGTTTATGACAGGGTGAATAAGTGGGGAGGAGCAGAGAGAGTTTTACTTGCGCTTCATAAGATTTTCCCTGATGCGCCGCTTTACACATCTGTTTATCATCCACAAAAAGCAGCTTGGGCAAAAGTTTTCGACGTAAGACCATCGTTTTTGCAAAATTTTCCTTTTGCCAAAGATCATCACGAAATTTATGCAACATTCATGCCTTTAGCTTTTGAAAGTTTTAGCTTTGATAACTATGATTTAGTAGTTTCCGTAACTTCAGAAGCCGCAAAGGGAATTCTTACAAAACCGGGTACTAAACATATCTGTTACTGTTTGACTCCCACACGATATCTATGGAGCGGATATGATGAATACTTTAAAAATCCAATCTTAAGATTTATTTCAAAGCCTGTCGTTTGGTATTTAAGAATCTGGGACAAAATTGCTGCGCAAAGACCGGATAAAATTATTGCGATATCAAAAGAAGTCAGAATGAGGATTAAGAAATATTACGGCCTAGACTCCGAAATAATCTACCCACCTTTGATGGTCGGCGCTGAGGTCGCTTCCGAAAATTTTCGTGCTCACCGAGCGGGCAAA
This sequence comes from uncultured Gammaproteobacteria bacterium, assembly GCA_964408825.1. Classification (GTDB taxonomy): domain Bacteria; phylum Patescibacteriota; class Microgenomatia; order Levybacterales; family UBA12049; genus CAYPAU01. The sequence continues at coordinate 5,989 of CAYPAU010000003.1, forward strand.
TTTGGCTTGATTAACAAGAAGTCAAAAGGCGCAAGGCCTCGCAGCGAAAATTTTGAAAGCTCCCCGCGCCTAACTGATAAATGGAAAATGGAAAATGGTCAATACTTTCTTGTCGTTTCCCGCCTTGTTCCATACAAGAAAATAGATTTGGCGGTGAAAGTTTTTAATAAGCTAAATTTACCACTTAAGATTATAGGTAAGGGTTCTGAGGAAGACAGACTAAAAGCTATTGCAAAGTCTAACATTGAGTTCTTAGGTTACTTGACTGATGAAGAACTCGTAAAGTATTATAAAGGATGTCGCGCTCTGATATTTCCGGGGAAAGAAGATTTTGGACTTTCCCTTATTGAAGCACAAAGTTTCGGAAAACCTGTTATTGCATACAAAGAGGGAGGGGTACTTGAGTCAGTGGTCGAAGGGAAAACCGGAATATTTTTTGCCCCTCAGACTTCAAGAGCTCTTGAAGAGGCGGTCAAAAGATTTATGAGAAAAAAATTTAACCCAGATTATTGCAAGGCTAATGCCCAACGGTTTAGTTTTGACCAATTTGAAAGAAGATTTGAGGAAGAAATCAAACTAGTTTCTAATATCTAATCTCTATTCTCTAAGTTTATGAATATTGCTATTTTCGCAGGAGGTGTGGGTACAAGACTTTGGCCTCTTTCTCGCAAGAATACCCCAAAACAGTTTGAAAAAATTATAGGAGACAGATCAACCCTTCAGCTTGCGGTAGACAGACTTACCCCGGATTTTAAACTTGAGAATATGTATGTTTCTACCGGGAAGCGTTATGAAAATGTCTTAAGGTCTCACGTAAGCATACCGGAAGGCAATTTTATCTTTGAGCCGGAAATGAGAGACGTTGGCCCTGCTGTTGGTCTTTCGATGGCAATAATTGGAAAAAAACACCCAATGACTCCTGTTGCCATAATATGGAGCGACCATTTCGTAAAAAAGGAGAGAAGATTCCGGGAAGTTCTTAAAATGGGAGAATTTTTGGTGAACAAAAATCCAAATTCTCTCATTCTGATAGGACAAAGAGCAAGATTTGCCAATCAAAATCTTGGTTGGATAGAGTTTGGAAAAGAAGTAAGCAGAATAAGGGGAACTAAAATATTCAGTTTTAAGAGAACTATTTATCGACCGCCTCTCGAAGAAGCAGAAAAATTCTTTCGTTCCGGTGATTTTGCCTGGAATCCCGGATATTTTGTAACGACCCCGCACTTTTTGCTATCCCAGTATAAAAAATTTGTACCCGATATTTATGAAGGATTGATGAAGATTCAAGAGGAAGTGGGGGGGAAGAATTATGAAACTGTTCTTGAGAAGATTTACCCTAAATTTGAAAAGATAAGTTTTGATAATGCAATTCTAGAAAGAATAGATCCGAAACACATTTCTGTAATTGCCGCTGATTTAGGATGGAGTGATATTGGAGCTTGGGAGGCACTTAAGGAAGCCTTAGAAGTATCAACGCATGAGAATGTAACGCGAGGAAAAGTTATGATAAATGACTCCTTAGATAATTTAGTATTTAATTATACTGATCAACTGACAGTTGGTATTGATCTTAACAACATGATAGTGATTAATACTGATGATGTACTTCTAATTTGTCATAAAAGTTCGGTTCCCAAAATAAAGAAGTTGGTGGAGAGTCTTGCAGGGACTCCCAACGAGCATCTCACGTAAATTGAACGCTACTTTCATGTCTATAGCTGGATTTGATACGAAGGGTGGAGCTAAATTTGGAGAAAAATAAAAATAGTGCCTATTAAAATATGCCATACATCGAAGTAAAAAAAAGCTTATTTTACGAGATAGTTAAAAGATTAATCGATATAACTTTTTCAATTCTTCTTCTTGCAATTTTTACTCCAGTTATAGCAATAATTGCACTTGTAATAAAACTTGATTCAAATGGTCCGATTTTTGCAGATACCCCCGAGAGAGTAGGTAGATCGGGAAAATTGTTTAAAATGTACAAGTTTCGATCAATGGTACAAAATGCTCATGAGCTTTTACGAGCAAATCCTGAGTATGCAAGACTCTATAGAGAGTACAAACATGGAAGCTATAAGTTAAAAGATGACCCAAGAATTACAAAGATTGGGCGGATTACTAGGAAGTTTTCCTTGGATGAGGTCCCTCAGTTTATAAATATCATAAGAGGTGATATGAGTCTTGTGGGGCCTAGGGCTTATTATCCCGATGAGCTTAAGGAACAACAAAAAAATTATCCAAAAACCGAAAAATCTGTAAAAATTGTGCTTTCTGTAAAACCGGGTCTTACAGGCTACTGGCAGGTTTCAGGAAGAAGTGAAATAAATTTTGATAAGAGAATTGAAATGGATGCAAATTATGTAAGGCGAAGGTCTATTCTATATGATCTTTGGATAATTCTTCAGACTCCCTGGGCCATGCTTTCGGGTAAAGGAGCTTTATAAAACAATTGACCATTTACAATTTACGATTGACAATCGGAGAAGATTGGCTTGACGTCGTCTGCTATAATAGCATAAATGACTACTGAGCAGAAAGGTCAATATTATTTTACCCCTGATGAAACAGGAAATTTTAGCGTTCAAGAAAGACCTCTGGGTATTACTCCGCAACCGTCATTAGGGCAAAGATTTATAAGAAGAATATACCAAGCGATAGGTATTATTGATATCTATCAAGGACCGAGATTGGAGGATTTAAAACGGGATCCTGATACATACGAAGAGATGAAAATATTGCACGATGCCTTGCTCGCAGATCTAAAATCAAAAGGAATACTGGATGTCGTAGAAAGATTAACGAATATTCCGCAAGAGGAATGGTACGATGACGAAAACCCGCCAGACTATGATATGCCTCAAAAGAAAAGAGAAAATGCTTGGGACGTCGATATTACTGGACCCACGTTTGACCATTATTTGAGGCCTAATCCTTATGGGGGCTGGGGGAGAGGTAATTGTACAAAAGCTTACTCAGTTCCTCGAGCATATATAACAATTCAGTTACAAACTGGTGAAGAATGGGATGAGAGAATGGTTCAAATAAGGTATGACAGGAGCAGAAATCTAACCGTAGCCGGTCAGGAAACTTCGGAAATTAATCTTAATGGCGATGAGGACATGAGATATTTGTTTGGTGAGCATTTACGCGATGCAATGAACAATCCGTATAATCCTTATTATAAAACTGAAGGAGGATTTTTGTCACATGCCGCTTTTATGAGACATCTGCATGAATTAAATGTTGCTCGTGAGAAAGAATATGCTGCTGCTTAGCTTGACACGTAAGCTGATTTCAGGGTAACATATACTAATGGAAGGATTTGAGAAGATAGATCTTGGTTCCTCCCGGAGATTAAAAATTGTAGATGCTAAAGCCCCCGTCCCTTCTTACTCACGAAGACCCAAGAACAGTTTAGGGGTTTTTAGAGGAAAGAATGTTCTTAAGGTTTTTTTGGTGATTCTCGTACTTGTTCTAATTTCAGCTTTTACTATTGTTTTACCTTCGCAAAAAACATATAGATCAGCAAAACTTACCGAAGCTTCGGCAAGACGCACAGCAGATGCCCTAAAGCAACAAAATATTGAACTTGCCTCGGTAGAGCTTATAAAGACCAAAGAAGAGCTTAAAAAGACCCAAAACGATCTTCGTTCAATTGCTTATCTTAAGTTCGTGCCTCTTATTAATAATTACTATAATGATGCAGATCACCTTCTTAAAGCCGCCGTCTCAGGGCTTTCGGCAGCAGAAGTTTTTGTTAATTCCATAAAACCTTATGCCGATGTCCTAGGTCTTAAAGGAGAGGGAACTTTTGTAGGAGGAACGGCCGAGCAAAGAATAGAAACGGCAGTTAAAACTATGGATAAGATTACGCCTCATATAGATGACATAGAGGTCCATTTAAAAGTAGCAAAAGAAGAAATGGATCAAGTGAGTCCCGGTCATTATCCTGCCTTTCTGGGGCTTGGTAAAATTCAGACTCAACTTAAAATGGTCCGAGATGTGACTGATAACGGAGTCGTATTTATAGGGGAGACGAAGCCTCTTATTAAAGTTCTACCTACTCTTTTAGGACAGCCTTCGGAGAAAAAGTATTTAATTTTGTTTCAGAATGACAAAGAGCTTCGTCCTACCGGAGGATTCATAACGGCCTACGCTATATTTCGAATAGATAAAGGAGTGATTCATGTAGACAAGTCCGACAATATTTACAATCTTGATAATACAATTCGTAGTAAATCAAAAGCACCTGAGCCAATTCGGAAATACTTTCCCAAGGTCCCTCTCTATAACCTAAGAGACTCCAATCTTTCTCCTGATTTTATAGAATCTATGAAAGAATTTAATTCGCTTTATGATAAAGCCTCAGGCAAGGTGGAAGTGGACGGAATCATAGCCTTGGATACTCATGTTCTCGTCTCAACTATTAGAATTTTGGATGATAGCGTTTCGGCCGCCGGCAAGACTTTTAATTCCAGGACAGATAAAAGATGTGATTGTCCACAGGTAATATACGAACTTGAGAAAGATATCAGCACCCCCTTAAGCCTTGATTTAAGAGTTAGCGATCTTGCAAAAGTCCAGGCCGGAAGAAAAGCCATTATAGGAGATCTTCTTTACGCCATCTTAGAAAAGGCGCTTAAGTCTTCTCCTTCAAAATATTGGGGGTCTCTTTTTCAGGACTTGGTTAAAAAAATAGAAGAAAAGCATGTAATGTTTTATATCTATGACAAAAGTGCACAGCAGGGACTTCACGCCATTAATGCCGATGGAAAGATTCTGCCATTTGAAGGAGATTATCTTCACATAAATGAATCGAACTTCTCAGGCAGTAAGGCCAATCTTTATATGTTAAAGAAGGTAACCTCTGATTACAAAATAAAAGACGGCGCGGTCGTTAAGACAATTACCATAAACTTTAAGAATGATCATCCGGCCTCAGACTGCAATCTTGAAAGAGGAGGTCTTTGTTTAAATTCTGTTTACAAAAGCTGGTTTAGGATATATGTGCCTAAGGGAAGTAAGCTTATAGATAATCGAGGGTCTGAAGTGAAAGTAACTACCTATGAAGATTTGAATAAAACTGTTTTCGATGGATTTATTTCGGTAAGACCTCTGGGAACCGCCACTTTTACCGCAACTTACAGCATACCCACAAAACTTTCAAAAGACGGGAGTCTCCCTCTTCTTATTCAAAAACAACCTGGGCTCGGAGATGAGGAGTATGTGATTCAAGTCAACGGGAAAAAGAAGGAATCAGTCACCCTTTCAAAAGATAAAAATACTTTGCTGAATATTAAATGAAAAGCTTCAAAACCGAAGGAATTGTAATAAAAAGACGAAATACTGGAGAAGCAGACAGGATTATAACTGTTTTTACCAAGTATAACGGTAAGCTTCGGATTAAAGCTCCGGGTGTTCGGAAAATTACAAGCAGAAGGTCGTCCCACATAGAGCTGTTAAATTTGTCGGTCCTTACTCTATACCACAGCAGTCGTTCACAAATTCCTATACTCACAGAAGCTCAGACGCTTCATGCTTTCGACATGATTAAGGGGGATCTAGCAAAAATAGGTAAAGCTTTTTATGTTTGTGAGCTTGTGGATAAGCTATGTCCCGAGAATCAGGAGAATAGAGCCATTTTTCATCTTATAAAGCAGACACTTAAAACATTTAATTATTCAGACGAAAGTAGGATAGTTGATGAATTTGAAGAAAAAATCTTATCAATCTTGGGGTTTATGCCCCATAAGTACCCGCTTTTAGATAGGCAAGCTTTTATAGAGCAAATTCTTGAAAGAAAGCTGCGAACAAGAGACATTCTTCCTCTTCTTCTAAGTTAGCGCGCTCGTGTTGCAACAGCAAAAGTGGCAAGATCAACCAGTAGAACTACGAAGGTTACCCCTGCATAGACTAATGAGGTTTGAAGGTAGATTGAACTATAAGTCCCATCAATTAAAAAGGGTAGAAGGAAAAACAATAGCCCGGACCATAGTATCAAAAGCCCAAAAAATGATGATATTCTAAGAGCCGTTCTCCAAATTTTGGAATGAAGACTTGATAAGCCAAGAAGGTTGATAGATCCTACAACAGTTGCTATAAGAAGAAGTACGTGATAAAGCCTTAGACTTTGTGTCCACGGTGCATTCACTGCTTCCCCGATAACCCTAATATTACTTGGTACTCGAAGGATTGCCAAAGCAGGGGGTGCTAAGAGAATGTCGACTGTAAATGCATTAATAAGAAAGCCAAAGAACAGGATCAAATAGATTGTCTGAAGAATAACTACGTAGCGTTTTGATCTTTGAGACATAAGTGGGAATTATATCAATAAATTCAGCTGAAATCCAGCTTTGTATATATGTAATAACCATAACAAACTTACTCTTAAAAAGTCAAGTTGGTATTCAAGTTCGGCTTATAAATAAGCCTTGACTGAAAATTTAGACATATGATAATCTGAATATAGATGGTTCAACAGGAGCGCGGGGAAAGATTTTTTTGGAATAATCAAGAAGTCAACAGACATTATTCAATCAAGGGTGGTCACGGAGAAAGATCTAGGCATTGGAGGGGCATGCGCAGTTTGTATTCTTCTGTTGGATCAGTTCCCAGAGAAATAGCATGGATAATCAGAAGAAGTATGTTTCGTGATCCTCAAAGCGGAAGATAATTCTGCGACAATTCACTTTATATCCCTTTTTTGATATCATACGGTTATGGCTGAAAATAAGATGGTCGCGTCAAACGCGATTGAAAAGAAACAGGAAAATCGCCAAAATTTAATGGAGAAAATAGTTGCTTTATGCAAAAGGAGAGGTTTTGTTTTTCAGAATTCCGAAATTTATGGCGGTTTAAATGGAGTTTGGGATTTGGGTCCGTTGGGGGTCTTGCTTTCAAATAATATCAAAAGGGAGTGGTGGAATTCCATGGTTTTGTCCCGCGACGATGTTGTAGGTTTGGATACATCAATATTATCCCATCCAAAAGTTTGGGAAGCATCAGGACACATAGCGTCTTTTACAGATCCTTTGATTGAGTGCAAGATTTGTCACGAAAGATTCAAAGCAGATTTTAAGAAAGAGATTGATGAACACGCAAAGACTCATCCTTCGACCCATTCGGCTAGCTCAGGGCAAGCAGGCTCAGGACAAGTTAATTGGACGGATGTAAAAAAGTTTAATCTAATGTTTAAAACCTTCGTGGGACCACTTGATAATGAAGAGAACAAAACCTATTTAAGACCCGAGACAGCCCAGGGGATTTTTATTAACTTTGAAAACGTTCTATCTACAATGCGTGTTAAAATCCCATTTGGAATAGCGCAAATTGGTAAAGGATTCAGAAATGAA
>CAYPAU010000003.1:13353-23666 GCA_964408825.1 uncultured Gammaproteobacteria bacterium
TTTCTTTTCCGGGTCCGGGAATTTGAAATGATGGAGCTTGAGTTTTTTGTAGAACCGGGAGAAGATAAGAAGTGGTTTGATTATTGGAAAAAAGAACGGTTAAATTGGTATCTAAGCTTAGGAATTAAAAAAGAAAATATAAAACTTGTTGATTTACCTCGCGAAGACATTGCTCATTATTCCAAAGGAACAACTGAAATCTGGTATAACTGGCCATTTATGGCAGAGGATTTTGGAGAGCTTGAGGGGATAGCAAATAGGGGAGATTATGATTTAACTCAACATTCAAAACATTCCCGACGCGATCTTTCTTATTTCGATGAAGAGAAAAATAAAAGATATATGCCATATGTAATAGAACCATCAGTCGGCGTAGGAAGAGCTATGCTTGCCTTTTTGATAGATTCGTTTAAAGAGGAAGATAAAAGGATTGTATTAAAGTTGCATCCAAAACTTGCTCCGATTAAAGTTGCTGTTTTTCCGCTTCTTGCGAACAAACCGGATCTTGTAAAACTTGCGAAAAAAATCTATGATAGTCTTAAGAGCGAGTTTGGAAATATTGCTTTTGATGATAGGGGCAATATAGGAAAAAGATATTTTTACCAGGACGAAATAGGAACACCCTATTGCGTAACTGTCGATTTTCAAAGCCTTGAGGATCAGACAGTTACGGTTCGGGACAGAGACACGATGAAGCAGGAGAGGGTAAAAATAGAGAAGATTAAAGATTATATTTCTAACAAATGAGATCAAGGCAGGAGGTAATAGGACCAGTTAATCATGAAACAGTTAAGGATAGTCAAAGGTTATTTTTTAGACAGAATGGGATAAGTGTTCCAACTTTCAAGGGTTTATTAGCCCATGAGTTGGTGCAAAGAGAAGTAACAGTAAGAGCAAACAATGATCCTAGAATTGAAATGGCGATGTCGCCTGATATGCTAGATTCCCACATAAGGAGAATAAGGGAACTAGATAAAACGTTGACAATGCCTCGAGATCCAAAAAAAAGAAAAAGAAGAATTTCAAGGTATAGGAGAACGCTCCTGAAAGAAGGTTTTCCATATTGGAGAATGATTTCCAAATGAATATTATTTTAAAAGACAAAAAGATATTAATCGGTGCTGCGGTTTTGATTCTTGTAATAATTGGGGGAGCTATGTTCTTATTGAATTCGAAAAAATCCACTCAAACTACGGGCACAGCTGAGGGAGAGCAGATTCTTATCCTTTCCGCAGAAGCTATTGGGCTATCGCTTGAAATGGCAGAAGACGGGAAGGAAATAATAATGAGAGTTGATAATGTTGAGGGTATCACCTCTATCGAATATGAACTCTCTTATAATTCCGAAGGAGATATTCCACGGGGAGCAATAGGAAGTCTTGAGGTAAAAGGCGAGCCGATCGAGAAAAAAATAACTTTAGGAACATGCTCCGATGTCTGCCACTACGATGAAGATGTCTCGGAGATAAAGATAATTCTTAAAGTCACAAAAAAAGACGGCAAGATTTATCAAGTAGAAAAGGCTTTGGAAGAATAACATCTTTTGATTACCAAAGAAACCCGGATTTGACAGATTAATTCGAGTAGTGTATATAAAAGATTGTGATAATTTCCGAAGGGTTAAGACACCCCCCGCTATCTAGCGAAGATACATTTAATGCCCAATATGAACAGCTTAAGGCTTCTTGTGATGGACTTCTTAGGCATTTTGGCGTTAAAGAATTGATGGAGGAAGTTCAGAGATCTGTCTGGGCACAAGGAGAACTGTTTTGGACTCCTATACTGATAGGAGATTCGATGGAGATTTTACTCCACGAGAGTTTGATGACATTCCAGTGGGGTTCGTTTTGCAGACTGAATTTCCAGGGATTATAGCTACATATCGTAGACATCCGATTGGTGAAGTATGGTCTGATGGTGTAGAATGTCGGCCTGGATCTATCAGAGGTCGGGGATGGCGCTTAGTTTATGGGAAGGAAAAGTTTGAAAGTGCCCGCATTGAGGCTTCTTGGACTCAATTTGACATCGTGGTTAAGCCTAGGTGGGATCCAGAAGTCCCACCATATGCAAGAGGCGCATCGCCCCTAGGGTATGATTTTCTGGTTGAAAATTATAGATTACCTACCCCAAGAGTACACGTCAGGTCTGCGAGGCAGTTGATGAAAAGAGCTCGTTCGGTAAGGGAACTTTACGGGTCTACTAAAAACATGTTGATGGAACATCCCCCACTAGAAGTAGACGTTGGTTTATCTCCTGGATTATCGATTGTGATAAGTGCTGAAGATGCCGATGCTAAACAACAACTTCAAGAAGCAATTGATGAGCAAATAATGATAAGAGTCGGAAGAAGGGGTTTACCAATACAAATGATACGAGAATCTCAAGAGTTAATTTCCTCAATGCCAGCTGAATTTCGTTCTGCAGGATTTGGGACTAGGGAAGATTTTAAAAGATGGATAAAACCTGAGTAGAAAAGAAACATAATCTAAAAACATCCTCCCATCTTTTCGAGCTCCTACATATTGCGTTTTAGATTGCATTAATACACTATTTTGGTCATTTTACCCCTTGACAGACCTTTGGAAAAGTTTCAGAATGGAATAAAGTGGGAAAAAGTGGAACAAAGTGGGACACTTCGTTTCACTCAGCGCAAGCTAGAAAGGCAGGAACATGCTTATCGGTCAGTATGAAGGCAAAATCGGTGCAAAAAATAGAATCGCCTTTCCTAAAAAATTTAGGGAAGTTTTGGGTGATAGTTTGATCATAACTTTAGGATATGAAAACTCGCTCATTATTGTCTCGGAGAAAAACTGGAAATCGCTTCTTGAGGGGACAGAAGGCAGACCTTTCATTCAGTCGGAAACTCGGGAAACCCAGCGATTTCTCCTTGGAGGAGCAAGCAATGTTACGGTCGATAATAAAGGAAGGTTTATTATACCTTCTTACTTACGAGAATTTGCAAAAATTGAAGACGAGATTATATTCCTAGGACTTTCTCGCTACGTTGAGATTTGGGATAAAAAACGGTGGATTGAGTATAGAGGAAATCTTGAAAAGAACATTGACAGAATATCTCAAAGACTTGTCGAAAAAGAAGATTTAACTTTGGGCCCGCTTCGCAGCGAGGCGAGCAAGAAAGGAAAGAGGAAATAATGGGCAATGAATCAATTTCATAAACCCGTTCTTTTAAAAGAAGTATTAGAGTTTCTGAACATTAAAAAGGGAAGAAAATATATAGACGCAACGCTTGGTGGCGGAGGACACACAAGGGAAATAGTTAAAAGAGGCGGAGTAGTTTTGGGGATAGATGTTGATCAAGATGCAATTACTTATGTTAAAAAGATATTAAGAGATAAAGATATTAAGATACTAGGCGAAAAAATAGACAGAAAACTAAATATCTCAGTATCTGAATATCCTAATATCATTTTGGCTCGAGGAAATTTCAGGGACATAGACACGATTGCACGTTTAAATGATTTTAAAAAAGTTTCCGGAATAATTTTCGACTTGGGAGTATCGAGTTTTCAGATAGATACACCGGAAAGAGGTTTTGCCTATCAGAAAGAAGGGCCGCTTGATATGAGAATGGATAAAAATCTAGCAGTAAGAGCGGCAGATCTGATAAATGTATTAACGAAAGGAGAATTAAATGAGCTTTTTAGTAAATTGGGTGAGGAGCGTTTTGCTCGGCTCTTTTCTGAGCGTATTACTCTCGCCCGTAGAATAAAAAAAATAGAGACAACAGGAGATCTTATAAAAGCCTTAGAGGGAAGCCGAAAATTTTCTCCCTTTGAGAGGTCAGGATTTATGAAAAGAGTTTTTCAAGCACTCAGGATCGCTGTAAATGATGAGTTAAACAACTTAAAAGAGGCATTGCCAAAAGCAATAGATCTTCTGGAGGGAGATGGGAGGCTTTTGGTGATAAGTTTTCATTCCTTGGAGGACAGAATAGTGAAGGTTACGTTTGATTCCTACGGAAAAAAGGGTTTTGGAATTATTTTGACTAAAAATCCGATTACTCCAAGTTTTGAGGAAATTAGTGAAAACAGAAGAAGCAAGAGTGCAAAAATGAGAGTTTTTCAAAAAGCATGACAAAACCAACCCTTACAATTCTTATAATGATTTTTGCAATAGTAGCACTTTCCGGAATACGGGTGGTGGTTTCAAACAGTATATCTACTTCAGGAATTATGCTTGATGAAATAGGTAGGGATTCGTCTTATTATAAGACGCAAAATGCAATTCTTAAAGAGAAACTTCTTTCTATTACTTCTTTTGAATATATTGCATCGAAAGCATCTGAAATGGGTTTTTCAGAAGGAAAAGGCAGCGTTTCTCTTTCTAAGCCTTTACCTTTAGCTATCAAACAATGACCCTTCGACAGGCTCAGGGTCATACTGAGTTTAATCGAATGTATGACCCTTCGACATAAGCTCAGGGTCATACTGAGCTTGCCGAATGTATGATATGGAGATACAGATCAATACTAATTTTACTAATGCTTTCTTTTGCTGCCATTCTTTTTCGACTTTTTTATTGGCAAATTGTAAGAGCTTCTGATTTATCACTTCTTGGACAGACTCAATACGAAAGATCGCTTTTGGTAACTCCTGAAAGGGGAGAAATTAAGACATCCGATGGTTTTCCTATAGTAGCCAACAAGATCTCCTATCTTATTTACGCGAACCCAAAACAGATAAAAGATAAAAAGAAAACCTCTATACTTTTGTCATCGAAACTTAATGTTAAAGAAGATTTGATATTGTCTAAATTATCGCTTGATAAATACTGGGTTTCTTTAAAAGAAGAAGCTGATATAAAAGAAAAAGAAGAGATTACAAGTCTAAGCATTCCAGGTATTGGATTCGAAGAGACGTATGAAAGATTTTATCCAGAAGCCTCTTTATCCGCACACCTTTTAGGATTCGTAGGTAAAGATGATTTCGGTAAGGATAAGGGTTATTTCGGAATTGAGGGATATTATGGTAGGCTTCTTTCGGGAAAAAAGACTTTAAAGACTCAAATTTATGATGCTTTGGGACTACCGATTCTTCAGGAGACAAGTGGCAGCGTGCAAAATCTTAAAGGAAATACGCTTCATCTTAGTATTGACCGAACGATCCAATTTATAGTCGAGCAAAAATTAAAAGAGGGGATGGAAAAGTACCAGGCATCAGGAGGAATGGTTGGGGTAATGGATCCTAAAACAGGCAATATCCTTGCCCTATCCTCTTTTCCTTCTTTTGAGCCTTCAGATTATGGAAAGTATAATGAAGATTTATACAAGAATCCCTTCATCTCAAATTTATATGAGCCTGGTTCAACCTTCAAACCTTTCATAATGTCGGCAGCATTAGATACCGGCATTATAACTCCTCAGACAAAATGTAATATATGTGACGGACCCCTTACGATAGGTGGTTTTGAGCTTCACACATGGAATAACAAATATTATAAAGATACGAATATGGTTGAGGTTATACAGCACTCCGATAATATTGGAATGGTTTTTGTAGGACAAAAATTGGGAGTTGAAGAAATGATAAATTACTTAGATAAATTTGGAATAGGAAATCCTACAGGTATTGATCTTCAGGGGGAAGTTTCTCAGTCCTTACCGCCAAAGGATTCTTGGTATTCGGTCGACCTTGCGACAAGAGCATTCGGGCAGGGAATTTCTGTAACCGCAATAGAACTTCTTTCCGCATTTTCTGCAGTTGCAAATAAAGGAGTTAGAATGGAGCCTCACGTTGTCTCATCTGTTGAAGACAAGGACGGTAATATATCAAAAATAAGTCCAAAAGTATTGGGAAGACCAATATCTGAAAAGACAGCAAAAGTAATGACTGAAATACTCGTTAATGCCGTGAATAAGGGAGAAGCCTCATGGACAAGACTTAAGGGATATAGAATTGCAGGAAAGACAGGTACTGCTTCTATTCCGATTAAGGGGCATTATGATCCGGAAAAAACCGTTGCTTCTTTTATAGGCTATGCTCCGTCAAATGATCCTAAGTTTGTAATGCTGGTTATTTTTGACAAACCTACAACCTCGATATACGGATCAGAAACTGCTGCTCCTGTCTTTTTTAAAATCGCTAAGGAAATACTTCTTTACTTTGGCATCTCTCCCTCCGGGGAATAGAATAGTAAGCATAAAAAGGGTATAATATCAAGCTATAAACTATGTGGCAAAAAGCCAAAAACGTATATCATTTATTTATTGCGGTCTTTGCAAATACTTGGTTTCTCTTTCCGTCAAAGAGTATTACTATTATAGGAGTTACCGGAACAGACGGGAAGACTACAACCGTCTCTCTTATATATCACATACTGAAAAGTTCAGGACTTAAAGCGTCAATGATATCTTCCGTGGAAGCCATGATTAACAACAAGAAGTATTCTCTTCCTTTTCATGTAACTACCCTTCCTCCTTTTGCACTTCAGAAATTCATAAAAATGGCCTGCCTGCCGGCAGGCAGGACTATTTCAAAAAATAAAATAAGAAAAGGAAAAAATTATTTAGTTTTGGAGGTTACGTCTCATGCGCTTGATCAATTCAGAGTCTTCGGAACGAAGTTTGACATAGGAGTCATTACAAATGTAAGCAGGGAACATCTTGACTATCATAAAACATACGAAGAGTATGTGGAAGCCAAACTTAGGCTTTTTGAAATGTCCAAAATAGCTGTTTTAAACAAAGATGACAGGTCTTTTAAGAGTATAAAGCCCAAGCTAAAAAAATTGGGAAAAATTGACAGAGTTGTTACTTATGGAATGGGGAGCGCGTCAGATATAAATCCTAATAATTTCAAATTTGATAGCAAACTTTTCGGAGATTTTAACAAATATAATATTCTGGCGGGAGGCGCGGTTGCAAGACTCCTTTCGATAAAAGATGAGAAAATAAGAGAAGCAATTTTAAGTTTTGAAGCACCTATAGGACGGCAAGAAATAGTCTACGATAAAAATTTTAAAATAATGATTGATTTTGCCCATACTCCCAACTCATTTAACGAAATATTAAATTCTCTAAGAAAAAATTTTAAAGGAAGAATTATTCATGTCTTTGGTTCGGCAGGACAAAGAGACAGATCAAAAAGGCCACAAATGGGGAAAATTTCCTCAAACTACAGTGATATTATGGTCATAACAGCAGAGGACCCGCGGTCAGAAAGTATTGAGAAGATTACAGAAGACATCTTATCAGCTGTTAAAGACTCAAGAAAACGAATTGGAAAAACAATATTTAAGATTCCGGACAGGCAAGAAGCTATCGACAGGGCCATTGGTATGGCAAGAAATAATGACCTTGTTCTTATAACCGGTAAAGCTCACGAAACATCAATGAACTTAGGTAGGGGTGAGGAGCCATGGAGCGAATACGATGCTGTTAAAAAAGCATTAGGTAAAAGAGATGACAAAAGTTAAAAGTATTCATTTTGTGGGAATAAAGGGTGTGGGCATGACTCCTCTTGCGATTATGGCAAGGCAGGCAGGGATATCCGTATCAGGATCAGATATTGAGGAAGAGTTCATTACAGATGATTCCTTAAGAAAATCTGGTATAACTTCGATGATAGGATTTTCCCCGGATAATCTTAAAAATGTTGATCTTGTCATTACAACAGGAGCGCACGGAGGATATGATAATCCTCAGGTTATAAAAGCCCGCACCATGAAAATTCCCGTTTGGACACAGGGAAGAGCAGTCGGGGAATTTATGAAGGGAGAAATTTTTGGAAAAAGTTTTTCAGGAATTTCTATAGCTGGTTCTCATGGTAAGACAACGACAACGGCGATGATAGCAACAGTGCTTTCGAAAAACAATCTTGACCCATCTTACATAGTAGGAACCTCTGAAATTCCTTCTCTTGGTCTGCCGGGACATTTTGGAAAAGGAAAGTATTTCGTAACCGAGGCCGATGAATATGCCACAGAACCCGAATATGACAAGAGACCTAAATTTTTATGGCAGAACCCTCAAATCGCTGTAGTTACCAATATAGAACTTGACCATCCGGATTTATACAAGAGCACGGAAGATATGAGACGGGATTTCTTATCGTTTACAAGACAAATTAGAAGAGGAGGAGTTTTGATTATCTGTGGAGACGAGGAAGAGAATAGAAAGTTGATTAAAGAGTATGATGGGAATATTATCACATATGGTTTCTCCCCTTCCAACAATATAGTAATAGAAAAATTTATCGAAAATGATGGCAAGTCATTTTTTTTTGCTTCTTCAAGAGGAACAATTCTTGGAGAGTTTGTTTTAAATTTACCTGGAGAGTTTAACGCATTAAATGCCTTAGCTTCTATAGCAGCAGGAATTGAGATTGGGTTGTCGGTCGAGAAGATTAAGACAGCGCTTAAAAAATACAAAGGAGCAAAAAGAAGATTTGAATACGTCGGAAGACTTTCTTCGGGGGCAATACTTTTTGACGATTATGCTCATCATCCGACCGAAATTAGAAAAACGCTTAAAGCATTTCACGAAAACTTTAGAGGTAAAAAAATTGTATGCATATTTCAGCCTCATACTTTTTCAAGAACAAAAGTTTTTTTTGAGGATTTTGTGAATTCGTTCTCAAGTGCCGACAGTGTGATCATCGCAAATATTTATCCGTCTCTTAGGGAAAAAAACGATGACTCGGTTTCATCAGAACTTTTAACAAAAAAAATGAAAACTATTCACAACGACGTAATGTTCGTGCCCGACGTGCCGAGTGTGGTAAAATATGTGTCTTATAAAAACTACGATGAAGATTTTGTCATTATTTCAATGGGTGCAGGAGACATCTATAAGATTAAATATGGATTGCCTTTTCAAGATAATTAATATATGGAAAAATTTATCATAACAGGAGGCAAGAAGCTTTCGGGGAGAATATCGGTCTCAGGCTCAAAAAATATGGCGCTTAAGGCTCTTGTAGCATCATGTCTTACCGACGAGGAAGTTGTAATAAAAAATATACCTTTGATCTCAGACTTTACGGTGATGTCGGATATCATAAGGGAACTTGGAGGGGATGTGGAAATTAAAGATCATGTTGCAAAAATTAGGTTTAAGAAAATAAAAAAAACAAAAATATCTCTAGATAAAGCCGGGACTGTAAGAACTTCCTCGATGTTTCTTGCACCACTTTTAGCAAGAGAGAATCGCGCGATAATTCCAAACCCGGGCGGATGCAGAATTGGAACAAGACCCATAGATAGAATTATAAAAGGTATAAAGAGAATGGGAGTTAAGGTAAGATATCAAAGTAAAGATGGCTTTTTCCATCTTGATTCCTCGGGAGGACTTCAGGCTGTAAGATATGAGTTTGAGAAAAACACACATACTGGGACCGAAACAATGATTATCTTATCAGTTTTGGTAAAAGGGAAGACAGTTCTTGAGAATGCGGCGCAGGAGCCTGAGATTGATGACCTTATCCTTCTTCTTAACTTAATGGGGGCAGATATAAAAAGAACAGCTCCCCGGACAATTGTCGTAAATGGTGTTGAAAAACTTTATGGCACAGAATTTTCTATCCCCTTTGACAGAAACGAGATTGTTACTTTTGCAATTGCGGGACTTATAACACAGGGAAGTATCTTTATAAATAATATAAATACAAAAGGACTTGAGGATTTTATAAAAGTTTTCAAAGAGGTTGGCGGAGGAGTCGATGTTAAGAAGGATGGTATTAAGTTTTATTACAAGAATAAACTGAAACCTTCAAGAGTTAAGACAACATTCTATCCTGGTTTTATGACAGATTGGCAGGGTCCTTGGACTGTCGCAATGACACAGGCAGATGGAAAATCAATTGTCCACGAGACGGTTTACGAAAATAGACTTGGTTATATAGATGAGCTTTCGAAAATGGGAGCTGATATTGATCTGTTTAATCCGAAGGTTAAAAATCCTCAAAATTTCTATAACTTTAATTTCGAGGACAATAAACCCGAATATAAACATGCAGCAAGAATTAAAGGCCCGATTAGGCTTCATAATGCAGTGATCAATATCACCGATTTAAGGGCAGGGGCAACATTGGCATTGGCGTCGCTTATAGCATCGGGTCAGAGCATAATATATGGAGTAGAGCATCTGGATAGGGGCTATGAAAGATTTGATAAAAGACTTAAAATTCTTGGAGCAAATATAAAAAGAAGAAAGGAATAATTAATGCAGGCGGTTATACTTTCCGCGGGACAATCAAGTAGGTTTTATCCATTTCGCGATTTTTCTCATAAATCATCGATTGGGGTTATGGGTAGGCCAATTATTGAACATACTATAGATTCGGTCAGACGTGCCG
>CAYPAU010000003.1:23676-45825 GCA_964408825.1 uncultured Gammaproteobacteria bacterium
CCTGCCAAAAAATTTTTTGGAGATGGAGGTAGGTTTGGACTTAAAATAAAATATGTTATTCAAAAAGAACCGACAGGGGGAGGTAATGCTCTCCTTCTTTGCAAAAGGAAATTAAAAGGAGATTTCTTTCTCTTAAATGTTTCAAGAGTAGATTTTCTTTTTTTCAAAGATTTAATGCTTTCCAAAAAGAAAAAAGCTGACGCTGTTCTTCTTGGTAGAAGGCAAGAAAAACTTGGTAAGTACGGAGTTCTTAAACTTAAGGGAGACAAAGTTTTGGATCTTATAGAAAAACCCGTTAAGGGAAAAGAGCCCTCTGATACAAGACTTATAGGAATATATTTTTTTTCAAAAAGTTTCTTGGAAACGTTGGGAAAAATGCCGGATGAACATTACAGCCTTGAAAAAGCAATTTCAACTTTCGTAAAAGAAAACGATGTCAGGATTGTTATTACCAGAAAAGAAGCTCCTTCGTTAAAATATGCATGGGATCTTCTGGAACTCAAAAACTACCTGCTCACATCTGTTTCGGGAAGGAAGATAAGCAAAAAGGCCAAAATTTCAAAAATGGCTTCGATAACCGGAAATGTAGTAATAGAAGATGGAGTAGCAGTGATGGAAGGCGCAAAAGTTAAGGGCCCGTGTTTTATAGGAAAAAATTCGGTAATAGGAAATAATGTAGTTTTAAGAAATGGTACTTGTATTGAAGAAAATTGCGTAATTGGGGCAAATATGGAGGTCAAAAATTCCTTGATTATGAAAAATACAAAAGTACACTCGGGTTTTATAGGAGATTCTATTGTGGGAGAAAACGTAAGAATAGGAGCGGGCTTTCATAGCGCAAACAAAAGAATAGACAGGCAAAATATACCTGTGGTCTCTCCTGATGGAGTCAAAATTAATACTGGTCTTAATATCTTGGGAGCGATTATTGGAAACGGGGTTCGAATGGGAATAAGAGTATCAACAATGCCGGGCGTAATGATTGGAAAAAATTCAATAATTGGCCCTGCGACCAATGTTTTAAATAATGTGCCATCAGATACCAAATATTACGCGAAATTTAAGGAAATTGTAGAAAAGATAAAATGAAAAAAGTAATACTTTTTGATATTGACCACACTTTATTTGATACGGAGAAATTCAGGGAGACCACCTATAAAAAATTAGCCGCAAAACTTAAATATAATAATGATAGAGAATTCACAAGACTGGCGCGTGAAGCAGAGGAAATAACCGTACGCGCAATAGGTTATTTCGATCCTTCGCTTTTTATTAAAAATATTATTGAACTTGCAGAGTCAAATTTAAAAACGGGTGATTTGGAAAAAGAATATTTGAAAAAAGATAATTTTGAAAAAGCAGTATATTCGGAAGTTCTGCCAACGCTAAGAAGAATAAAAAAAATAAATAATATTTCAATCGGAATTCTGTCCACAGGAGAAACGAAGTTTCAGAGAAGAAAAGTAGAGGTTTTAAAAGAATTGTTAAGCGAGGAGCACATTCACATTTTTGTCAATAAGTTAACAGAAATAGATAAAGTAATTAATAAGTACAAAAACTTCGAAATTTATATTGTAGATAATCTTCTTTCCGTTCTTGAGCTTGTAAAAAAAGTGGCAGGATATGTAAAGACGGTCTATGTTAGAAGGTCAGACTTGTTGGAAAAATCTGGGAGAGAAAATTTTACTCCCGATGTGGAAGTTAAAGATCTAAGGGGAATATTGTCTTTTATCAAAGATTGATCACATGTGCGGCATTTTCGGTTACGTAGGAAATAAAAATAATGCCCCCACAATAGTTCTTGAAGGATTAAAGCTTCTGGAGTATAGGGGGTATGACAGCTGGGGAGTAGCTTCCAGAAAAGAAAAAAAATTTAATGTTGAAAAATACGTTGGTAAAATCGGTTCAGCTATTCTGAAGAAAGATTTTAAATCCAATCTTGCAATTGGACATACCCGTTGGGCAACGCACGGTGGAGTCACACAAATAAATGCACACCCTCATGTCGATTGCACGAAAACCATATCGGTTGTACACAACGGAATTGTCGAAAATTTTGAGGAACTGAAAAAAGACTTAATTAGAAAAGGTCATAAATTTGTATCAGAAACCGATACGGAAGTAATACCTCATTTAATCGAAGAGTTCTTAAAGCAGGGGCGGGGATTTGCTTCTTCTGTTAGAGATGCCTTTAACAAACTCAAAGGATTAAATGCAATAGTTGTTGCAAATGCAAAATCTTCAGAAATTGTTGCCGCAAAAAACGGCTCACCTTTAGTTATAGGAGTTGGTAAAGATGAGCTATATGTTGCATCAGATGCTACCGGTATTGTAAAACATACCTCAAAAGTAGTGTTCCTTGAGGACAATCAAATGGCAATTCTGGGAAAAGATATTAAGCTTATTGTTTTGCCAAAGGGACGGAAGATAAAGCCAAGATTTAGTAATTTAACCTGGAAATTTATTGACGCAGACAAAGGTAATTTTAAACATTTCTTTCTAAAGGAAATATATGAACAGCCGAAAGTTTTAGAAGGTATTGCCACAAACTCAAGTCAAATAAAAAAGACATCTGATTTGGTGAAAGATGCTTTCGGAACGTTTTTTATAGCATGTGGATCTGCCTCTTATTCGGCGCTTGCAGGGACTTATCTTTTTTCAAAAATTGCCAAAAAGCATGTGAATTTTGCCATAGGTTCGGAGTTTAATTATCTTGAGGACTATATAGAAAAAGGGACACTCGTAATACCGATTTCCCAAAGCGGGGAGTCTGTTGATGTTATTGAGCC
Organism: uncultured Gammaproteobacteria bacterium; assembly: GCA_964408825.1. GTDB lineage: Bacteria > Patescibacteriota > Microgenomatia > Levybacterales > UBA12049 > CAYPAU01. The sequence continues at coordinate 26,466 of CAYPAU010000003.1, forward strand.
TGTCACCCGTGCAAAGAAAAAAGGAGCTAAGATTATAGGAATCGTAAATGTCCTCGGATCAACTTTGTATAGAATTTCTGATTACAAAATACTTCTTAATGCCGGTCCAGAAAAAGCAGTGGTCGCCACCAAAAGTCTGACAGCGATGATAGCTACCATGATACTTATTGCTTATTCTTTAATAAATAAATTGAAGGAGGGTCGGACCCTAATTTTGAAATCCTCAAGGGATGTAAGGACAATTTTAAAGGATGAATATGTCAGAAAAATAAAAAAAATTGCCGGTAAGCTGAAGGAAAGCAAACATATCTATATAATTGGAAGAGGTCTTTCATATGCGACTGCTCTTGAGGCAACTTTGAAGATTAAGGAGGCTGCCTATATTCATGCAGAAGGATTTCCGGCAGGAGAGTTAAAGCACGGAGTAATTGCTCTTATTGATAAGAAAACACCATGTATAGTTTTTGCGCCAAATGATGAGACATACGATGAGATAATCTCAAACGCGCAGGAGGTAAAAGCGAGAGGAGGATATCCTATAGGTATAGGACCCAGAAATAACGAGGTTTTTGAGGACTTTCTTCCAACAGGAGACTCTAGGGAGGCGACGATGATATCTCAAATTGTGGTTGCTCAGCTTCTTGCCTACTATCTTGCGCTTGAACGCGGAGTTGAGGATCCGGATAAACCTCGTAACCTTGCCAAAAGTGTAACTGTTAAATAAATTTTGATATCTTAAGCAATGTTTTCTCCTATTGACATTTGTCTTATCTTATAGTATTATACCGAGCAAGGAAGGGCTAACGATTTAAGATAGCCTTAAAATGCAATCTAAAATCAAAAAAATTTTAGTAGGGGTTTCGCTTTTGTCGATTATAATTCAATCGACGGGAGCTAATTTTTTTGCTTCTCCGAAAGTTTTTGCCGAAGAAGAAGTATCTTCTTCTCCATCTACTATACAGGATAGCCCAGATTCTACGCAAGCTCCGTCGGTAAGTCCTACGCCAACCATGGGGTTGGATCAATCACCGAGTCCAACAGATCAACCGGTTGATTCAATTCCTTCTCCTGCGGTTGACGAACTGCCATTATCGACTCCCTCAGCAACCCTTGGACAAAGTGATCAAAACCTGCAAACTTCCGATGAGGGTAATTCATCGGGCAATAAATCCCCTCCCGAGGAAAATCAATCTTCAGTCACATCAGAGAATCCAACACCTACCTTGACTGTAGTTTCAGAAGCGGTGGAGAAGGGAGAAATAACAGCAGTATTGGTTCAAAGCGAGGAGATCAGTGACATTGCAGATTTGAATCTTGAACTTGGGCAAGTTTCTCCCTCAAGCGCCCAGCTCACGACAGATAAAAGCGATTATACGCCGACTGACATAGTCATAATCTCCGGTAAAAATTTTGACAAGAATCAGACATTTACTTTAGTAATATCCTCAAACGACGAACCTTCTGTTAATTTCCAAGCAGAAGTTAAAACGGATGAAAACGGGGGATTCATATACTCATATCAGCTGGACGGAACATATCGACCAAATTATAAGGTAGAAGTAAAAGATTCATCTGGTGAAATTATTGCGCAGACGACGTTCACAGACGCGGCTCTTAAGCTTTATACAGATGGTTCGCATGTAAACGAGGGTTACCAGTTCGCTTTGGGCGGCACTGTTTTTGGGCAAGCTATTGGTTTGAACACAAACCGCGGTTACAAATTTGATGTCTTGGATTTGGACGGATCGGTCATACCAGGCACTACAACTTCATGCATTACAGGTGATGCCATACCTGGAAACAACTACGTTACCACAAAGCCTTCAGATAGCCGTAATTTTACCTTTGAGTTACATGAGTGGGACAGCAGCACTTGTAGTGGTAATGAGAAAGGAGGAAGTCCGACGACAAAAACATTTAATGTAGCTGCGGCAACTTCCTACACCGATTCTACGCTTACTACGCCGACTGCAAGCTATAATACTGGGTCAACTGCCTATGTGGTTGTGAACGGACTTTCGCGGAATAAAAACGACTGGCACACGACCTGGGTCAAACCCGACTCAACAACTGCTTGTGCCAACAACAATGGTAGCGATCGACCCAATTCCAGCCAAAGCGGTGCATTACCAGACGCGGCACCAGCGTATTTAGAGTATCCTCCAAGTGCGAGTGATAACAAGTGGAACGATCCCGACAAATACGATGATGATTGTGAAGCGTTTTCAGCGTCAAATGTCGGTGCTTGGAAATTAAACCTAACTAAGGACAATCTAAACGTCACATTGTCTGTATTTTCAGTTAATCAGCCGAACACTCCGCCATCGTTTGATCCGATTGCCAACCAAACGGTGGATGAAAATTCTTCCTCACAAGATGTAGCTATCACCAACGTTTCACCGGGTCCGTCAGGTGAATCAGGTCAGACAGTGACTATGTCGGCAACCTCAAGCGATCCGACTATTGTTCCGAATCCATCGGTTTCCGGAGCCGGTTCGACAAGAACGTTGACCTATACGCCAGTTGCTAATCAATTTGGGACTGTAACAATTACAGTTACTGCGAATGATGGGCAACCACAGAATAATACATTCTCCAGAACGTTTACGATTACGGTTAATGAGGTGGATACAACACCGCCGGTATCAACATTTAGTTCGCCTTCAAATGACAGTGTTTGGAAAGACCCAATTTATATTTCAGGAAGCTCTACGGATATCCCAAATACAACAGTAGCTGGGGTTAATGTCTATGCACAGTTTTCAGGCAACATAGATTGGGGCGACCCGATTATGAACTTTGAGGGAAATGGAGATGACCCATTTTATTGGGCTGATTACTGGACGCCGGGTGAGGATGGGACTTATGACTTCAAAGTCTCGGCCGTCGATGATTCGGGCAACATCGAAGAATCCGATTACGTTTACAATGTCGTCTACGATGCAACCACTCCAACAAGCGATATAGAATATCCCGCTGATGAAGTAACTTATACCGAAGAGAGCTGGAATGAAGACGGGGAAATCCGGGGAAGTGCAAACGATGACGGTTCCGGAGTCTCGACTGTTTATGTCTCAATTCAGCGTGATTCCGACGGCGCATACTGGTGTGATATTAATGAGTGCGGTGAATCTTTTGGCTGGTATGACGAAAGTGAGGGCGAAACTTTAAACGAAGCCGAATTTGACGGACTATCATGGACGTACGGAGAAATTGACATCTCCGATCTTCTTTCTGGAAATGGAACCGAGGGTTACACTATTCGTTCTCATGCAGAAGATAACGCAGGAAATCAGGAAAGTACTGCAGAAGTACATTTTTACGTTGAGAACGATACAACTGCGCCGGTATCAACAATAGACTCACCGACAGAGGACAGCTACTGGAACAGCCCGATTGAAATATCCGGAAGTTCTACCGATGAGCCTCAAACAACAGTTGATTATGTCAATTTTTATTACCGAACGTCAGGGCAGGAAGAAGATCAGAGCGAATGGACTGAAATCCCCGATTCCCAACAGAATAACGAAGACGAAGTAGATCCCTTTGAGTGGTCTTTTAACTGGACTCCGGATACGGAGGGCACATTTGATATTAAGGCTGAAGCCACCGATAAAGCCGGCAATGTCGAGCAAAGTCCTGTTGTTGAGTATGTAACCTACGATGTAACCGATCCGACAAGCGATATTACTTTCCCTGAGGAAGACGGAAGTTATACAGAAGAAGAGTGGGATGATGAAAATAATGAGATTCGGGGAACAGCCAGCGACGAACCTTCGATCGGGATAAACAGCGTTTTGGTTTCCATACAAAGGGATTCCGACAATCTGTATTGGGACGGAGATAATGATGAGGAGGATGGTATTGGTTGGAGGAGTAACAAGAGTGAGTTCCTAAATGAAGCTACTTTGGGTGAGGGTGACGCGTGGAGTTTTAGCTTTGCCTTTATCGATCCGGAAGGCGCAGACGAGGGATATACAGTCCGCTCGCATGCGGTTGATAATGCCGGCAATCAAGAGAATACTAGCGAAGTACATTTCTTTTTTGAACGGGCACCGGTTATCTCCGACGAAGCTGAATCGAGCGTTTCAACATCTTCTGTAACGATCGCCTGGACTACAGATTTCCCGGCGACTTCAAGGGTTATTTACGATATAGTTTCCCATTTGGATCTTGGTGAAGAACCAAACTATGGCTATGCCAACTCAACAGAGGAGGAAGACACCGATCCCAAGGTGACTTCTCACTCGGTTGATATTTCAGGACTTACAGCCGGCACTACTTATTACTACAGAACAATTTCTCATGGGTCTCCCGAGGCGGTAAGTGATGAAAATAACTTTACTACTTCATCGCCTGCGCCGACCCCGACTCCTACTCCTACGTCCTCTTCTTCTGGAGGAAGCACAGGGGATGGAAAATCAGACGGTTTAGGTTGTGGATCAAAAGATTGCTCAGGGAATGTTGCCTCAGCACCCCAAGCCTTGGGAGCTTTAATTTCGCCCCTTGCGACCGGATTCTCTCCGGAAATCTTAGGAGAGGCAACTTCTGAGGCGCAGCTTTCCCCGGTGCCAACCCAGGGAGTTTTGGGAGAAGAAGAAAAAACCGTAGAAGAAAAACCACTAATTCAAATAAATAAAGGTTTTGGATGGAAAAAAATGACAGCAACCGCACTTGTGCTAATTCTTGTCGTTCTCCTCTTCTGGTTCCTCCGAAGAAGACATAAGAAAGAAGGACTTTAAAAGTTTAGTCTCTAACGGATGCCTCTTGTCAAAAGCATCACGGTTCAGTAATAGTAGCATATGAGATTTATCCCAAGCGAAATAAAAAGTAAAAATTTCGCTTTATCTTTTTCTGCGTTCTTTTAAATCTAACCCTATATTTATTTATTTTTCTATTTAACGATAGAATCTCTTTTAACATAGAAAATTACATTGGTAAAACACATCATTATATTCATGACAATAGAGTTATCAAGCAAAACTTCAATTTGTTTAATGCTCTCGGTCAGTATGATTCTCAGTGGTATTTAAAAATTGCAGACGAGGGATATCCGAAGAATCCAATAGTGACCAATATCGCTAACAAAAGAGATATGGATGGCCTTGCTTATGCCTTCTTCCCCTTGTATCCATTTATATTATCCCAAGTAAATCTTCTCTTTAAAGATATAGAAAGAAGTGCTTTTTTGCTGACAAATATTTTATTGATCTTAAATTACATAAGTCTTTACTTAGTAATAACAAAACTTTTCTCAGAGAAAATAGCTATAAAAACCATATTTCTTTTATTCTTTTTTCCTTTTAGCATCTTTTACAGAAGTTATTTTGCAGAGGGTCTGTTTCTTTTAATTACTATTTGGTTTTCCTACTTTTTGATACAAAATAGATTTTTTATGGCGTCTTTATTTTTGGGATTTTTAAATATTACAAAAGGTAACGGGATATTAATAAATTTGGTTTATTTGTACTATTTAATAAAATTTCTAGGAGATAAAAGGACACTCAATCAAATTAAAGAGGTTATTTTAAAATCCGTTTTTGCTTTTATGCCTTTTATTATTTTTCTGATTTATGTTTACTTTCAAACAGGGAGTTTTACGTATTTTTTTGAAATAAGAAATAATTGGGTAACAAATGAGTTTCCTTTGGTAAGATTGCTTTACAATTTCTTAACCATTTTTTCTTTTCAAAAGCTGCCATTACATTTTTTCCATTATTCTAAAATTGATGCATTAATTGTCTTAATAACACTTTGTCTTCTTTTCCTAAGCAGAAAAAGAATTCCTGCCAAGTTATGGCTAGTATCTTTTTCTTTATGGTTAGCACCTCTTATGTTTTCTGACCTTATGTCTTTTACGCGGCACCAAACAGTTTCTTTCCCTCTTTTCTTATATCTATCGATGGTTTTAAAGGGGACCATCTATCAGATGATCCTTGCCGCATTTGTGGCAGGTCTATTTATAGTTTCTTTATTTTTTGTTAACTGGTATTGGATTGGTTAACTATCTTCTTACAAATACCGCTGAAATACCATCTCTGTATACGAGTTTCCATTTCCCTTCTTTTGTTAAACTAATGAGCCTTTTATACATGGGTTTTGTTTTAAGAACCAATACTCTGTTATAACGGGATTTATCAATATTTTCCCAGTCTTGAACATTACTATAGTATTCTTCAAAAGCGCTGTAGCCTTTTTCATCTTCCCAAAGATGCATTCGACCATCAATACTTGGTTTAATCTCAGGATAATTCCAAATCATCCAGCCACCCCAGCTGTAAGGAGAAGATAAGTTTTCGGAAAGATTATTTTTTGAAATAAAATCAAGAGCGCCATAAGAGCAGGAAATAGCAGGAGAAAGACAATAATTTTTCCAGTCCATTGTCAGGTATTTCTCAAAAGGAACTTTAGAGCTTAAGACAAAAATTAAAACAACAACAGATATGAAAGATGCAAAAATAATTTGGTTAGATTTTGATTTAGGTTTGAAAAAATCGGAGATTCCCAAAAAAACAGGGAAAGAAATATAGTACATAGACCAAGCATATCGTCTCTCATAGAATGATAAGGCAATAAGGGGAAGTATCAAAAGAACTATTGGAAGATTCTCTTTTAATTTACCCGTTAAAAAAAGGACTGCAACGCCGACCAAATAAAGATTCATAAAAATTATAAGATTCCACCATTGCTGAGATTGATCTGTAAAAGGAGCCCATTCTGAAACATACTTAAGCCAAGGATCCCCAAAATGATTAAAAGTTTCAAGATAAACACCATAGGTAAAAGGATTAATAAGAGTTGCAAGAAGAATACCTAAGATAATAAACGTTTCAAATTTAATTGACGAAACCATTGTATTGAAGTCAAATTTCCCCCACATCTCCAAGATTTTCTTAATTCCCAAATAACCTGCAAGAAGTATTACTCCCAAAATAAAACCTCCGTGGAAATTAGCCCAGAAAAGAAAAAGGGGAATTGCTAAAAGAAGGTTCTTAGGATTTTTATTATAAAGGGAAATGATGTAAAAAAGAATTCCTGTGAACAAATATGATATTAGTTGCGTTCTAAAAGATACCGCGTTTACATTACTGACTAAATACAGAACAATAGGGGCAAGGATTATCCTGTCCCAAAAAGAAAGTTTGAAAGCCTTAGTAAAAAAAATAAAAGTAAGCGTTACAACAAATGCTCCAAGCAAACTTACTCCAAAAAGTCCTAGCTTGTCATATGAAAAGTAAACCAAAAGATCAGAAGCCCATGAATGATTTACCCATTTATAATCGGGCATCATTGTTGAGAATATATTATCCCTAAGAACTTTTCCCGTTTTAAAAAAATATTCACCGTATTTAAGATGCCATCCAAGATCTGGATCATTGGGAAAGTACAAGGATGAAATAAAAACAGATAAATAAACGACTGAATTTATTAAGTTCCTCATTTTTAAAACTTTTGGTTTGTGATTATAGCACATTTTGCTTTAAAAAGGTTATTGACTTAGTACTATATAATAGTATGGCAAGTAAAAGTTCTAATTGACTTAATTGATCTAAGCTCTAAAAATAAATATGAAGAATGCTCAACTTCTTATACTTCTTATAATAGTTATCATGGTAGCATCATTTGTTCAAAGGGGGATCAATAAAAGTGAAGACCGAAGTTTACAAAATAATTCTACCCCCACCATTACTCAAACCCCAACTCCCATCCCAACCGAAAAATCTACTCCGACCGTTTTTAAAAAAAGTCCAACACCGACAGTTCAAACTCAAAACAATCCTTCAACAGATATTAATTATTACAAATATCCAAATTCTCAAGTTGAAGAATCAAGCAGAAATAGATTAGTTTTAGTTAGTACAGATGATCCAAACGTAATAACTGGATGGTATATAGAAAGACTCAAGAGTCAAAACATGAAAGCTAACTCTTTTGTTAAGACACAAACAAACAAAAATGTTTTAAACAAACTTGTTTCCTCAAATGGAAGTATTAAAGTTTCGATTATGATTTCAAAGAAAAATTCCGATACCAATACAAAGATTGTTGTTGAGATTTAGCCTTTTACTCCTGCCTATTGACAACAAGATTGCCTTTTGTTATAGTTCGACCTACTAATAGCAGTCTGCCCCGAAGAGGGGCATTTTTGGTAAAATGGAATCACAAATAATTTCAGAAAATAGTACGATAACTTCCGTTTCGGGTCGCACCTCTTCTTATATAAAAATTTTTGAAAAATTAAAATCAATAAAACCTCTATCAATACTTTCTATGCTTTCATTAAGTACGGGGGGAGTCAGAGAGAGAGCAAGTGCTTTTTCAAATAATGTTCTTAATAATCTAAGAAATAGAAATAAAAATTTTATTCTTCCCGTTGCTTTCATTATTATTGTAGTCCTAATTTTAGGCGTATTTTTATATTTCGGGAGATCAGGATCGGGTATTATTGCAAACATAGATAATAAGCCAGCTCCCTCGGTGGCAAAAGTAACAAGAACCATAGACAAGGAATTCGAGTTTCCGATAAGAGATGATAAGGGTACTGTAGTAAATGTCCTTAAATATAAAATAGAATCTGCACAGCTTTATGATTCTATAATTGTAAAAGGTCAGAGAGCAAGAGCGGTTAGGGGAAGAACTTTTCTTGTTTTGAGTCTTAAACTGTCAAACCAGCATACCCAAGCTATAGAAATAAAGACAGCGGATTATGTAAGGCTTTCAGTTAACAACAAGAATGAATTTCTGGCCCCGGACATTCATAGCGATCCGGTTGCGGTTCAGCCAATTTCAACAAAATACACAAGAATAGGATTTGCAATAAATGAAACGGATAAGAATTTAAAGATCAGAGTAGGAGAAATTACAGGTAAGAAAGAAGAAATTAGTATTAAATTTTAATTTATGAATAAGAATGCTTCATCTCAACTTATTGAGGAGATAAATTCTGCATTGAAAAATTTGATGTGGGGAAGCATTGAAATTTATGTTCAGGACAATGTAGTCACCCAGATAACTGTTAAGAATATCAAAAAGACAAGAGTTTCTACAAAAGATGAAAGTAAACAGTTAGAAAATAGTAAGAAAGAAAAACAGGTATTGACAAACCAGAAACACATAAATATACTTACAAATATAGACTAATATAACAAGCTGACCGCAAACGGAGGCTTTTTCACCCAATCTCGCCATAGGCGGATTGGATGGAGGAGCCTCCGTTTTCGTTTCAAAACGAAAACGGTGCACGGAAGTGCAACCCTCTCGCCTTAGGCGAGGAAGGAAAACTTAAATGAAAGGGGGTGAATACTAAATAATGGACTACAAAAGAAAAATAGGTACAGCAATTGCAACCGGAGCGCTTTTACTAAATGCATTTGCACCACTCGCGTTCGCAGAAACAACCATTACTATAAATGGTAATGGTGCAGGATCCAATAACGATGTCAATGCGGATTTCAGTCAGTCAACAAATGTATCCCAAAATAATGATGCAAAAGTTAACAACGATGTCAATGTTGATGCTGACACTGGACACAACGATGCTAACAACAACACCGGAGACGGTGATGTCTCAATAGATACTGGTAATGCTGAAGCAAACGTTAATGTGACAAACTCACTTAACGCCAACTCGGCAAATGTTGACTGTTGCCAAACAGGAGATACAACCGTTAAGATTTCAGGAAACGGAGCAAACTCTGATAACACTGTTAATCTTGATATGAACTCTGACATAAATGTTGACCAAGATAACAAAGCAAAAGTTAACAACAATGTCAATGTTAAAGTGAGTTCTGGAGAAAATGACGCAAATGGCAACACTGGAAATGGTGGTGTTTCTATAACTACCGGAAATGCCAAAGGCAATGTTTCACTCTCAACAGCAGCTAACTTCAATCACGCAGTGGTTGGAGGAGGTAATGGAGGCGGAACATTAAGTCTTTGGATAACCGATAACGGATCAAATACCGACAATGATATAAATGCAGACCTTGACAGCGATCTTGATATCGATCAGTTCAACAAAGCAAAAGTTAACAACGATGTCAATGTTGATGCTGACACTGGACACAACGATGCTAACAACAACACCGGAGACGGTGATGTGATGATCGACACAGGAAATGCTGAAGCAAATGTTAACGTTGACACAATGGTCAACTTCAACCATGCTGACGCAGACTGCGGATGTCTATTCGGTGATCTTACCGTTAAGGTTGACGGCAACGGTGCCAATTCTGACAACAGTGTAAATGTGGATCTAAATTCTGATCTAAATGTTGACCAAGATAACAAAGCAAAAGTTAACAACAATGTCAATGTTGATGATCTAGACACAGGTCAGAATGACGCCAATGGAAATACATCTGGCGGAGACGGCGATCCGTCTATAACAACCGGTGACGCTGAAGCAAACGTTGATGTTTCCACATCAGGAAATGTTAATAGTTATGGCAGCGATTGGGACTGGGACTTCCCAGACTTTGATTTAGGCTTTAACTTTAGTTTTAGCTTCAATCTTGAAGATCTGTTGGATGACGTAATGTAATATGTTTGTAGTGAAGTCATATCTGGCACTTAGGGATGAATAACTACAAAAAAGAAAAAATTTAAATTTTAAATTTGAATTTTAAAAAGATAAAAAAAGATTTAAGATTTAAAAATATGAATAATTTAAGAAAAATATTGGTAATAATTTTAGCTTTACACCTTCTATTTGGGAGTATGTCTTCTGTCTTGGCAGAGGAAATATCGCCTTCGCCTACACCAAGTGAAAATACGCAGATACAAGATCCTTCGAGTCCTCAAGATCCCGAAGATTTACCCGATGAAGAAATTACTCACGGTTCAGGGAGAAATGATCCTGATAACCCTGGAGAGCCTTTAGGTTCAGGGAGAAATGATCCTGAGCCCACGCCAACTCCGGAAGTACAGGCCTCTCAAAGCGGAACATCGTCGGATGGGAATGTAGGAGATACATTTATAGACACGGGGAATGCAGATAGCAATGGAAATATATTCAATACTGCAAACTCCAATCTTTCGGCAGGTGCCGGCTGTTGCGGTGGCAGTGGAGTAGCAGTAGTTAATGACGGTAACGGAACAGGTTCGACAAATACCGGTTCTGCCACGGTTTCTGAGAATAACACGACAAATCAGACAAATAGTGCAGCCGTTAATAACGGATTAACAGGGGCAAGTGTCACAGGCGGGAATTCAGCGTCCGCAAACACAGGAGGGGATTCTTTTATCGATACGGGGAATGCTTCAACAACAGGGACAATTATAACCTCTGCAAACACAAATATAGATGGTGTAACAGTTGCCGAGTTTAATATAGTAGATGATCATGTTGGAGATTACATACTTGATTTTGCTGCAAGTTGCGTGTCAGGATGCGACGGATTTACGGGTCTTGCACAAAATTCAAATAACGGAGCAGATTCAACTAACGATGCTACTATAAATTCCGATACGCAAAATACTACAAATCAGACAAATAACGGAACGGTTAACAACGATCTTTATCTGACAGCAGATTCAGGGAATAAAACCGCATCGGGAAATACAGGTGGGGATTCTTATATTACAACAGGTGATGCTTCGGTCACGGGAAATGTCTTAACACTTCTAAATAATAATCTTTCAGGGAATGTAATACTTGGAGTAGTAAATATTTTTGGAGATTTGATAGGGGACATAATTCTTCCCGAATCGGCTCTTGATGCCTTTTTCTGTGCAACCTGCGGAGGAACCACAACCTTAGTAAATTCGGGAAACGGCTCAGATTCGGACAATACTGTCTCATCTGATCAAACAATTATTGATGCGATAAATCAGGTAAATATAGCAGATATCGACAATAATTTAATTCTAACCGGTAACACGGGTGGTAATTCGGCATCAGGGAATACCGGAGGAGACGTTTACATTACTACGGGCAATGTAGATGTTACTGCTCAAGTGCTGAATATTGCAAATAACAATCTTATTGGAGGAAACTGGTGGCTTGTAATTATAAATAGAGCGGGGCAATGGATAGGACAAATTGTTGGAGCGCCTCAGGGTGCAAATTTTGCAGGATCTTCGGGGACTGAGTTTGCGGTTGATGAAAATGGGGAGATAACAGCGATAAATTCAAATAATGGTGAGGGATCGACGAATGATGCGAAAGTTTATCAAAGTACAAAGGAACGCATAGATCAGACAAATAACGCGGATGTTAATAACAATATTTACCTTTCAGCAAACACTGGTAAAAACTCAACTAATGACAATACAGGAGGAGACAATTACATAACAACGGGAGATGCAAAGATAGTTGCAAACTTAGTAAATTTTGTTAATAACAATATTGTAGGCGGAAGACTTCTGGTAACCTTCGTTAATGTTTTTGGAAATTGGATGGGGGATTTTGTGACCCCAGGAAGTCATAAAGAGAATAATTCCAACCCTTCGGATTTGGGAAGCGCGGGAATTGGAGGAATACCATCGTCTGATTCTTCGTCCTCAAATAACGGTTCGTCAGGAGGATCAGGTGGATCGGCAGGAAGTAGTTCAGGGAGTGTTTCAAGTAACTCCGTGCCATTTGTCGGAGGAGTTTTAGCTGGCGCAGTTCAAAGAGGCATTCTTGCAATTGCTACGGAAACCTTACAAGATTCTGATAACGCTCAAACATTAGGAGTAAATACTTCAGGAAAAGAAGATCCTAAAAAAGTAAGCATTAATCTTGCATGGGCACTTTTGGCTTTACCTTTTATACCCTTGGCATATATTGCAAGAAAAAGATTTATGGGATATAGATTAAGGAGAACGGACCATGTTTAAAAAGATTTTTAAAATTGCGTTGTATACAGTAGCTTTGGGTTTTGTGTTTGTTCCATCTGTTTTAGCAGATGAAATTATTGTGTCAGGAAACGGTGAGGGTTCAAACAGTTCGGTTTCGGTAAGCTCAAATAATTCTACAAACGTCACTCAAACAAATGATGCAACTGTTAATAATGATGTTAATCAAGACGCAAATACGGGCGATAATTCTGCATCCTCAAACAATGGCGATGCTTCTATAGAAACTGGTAATATAACGACTACAACCAATATTGATAACGAAGATATAAATACAAACATAGACAATAAGGCGGGGTGTGGGATTTGCGGCGGAGGAGAATCTAATGTTAGCATTTCGGGTAACGGTTCTAATGCCACAAATAGTATTAATTTAGGAGTAAATAATGATACTAATATAACTCAAACCAATTCAGCAAACCTTAATAATAACGTAAGCGTAAATGCAAATACGGGAAGAAATTCTGCAAATAATAACAACGGAGATGTAAGAATTGAAACCGGAAATATAACGGCTATAACTGCGATTCTTAACAAAAGTATAAATATTAACATTGATCCTATTTTAAGCCCTCTAGGGTCCTTATCTATAAGTATTTTTGAAAACGGTGACGGTTCGGTAAACGGCATAGTTTTGTATTTCGGGAATAAACTTGATTATAACGGTTCAAATACTGCAAATATAAACAATAAGGTAGTACATGACTTAAATACAGGAGGAAACTCAGCAAACGGGAATAACGGAGCTGTTCTTATTGCAACCGGAGACATCGTAAGCGTTGTTACGATTGGAAACGAGGGTATTAATTGCAATGCTTTTAATTCTCCGACTTCTTGCTTGCCGCAAGGAGAAATAATTCCGCCTCCTGGTGGTGGGGGTCCGGTTATTCCTCCTTCGGGAGAAAATCCTCCGGTGAGTCCTCCTTCTTCCGCGCCTTCTCCAACTTCAGTCGGAGGACCGGGTGGACAGGTATTGGGAGCTGCGATCGGAGCAGTACTTCCTGTTACGGGAAATTATCTTCTGTTGCTAATGACAATCTTTTGTCTTACAATGCTACTGGCAGGGTGGTATTTGCGCTTTGGTTCTGATCCATCCCCACCTCTTTATGCAACCATCTAGAAAACTTTTGGGAAACGCCTTAATGGCGTTTTCTCTTTTATTGCTCCTTTTTATTTACTATCCTTTAATACAACTCTATCTTTTTCCGCAAAAACCCAATCAGGATATTCTAAGAAGCGATTTTTATATTCAAATTCCCAAAATAAACGTTTTGTCAACCGTTATTCAAGATGTAAACCCTTTCAATGAAGATGAGTACAGAAGGCAATTGCAAAAGGGTGTTGCCCATGCAAAAGGAACATTTTTGCCGGGTGAGGGAGGGTCAAGTTTTCTCTTTGCCCATTCGTCAGACCTTCCGTGGAGAATCACAAGATATAACGTTTCCTTCTTTAGATTGCCGGAGCTTAAAAAGGGGGATGATGTAATAATAGGTAGGAAAGGTAAGATTTACAAATACAAAGTAACAGATGTGAGAACAGTTTGGCCGAATGAAATAAATTATCTCAGGGACACAAAAAAAGATCAGCTTATTCTTCAAACCTGCGTGCCCGTAGGCACCGCTCTTCAAAGGTTTTTGGTTTTTGCAACTCCTATCAAATAAAAAACCATCCTGAGCAAGGCGGATGGATCGTCTTCGCCAAGCCAGTTTGACCTAGGTGTCAATAGAAATCCACCGTTCGGCTGAGCTCACGGCCGAAGCCTCCCAGGTGGACTAGGGGAGTGTCTCGTGAATAAAAAGCCCCTACATTTCTGCAAGGGCTTTTCGAAGCAGTCCCAAGCCTTATGGTGTCGGAGGAGTAGCCGTATTTGTGTTTCCGGAAACTGTTATGGTTATCGTAGAAGTTGTATTTCCCGTATCGATACTCACTTCTCCGCCGTTTGTCGTATTGTCGTTCGCGTCATTTAAGCCCGTATTCTGAACGACTGTGACCCTGTTTCGTACTGTAGCAGTATTTCTCTGATTTACCGTAAGTCTTCTTTCAACTCTTATCCTGCATCTGTTTGTTGAGTTGTTGCCGTTTCCTCGAATAGTGCAGGTTTGATCTGCAAAAGCAGCAACAGGCAGAATTGCTCCTGCGACCAAGGATCCCGTAATTAATGCTGCCGCAATTCTTTTTTTAATTCCCATTTATTTCACCTCCCCACTGGGCCGGATGGCCCTCTGGGCCGGAGGCCCCTAATCAGTTGCCTCCAGCAATTAATTTTTCTATAGATTTTTTCTGTTTCTCCCTGTGATTTTTAAGACGATATTCAAACCATCTGGCTTCATTTCTAGACCCAAACGATAAGAATCCTATAAGTTCAAATGGCCTTCTAGCTTTCGTTGATAAAACTTTGCCAGAATTATGGATAACTAGTCTTTTATGGACGTTATCTGTCTGCCCAATATAATAATTGTTGTCTTTAAGACTTTTTAGCAAGTAAACAAAAAACATAATTTTCCGAGCCAGATGGTTTCACTAAAAAACCCGCATATCTCTATGCGAGTTTTGAACAATTTTATAATGATTTATAAAGTAGAAAATCATATTTCCTCCGTTTGCGGTCAGAAATATTCTTTCTCTGAGTGGACAGTATCAGAGATTTTGTCGTGGGCAGTCGACAGTGGGTTAATTAAAAAGGATTTAGATTGTCGTGTCAAGACGGACAAACTAGATAAAACTACTTATAAATTGAATAAAAGTACCCTTAGGTTGTATAATACACATCATGGCGCAAACTTTGGGGCTTATGCTCCTTTCGATGTTTATCACCTTTGTTCTTCTTGTTCCATTTATAGATTTTTTGTACAAACTCAAATTAAGACGTCAAAAGCAAAAAACAGTAGATATTTTTGATAACCCCACACCATTCTTTGATGAATCACACGGATGGAAAGAGGGTACTCCTTTTGGAGGAGGACTACTTATAATAGGTATTGTTACGGCTCTTTCTTTATGGGCCTATGGACTTTTGGATGTAAGCATAAACGGCTGGGAAGTTTTTGTTCTCCTTTTCACCTTTATATCGTTTGGAATGCTGGGTTTTTATGATGATCTTAAAAAACTTATTGGAGCGAACGGAAAGAAAATAGGTTTATTTGGCTTAAGGTTTCGGTATAAATTTTTAATACAGTGGATCTTGGCTTTCATCATTTCGGGAATTATTTTTTATCAGCTCGGATATAATTTTATTTTTATAAGGGGTTTTGGTCTTGCTAGTCTAGGCTTACTCTTTATTCCATTTTCTGCTTTTGTAATAGTTTCATTTACAAATGCTTTTAACATTGCGGATGGGCTTGACGGGCTTGCTCCGGGACTTCTTCTTATTTGTCTTGGTGCTTTTCTTACTATCTCGGCGGACCAGCTCGATGAATCTCTCAGAGTATTTACGGCGGTTCTTATGGGAAGTATGGTTGCCTTTCTTTACTTTAATATATATAAAGCAAGAATCTGGTTGGGTGACGTAGGCTCTCTTTCTTTAGGAGCCGTTCTTGCAGTTATAGGGCTTCTGACTGGTAAAATTTTGGCTATTGCTTTTATAGGTGGAGTTTTTGTTATTGAGGTTGGTTCCTCGCTTATTCAGATTTTAAGCAAAAAGTTCCTGGGAAGGAAAATCCTTCCCGTCTCTCCTTTTCATCTCTATCTTCAGAAAATGGGCTGGGACGAGCCTAAAATTGTAATGAGAGCATGGCTTTTGGGATTTTTCTTTGCGATTTTAGGACTCTTCATAGCCTTTATTAAATGAAAAGACCCGATCTTATCCTTCTTTCCTTTGTTATTTTTCTTACATTGTTTGGACTTTTTATGATCTATGACATCTCTTCTTTTGTTGCCTTCAGAGACTTTTCAGACAAGTATCATTATGTAAGAGGGCAAATTTTCTGGGTGATTCTTGGGTTCTTGGGACTTGCCTTTTTTTCATATTTTGATTATAAGAAGCTTTATAACCTATCACTTCCCATTCTTATTATTGCTATTGTCCTTTTAGTTATGGTTCTCATTCCGGGATTGGGGGTTTATGCTCTGGGAGCAAGAAGATGGATAAATTTTGGCCTTTTCGTGCTTCAGCCGGCCGAGTTTGTGAAACTTGCTCTTTCGATCTATCTTGCTTCCTGGCTCTCCCATAAGGAAAAAGGGCGACTGCCGGCGTTTCTTCTTCTTCTTGGTCTTATCGTTGGCCTTGTAATACTTGAGCCTGATATGGGAACGACCACTGTAATTCTTCTTGAGGCTCTCGTGGTATATTTTTTATCGGGAGGAAATATAATTTACTTTTTAGTAATTCTTCCGGTTTTCTCGGTCTTGGGTTTTCTACTAATAAAACTTTCTCCGTATAGACTAAAAAGACTTGAGGCATTCTTAAATATCGGCAAGTCTCTTGAGGATTCCTCGTATCATATAAAACAGATATTAATCGCTTTAGGTTCAGGCGGAATCTTTGGTGTCGGTCTTGGAAATTCACTTCAAAAGTATGCTTATCTACCTGAGAGTACGACCGATTCAATCTTTGCGATTATTGCAGAAGAGCTCGGTTTTTTAGGAGCGACTCTTGTTATTTTAATGTTTGCCGCAGTTTTGTGGCGGGGATTTGTAATCGCGATAAATGCCAAGGATACATTTGGAAAACTTCTTGCAGGCGGAATAGTTACTTTTCTTTCGGCTCAGACCATAATAAACCTATCTTCTCAAACCATCCTTATTCCCCTAACCGGTATTCCTCTTCCGTTTATATCCTATGGGGGTTCGGCGTTAATAGTTGATTTATGTGCGGTGGGAATTTTACTTAACATAGAAAGAAATTCATGAAGCTTCTAGTTTTAGGAGGACATTTGTCTCCCGCTCTTTCTGTCATCGATTCTCTTCCCAGGGATTGGGAGGCAGTGTTCGTGGGAAGGAAATTTGTGTTTGAAGGAGAAAAGGCAGTTTCACTTGAATTTAAGGCAATAGAGAAGCTGGGGATAAAATTTATAAATCTTAGCACCGGAAGACTTCAGAGAAAATTCACAATTAATACGGTACCCTCGCTTCTTAAGCTTCCTTCAGGGTTTGTAAAAGCTTTTAGTGTCCTTCTTTTTGGGAAACCTGATGCGGTGTTAGGATTTGGCGGATATATAGAAGTTCCCGTTGCATTTTGCGCATTTCTTCTTAGAATTCCGGTTATTCTGCATGAGCAAACGCTTGAAGCAGGTTTTGCAAATAAAATATGCACAAAATTTGCGACTAAAATATGTATATCATGGGATTCATCGAGGAAATTTTTTCCAAAAGAAAAAACAGTATTCACGGGAATTCCGCTCAGAAATGAAGTTGTTGCCGCTATGAAAGACGGTTTTGAAAAAGAAAGTGACATCAAACAAATTTTTATAACTGGGGGAAGTTCAGGCTCCCATTTCATAAACAGCCTAGTTGAGGAGCGGATAGAGAAGCTTCTTAAAAATTATAGAATAGTTCATCTAACGGGTGACTCTCGGAAATACAATGATTTCGCAAGACTCTCTGAATTAAGAAATAAGCTACCTCAGGATCTTAAAAAAAGGTATGAATTGAAAAAATTTGTTGAGCCTCAGGAGTTTACCAGAATTTTAAAAAATTCGGATCTTGTTATTTCAAGATCCGGCATAAACACTGTTTTTGAGATTTTCCTTTTAGGAAAGCCTTGTATTTTAATTCCTATTCCGTTTTCCCAGAGAAATGAACAATTAAAAAACGCTGCCTTTCTTAAAAGGCAAGGCCTCGCACAGATTTTTGAGCAGGGCAAAACCGATTCGGTAATTCTTTACTCAAAGATAGAAGAGATGATGGCTAAATTAAAAGATTACAAAACTAAAGCAGCCTTAGATTTTTCTTTTGAAAAAGCTCCCGATAAAATAATTGAGGAAATCAAGAAATGCATAAAAGAAAAATAAAAAGAAAAGGTAAATTTGTATTTTTTAAAGTATTTTTGCCTTTCTCAGCCCTTTTTGTCTTATTTTTAGGATTATATTTCTACATGCCTTTTTTAATAGACACTAATTTGGTAAGTCCTCTTTCTAAAATAAGCTTAAAATCAGACAAAAGAGTCGTTGAAGAGGCTCTTTTGAAAAATAGAATTACCTACTCATCCATAGATATTGCATCTGATTCCTCCTTCCTGGTTAATCTTTCTGATGGAGCAAAGGTTATAATTACACCCAAGAAAAATATCTCATCGCAAATAAACTCTTTACAACTTATGCTTAATCGGCTTACAATAGAAGGGAAAAGAATAAAAATTGTAGATTTTAGGTACGACAGACCTGTTGTTAGGTTCTGATTTTATTTATGAATGAAGGAAAAATAGTCGTAGGAATAGACATAGGGACTTCAAAGATTGCAACCGTTATTGCTCGATCGGATGACTTTTTAAATATCTTGGGAGTATCAGAAATACCTTCGCAGGGGATAAGAAAAGGGCAAACCGTAGACATAATTGAGGCAGTTTCTTCAATCAATTCTT
>CAYPAU010000003.1:45835-67225 GCA_964408825.1 uncultured Gammaproteobacteria bacterium
AGGCAGCAGAGAGAATGGCAGGATATTCTGCATCTCATGTGGTTTCCTCAATTGGAGGAAGTCATATAGAATCTATCAATTCAAAAGGAGTCGTTGCGGTTTCTTCTCCGGGAGGAGAAATTACACAGAATGATGTAACAAGAGTTATAGATGCTGCGAAAGCAGTATCTCTTCCATCAAGCAGGGAAATTATTCACGTACTCCCAAGAAGTTATACAGTAGATGGTCAGGAAGGGATAAAAGATCCGGTTGGAATGAGTGGAATAAGACTTGAGGTCGACACCCATATAATCTCGGCTAATTCAACCGCAATAAGAAATCTTGAAAAAGCACTTTCTGAAGTGGGAGTCGACGTAGATTCGGTTGTTTACAATGGTTATGCAAGTAGCCTTGCTGTTGTCTCTGATACAGAGAGAGAACTTGGAGTTATCCTAATTGATATGGGAGCAGGAACGACCGACATATCAGTTTATGTTGAGGGGTCAGTTGCTTATTCATCCGTTATTCCTGTGGGAGCAAGGCATATCACAAATGATTTGGCAATAGGGCTTAGAATTTCACTTGAGAGCGCTGAGAAGATAAAACTATTTTTATCGAATCCTCAAAAGACTCAAGAAATTACCGAGGAGGGTAAGGAACAGACAAAAGCTAGAAGTTCAGATGAGATAGATCTTTCATCGCTTCATCTCGTAGAAGATATAAGCAAAGTTTCAAAAAAAACGCTTGTAGACGGAATTATAAGGCCAAGACTGAATGAAATATTTACTTTCGTAGGTCTTGAAATTAAAAAAAGCGGCTTTGCCGGGCAAACTCCATCCGGTCTTGTAATTACCGGAGGAGGGGCAGGAACAGTGGGGGCTGTTGAAAGTGCAAAAAGAACCCTTGCGATGCCTGTGAGGATTGGCATTCCGACAAATCTTAAAGGAATAATTGATGAAATTCAAAATCCGGCATTCTCAACCGTAGTCGGGCTCTCAAAATATGCAGGGGCTTTTGAGGGACAGCCGGGGTTGCCGTTTGGAATTTCGATTCCTAAGATTCCGGGCTTTTCAGGAAATAAAATAGTTGGAAAGATTATTGATCTTGTAAAGTCTTTCATTCCATAAAGGATTGGGGACTTGCAAAAAGATTATCAATTTGTTACATTTAGTGTGCCTATGCTAATTAAACCACAAACTGCAAATTTTGCTAAAATCCGCGTCATGGGCATAGGCGGCGGAGGATGCAATGCTCTCTCCTCAATGATAAATCAGGGACAAGTTCAGGGAGTTGATTTTGTTTCCGTTAATACTGATGCTCAGGCTCTTCTCTTATCGGCAGCTGCAACAAAAATTCAAATTGGCGAAAATCTTACCAAGGGTCTTGGTTCAGGAGGAGATCCTGAGATTGGGAGGCAAGCCGCAGAGGAGTCCCGCGAGAAACTAAAAGATATCCTTGATGGATCAGACATGATTTTCCTAGCATCCGGTATGGGAGGAGGAACCGGAACGGGCGCTTCTCCGATAATTGCGGAGGTTGCCAAGGAAATAGGAGCACTTACAATTGCAGTCGTCACAAAACCTTTTACATTTGAAGGGACAAGAAGAATGGTAGTGGCAGAGGACGGAATTGAAATTCTTAAAGACAAAGTCGATACGCTTATTTTGATTCCCAACCAGAGAATCCTCGATGTGGTTGATAAGAAACTTTCACTTCTTGAGGCATTTAAAGTAGCCGATTCAGTACTTACACAAGGCGTTCAGGGAATATCAGATCTTATAACAATGCCGGGTCTTATTAATGTTGATTTTGCAGATGTAAGGACGATTATGTCCGAGGCAGGGTCGGCTCTTATGGGAATAGGCACAGGGGTAGGCGAGAATAGAGCGCAGGCTGCGGCAAGATCGGCAATTGCTTCCCCACTCCTTGAGATATCAATGGAAGGAGCCCGCGGAGTCTTATTTAATATAACAGGAGGTCCTGATATTACGATGAGCGAGGTTGATGAGGCGGCCAAAATTATAGCCTCAGCCGCGGACCCTGATGCAAACATTATCTTTGGTGCAACCATTGATCAGGCAATGCACGATACGATAAAAATAACCGTTATCGCCACAGGATTTGATCAGGTAAGACAGAGACTTCAAGAATTTGTAGTTCCCGAGAAAAAAGCTGAAGATGCTTCCTCGGCAATGTCGAGTGCTTCCGCACAGGAGCCTGCGGCAGAAGAAACACCCGAAACAGAGGAAGATGTTTTCGAGATCCCCGCATTCCTAAGACAGAGGAATTAAACTTTAAAAGCTACAAATCTCTACTAAGCACCGAAGGAGGTGCTTTTTTATTTCTTCACAAATCATGATAGCCTAAAGGTTTTGCGAGAATCAATAGGGACCGGTTGTGGTTTGAGAGTGGGGAGTTGGAGAAATCTAAGTCCTCACAAATGAAGCCATAAATTACTTAAGGGACAAAGAAAAACTTAAGTCCCCGTTCTTTTCAGAAATAGAAAAACTAAATCTTGGGTCATTTTCCAAGTGTAAGCTTTCAACAGTTTCCTTTAATGATTTTATAACTTCTTTAGGGTCAACATTAAGCCTAACCATCGGATGTCTCATAGCAGCTCTCTCTAAAGTTTTATCTGCTAAGTGCATGTAAGTTGAATAAGTTGTTTGTATGTCCTTATGACCTACAAGTGGAGCAACCTCCGTAATAGGAACTCCTGCTTCAAGCATGTGAGTAATGTAGCTATGTCGGAAATTGTGAGGAAATGTCCTCTTAGTAACACCAGCGGCTAAAGCTCTTCTTTTCAGATCAGAGCTGAAATCGGTCACTTGAACTAGTTTTTCCATCATGTTTCTGAAAACTCTGTCATCCGGCTTCCTGTCTTTGATAAGAGCTGCTAAGTTGCTTTTTAGAGGTTCTATAAAATAAGCAGTTCTATTTTGATTAGTTTTGGTATTGACAAAAATAGCTTTACCTGCACTAATATCGATGTGTTTAACTTTTAGCTCTGCAGCTTCTGAATATCTACATCCGGTATATGCCAAAAACATTGTGAATGTTCTAAATCTGAAATCCAGAATACTGCAATCCATTCCTCTAAAGTTTCCATACGAAAGGGAAGTGTTAAGTATTTTTTCAATCTCCTCTCTGGTAAAAATGATTATATCTGGCTTAACTTTCTTAAAAGATTTGAAGCCATCATAGAAGTCGTAGGGAAGTCCTCTGTCTTTGCAGTAAGCTACTAGCTGTCGAAATACAAAACCATAAGTATTAAGCGTATTATTATTTCTTCCTTTCGTTTTTAAATCCATGAAGAATTTTTCAACGTTTTGCTTATTTAATTCCTTGTCAGAAAACCAAACATTTATTAATTTCAATCGAGATTTGCAGGTCCGGATACTTCCCTCGGATAGAGACTGCTTTGTGAATATGAAAGAGTAGAAATCTTTCTCGACTATTACCATGTTCCCTTTTGAGGAACCGGTTGTGGCTGAAAGTGGATTTTGCGAGAACCTACTAATCTTATATAACATATTTACAAAAATCAAGATTTAATTTCTTTCCCAGCAGTTTCGTTTTTCAAATCATCAATTATAAGCCCCTCCAGGTACTCTTTAATCGTCATAGAAAGACTTGATGATCTTATCTTGACTCTCCGTAGCAACTCGGCATCAATCCTGGCCTGTTTTGATGATTTACTGTCGACAAATCTACTCATCCATTAGTATTTCTTATTTTTAAATTTCCACATGAAATAAGCTCCTGGTTTTCTAACAGGGGTTTGCGTATCTTTTTTTTCCTCTACATCGGATTGAACAGATTTAAGAAGACTTCGAGCCTGAGTTGTACCGATTCTATTGACGACATCAAGATAGCAGGCGAAGTTATTTAAATCCCCTAATGTCTTAGATATTGTTTCTGCTAATTGGGATTTTTCGTTGTTTGGAGTAAAGGTAGATTTATCTAAAGCATATTTTTCTTTAGAAGGATTATCGATATTAACGAAATTATCAATTTCTTTATTAACGTTATTATCGTTAATGGAAATATCATATTTTCTTTTTAATATTGTTCTAATACCTTCCATATAAAAACTCCCGTCTCGGGTGGAATCCCTACGGGAGCTTTTATTTCCACCCGAATTCAAAAAAACCTACATATATACTATAATTTATTTTGTCAAGCGAATAAAGGGTTTAGCTTGGTATTTCAATCTAATTTCATGGTATGTAGGTATTTACAGAGGCTTTCGTGTATTAGGATTCTTGCTCTTTAAGTTTTGAAGTATGACATTCTGATTTAGCCGTTATTTCTTTAAAATAGGCAATTATGTCAGCGTTAGATTTGTCTCGCAATATTACTTCTATCTGACTGGTCTGTGGTATGTCAAGCTAGATAAAAATGTTAAGAAGACGTAAGGGGGATTAAAACATTCCTGCCTACGCTTTTATTCTGCAAGCATGCAAGGAAGTATTTATACTTTATCTAAATCCGATAAGTAACAAAAGTATACTTGTATAAGTTAAAAGGGTAGTAAATCTGAAGCAGAAACTTTTAATGCCTTAGCTATCTTATATAAAGACCTTACGGTAGGATTTCTTTCTCCTCTTTCAATTAGCCCAATATATGTTCTATCCATAGAAATTATTTCTGCAAGTTTTTCCTGGGAAATGCCTTTTGACTTTCTCATTCTTCGTAATTTCTCCCCAAACTTGATTAAAATATGCCTGTGAGTAATAGCTTTCCCCATTAAATGTAATGTATGCTACTATGAGTATCATTTCAGCTGACTCCTTGTCATCTTTTCGTAGTTGTGCTATAAGAAAGATATAAAAACTAGATATGAGAAAGATTTTTCTTCCAGCGTCAATTAGTTTACTTGCAGTAGCGATAATAGTTGCTTCCTTAACTTCATCAGGGTTTATAAGGGGACTAAGTAAGGAAAAACAACTAACAGAAGTAAAAGGGGAAAATGTTTCCGTAACTAAATCCCCAACTCCGACAATTACTCCAAAGCCTACTACAGAAGTAGAGACTGAATCAACAGTTTATAAACAGCCAGTGGTGCAATACGTACCTACAAATACTCCTATTCCAACATCAACCGCACAACCAGCTATGCAGTCTCCATATTCCAATTTTCAAGACAAACAAGCGTATTGTCGTGATTTAGCGGCACAAGTTGTACAGAAAATTGCCAGTGATTCCGAAATGAGGGAGGATCTGCAATGGATACAAGGTGAGGTGGGGTCAGATGTAATAAAATACCTAAATGATTCTACTTACACGAATGCATACCAGAGCTGTTTAAGCAAAATACAACAATAAAGGTAAACTAAGTCTTATTTACCTAAAAATATTAAGCATAATTTATTATGGTTGGTTTAGCAATTCAAATAGTAGCTTTTATCATTGTCGCAACAGCAGTTATATCCATAGCTGCTCTTATTTTGTTGCTACTGGGAGGACTAGTGGGGGCGGCTATTGAGGGAGTTAAGGAAGAACGAAGTCAAAAAATGACAGAGGAAGACCTGCATAAGCAATATCAAAAGAAGAACCCAGGCATGAAAAGAATTTTTGGGAATCTATACATGAAAGAAATCCATAAGAAGCCTGAGGAAGAAAACGATAATTAACATTGACTTATTGTGTGACGCAACTTGTAATTCTCTTCAAAAAGGTGTATAAGAGTTTTGAACATTAAAATGAAAAACGGATTAATATGCGGACTTTTAGGATTAGGTGCTTTAGGAGGTGGTGCTTGGTTTATATCTCAATCATCCACACCTACTCCTGGGGGCCCCAAAGCTCCCTCAGAAAATGCATGTATGTACTCATGTAGTAGTCCGGATAGGGATTGTGAAGACTTTTCAACCCACTCCGAAGCACAGGAGTTTTTTGAATGCTGTGGATTCACAGAAACTAACGATCCAATGAAATTGGATTCACTTGGTACCGGTGATGGGGTAGCATGCGAATCATTGCCATGAAATACTTCTTCTTATTCTTCCTAACTCTATTTCTTTTATCCAGCTCACCAGTATTGGCTCATCCTGGGCGAACTGATTCGTCAGGGTGCCATACATGTAGAACAAATTGCCCTAGCTGGGGATTAAGCTACGGAGAATACCATTGTCATAATGGAGGTACTAGTAGTGGTGAATCAAATGTTGTACCAATAATTCAAACAAATACACCAGCACCCACAAGAGTTCCTACCCTAAAACCTACTCCTACTCCATATATTGAAACTGACATGGATAAAAAGAAAATGTTTAAGGTTATAAAAGTGATAGACGGGGACACCTTCGATATTTCCATTAGAGGTAAAACAGAAAGAGTCAGGTTGCTTGCCATAGATACACCTGAAAGTGTTGATCCCAGGATGCCCGTTCAATGTTTTTCAAAAGAAGCCACAGTGAAACTACAGAGTCTTATTAATAATAAATTCATAAAATTAATCGATGATAGAGCACAGGGGAACAGAGACAAGTATAAGAGACTATTAAGATATGCTTATGATAATAATTTATTTATTAACCGAGAAATGGTAGTACAAGGGTATGCTTTTTCTTATAAGCAATATCCTACAAAATACCTTAAAGAATTTAATGAATTAGAAAAACAAGCGAGAGAAAAAAATATTGGGCTTTGGAGTAGTAAATGTAATTATTAATGTGGAAGATAGAAACAATGATTATTCGTGGGTGTGGTGGTTGGTAGTAATCGGAATAATAGGTTATTTTGTATTTTTTAATCATGCTGATAACGCTAGCGTAGACCTGCCTAGCTCTTCGAGAGAAAGCCAATATTCAACAATTGACGATGAGAATACTTATGAAGAATCAAGCGACGAGGAAGATTTAGACACGGGGTCGTCCCTATATTTCAATGGCTATGAGTGCACGGATGATTGTAGTGGGCACGAAGCAGGCTATGAATGGGCAGAGGAAAACGATATAACACAAGATGATGTTGATAACTATTCTGGCAATTCTAATTCATTCCAAGAGGGCATGCAATCATACATTGACGACAATTATTAAGCCCATTACCATTCAAAACTTGCAAGAGCACTAAAAGTAAAAGTTAGTGATTTATTCTCCTAACCCCCAAACCTATGAAGAATTTTTCAAAAAATATTACAGATACGGAAGGCACTAAATACATGGTGGATTCTGGTGCTTTTCGGGTGGTGGGGTAGGGGAAACTCTTCAACAAATTTTATAGAAATTCGTATCTTATAGTTATTGTCTTAGCCTCAAAGCACTTTTGACAATTTCCTCTTGGCCTCAAAACCATGTCGCTCATGAACTATTGTGCGACACAGCAACTATCTTTCATCAAATCTTATTTGCTCATATTTCATTTTCAGTATTTCTAGAAGATTAGTATCTTCTTCTGCTATTTTTTTAAGGTCGTTTAATGTTAAAACAATTATTACCACATTATCCTTATGATATTCTGCTCTTACGACATACCATGCAGAATCTTTATTTTTTGTCCCCGTAAGGTTTTTCTTTGCAATAATTACTCCAGTATCACATCTTGAAAATCTGACATTTGTTATAAATTTTTTAATTAATGTAGAATTTACTTTTTTATTCCAGTTCTTACATTCAACTAGAATATATCTTCCTAGTAGTTCTAGAATTGGATCGTCTGCAATTAAATTTCTAATTCTTAAATCGTGCTCTGCATGGATAGTTTTAATGTTACTTGAAACTTCAAATTTTCCTATGGTAAAGAATAAATAAGCGGATAGCACTTCTAGAATATAGCCTAGTTCATTTCTATTAGATTTTCTTTCAGTTTCCTTAAGAAAGACTTTGAAGAAAATGTTGTCCCAGAGAAGAAATTGATTAGTTTTAGTCTTATTTCTTTTATCTGTCATAAATTCAATAAAAATAAATTCTGGAGTTAATCCCAAGCGTGAGGCTTTTTTTTCATTTTTTTTAATTATTTTTTTAAGATTAGCCAACTCCTTTTCCTCATTACTAAAAACATTTAATGCTTTAAGATTGTTATATCCGGGTGCCGACTTAAAGTTATCTGTTCCTATAGGTAATTGATTTAATATGTCCTCTATCATTCCTAAAATAAAATAATTTTTAGAATTATCTCTTTGCCCGGAATAGAGCAATCCTATCCCAAGATTGTGATAAATCCCCCCTTTGTGTAGCCTTAGCCATTTTCCATTACTTAGATTTTGAGCAGAAATAAATGCTTGAAGGAATTTTCTATAAAAACTAATAACGGTATAAGAGGGTAAGCCTAATTTGTCCCAATTTTGAATCAGAAAAAATCCAATTTTATCCCACATCTGATAAATTAATGTGTATTCTATTTTTTCAGGATTTATGGAACCAGGAAGTATTTTTCTAAGTTGGGAAGTAGAATGTAGAAAAAGCTCTCCAGTAAGCCCCTCAAACCAAGTAATTAGCTCGTTCAAATTTTGAAATATCCCTGGTAAATTTTGGTTTAATTCATCTAGCGTCCTGCTGGCTATATAAATGTGAACCCTGTCAGCAAATGAACCGGGCTCGTAAGTAGACTTTGTAATCCTGCAAAATGGTTGATCTTCGTAGCTTGTCATATAAGGAGATTTCTAAAGGCTATTTTAGCACAATTGTTTATGGGAGTCTTATTGACTTTCAAAAGGGAATGGAGTAACTTTAACTTGAAGGCTTAGAAAGTAATCTTTTAATAAGGTGCTTCAGTAAAATTTTAGCTTCAAAGTTAGGGGATGACTTCGAAATCCCCGCATTTCTAAGACAGAGGAATTAGCAGAATTTTTTTGCGTAGTTTTTGCAAAGCGTTGAGTACATCAAAGCATCCTCTGCAATTTTTTCGGAATCATTAATGCTTAAAGTTTTTACTATCGACTTGAGAATATTGACAAAATAAGGCCTTAGACTTCTTGCATCAATCTCTCCGATTCTTTTTAGAGCTTCCAAGGAAAAACGTTTAGCCAGTAAGTCAGATCCTTTATGGTAATTCAGCGAAACGCGTAAAAGATCCATTGAGAGTGATTCGATTGCAAGTTTATTATTCATAAATTTCTTTGAAAAAGTATTTTGTCAACTTATCGTACTCTTTTCTTATTTCTTGATCAAGAATTTCGTTGCTTGGGTTATTATCAGATGGCCTTATGTTTATAAAAGAATTAAAATCTATTTCTTTTGTGTCAATATCTATGCCGCCTCCCCAAACATCTGACTGTTTTGATCCTTGATCTAGTAAGATTTGCTCTGATTCAAAGTGCCTATTTGAGCCGGCAGAGCAAATCTTCTTTTCTATGTCTATTACGGTTTTTATGTAAGCCTTGAATTCTTTCCGAAGTTTTTTAATTTCGTCCTTAGTATAAATGGTGGACTTTGTAATTATCACAAAATTATTTTAACACAATTATTTTATGTTGTTTGATATAATCATTTTATGGAAAGCTTGAAGGGGAAGGTTGTTTTTATAACCGGTTCAAGTATTGGAATAGGGCGCGAGACAGCTTTTAAATTTGCAAAAGAAGGTTGCAAACTTGTCATTACTTATTTTAAAGACAAAAAAGAAGCGGAGGAAACTCTTAAGAAATGCATGGATCTTGGGGCAGAAGATGGAATCATAGTTCAACTGAATGTAAAAGATACGAAAAGCATTCGGGACACTGTTGGCGAAGTTGTTAAAAGATATGGCGAGATAGCAATCCTTATAAATAATGCAGGTGTTATTCAGTGGAAGCATCTTGAGAGCCAAACTTTAGACGAAATAGAAGATCAAATTCGTACTAATCTTGAAGGTCTTATTAAAATGACCAAGATTGCCCTCCCTCACATAAAAGATATAATTATAAACATTGCAAGTGGTGCCGGAATGCATCCTTATGCGGATTTAACGGTTTATTGTGCTACTAAATTTGGTGTTAGAGGATTTACTCAAGCTCTTGCTCAAGAATTAAAAGATATAAAAATTTATGCAGTAAATCCCGGAATGACTAAAACGAGAATGACGGATTATGAAGGCATTGAACCTTCCAGGGTAGCTGAGGTTATTTTAGATCTT
This sequence comes from uncultured Gammaproteobacteria bacterium, assembly GCA_964408825.1. Classification (GTDB taxonomy): domain Bacteria; phylum Patescibacteriota; class Microgenomatia; order Levybacterales; family UBA12049; genus CAYPAU01. The sequence continues at coordinate 55,871 of CAYPAU010000003.1, forward strand.
GCTAAGGGAAAAATAAAAGCTTCTTCAGGAGATGATATAAATATTTGGGATTATGCTTAGTCTATATTGATTGACTGATATCTTTTTTTGAAATATAATATTTTTATGGCTAAAATTCTTGTCGTTGAGGATGATAAGCCGCTTCAGGAGGTTTATGCCGAAACGTTGAAAGGCGAAGGTCATGAAGTAGATACAGCAGACGATGGAGAAGTGGCACTTTCCAAGATGCAGCAGGGTGGTTATGATTTAGTGCTTCTTGATATAATTCTACCTAAGATAAATGGTCTTGATGTAATGACGCAGATAAAAAATCAGCCTCCGGTAAAACCCAACAAAGCAGTAGTTTTTCTTACCAATCTTGATAGGAGCGAGGCAATAGAAAAAGGCCTTAGTCTTGCTAACGGATATCTTATTAAAAGTCAGGTTACGCCTGGGGATTTGGTGAGGGAGATAGGTGAATATTTGAGTCCGAAGTCTCCACAGTCTTAGGGTGAGGTTTAAGATCTAGATGGTTTTGCTTCGTAGATTCTTTTAAATTGGGCAAAATAAACGAAAAGGTTGATCCTCTATTTTCCCCCTCCGATTCGACCCAAATTCTTCCTCCATGTAGCTCAACAAGTGATTTAGACAGATACAGTCCAAGACCTGTTCCCTGACCCACATTTTTTGTAAGATTGGAATCTCCAACCATATTAAATTTCTGAAACAATTTTGGTATGTCTTCTTCTTTTATTCCACAGCCAGTATCCTTTACTCTGGTCACAATTCCTTCCTCGGTATTATGAGAAGATACTGTTATAGAACCGCCTTCTTTCGTAAATTTAAGAGAATTGCCAATCAGATTTATCAAGACCTCTTTTAATTTCTCGCCATCGGCGTTTACCATAAGAGTTTCGTGAGGAGGATAGTAAAAAAGGCTCACTCCCACCTCCTGCGCTCTCGCTGTCATTTCCGTTATAACACTTGATGTAATTTCTTTCATATCTATGGGGGCGGGTAAAATGAATAATTTTCCCGCTTCTATTCTTGAAATATTAAGCATATTATTAACCAAATCCAGGAGTCTTTGAACGGAAAAGAATATGCGCTCAAGATATGTTTTCTGTTTATCCGAAACAGGGCCGCCACTGCCGTTTAAAAGCATCCAGATATATGACTTTATTACAGTCATTGGGGTTCTAAGCTCATGTGATGCAATTGAAACAAATTCAGTTTTTAGTTTATCAAGTTGTCTTAAATGCACATTTGCTTTTTGAATATTTTGATACAGAAGAGCATTATCTATTGCTATTGCCATTGTTCCCGGTATTCGGTCTATTAGATCAATCTTGTAATAGGGAAGAGATTTTTTTAACTCTTCAACGCAAATCACCATTGCTCCGATAACATCTTCTCTAATAGTTAAGGGATATACATAGGATGTATCTACTCCCAGTAATTGAGACAGTTGATCTGTTTGACCCTTTTCAATATGGGGAGTGAATACTTCATGAAGGTCATGAGTAAGGAGCATTTTTTTTAAGCTAACTGCTCTTGCCATAATGTTGTTTCTATCCTCAAGGTTGATTTTCATTTCTGATAGACTAAGATGAAGTTCAAGTTCAGATTTTCTTTCTGCCTGAGTTTGAGAAATTGCAAGTTGAATCAAATGGTTGGAATTTTTATCAAGAAGAAAAATTATCATAGCTTTTATAAAGGTTGCCTCCTCAGTGATTATATTTGTGACTTTTTGGGCAATAAGTTTTGGATCCGTAACAGTACTTAATATTATTCCATCAACTTTGCGGATTAAAGAAAGTATTTTGTTTTTTTCTGCAAGTTCAAGATTTTTCTTATACATCTCATGGTTTACATGAGTAAGTTCATCTTGAATTTGCTTTAAGCTATCAGCAGCCGATTGATTGTTCGATGGAGAAAACCCCTGCGAGTTATCCATTAATAATATAATAACCTATTTATCTAACCTATTAAAGATGATATATTCTCTGAGGGAAATTTTCTGGCAACATCTCTTGCGGCATCTTTGCAGACTTCAACAGAAGCTTGACCAAAAAGTCGTTCATATTGTTTAAACAAGTTCTTTATAATCTCCTCCTTGCTTCCCTGGAAATCTATTTTTTCGCTTTTCCAATCTATCTTAAGTCCCGTGACTTTTTCTGCTTGTTCCAAGGCAAGAGGTCCAATAATGTTTTCCTGCTCTTTAATTATGTTTTTAACAATCTCTTCGTATATATCCATATTATGCCTTCAGAAGTTTAATTACTGTTTTAAGTTGAATAAGTCCTAGTGTCATCATAAGGTATGAAGAAAGGTAAATAAAGTCATTTATTCCTCCCGCATACCATGTGCCCCTGCTTGCCTGAAACAGAAATGTATAGTCTGCAAGAAATTGTACGGCTAAGGCGATAAGGATGAAAAGAATTCTAGCTTTCATGACTCCTCCGAGCAAATTTTTAGACAAAAGATAGGTGAGTAAGGCCATTGAGATATAGAGTGCCTGACCGAAAGGGTATCCAAAATCCAGGAAAATCTTAAGAGGATTGCTTGTGTCAAATTCGTAACCCGAAAGAAAAAGTAAATAGGCGATAATTAACATCAGAATAGGAATAAGAACCGCTTGAATTTTATTTTTAAAAGAGGAAAGGTTTGCCTTTACAGTTTTTCCCAAAAAGTAAACACCTATTATATAAAAAAATATACTTCCGAAATATCCTATGTCTCCTATCGAAGGGTATGGAACCTCAATTTTGGCAAAATATATATAGTACGAGTATGAAATCTGGCCAAATTCCTGAGCTAAGAGCCCGAAGGAAAACATATATATTGAGCGTCCGAACAGACTCTTAAATCCTCCCCATTTTTGCGCGATAAATATGCCTATGATTCCTCCGAACAGGGCTAAAATACCATAAGTGGCTGCAAAAGACTGATTTGCAAGATCTGTTGGATGAGTTGTTAAACGGAGAAAAATCCACCAGCCCGTAAGAAGAATATAAAAGATTAAGGCTATTTTTGCTGATAATTCACTTTTGATAGATTCCAGCATATTCTAAGCATTGTATTTTTTAAAGAAAAAGTCAAGGGTTGACTTAAATGTTCTAAACTATATACAATTATATCGTATGGTTCCGGCATTTCCGGTCTTTAAGCCTCTAGAATTATCAGATCAGAGGCTAATTGACAAAAGGAATATACACGGATATTCTGATTTTGCCTTCGCGAGTCTTTGGTGTTGGAACACTAAAGACGACTTCTCAATAAGCGTCCTTAATAAAAATCTAGTCGTTAAGATGAGAGACTACCTAAATCATGAGCCAATTTTAACTTTCCTAGGAGGAAACAATCTTTCAGATACCATCTATAATCTTTTGTACGTATCAAGATCTATTGGACAAAACAGTCTTCATCTTGTTCCCGAAGACAATCTAAATGAAAATAAAATAATTTTTGAAGAATATTTCTTAGATCCTGACCGCAATCAATTTGACTATATTTACCCAGTTAAGGAAATCTCCTTACTTTCGGGGGGCAAATATCATAAGAAGCGCCATTTAGCCATCAAATTTGAAAAAAAATATAATCCCGAAATTAAACTCCTAGATCTTAGGAGAAAGTATAATCAAAGACAAATTGTGTATGTGCTTCATAAGTGGCTTGACAAGAGAAATAAAAGCTATAAAGATTATAGAGAAGAAGCGATTGCCATACAAAAAGCCTTTATGATGGAGGACAAGATGATATCTTTGGGGATTTTTGTTGAAAATGAACTTGCGGCATTTAATATGGGGGAAATGTATTCAAATAAAATCTCAATGATTTTGTTTCAAAAGACCGATCCGACCTATTCTGGAATTACCGAATATCTTATGAAAAAAACGTGTGAGCTATATTTTAAGAAGGGAGCTTTATATCTAAATTTTATGCAAGATGTGGGAGAGCCGGGTTTAAGAATGGCAAAAAATCTTTGGAGGCCTGTAAAATTTCTTAAAAAATATAAAATATACCCTAAAACCTAGGAGTAGATAAAATAAAGCCCCAATAGCATAGCTGCCATAAGAGTTAATTTCTTAAATATCTTTCCTTCGTGTGCCTCTCTTGCATATTTTGGGAAAAATGGTGCAAGGATAAGGGCGAAGAGCAATACGTAAATCGGTTGACTTCCTTCAATAACTTTTACCAAAGACACGGGACCTCTGCTTATTGCAAGGTTAATCGTAAACTCAGCCGCTATATTTATAAGTTCCGCTGCTGCGAGAATTAAGATCCATTTTTTAAAGAGGTTTTTAAATTGTTTCACGAATAGACGGCCCTTTCTAAAAGATAATGCGAAGAATAACGAACCAAGTCCCATACCAAAAGAAAAAAAGATGTACCCTGAGTAGAAATCTATATGGCTATAAACGTACTTTTGGAAAAGAGCGATAACAGCAAATAAAACTCCCGCAAATCCTACTAGATACAATGCTCTTGAAAACTTCAGTTTTTTAATATTTATGGCTGTTATTGCGATTGAAGAAAAGATAATAATAGAAGCACCGATATAATTTCTTAAATAAAGTTTTTCATTAAGAAAAATAAATGCCAGGATTGGGATAAATACATAGGAAAGGCTAAAAAGTGCAATAACTACAGAAGGAACTTCAACTTCCAAAGCCTTAAAGTAAAAAAAATAATAGGCTACGGTTAGGAAACCCGACAGAACTGCCAATATCACGATGTAGTTTGATTGAACATAAATAGGTTTAAAAAACAATAAGGTAAGAGGAAGAAGCGCAAATAGTCCTGTTATTATGGCTCCGAAATATGGAGTTCTATAGACATTTCGCAGAAGATTATCGTCTATTAGATTTACTATCGAAAAAAGAGCAGGGGAAAGAAGTGCTAAAAAAAACCAATTACTCATTTGTAATCTGGAACCAAGGTTCCGATTTAAACACTGCAATTACCAGAACACATGCTGCTGAGTCTTTTACTTGAGTTATGTTTATTTTTGATTTTATTTTCTTTTCAGTTATGGGGTAATTCCTGTGCCGGCAAAGATCTGTCATTGAATTTTTGATCTCTTTTTTAAGATTTGCCTCAACTGCTTCCTTGGTTTCTCCAATTTCTTCATGTTCGACAAAAACTCCTCTTCCGTCAGAATTCTGGTACCATCCGATCGCGGCACCAATAAATTTTCCCGACTCTCTGCTTCTACGCTCAGCTTTTACAATATAAAGTCTGTCCCCATAACCTAAGGATTCCTCTTTGTATTTCCCAATCTTAATAACCGACAATGGAGGGATAATCGACGAAAGCTGGATAAGATTATAATTGTAGACACCAGCTTTTTTTAAGGCCGCATCGAATGCGGATATTAGAGTCTTACCTTTTCCTCTTCCTGTTGTAATATGGATAGTCATCGGCCTTTATATTATTATAATGAGCTGAATTAAAAAAAAGCAAGAAAAAGAGTTTTTAGTTGAAACTTAAGCCTCGTTTGAGATAGAATTAAATCTATGTTTATCCCGCAATAAGCGAGTGTTATATGAGCCAAGATTCAAAGCAAAATAAAAATAGTTCAGGATTTAAGCCAGTTTCTTCTAAGGTAGATTTCCCAGCGCTTGAGAAAGAGATTCTTCTGTTCTGGAAAAAAAAACAAAATATTTGAAAATTCTATAGAGATCCAATCTTTGGATAAGCTTTGTACATTTCTTGATGGCACGCCTTTCGTAACGGGCGTTCCTCATTATGGTTCACTCCTCTCAAGTCTACCAAAGGATGCATTTGGAAGATACTGGACAATGAAGGGCTATCGCGTAAGACGTGTTTGGGGATGGGACGGTCATGGACTCCCGATCGAAAATAAGGTAGAAGAGATACTTGGAGTCAGGAGTAAAAAGGATATAGAAGCAAAAATTGGAGTAGACAGATTCATAGAAGAGTGTAAAAAATACGTAAATGATGTCTCACAAGACTGGGAGTGGTATATAAATCATGTAGGCAGATGGGTGGATTTTAAAAACGCATACAAAACATGGGACATCGATTATATGGAGTCTGTAATGTGGGTATTTAAAAAGATGTATGAAAAAGGATATATATATAAAGGTCTTAAGGTAACGCTTTATTGCCCTCATTGCGCAACTCCCATTTCAAATTTTGAGGTTGCTATGGATTCTGACAATTACAAGGAGATGTCGGACCCGACTACTATTTATAAATATAAGCTCAAAAATGAGGACAGCTTTATTTTGGCGTGGTCGACTACTCCGTGGAATAAAATTGTAACCCCCGCACTTGCCGTAAATCCCAAGTTAACATATGTAAAAGTTAAGCAGTTCGGTGAAAGCTATATATTGGCAAAAGAAAGACTTAAAGTCCTAAAAAAAGAACCTTATAAGATTGCCGGTGAATTTAAGGGAAAAGATTTGGTTGGCAAACAATTTGAGTCCCATTATGATTACTACCCAATAGAAAAAGGAAAGAAAGCTTTTGAAATAATAGGCGGAGATTTTGTTTCAAAAGATGAGGGAACAGGGATCGTAACGATCGCAGCATATGGAGAAGAGGATTTTAGAATAATGCAGGAGGAAAATATTCATGTTCAAACTCACTTAGATGATGAGGGAAATATCCTGCCAAATGTTCCTAAATTCGGGGGAATGTATTATCTTGCCTCAAACAAGGCGGTTAATGAAGACCTTTTGAAAAGACGATTAATATATTCAGATAAACAAGAAAAACATAGTGTAGCATTATGTTGGAGATGCCACACCCGGCTTTATTATGCTCCAATTGATGCCTGGTACGTGAATGTTCAAATACTCAAGCCTCTCCTTAAAAAAACAAATGAGAGAGTAAATTGGTTTCCCAAGCACTTTAAGCTCGGAAGATTTTTAAATAGCCTTGAAAATGCTCCAGACTGGAATATATCACGAAATAGGTACTGGGGCTCTCCCGTTCCGATTTGGGAATGCAGTTGCGGAGAAAGGTTTGTTCCAGGGTCTATAAAAGAACTTGAAGAACAATCTGGCCATAGAATAACAGATCTTCATAAGCCTTTTATAGATAAGGTTTTTATAAGTTGTAAAAAATGTGGAAAAAAAGTAGGAAGAGTGCCGGAAGTTCTTGACTCTTGGATAGAGGCAGGTTCTGCCTCCTTTGCGGAGAGACATTTTCCATTCAATAAAGGTGAAGGCCTTTCAGATTTTTTTCCTCCTGATTTTATAGCCGAATACACGGGGCAGATAAGAGCCTGGTTTTATGTGCTTCATGTTATTGGGGGTGCATTATATGAATCGGAGGCTTTTAAAAATGTTGTAGTTGAGGGTGTAATTCTGGGGACAGATGGAAGGAAAATGAGCAAAAACTACGGAAACTTTCCTGATCCTAAGAAACTTCTTTTAAAGTACGGAGGAGATGCTTTAAGGCTTTATCTTATGGGAAGTTCGGTAATGAACGGCGAGGATATTATCATATCAGAGGAGCAATATAGAAATCAGCTGAAGGGTTTGATGCTTACGCTATGGAATTCCTACAACTTTTTCGTAAGTTATTCAAATTCTGAGAACTGGAAACCTTCAAAATCGTTAAAATTTTCTCCCAAAAAAGCCCTAGATAGATGGATTTTTTCAAAATTTAATCAGCTCATGAAGGACACTACCAAAAATCTAGATAAATACGACACGGTTTCTTCGATCTTAAGCTTTTCAAAATTTATGGAAGAATTTTCAAATTGGTATATAAGAAGAAGTCGTTTAAGAGTCTCGTCTTTAAATGAAGATGAGGATGATAAAAATGAAGCATTTGGAATGATGTGGAAAATTATCGTCGAGTTCTCAAAGCTTATTGCGCCGGTAGCTCCCTTTATTTCAGAAGAGATTTACAGAAACTTAACAGGCCTTGAATCTGTCCACCTCAATAACTGGCCAGAATTTAAGGAAGCTTATATTGATAAAAAGCTTGAAGAAGAGATGGAGCTTGCAAGAATTATTGTTGAGAATGTTCACTCACAGAGGAAAAAGATAGGAATAAGAGTAAGGCAACCATTAAAAGAATTAAGAATCAAGAATTTAGGATTAAGAATTGAGAATGAGATTATTAATTTAATTAAGGATGAGGTTAATGTTAAAAATGTTGAAGTAAAATTTGGAAAAAGGGAATTAAAAGTGGAGCTTGATACAAAAATAACACCAGATCTTAGAAAAGAAGGAGAGGCTCGCGAACTTGTCAGAATGATTCAAGGGCAGAGAAAAATTTTAGGAACCAGTCTTAGAGAAAAGGTGAGCGTTGTTCTGCCATCGTGGCCTCAGGAATTCGAGAGCTATATAAAAAAGAGAGCTTTCGTTGGCAAACTGATAAAGGGAGATGAATTTAGGGTTAACCGCATAAGTGAATAAATCATATTTTAGTATCGATTTAAGCTTATTGATTCCTGTTTTAGTACTTGTGGCACTTGGAATTTCAGGCATATTTTCCCTAAGTGTTGATCTTTTTAGGTCCCAATTGATATTTTTATTAATTTCATTAATTGTATTCTTTTTCTTTTCCCAAATAAACTTTCGTAACATAAAAAATTACAGCCTACCTATTTATCTTCTCTCTGTAATTCTTCTTGTAGTAGTTCTTGTTGTAGGTATAGAGAGTAGAGGTACAGTAAGGTGGATCGATTTTTTTGGATTTAGGATACAATTCTCAGAGATCTTAAAACCCTTTCTCGTTTTGTCTTTTGCTTCATTTCTTGCCGAGAAGGAAAATTACAACTTCAAGTTTTTTGTCGTAGTTTTATTCCTCATTGCGCCTATTTTTTTACTTATATTTTTTCAGCCGGATCTTGGCAATGCTCTAATTTACTTAATAACTCTCCTTCTTGTTTTATTTTCTTTTGGTTTTCCGTTAAGCTATTTCCTAGCGCTATTTTTTTTCGGAGCTCTTTTTTTGCCTGTTTTCTGGAATTTTTTAAGGGGTTATCAAAAGCAAAGAATACTAACATTTTTAGAACTTAAGATTGATCCACTTGGCTTTTCTTATAATGCAATCCAATCAATAATTGCTGTAGGATCCGGAATGCTTTTGGGCAGGGGATTTGGGCAGGGAACTCAATCATCCTTGCGATTTTTGCCCGAGAGACATACCGACTTTATCTTTGCAACTCTTTCCGAGGAGTTAGGCTTTATAGGAGGAGTATTGATAATAACTACTTTTATGTTTCTTTTATACAGAATTTTAGTCCTTTTTAAGGAAGCAAAAGAAAAATTCGTCAAAATATTTGCAATGTCAAGTTTTTTTCTTCTTACCGTTGAATTTTTTGTAAATGCCGGAATGAATATGGGTCTGGTTCCAATTGTTGGCGTTTCCCTTCCTTTTGTTTCATACGGAGGAAGTTCTCTACTTTCAAATTTTATTTTGATTGGTTTTCTTTCCTCGATGAAGAGGTATACAGATAGAAAGGAAGCGCTTGAGATAAAATAAGGTGTCTGGTATAATAGTTGGCTATGGAATATGCAGTAATAAGAACCGGAGGAAAACAATATAAGGTTTCTGAAGGTTCTGTAATTGAGGTAAATAAATTAAGCGGTAATAAAGATGAGGAAATGCAATTCGAGGAGGTCTTGCTGTGGGTTCTTGACGGGGAAGTTAAGATTGGGCGCCCAAAACTCCCCGATATAAAAGTTAAAGGGAAGATTCTTGAGCAAAAAAAAGGAGGGAAATTGCGAATAGGAAAATTTAAAGCTAAGGTTAGATATAGAAGAATTATAGGTTTTCGTCCACTTTTGACCAAACTTAAGATAGAGAAAATAGAAAAAGCTTCTTGATCACTTTTGATACCTTGACGGTTGTGAAACCTATTGTTATAATTTCCCATAGTTTTCACATTAAATTTTAATTTTTAATATGGCACACACAAAGGCACAAGGTTCGGTAAAAGGTAATAGGGACTCTATCGCAAAACGCCTGGGCATTAAATTATATGCTGGGCAAAAGGCACGTCCCGGAAATATAATTTTACGACAAAAAGGAACTAAATTTTTTCCAGGAAATGGAGCCTCGATGGGTAAAGATTACACGATTTTTGCAAAAGAACAGGGAATGGTATCCTTTAAAACATCAAGGGGAAAGAAAATCGTTGAGCTTTTAAAAACTGCTTAGTTTATGGATGATCAAGGACAGAAAATTTTTGAGCTGGATATTACACTTCTTCAATCAAATCCTCTTCAGCCGCGTGGGGCAATATCTCCAGAGTCATTAAATGAGCTCGTTGAGTCAATAAGAGAACAGGGAATACTCGAGCCTTTGGTGGTCGCAAGAACTCCTGCTGGTTACCAATTAATAGCAGGAGAAAGACGCTGGAGAGCCGCTAAAATTTTAGGCCTTTTAAAAGTCCCCGTTATCATAAAGGATGCTACCCCCAGAGCAATGCTTGAGATGTCGATAGTTGAGAATGTCCAAAGAGAAGACTTGAATCCCATAGAGAGAGCCTTAGCATACAAAAGGCTAATTGATGAATTTGGTCTTGGTACAAATGAGGTTGCAAAAAGAATTGGCAAGAGTGCTCCTGCTGTTTCAAACACTATACGACTTCTTAGCCTGCCAGATGCTATCAAAGATGCTCTCGTTGCAGGTGTTATTTCAGAGGGCCATGTGAGACCTTTGGTGTCTATAGGAGACCAAAAGCTCATACTCGACCTCTTTAAAAAGATACTCAGGGAAAATAGTACCGTTCGCCAGACTGAAGATATGGCAAGGAGGACAAAGTCAGAGGTTGAGAAAAAAGAGCCAAGGACAAGAAAAGTAAGACTTTGGGTGCCAGAACTTGATGAGATGGCCAAGGAGATGGCTCAGAAACTGGATCTGTCACGAGTAAATATCCATCAGTCAAGAAGCATAGCAAGAATTGTCATGGCGGTAAAAGGTGATGAAAACGAAACAACACCGAAGCTTAAGGAAATTTACAAAAGAGTCGTCGGAGAAGAATTTATCCCTCAAGGTGAGCAAAAAGAAGAAATTTAGGGATTTTTGATAAGCCCAATCCTACTAGGCGGCCAATACACAAAGAAAGATTTTCCGATTATATCTTTCTTTGCAACAAAACCCCATTCTCTTGAATCAGAGCTGTAGCTTCTATTATCGCCCATGACAATATAGTCTTCAGAAGGAACATCAACCTCAACACCTTCCTTAAGAAAAGATCCCGATTGTGTTTTTACATTTGATTTAAGATATGCACTTTCATCAACTTCTTCTCCATTTAGAAAGACTTTTCCTTCTTTTACCATTACCCTGTCTCCCGGTGTTGCAATAACTCTTTTTATAAAGTCTTTTTCAGGATCATTCGGAGCTTTAAAAACGATTACCTCGCCTTTTTTAGGATCT
>CAYPAU010000004.1:0-21382 GCA_964408825.1 uncultured Gammaproteobacteria bacterium
CCTCTAGGTTTTTATTATAGCACTCAATCTACTTCGTATGGGATTTTTGCCCAGGTTGAGGTCATTATATCCTTTGATTCAACAATTCTTAAGGCAACTACCTCTCCAAAAACCCGACCATCACCCTTAACAGCTGTTGAGAAAGCGCCGGTCATAACCGGAAATGATAAGAATACCTTTTTATAAATTCCCGCCTTTTTAAGTTCCTCAACAACAATTTTGTCTGCAATTTTCTCATTATTCAATCTTTCAGATGTGACTTCCCCTCTTATTCTCACCGCATAACCAGGTCCTGGAAAAGGTTGCTTATTAATAAACTCATCCGGAAGTTTTAAGAGTCTGCCTATGTTTTTTACTTCGTCTTTGTAATAATTTCTAACTGGCTCGAGAAGTTTTAATTTCATCCTTTCAGGAAGTGCTCCAACATTATGGTGGCTTTTTATTTTATCGGAATGTTTCGTACCTTTGCTTTCAATGACATCCGAGTAAATAGTCCCTTGCATAAGAAATTTAACCTGCCTGCCGGCAGGTAGGTTTTTTCGTAATTTTTTCATTTCTTTCTCAAAAATTTCAATATAAAAATTTCCAATTATTTTCCTTTTTTGCTCGGGATCTTCAATTTCTTTAAGTTTTTTAAGCATTTCTTTTTCAACTTTTATTATTTTAAATTTTATGCCAATGTGCTTAAAAATCTTTGATAAATGTAAATCAGTACCTTCTCTCATCAAGCCATTATCTACATAGATTGGATAAAAATTATCACCGATAGCTTTTGCAACCAAAACTGACGCAACTGTTGAGTCAACGCCTCCGGAGACTGCCCCAATTACCGAGTATTTCCCGACTTTTTTCCGTATACTTTTAATAATTTTTTCTGGATCTATTGTGTTTCTTCTAAAACTTGTTTGGCAAATCTTAAGAAAGTTTTCTAAAACTTTTAATCCGTTCTCCGTATGCTCAACCTCGGGATGAAAGAGAAGTCCATAAAACTTTTTCTCAGGATTTTGAGTGATTGCAAATGGCACATGATCTGTTGATCCTAAAACTTCAAAGCCTTTAGGAAGTTTTACAATCTCATCCCCATGACTCATCCAAACGGTAAACTTCTTGGGAAGTTCATTTGCCATTTGCCATTTGCCATTTGCCATTTGCAAGGCTGCCGGCCCGTATTCTTTTTTTCCCGAGACCACCTTTCCGCCCAAAAGCTTTGCCATAAGCTGGAAACCATAGCATATTCCTAAGACTGGGATTCCGTAAGAAAAGACTGAAGGATCAATTGTCGGAGAATTTTTGGAATAAACCGAAGAAGGTCCGCCAGAAAGTATTATAGCCTTTACATTCTTTGCGCCTATTTTATTTATTTCAGGTATTGCATTTTCTGGGTTTACAAACTTTGACTTAGCGCCTATTTCTCTGACTCTTCTTTGAATCAAGTGGGCAGTCTGAGAACCAAAATCGACTATAACTATCATGAATAATTTCTGCCGCCGTTTGTAACTAAGATGCTATGAGGATGGCTTTCAACCAAAGATGCCTGTGTGATTTGAATAAATCTCCCCTTTCCCCAAAGTAAGGGAATACTCTTTGCTCCTACATAATACATTCCCGATTTTATTCCGCCTATTGCCTGGGAGACTAAATCCTCAACTTTTCCTTTTACAGGAACCAGCCCCTCAACCCCCTCTGCAATTAAAACTCTATCTTTGTAGTCTTTATTATGAAATTCTCCTTCGGATTTTACTCTTACCCCTCTTTTCATCGCTGACTCGGAACCCATTGCTCTATATTCTTTAAAATAAAATTTCACAGTCCCCTTATCAAAAATACTTAAAAATCTTTGAGGCACTTGATCCTTTTTTAAGACATAAACTTTTCCGGGCGACTCAATTGTTGATGCAAAAAAACTTCCCATCATAACTGTACTTGCCCCTGTTGCCAAAGCCTTAACCATATCGCCCGAATATTTTATTCCTCCATCTGCGATTATAGGTATTTTTTCTTTTTTTGCAATTTTTGAAATCTTCATAAGTGCGGTTATTTGAGGAACTCCCATACCGGATATGATTCTTGTTGTACAAATTGTTCCTGGCCCCATTCCAACTCTAAGTCCATCGGCACCTGCAGCAATCAAAGCTTTAGCCCCATCTTCTGTTGAAATATTTCCTGAAACTACATCTGTCTTTTTAAAATTTTTTTTAATATATACAGTCGCCTCTATTACTGCTTTTGAATATCCATGAGCTGAATCAATAACAATCACGTCCACACCTGCCTTAACAAGAAACTGCGCACGCTTCTGAAAATTTTTACTTGCGCCAACTGCCGCTCCAACTAATAAACCTTTTGCTTTGACTTTAGAAACTTCTTTTACTTGGTCTTCAATTTTTAAGTTCCTGTGGATTATTCCAATTCCACCAAGACGGGCTAAAGCTTCCGCAATTTTTCCCTCTGTAACCGTATCCATCGGAGCCGAAACAAAAGGAATAGAAAGATTTATATTTCTTGAGAGTTTTGTAGATAAATTTATATCTTCCCGCGTAAAATCTGAATAACCGGGTAAAAGGAGTACGTCATCAAATGTCAGTCCAAGTGGTATATGGATATCGTGCGTAGTCGAACGTACAGATTTTTGAGGCTCCATAATTTACTATACACAAGTTTCCCCCTCTTGTCAATCTAAAAATAAACTCAGAACATGTAGTTTTTAAGGTCACTTAAGAGATCTGGAAGAGAAATTGTCGCAGCACACACAACTTGATCCGCTCCTCCGTAATAAATATAAATTTTATTATTTTTAACTACCGCTCCGCAGGCAAAAACAGTTCCAGGGCGAAGGCCATCATTTTCGTACTGGGCAATTGGCTCAAGAATCGGATATGGAAGTCTTGAAAGCACTTTTTTTTCTTCTGAAAAATCCAAAAGGCACGCACCGAGTCTATATTTTTTATCAAACCTTGAAATCCCATGATAAATAAGAATCCATCCTTCATCTGTCTTAATGGGAGGCGGACCGATTCCAATTTTCTCGCTATCCCACATATTGATTCTGACCTCCATAAGAACCTCGCCTGAAAGAAAGTTTCCATTCTTTCCAAGTTCTTCCAAATTATCTATAAAAGAAAGCCAAATATTGGGGGTAAATCTATGAAGAATCGCATATTGTCCATTTATTTTCTCGGGTACAATACAGGCGTTTTTGTCATCTTTTCCAGGAGGGGAAATTAATTTTGGCTTCTCCCAATTCCATTTCCTATTTATAAAATCTGATACCAAAATTGATGATATGGCTACTCTTGCCGGATTTATTCCATCGTATGCCGTATAGGTCATAAAAAATCTATCTTCAATTTTTACTATCCTTGGATCTTCGCATCCTGAGAATCGCTTTTTAACGCCTACCTCAAAAGGCTCTCTTGGTATATATATTGGATCCGGCAATCGTTCTTTAATCGTGATCGCATCCTCTGAGATCGCAAGACCCAAGACAGATGTATTACTAGTCCCCATAGCACGATAAACTATAAAAATTTTGCCATCCTCCATCACGGCCGCCGGATTAAAAGTATATTTTGATTCCCAGTCTCTCTCAGGAACCGGAGAAATTAAAGGATTTTCGTTTACTCTTTTAAAAATCGCTGCATGATGGCCAGGAGTTGCCTCAATATACCCCACCGTTTCCCTAAGGGATGAGAAAACATCGTCCAGTCTAAATGTTGCAAGGCATGAAGATGTATCGGCCGCTCCGTAAAAAATTCCAAGCTCATCGTTATGAACAAGAGCACCCGAGGGAAAGATAATGTTTGGAACATTACCCTTAAGCTCGTACTCTTTCTCGGCAACCATGAGTGGTTCCTCGCTTCTTCCTATTATCTTCAGAGGATTTTCAAGATCCAAAAGAACTCCTTCGACTCCGAAAACCTTATTACTTTTTAAGTAATTTTGAATGTAGGAAAAGATAAGAAGCCAACCTTTTTCAGTCTCAATTGGTACGGCGCCCACCTCTACCTGATCGTCCGTTGATCTAAGAAGAGGAAGAATATAGTGATCAATCTTTCTATACCAGTTGTGCCAGTAATCCTCGTCCCAAATCTGTTTTTCATTCTGAAAATATGCAATACCCACTTTTGAGGGACGTATATCAGTATCTGCGGTTAAAACGCCTACGTAATAATCATTTATTTTTCGCGGGAAGAGAGCCATGGCTTTTGCGTTAAAGGGTGTAACTAAATGTTTCTCATCGATAGTCTTAAGATCTTTGGAAATTGCAAGTCCCACCTTAATAGCTTCCGAATCCGGAGGATATTTGGACAAAGCAGTATAAAAAATGTAAAATTTATCTTCTATTCTAGTTACTCTGGGGTCCTCGCATCCGAATTTTTCAAAGTCAAATTCATTCTTTATAAACTGCCTTCTGTTTCCAAAAGTTATCTTATCAAGGCTTTCGCAAATTCCAATTGTAGACAAGGAGGAAGAGGATTCGGCTCTATAAAGCAAATATATTTCCCCTTCATGCTCTATCGGGCTTGGATTAAAAGCTGATTTTTCCTCCCAACTATTCTTGGGGTTTGGGCCTATTAGCGGATTTCCTATAAATCTTTTTACTCTTACCATCTAATTAACTCTTTCTACAAGATTTGGGGTGAGTTTTATATCATTGTGTCTCTTAAGATTATGAACAAATTCGCTAAGATTGCTTTGGGCAACACATACCACCGTATCCGCTCCTCCATAATAAATAATTAGATTACCATTAAGGTTAACCGCCCCGCAAGGGTATACAACCCCTGCCTTGTGTCCGTCATTCTCATACCACTCCTCTGGTGAAAGGACAGGTTCATTTGATCTTGCAATTACTTGAGTAGGATCTTTTAAATCAAGAAGCATTGCTCCAACTTTATACTTCCCTGAATCCTTTTCAGAAACTGCCTGATAGATCATAAGGAACCCCTCATCTGTCTTAATGGGAGGCGGACCGACTCCAATTTTTCTTGAATCCCAAAAGTTATCGCGTGGTTTTATTGTAAGTTCTCCCTTAAGGAATGTCTTTCCGTCAAAATTTAAACTGTCTACAAAATCCACCAAAATGTCAGGGAAGACACGATGGAAAATTACATACTTTCCGTTAATCTTCTCGGGAAGTATACAGGCATTTTTGTCCACAATTCCCGGCTTTGAGATAAGTACTGGTTTCTCCCAGTTCCAGTTATGGTTATTGAAATCGTTAATCTCAATCGATGTAATGGCAACTCTGGGCGGGTTCCACCCGTCATAGGCAACATAGGTCATGTATATTTTCTCATCAATTTTTGTAATTCTTGGGTCCTCGCATCCTCCGAAGCATCCCCCTCCTGAAGCAAACCCTCCCGGAGGTCTTGTCCCCCTATAAGGTCCGCTTGATTCGAAAGGTTCTCTGGGTACATATACGGGTTCTGGTAATCGTTCGTCTATGGTTAAACCGTCTAAGCTTCCTGCATATCCTAGGACCGAAACATCATCTTCCCCTACGGCTCTATAGATAATATGCACCTTATCTTTCTCAACAACTGCGGCCGGGTTAAATGTAGCCTTTGATTCCCAGATGTTCTCAATAATTGGTCTTATAATTGGGTTCTCTCTTAATTTTTTAAGAATTACCTGAGGATATTGACTATCTTTTCGGAAAAGAAAACCGGGATGAGAAACCCAGTAGACATTCTTGTCTTTGAGGTAGAACGACATAAAGTTTTCACCGATTTTAATTATTCCAAGGGGTTTTAAGTCAGACCTTATCCACTCATCGGGAGATTCCCATATTATGTGTTCTATCTCCCTTAGAATCTTATTTGGGGTTTTTTTTGATAAAACGACGGATCTCAGTTCAAAATGGCTAAAATTTTTTTTCTTTTTGTCTACAATATAGAGAAATAAAATACCCTCATCGGTTAAGAATGCATTTCCCACACTTAAAGGATTGTCTCCAAAAAAATCTTTATGGGATTTAATAATTGGGGTTTTTTCCTTTTCCCATTCAATTAGATCTTTCGTAAAATAAGCCTCTATATCTTCCCCGCCGGAAAGAAGCATGTATTTTCCATCAAGCTGGTAATTGGGGACAAGAACCCCCTCTGCCTTAAGATCTGGTATGTCCGAGACGATACTGAAGGAGTCAAAATCTTTTCCTTTTGCAGCATAAACTCCCACATTTCCCTTAATCTTAAACTTAAGACTTAGAAAGTAGTTATCAAAAATCCTTGAAATATTTATATGCTCTATATGCTTTAGGGGAAAAGGGACACCGCTTAAAAAAATTTTAACTTCATCCTTAAATAACGAGAAGCTATGTCCGTCTGTACTCTTCTCAATAAATAGTTTATCCTCGGGTGTTTTGTAAAAAAGATATATTACTCCTCCGTCTCCATAAACCCCCACGGGAGTCTTGTTTCTACCTTTGTGTTTTAGGGCTTTTGCCATTTTTCCACGAAAATATCCTGCCTCCTCAATTATAAGCACCATAAGCATTTTTCCACAATAGATCAAAGAATTTCTCTTATTACTTGCTATAATAAACGTATGCTGGCGAAAGTGAATTCGAGTGCGGTTGTGGGGCTTGATGCGGTGCCAATTGAGGTTGAGGTGGATATTTCCTCCCAAGGCCTTCCATCTTTTACAATAGTAGGAACGCAATGCCGAAATTTGAGGCAATGGCCTCACTTTAAAGAAGTCTAAAATATTTAATAATCGCGGGATCGTTCCCAAGGAAAGAAAACTTCATGACTTACTCCATCTTGAACAACAAAGTCTGGTTTCACTTCTGAAAAGTCCCTCGCAAAATAACAGGCAAGCCTCACTGTCGCTCCATGCTCTTCAAGAAATTCTTGAGCAACTGCCGCGCTTCTTCCGGTTTCAAGCATGTCCTCAACTAGTAACACATTCTTGCCTCTTAATGCTTCCGTATTTATATGAGAATTATTACCCATTACCCTTCCTTTTCCATCTTCTGTTCTTTTAACATCAATGTCCATAAAAGGATGCCATTTCATTCTCAAAGACAAATACATCGCAGGAAACCAACCACCTCTTGAAATGCCTATTGTATAATCTGGCTCAAAACCTGACTGAAAAATCTTTTCGGACAACATTCTTGTATAGTTTTCAACATTTTCATATGTTGGATTTTCGGGGACATTAAAGTTTTCTTGCTCTTTTTTCATGAGGAGATTATAGCAGAAGAGCTACTAAAGATAACTAAGGTTCTTCATGGTATCGTTCAATAAATTCCTGCCTCCATTTCTGGATTCTCCTTGCTCTGTCACTGCTCGGATCTAATTTATATTCTCCTTGTCGCCTAAAATTTCTATAGAGTCTTGCCATAGCTTCATTCGATGCCAACTGTCCTATAAAATCCAATCTGTATGCGATCCTTTCAATCCTCATTGAATCGCTGGGATCAAAGATACCTCCTCCATCTTGTGATGTGCGGATTACTGAATCATAAATAAAATCTCTTTCTGATTCTTCTGCGACTCTGTCTCCCCACATTAACCTTATAAATTCCTCGTGATCCTCATCTCTTTCAGACTTCCATGTACCTACATCACACATTTGTTCAAAAAGTTCCATAACTATATCCTTAAAAGCAGGTGTAATATGCGCTTGAGCTAAAAGTTCCCTAACGCCTGACATAATTTTATCTTTCATCTCAGAAGCATCTGGTTTTATAAATCTTCCTAGACCGGATAAGCCAAGTGATTCTTGAATTGGTGTCGGTGGATCCATCATAAATCGAGTGTCTCTATCTGGAAGTAAATCGTATAAGGCTAGCAATCTGTGATTGAGCTCCGCAGGTTCTTGTGAGATTGGCACGCCTTCTGTCATAATCGTGGCAATTATAGCACAAGCTTTGGGGAAATCTTTAATGATTTCGGCAGTTTTAAAATTTGCTATGATAAAAGAGTGTTAGCTAAAGTTAATTCTTCTGCGGTTGTCGGACTTGATGCGGTGCCAATTGAGGTTGAGGTGGATATTTCCTCCCAAGGCCTTCCATCTTTTACAATAGTGGGGCTTCCGGACAAGGCTGTTGAGGAATCAAAAGAAAGAGTAAGATCTGCGATAAAAAACTCAGGCGCTGAATTTCCTGCCAAAAGAATTACTGTCAATCTTGCACCGGCCGACCTTCCAAAAGAAGGCCCCTCATATGATCTTCCCATTGCAATTGGAATTCTTCTTGCAAACGGGCAGATCCTGCCTGCCGGCAGGCAAGGTGAAGCTGATATTTCAGACGCGCTTTTTATAGGGGAGCTTGCTTTAGACGGAAGACTCAGACATACCAACGGTATTTTATCCCAGGTAATAATGGCAAAGGGAAGAAGAATCAAAAGAGTTTTTATCCCCCAAAAGGATGTAAAAGAAGCTTCAATCTTAACAGGAATCAAGATCTATCCTTCGGAAACTCTCATCTCTCTTCTTAAGCATCTTTCAGGAGAAGAAGAAATTATGCCTTCGAAAAATATTAGTATAAATTCCCTTTCAAAAGATGTTTCTTTTGATTTTGATATGGCTGACGTTAAAGGACAGGAGCAGGCAAAAAGAGCTTTTGAGATAGGAGCAGCAGGTTCGCATAATATTTTAATAAAAGGCCCGCCCGGAGCAGGAAAGACAATGCTTGCAAGAACCTTGCCCTCCATTCTTCCACGTCTTACTTTTGACGAGGCACTTGAAGTAACAAGAATTTATAGCATCTCAGGACTTTTAGATGGAGAGTCGATCCTTTTTAAACGTCCTTTCCGTTCCCCTCACCATACCACCTCCCATGTAGGACTCATCGGGGGAGGAACATATCCAAAACCTGGGGAAATCTCACTTTCCCATCGGGGAGTTTTGTTTCTGGACGAATTTCCCGAATTTCCCCGCTATGTTCTTGAAGCCTTAAGACAGCCTATGGAAGATGGAATCATAACAATTTCAAGATCTTCAGGCAGAATTAAATTCCCAGCAAAATTCATGCTCGTTGCAGCACAAAATCCGTGTCCATGTGGATATCTTGGGGATAAGTCGAATAAATGCAAGTGCAGTTACTCTCAGATTATAAAATATCAAAAGCGGGTTTCGGGACCACTTCTTGATCGAATAGACATACACCTTGAAATTCAACCGGTTAAGGTTGATAAGCTTACTAAAGATGACAGGAACCTCAAAATCAAAACTTCGAAAGAAATCCGCAAAAAAGTTCAAGCAGCGCGTGATATGCAATTAAAAAGGTTTAAGGGCAACCTGCCTGCCGGCAGACAGGGAAAAATAACCTCAAATTCTGAGATGAACACCCGGGATATTAAACAATTTTGTGCTTTATCTTCGGAATCAATAGATATTTTAAAACTGGCAGCGGTAAGAATGAATCTTTCAGCCCGCTCTTATTACAAGACTATAAAACTTGCCCGGACAATCGCAGATCTTGAAGAGGAAAAAAATATTAAACCTGTTCACGTAGCAGAAGCTTTGCAATATCGTCCAAGACAAGAAACGACAATCAGTTATTAGTTTCGGCCAAAGGCCGATCCGCCTCTGGCGGAAGTTGTCAGTAGTTAGAAGTTAGCAGTTGGTAGTTAAATTATGGAAAAAGGCCTGTCCGTATCTAATGCAAAAAAACTTCTTAAAATTCATGGTAAAAACGAGATCGAAACCGTGGAGGCAGAATCTCCTCTTTCTCTTTTTGTTTCCCAATTCCCTACACTTTTAAACGGGATTTTATTCACCGCAGCTGCCTTTTCATTTATTATTAGGGACTACATCGACAGTTTATTTATTATTGGAATTCTCTTTTTAAACGGGGTCGTCGGTTTTATACAGGAGTATAATGCTGAAAAAGCTCTCGAAAAACTTAAGGGATATGTTAAGCCCTTATCCCGAGTAATAAGAGGCGGAAAAGAAGAACAGATCCCAACAAGCGAGCTGGTCCCAGGAGATATTGTGATTTTACTTGAAGGAGACCGAGTGCCTGCAGACGGGAAAATTCTCCATCACGAAGATCTTGAGATTGATGAATCTATCCTTACCGGCGAATCACTCCCAGTAGTTAAGGAGAAGGACTACGAAGTATTTTCAGGAACACTGGTTGTAAAAGGAAAAGGACATCTTTTAGTTGAGAGGACGGGAATGAATACTCGTTTTGGGCAGATTGCCAAAACCCTGTCAACTCTTGAAACAGACAAAACTCCCCTTCGACAAAGAACAGATGCTTTAGGAAAAATCTTGTCTCTTATTGCGCTTTTGGGTGCAGTGTCAATAATCCCCATGGGAGTTTCTCAAGGAAGAGAAGCCTTTCCCTTGATTCTTCTTGCAATAAGCGTAAGCGTTGCCGCAATTCCTCAAAGTCTTCCGACGGTTATAACCATTGCTCTTGCCATCGGCACATCAAGAATGGCAAAAAAGAATGCGATTGTTAGAAAAATGCAAGCTATAGAAACCCTAGGCTCAGTCCAAGTTTTACTGATCGATAAAACAGGAACTCTTACGGAAAACTCGATGAGAGTTAAAAAATATTGGATCAAAAAAAGGAAGATGCTTAAATCTCTTATTCGTGCATGTGTTTTTGGAAATACAGCGTCTCTGGTAGAAAAAGGGGCAATTAAATCTTTTGACGTTATTGGAGACAGAACTGACGGAGCACTTCTTTTGTGGGCTAAGAGCCATGGTGATCTTGAAGAAATTAAAGACGGAGGAATTATCGAGGATGAATTTGTATTTGATCCCGAAAATAAAACCATCACAACGGTCTGGAAAGAAGACGGAAAAAAGTATGTTTTTGTAAGAGGGGCTCCTGAGGCAATTCTTGAGTCCTCAAGAATGAATCAAGGGGAAAGGATGAAAATGACTAAGATTTATGAAAGTTTTGCAAAGGACGGCTTAAGAGTCATAGGATTTGGATCAAAGAATGAAAAGCATGACGGCAAGGTGGACCGCGACCATTTGGAAAAAAATCTTGAGTTTATAGGATTTGTTGGAATTTATGATCCGCCTAGAGATGAGGCAAAAAACGCTGTAATAAGGGCAAGACAAGCAGGAATAACTACAATAATGGTAACAGGAGATAATGAAAAAACAGCACTTACAATTGCCAGAGATGTCGGTCTTATCGAGAAAAATGAAGATGTAATAACAGGAGACGAACTTGAAAAATTAACAGACGAGGAACTTTCAAAGATTATTGATAAAACCCGCGTTTTTGCAAGAGCAAAACCTGAGGATAAATTAAGACTTGTATCTATTCTTAAACAAAAAGGGTATGTAGTAGGAGTAACAGGAGACGGAGTAAATGATTCCCTTGCTCTTAAACGTTCTGATGTAGGAATATCAATGGGACAGACCGGAACAGATGTTGCAAAGGAGGCATCAGATATAATTCTTACCGATGATAATTTTGCAACTTTGGTAAACGCTGTTGAGGAAGGAAGGATTATTTATCGCAATATCTTAAAAGCTATAACTTATCTTCTTTCGGGAAATCTTTCGGAGCTATCTCTTATTATTTTTGCAACTGTCTTAGGTCTTCCAAGTCCGCTTCTGCCTACTCAGATCTTGTGGATAAATTTGGTAACAGACGGACTTCCTGCTTTAGCTTTGGCTTCAGATAATAAAGATCCAGATCTAATAAAAGACAGGCCTCGTGATCCCAACGCCCCTGTTCTTAGTAAAAAAAGGAGTTTATTTATAGGTATTGCAGGGATTTCTCTTTCATTATTTTTGCTTTTTATTTTTGTTTCTCTTCTTTCTTTGGATAAATCAGAGGAGTTTGCAAGAACCGCAGTTTTTAATACACTTATCTTCTCGCATATGGGAATTGCGTTTGTTGTTCGTGGAAAATCTATTTTTAAATTTAACCCACTTTTGATATTTGGTGTTTTGATAATTTTAATCCTTCAGATTGTTATTACTTTTTCTCCCTTTTTCCAAAAAATTTTCCACCTCGGGTTTTAACGTCTGATCGTTTGTCATAAAAATTATTCAAAACAAACTTTGAAAATTATAAATTACATGTGGCCTATTATTTTTTCTCTCACACCAAACAAGCCGTAATCTATTTCAGGTTTAAATATCATGGTCGTAATTGATGGCCCACCAAATACAACAGTCCCTGGTTCATTAATGTTTCCATTTCTATTCACAAAAAAGGCCTCGGGATAACTAATATATCTTTTTAAACTTTCTACAGGAAGGGTGTCATCAAGAAGCGCTGTAGCACCAGGTTTTAATACTCGAACCAACTCTCTTAAAATATCCATGTGTTTCTTAGAATCACTAATATGACTCATAAGTTGGTATGAATAAGCAAAATCAAATACATTATCGGAGAAGGGCAAGTGAGATCCATCGGATTGAGTAACGTCGGCTCTATTTGAAATCAGTTTTGGATCTACTACTAAATCCGCTGCATAAACTCTGAGTCTTGGGTATCTCTGAGCAAGTTCATTGGCAGCAAGAGCAAGTCTTCCTGCGCCAAGATCCAATATTCTCACTTCCCTTTCTGGAAATTTTGCTAAGGTTGTCTGAGTCTGAGGATTTCCTATCCAATCAGACAACCTACCCATATTACCTGCATCAAGGTATTTTCTTAGGAACAACTCATATCCTGCTAGAAACTTCTCCCTTTCAGGACCTTGTTCTGGCATAGATGGGAATTATAATCTCCAAACCAGAAAATATCAAATCGGGGAATATCAAAGTTTCTTTCGCTGTTCCCTCAGTATTTCATCTTTAAATTTCCGAATTGTTGTCTGTGAATATGGAATTCTCGGATCGACTTGAGTTAATAAGTCATAAAGGCCTTGTACCGAAATATTCCCGTATTCTGCCAAAAGTTCTTGAACTCTCCTTTTATAGACTCTTCTAACTGCACGTCTTCCCTCGGTGATATTTTCTCTTGCGGGTAAATTTAATAAATCTCGATTATGACTCATAAAAGTTGTTAAAGCCTGCCTTGGTATATCAAGGGCTCTGGCAATTTCCGCTGGGCCAATCTCTCCTCTGGTATAACTTCTTCCCTCAGCTTCACAAGCTTTGATTACTGAATGAATTTTTCTAACAAGCTTTTGTTTCTCTTTTGGATTCAAAAATCTTCTTCTCCTTGGCACTTTCTGTTTTTCTATCAGAGCTCTCCTGTCTGATGCTATTGTAGCTCTGGACACCCCAAATCTCTCCATGAGTGTTTCTTCTGGAATATGCCCATTTGCTTTTATAAGTGCTGTGATGGTTTCTCTTCGTAAGCTCTCACGTCTTTTCTTAAACCCCTCCCTAATTTCTCCATAGTTTCTTAATTTTTTGGCGGCTAACCAAATTTTTTGAACTCTTTCAGGGTGAGGTAGTCTGTCAAGACCAAATTCCAAAGGAATTTTATCAGCCAAGCATTTGGGGGGATCGGGAAATTCAAGCCACATCTGATAAACCCAGTAATCAAATTCTGAGACCTTCGGCCAACGTCTAATTCTTTCTTGAACTCTCGCCGATAACGAAACTAATCCTTTAAATCTTTCGTATCTTGGGTATAAACCGTTTACTACAGTCCCAACTGCCTCAACTCTTGTTTGTCTTGGCACGTTTAGGTCACTATAAGAAATCCCTGCCTCTTCCTCATTTTCTAAAACATAATGGATAAAGAAAAATCTTCTATCCATGGATGTTAAACCAGGAAAAGTACCATTCTCAAGAATTTTAATTGCGGCCATAAGGGTTGAATTTACCGACTGAGAAATTCTTGATACATCTATAAGTCCTATAGGGGCTACCTGATGAGCTTCTGAGCCCAAGATGTATGGTTTTGGGCTTTGACTAAAACCTGTATATATCTCTGCCGATCTTACCATGATTGAGAATTATAAGACGGTGGGGGAAAAATATCAAATCGGGAAAGTTATAGCAGAGGTTTTCTTGCGGTTCTTGCGGCTTTTCGTTTTTCAAAGTTTTCTATTCTTATCATTCTTAGGTCTTCTCTTTTCTTTATCTCGGCGTTAAGTAAAATTTCAAACTCGGACTGACACTTCCTATTGGTACAAATTATCTGTGCGTGCTCTATGATAGTCGTGCCGTTTTCGGTTTTGATCTTTTCTGTCCATTTTCCGGTTTCTTTTCTTTTGCTGTTGCAGCGTGCGCAGGGAGTATCTGCGTATGAGAGAAAGTTTCCTATTCTTGGCATATAAGGTTTCGAACAAAAGATTAATGGATAGAGAAAAAGTAAAAAAGAGGCTTTTTTAAATTAAGTCTTCGAATTAATCTTATTCTTATTATAACAGATTTGATGTCTTATTGTTATCTTCTCTCTGGAGAACCGCCATGAAGGTTCTCAGGCGATTTAACAACGTGTCTTCTGCCTCTATTGCCCTCTGCTCCCTCAACCTTCCTAAGTTCTACTAATCCTTCCGATTTTAAAATTCTAAGGGCGTTAGTTATGGTTTCTCCTTTAACTCCAAAGATTTCTTCGACATCCTTACCCAAAATAATTGTGCCATCTGGAATTGCTCCTGTCTTAATTCCCTCTCCCAGTACTCCTGCAATTCTTTGATATTTTGTTTTAAAATTCATTCTACTTCTCATGGGGGCAATTATAGCAGAAGATTTATTTTCTATATTTCTCCCAAATTTTTCGAAAAAAGGGTAAGGTTAGGGTTGAGAACCAGAAGGCAAGAGCAGGAACAATTGCCGAAAGCCAGGGATTTGAAACATTTATAGCCTGAAGATAAATACCTATTGAAAGATAAGTAAAAATTATCAAAAGTAATCTTCTTACAAAACTTGTCTCCCACTTTTTATCCTTCTCAACCCTTCTGTTTCTTTCCTCAATTTGTACGAGTCTCCTTTCAAGATCAGAAAAATCACCCATATAAAAATTATAGCAGAGGTTTAGAATAATTTTCCGCCAAGAGGAACGTCCTTTTCCGGGACTACTAGAATTGCTCTGCCTTCTTCATCTGGAAAGCCAAGCGTTAAGGCTTCTGAGACTGCCGGTCCCATTTGAAAAGGCGGAAGATTTACAACTCCTGCAACAAGCCTTCCCTTTAGATCGTCTTTTGTATAATGCGTGAACTGACCAATTGATTGTTTGACTCCAATCTCAGGACCAAAATCAATCTTCATTTTATAAGAAGATTTTCGAGCCTCCGGATAATCTTCAACCTCAATTATTTTCCCAACCCTTATATCAAGTTTCTGAAAATCATCAATCGTAGCCATGAACCGATTATATCAGAAGGGTTTGACAAACAGAAAAATCGGATTTATAATCACCGCATGGCAGGAGCCGAAGGTCAACCACGATCAATTCCAGTTTTAAATTCCGCAGAACAAACGGCCGCTAATGAATTGTTCAATCGCGCTGCAGAATGCGCACATGGACAGATGGTGCTGTTAGGAGGTAGCGAGTCTGCACTTGTTACTGTTAAGAAAAAAGGTAGAAGAGGCTCTATGGAAGTTTTTAGAGTATCTCCTGAAGTCGGACAAGTTACGTTAAGATTAAGAAGGGGAAGGAAAGGCTGGTAAGATGATGGGGCTGAAGGTAAAGCTGGAAGTTTTTTTGAAGGATCTAAGGTTGAACCTGAAGAATTTCACCCAGATGCTGAAATGAGAGATAGAGTTTTAATAGAAGTTCACGATATTTTCATCGCTCCTCCCCAGACTCCACAGTAGACGGGCAATTATATCAAGATATTTATTTTATTACTTTAATTTTATCTCAGCTCTTTTATCAACGTATTCCCCATCGATACTCCCATCAATATTCATCCAAACTTTCTTCGGTACTGCTTTATAGACACGTCTTGGCATTGATCCACTTAAACGCGCGAATGAATGACGGCCTACCACACCAACTCTTCCATCAAGATATTTTAATGCATGTTCAATTTCTTTTTTATCATTTATCTCCTGTGCTTTTGCCAGAATGTAAATGCCTTCTCCTTTTCCTTCCGAAACTCTGCTGTCATAAATCGTAATAAAAGCCTTATTGTTCTCCTTGATATTTTTTGAATGTTGATTTTCTGTCCAGGAAATCCAGTAGAAATTGTAATTTTCATCAAATGCGGAATAAACCGGAGAGTTCCATGGATCACCATTTTTGTCAGAGGTTGCAATATTGATATAGAGAATTTTAGAAATTATTTCCTTTGCTCTTTTCTGCAAATCTTTCATACGGCAATTATATCAGAAGAGATTTAAGATTTTGCCGCGATCATACTTATTTCAAGTCTTGCTCCCAGAGGAAGTTCTTTTACACAAACTGTTTCTCTTGCAGGATAGGGATCTGAAAAGTAACTCCCATAAACTTCGTTCATTTTAGAATACAAAGACATGTCAGTTATATATATCGTAGTTTTTACTACATTCTTAAAAGACACTCCTTCCCTTTCTAATACTTTTTTAAGATTTTCCATAACTTGGTGAGTCTGTTCTTCGATTGTTCCTTCAAGAAGTTTCCCTTCTTTAGTTAAGTAGACTTGTCCTGATGTAAATACAAAACCATTTTTAGTTATTGATGGAGAAAAAGGTAATGCCATAATTAAATTATATCAACTTTTGTTGGGGGGAGGATTTCGGTGGGGTTTTCCCCAGGTGTTCATAGGCGGCAGGGGTTGCGGCTCTTCCCCTTGGAGTTCTTTTTAAGAATCCGATTTGAAGAAGATATGGTTCGATTACTTCCTCGATTGTACCTATGTCCTCTGAGATTGTTGATCCGATTGTTTCAAGACCTACCGGTCCTCCTGCGTGCTTGTCAATTATTGCCTTTAAGAATCTTCGATCACTACTATCAAGCCCCATACTGTCAACTTCAAGCATCACAAGTGCTTCATTAACCAATTCTTTTGTAATTTTTCCCTCACCTCTAACTTGCGCAAAATCTCTTGCCCGCTTTAGTAATTTCAAGCTTATACGCGGTGTTCCTCTTGCCCTTTTGGCAATTTGTCTGATGCTCTCCTTATCAATTGAAACTTTTAATTTTTTTGCTGCATTCTCAATAATCTTTTCCAAATCCTTTGGATCATAGAAGCTTAAACGATGGACAACGCCAAATCTGTCCCGAAGAGGAGCAGACATAAGACCGATTCTGGTTGTCGCACCAATTATCGTAAACTGCGGAAGCTCAAGTCTTAAAGTCCGGGCAGAAGGACCTTTCCCCAAAATTATATCAAGTGCATAGTCTTCCATTGCAGGATAAAGAGTCTCCTCAACCACTTTATTAAGCCTATGAATCTCGTCTATAAATAAGATGTCTCCTTTTTCAAGATTGGTGAGAATTGAGGCGAGATCTCCGGCTCTCTCAATGGCAGGACCTGAGGTTACTCTAATATTTGCGCCCATTTGTTTTGCGACAAGATGGGAAAGCGTTGTTTTCCCAAGTCCCGGAGGTCCATAAAGAAGTATGTGCTCAATTGCCTCTTTTCTTTTTTTTGCGGCGTTGATTGCAATATGCAAGGACTCCTTAACCTGTTTTTGCCCAAGAAAACCAATCCAGTCGGAAACCCGAAGCGAGGTGAATAAAACTTCTTCCTCGGGTTCAGTTTCTTCAATTTTTCTCTGTTGATCTTTTACCATAAAATTCAAATAGCTGAACAGTTGATTGTTGCATAGCTATTTAACTATTTTAACCATTTTAACTATTCTTTCCTTTTCTTTCATTTTCCCAAATATTTCAAGGCGAGTCTTATCTTTTCCTCGACTGTTTCTACGGTTTTATCAATATTTTTAAGAGCTTCCTTTGCCTCAGAGATCGAAAAACCAAAACTCTTAAGAACCGATAAAACTTCTTTTACCTCCCCATCTGCCTCTCCTGTTAAATCAAGTTCCTCAAGACTTCCTACTTTGCTTTTAAGCTCAATTATTAGTTTTTGTGCATTCTTTGTTCCAAGACGCGGAATTGCTGTGAAGAAAGACACGTCTGCTTTGGCGACTGCCGAAACTATAGAATCTCTGTTTCCAAAAGAGAAAATATTTATCGCAATCCGAGGACCTATCCCTGAAACTCCTATTATTTGTTCAAATAATTTTAAATCCAGAGGATCTGAAAATCCGAAGAGCTCAAGTGCATCTTCCCGAACATAAGTGTAAGTGTAAACTTCAATTTCTTGATTAATTTTTGCTTTCCCCAAAACTTCAGACGGTACAGTTACCTTATAACCCACACCTTGCGTATCAATCACAATTGACGCATTGTCAAAATATTTCACTTTTCCTTTTAAAAAACCTATCATATAATTCTTTTGTTTGAGAAAAGATGCGTAAGTCCTACAGCCAAAGCATCTGCAGTATCATCTGGCTTTGGAATTGATTTTAAACTCAAAATTGTCTTAACCATTTTCCCCATTTGTGCTTTTTCAGCTCTCCCATAACCTGTTACCGCAACCTTAACCTGAAGAGGGGTATAAATTCCGACTGGAAGATTTTTCTTTGCAGAGGCCAAAAGAATAACTCCTCTTGCTTGTCCAACTATAAAAGCTGTTTTGGCATTTGTGTTAAAAAAAAGCTCCTCAACTGCAATTTCATCCGGATGAAATCTATTTATTAATTCGATAACGCCGTCGTAAATCTTAAGAAGTCTTTCTTGAGGTTCATTTTTAGCATTTGTTTCAATACAACCATAATTTTCAACTTTTAATTTTCCATTTTCATTTTTTATAGTTCCCCAGCCTGTTCTTGCGATCCCCGGATCAATCCCCAAAACCCTCATAATTTTCCTCTATTATAACATCTTGCGGTAAATGCTTTTGTAGTATACAATATAGCCTTAATGATCCATTCGGTGAACTCAGGATCATAGTGAGCTTGTCGAATCTATGAAACGGGAAAAGTTAGTCGTTGAGAAAAGAAAAGTTTTAGGAAAAAAAGTTAAGAACCTTCGGCGCGAAGGTATCCTTCCTGCAAATATTTACGGTAAGGACTTTAAGTCTTCTTCAGTGCAAGTTCCGGTAAAGGATTTTGAAAAAGTATTTAAAGAGGCGGGAGAAACTGGACTTGTAGATCTTCAAGTTGATAGTCAAATAATCCCTATTCTTATTCATAATGTTCAGGCTGATTATCTTGGAAACCCTCTTCATGCAGATTTTTATAAGGTGAATCTTAAAGAAAAAGTAAAAACAATGGTACCAATCGAAATTACAGGTGAACCTAAGGCAGTAACAGATAAAATAGGACTTCTCATGCAAATATTAAACGAGATTGAAGTTGAAGCCCTGCCTGCCGAACTTCCCGAAAAGATCGAAGTAGATGTAGAAAATCTTGCAAATATTGATGACCAAATAACAGTCGGGAATCTAAAAGTTTCAGAAGGCGTAACCCTTCTTTCCGATCCTAATCAGGTAATAGTTAAGATTGGCGAACTTGTCTCAAAAGAGGCAGAAGAACTGGCAGCTCAGGAGGCCGCCGCCAAAGAGGAAGCAAAGGCAGAGGCTCAGGCCGAGGCAGGCGAAGTACCGGCAGAGGGTGCTGCAGAAGAAGCCGAAGGAAAAGTCGAAGGGGAAGAAAAGGCTCCCGAAGAAGAAAAAAAAGAGGAATCTTCGCAAGATAAAGAAACTCCAAGTTCATAGATCATAAACCTTTTATGTCGATAGAGAGAGGTCCACTTTCTGCGGAAAAAATTATTGTTAGCCAGGTATTTGAGGCAATAAATACGCGTTTTAGGATAGACAGATGGGACTTAAGAGAAGACCATAGAGGAAAGTTGGCCCCTGTAAAACGGGTTGCGGCATACCTTCTCCTTGAAGCAGGATTATCAGAGGAAAAAGTTGGCGAGTATATGAGAAGATCTCCGAGGACTATCGCCGATGATCTCAGGAGAATCAATAAACAGTTTGATGAAGATAGAGCTTTTGCAGTTAGTATTTATGAACTCGGGAGTCAAGTGGATATTATAAGAGCACGAAGAGATTTTGTAAGGATGAGAAGAGACATGTCTTTTAAGACCTAATTTTCATTAAGCCTCGTCTCAAGTTCTCTTGCCTGTCTAAAATTCGGATCTATTCTCAATACCTTTTCTAGGTACTCCCTGGACTTACCAAAATTCTTAAGCTGATAATTTAAGATCGCAAGTTTAAAATAAGCATCTCTGTAGTTTGGGTACTTTTGAGTGACTGAATCCCAAAACTTAATTTCTTTTTGAATTTTTGCTCTTTCCGAGGAATAAACTATCCCTATTTTGTAGTTTCTGTAAAGATCTATCGAGATTGCAACAATTCCAAGAAAAACAAGAAATGAAACAAAGCCAATCAAAAGAAGCGTAACTCTGTTTTCGGTAATAAATCGGAGATTGTTCGGGAAATAATTTTTCTTTTTTTCTTTATTCATGGGGCCAAGAGGAAACCATTATAGACTCTCCTCCGCCTTCGGGCGGATTAAACTTTTGATAGATTTCTTCCGTAACAAAAGGCACAATGGGATGAAGAAGCTTTAAAAGAATTAAGTATAAAGTATTAAGTATTAAGTATGAATTTTTATCTAATCGCTTTTTGACATCCTCAATATAAATATCGGCAAACTGGTGCCAGATAAATTCGTAAAGCTTTTCCGCTGCAAAATTAAAATTATATTTTTCAATATCTTCGGTAACCTCCTCAACTAGCTTCTCTGTTTTTCTAACCCATTCTTTATCAGTTTTATTTTTTGCAAAATTTTTTAATTCTTCAATTGACTTTTGAGTTTTGATTTTTGACTTTTGACCTAGATTCATATCAATGAATCTCCCAATATTCCAAATCTTATTCGTAAACTTTCGTGCAGCTTCAAGCTTGGAATACGATAGAACTTGATCATTGCCAAAGGCAGTTCCGAATACAAGGGCAAATCTTACCGCGTCTGCCCCGTACTCCTCAACAAGCTCCAAAGGATCTACGATATTTCCTTTGCTTTTGCTCATCTTCTTTCCCAAAGGATCTTTAACAAGTCCGTGAAGAACGACATTCTCAAAAGGAATTTTACCGGTTGCGTAAAATCCCACCATTATCATTCTTGCAACCCACCATCTTAAAATGTCGTAACCTGTCTCCATAACAGTTGTCGGATAGAAATATTCAAAATCCCCAGGTTTCGTAGTTTTCAACGTTGCAAACGGCCACTGTGATGAAGAAAACCAAGTATCAAATGTGTCCGGATCCTGTTCTAGCTTTTTTGATCCGCAAACCGGACATTCCTCCGGTCTCTCTCCCTCTGTTACAATCCAGCCCCTATTTCCATTTTCCCCCGCTTCGCCCAAGCTTCGCGTGGCGAGCATTTTCCATTTCTTGTCCTGAGCTTGTCGAACGGATCCATTTTCCATTTTCGCACATTGTGCGCACTGCCATGCCGGGATTCTTATTCCCCAAACAATTTGTCTTGAGATATTCCATTCCCTTATATTCTCCAAAAACTGGAAATAAATCTTCTCAAATCTTTT
>CAYPAU010000004.1:21392-54946 GCA_964408825.1 uncultured Gammaproteobacteria bacterium
CAGGCAGGTTTTTTTTAACTGCCTCGATTGCCGGCTTTGCCAAAGGCTCCATTTTTACAAACCACTGGGGCATAAGCATTGGTTCAATTGTTGTTCCGCATTTATAGCAGGTCTCAATTGAGTGGATATAGTTCTCATCAACTTTTTCAATTAAACCCTTTTTTTCCATATCTTCTGCCACAACCTTCCTTGCCTGCCTCACTTTTAAACCCTTATATTTTCCGGCAACTTCAGTCAATCTTCCATCAAAATCAATAACCTTTAAAATCGCAAGATCGTGTCTTTTTCCCATTTCAAAATCCTTCTCATCATGAGCAGGAGTTACTTTTGCGGCTCCTGTTCCAAAATTCATATCTATAACGTCATCCGCTATAACTTTTAATTTCCTTTTCCCAAGAAGGGTATCAAATTCGATAGTCTTTCCGATGTATTTTTGATATCTCTTATCCTTCGGATTCACAGCAACTGCCGTATCTCCGAACTTGGTTTCAGGCCTGACCGTTGCAATAACAAGCGGTCCGTACTTTATGTAGTAGAGGGGGTCTTTTTGCTGCCTGTGATTAACCTCAAGATCCGAAAATGATGTTCCGCAATATGTGCAGTAATTGACAAGTCTTTCTCCTCTATAGATAAGTCCGCCATCGTACATTCTTTTAAAAGTTTTATAGACGATAGCGACAATATCAGGATCCAACGTAAACTTAATCCTTGACCAATCCAGAGAAAAGCCAAGTTTTCTAAGTTGCGCCTCCATCCCCCCTCTGTTTTTATCAACAAAATCCCAAATCATTTTATAAAGAGTCTCCCTATCAAAATCCGTGCGCGATTTACCCTCTTTCTGAAGTTTTTTCTCAAAAACAAATTGAGTTTCAAATCCCGCATGATCTGCTCCGGGAAGCCATAATGTTGGGTTGCCTTTCATGCGGTGAAACCTTACTAATATATCCTCAACAACATACATCGCATGACCAAAATGAAGAGGCGCATTGGCATTAGGCGGAGGGAGTATTATTGAAAAAGCCTGTCTCTTTACTTGCCCTGAGCTTGCCCGCCCTGAGCGAGGCCGAAGGGTCGAAGGGTCAATCTTGGGTGCAAAATAGCCTCTGTCTTCCCACATCTTATAAATTTTATCCTCTGTGCTTTTATGGTTATAAACTTTATCCATTGATTTTTTAATAAACCCTATTCTATCATAAGTGAGCTTAGATTCTCGAAAATTTTTGAAACTATAAAGTTATTACAGTCTTGATAGATCAAAATTTATAGTCTCGTCAGTTGAGAAGATTTTTGAGAGAACTACTTTCCCGCTATTGTTTAGTTTAATATCTTTTGATGAAACTGTAAGAAATTGTGGGAATGAGAGGACAAAATCGAACGGATAATTCTCTGTTCCCGGTTGTTTAAATAATTTAAGAGAATAGGAAGAGGATGGATTTTTAACGGGTACTTTTTGCGCAAGAGCATAGTTAAATATAATACTTTTTGACTTACCGGTTGGCACAATAGTTAGGAAACCAAAGATAGTTTTACCGTCCTGATTGTAGTTTTCAACTTCAAGCTCCTCAGGCGGTTTAAATCCTTTTTTTTCATATATTAAAGGGTCTGTTACCGCACTTCTGATCTTTCGTTCGACTCCGTCAATCGATATTGAAATTAAAGTAGATCCCAAAGGAGCTATGAGTCTTATATAGGTTTTATAATCCCCACCCGGCCAGTCAGTAGAATTGTTTATAAGATTTAGGTTTGCTGAGGAAATTATCGAACCGTCGTCTTTTATTAGAACCTGATATTTTAGACTTCTTCCAACGAAAAAATTTGCCTTGTTGACTCCAAAATTTGCCTCATTTATTCCGAGGAAATCTTCAACTTCTATATCTTTTCGAAAATCTAAAAGACTCCCCGACCAGTTCTTTGCGACAAAAGTACTTTGAAGATTTTTATCAGAAAAGGCAAATAAAATATGTTTTTCGGAAATTGAGATAATTCCTGCCTTTAAAATTTCAAAATAAGGAAGGTTCTTCCTCTGAGTTAAATTAAGCTTAAGAGCGGAAAAAAGGGCATTTAAAAAATCTTTTTTTTGTGTCGATGATGGAAAGAAATTCTTCTCTGAGTGAGACTGCGTAATTTGATAGAAATTATTTTTATCAACCCTTTCCCTGTATTCAGGTACATAAACCTGGCCGAGTGAACCGACCAATTCTTTTACAAAAAAAACATCAACCCCAATTACTCCATCTACCTTCTGTCCTACCTCTTCGTAAAGCAAAAAGGCTGCAGAAGATGCAGATTTTGTAAAATCTACATCGAAATTGCTGTCCCGAAGATAAAGATGTGCCGAGGGAAGATATCTTCTGACAGGATAGGGAGGCTCTATGTGTCCCTTAAGCTGCCCGTCGGCATCATAGACATCGTGAATCGAAAAATCTGAAATTTTTCCTTTGTCTAAGGATAAGATTCCATACGAGCCGATAAATCCTCCCCCGGGCCTTAACTCCATGTTATTTTGAAACAAAACTAAATAGGTTTTCTTTTCCTTAGGATTTACAAGTGAAAAAAAAGAATCATGAAGTCCACCTAACATGTTGATAATCCGATCGTAACTTCTTATTTTTCCATAAAGATCCCTGTCCTCATCGCTGCTTATCCTTACCTCTTCAATTAAATTTAATGAATTTTTGAATGATGATGAGAAATAGAGCAAATCTTTTTGAGGGTCTTCTGAAGTGCCTTTAAAAATCTTTTCTGCCTCAAGTAAGGAGTTTGCCATATCATACCCTGCGTAAGAAAGCTTTTTGTACGATTCAATTTTGTAATTTAGATTTTCTATACTCTTGCCCAAACCAAAAAAACCTACCTCCTCTTTTAGAATTTTTCCGCTGTAGAGTGAAATCTCAAGAAGATAGTTTATACTTTTTAGGGAGGAAGCTGTCTGAGAAATATTTCCGGACTCGATGCTTTTTTTTACCAATCCTCCATTAAAAACTGAAAGCATCATGAAGCCAAAAGTGAAAAGAGCGGGTAAAATCAAAATAAAAATAAAAAGAAGTATGGGATAAAGAAATCTTTTTAAATCAATTTTTTCTTCACCTTTCTCCTTTCGTTTAGGCGCATCTATTTCTGTCTTCCAATCTTTAAAATCGGTTTCTTTAATTTTGCCTTCAGGTTTATAACCTTCCAAAACCAAATATTCTCCTTCGATAGATATGGTTTTTTCTTCCTCTTCTTTTTCTTTGACAAAATCAATTGTTATGGTAGGATCTTTTTTTTGCAAAATGTGGGAAAGGGTAATTAAAGAAAGAGGATGTTTTGGAAAAAGAAAAAATATTTTTGATTTACTTTCCCCAAAAATTGCTTTTAAAATACCGCTTACGGTATCCTTAAGTAAGATCGGGTAAACATTTGTAAGGCCATCCCCAGGTATTCTTATCTTATTATTCTTTATTACTTGCCTAAAAATTAAATTTAATGAATTATCAAAGACCAAGGCTTTCTCTTCCCCGAAAATATCACCATAAATTATGGCTTTGGCATTTTTATATGAATCAATAATTTTAGAAGCAAGTTTCTGGGACCTATTCGATAGAGAGGAAGAATAAACAAGTATTGATTGATCTTTGCTTCCTTTTTTTATAAAGATAGGCAAGGACTCCTCGATGCCCATATCTTTCTCGTCAAAAATAATTATGTGAGAATAGGTATTATCAGGAATAACTGGGAATTTTTTTGAATATGGTATATGTATAATGTTTTCAGGCTCCTCTTTAAGTTTTTCCCCTGATACAAGAATTACAAGAAGTTCTTTTGAAAGCTCTTGAGCAATAAGTTCACCTAGGACTCCAAATTTGTCTACGATAAGAATGGGGTTATTTTTCTCCTCGGAAGGAATAAGGGCAGGTCGTCTCATCAAAACTATTTTATGGCAATTGCAACTTACTGTCCAGCGCGTGGTTTACCAATCTATCAGCCCTTTTATTTTTTTCTCTTGGAATATACCTGTAATAAATTTTGTAATTTATATTGTTTTCAAGCTCTCTTATCTTATAAAGATAATTTCTTAAATTGGCGTTCTTAATCTTAAAGAGCCCATTTATCTGAGAACAAACGAGGCTGGAGTCAAGAAAAAAATTTATTGTCTCAACTTCAGAAAGTGCTTTCTTGTGTAAGCCAATCCATGATAAGGCTTCGACAACTGCCTTGTATTCGGCTGTATTATTGGTTGCAATTCCTGTTCTTTTACCAAATCCCGCAATTTCTTTTCCGTTATTATCCTCTATGTAAACTCCGATAGCCGAAGGTCCGGGGTTACCTCTTGAGCCACCATCTGTAAAAACATTTATTGATTTAGTCATCTCTGCTCCAAAAATATCCCAGCCAAAAGGAAAACATAAGCTGTCCCTGCTGAAGAGTCAAGAAATAATGATCGAACAGTCCAATTACTATAATATAGAAAAATAAAAGCTTTAAGAAGAGTTTCTTCTTTTCAAGAACTTTCAAATACGTCTTATATAAAAACCACAAAAAATAAAGTAAACCAATAAGGCCTGTTTGAATTAAAACGAGAAGAAAAATATTGTGAACGGGCTGAAGAACAAAAACATCTTTTAGTATGGTATTGGCTAAAAAATAATTATATAAGCCTGTTCCAAAAATTAAATTTTCCCAGATCGGTCTTATGTTTTCTAGAATGAGTTTTTCTCTTAGAATAAACGATTCCTCAAGGACAGAACTTTGGAAAAATCTTAAATAAAATGGTGCATAGAAAAGAAACGAAACGATTAAAGAAGTTAAGATCACCGTACTTATCATAATTTTTTTCACTGTGTATTTTTTTGTTTTTAAAAATACAAATATAAAAAGACTTAAAATAAAAAGAATTATTGGAATTCTTGAAAAGGTTAAAAATAATGCAATTGATCCTAAAATAATTGCTACCAAAGGGGTTAACCCAATGGATTTTTTAAAACCGAAGTTAAACAGGAGAAAAGTAAGAGAAAGTAAAAGAAAACCTGCAAGAACATTTGGGTGAGAAAATGTTCCATAAGCTCTTAAGATTAGTTCTCCATCGACTGATATGTTTGCTATGCCCGGTGTCCCTCCATTAAAGCTTCTCTCTCCCAGAAGATATAAGATTCCTCCTATCGAACCTTGTTTTATGTATTGGAAAATGCCAATCAAGGATTCTACGATAACGCTTATTGAAAAAATGGAAATCAAAGTGCTTATGTTATTTTTTTTTATTTTATAAAATGTCAAAACTCCAAGAAACAAAAACTCCAAGAATCTTAAGGCTCCATAAATTGAGAGTGGTTTGTTTTGCGAAAAAACTATGTTTATTATCAAAAAAATAATTATTAAACTTAAATGTATTGAAAAAACTCTAAACCTTTTAATCTTCTTCAAAATTTTAATCCCAGAACTTTTTATGAACACTGAAAACAAAAGTAGCAAAATTAAAATATCGGTAAGATAAATTGTAGGAGATAAATAATCAACCCTTACGCCTGAGACATAGGAAAAGGAAGGCCAAAAATGTTTACCAAATTGAGAAGGCAAAAAAAGGAGCAGAAGAAGATAGATAAAATCTTCCGGATTAATTTTTGGGACGAATGACAAGAACCCTGTCCTTGCCTTCCCCAACTGATTCGGAGACAACATCTTTATCATCCTTTAGAGATATGTGAATGATCCGTCTTTCCCAAGCCTTAAGAGATGGGATTGTTACGTCTTTCCCTTCTCTAAGTGCTCTGTCCTTTGCGTCCAGAAGCATATTCTTAAGCCACTCTTCTCGGTTTTTCTTGTAATCTCCAACCTCAAGAGAAACTCTGTAAAATTTGTTAAGTTTTTTTGATATACAAAGGGCAAGAATAGTTTGAAGAGACTCGAGCATGTCTCCGTGTCTTCCAATTACAATTCCGCTTTCATCTGTTGTTAGGATAATATTAATCGTCTCATCTAAAACTTCTAAAGAAATATCTCCTTCAATTTGAAGTAGTTTAAAAATCTCTTCTATAGTTTTTTTTATTGTTTTTTCTTTCTTTTCCATAAATCAGAAAGCCCTCCCCATCCCGAAATTTGATATTGCTGTATGATACCAAAAACCGAAAATGTATTCCAATACAAGGAAAGACCTATGGGAAAACTGTAAGAAAAAAACCCAATCATAAGAGGGAATATATATAAAGACTGAGATTGAAATGCCGATGCAAAATCATCTTTCTTTTTTTCTTTTTCTAAAGGCTTGATGTCCGTTTTGGGAGGAGTCATCATTTTAGTTTGAATAAATTGAAATACCGCCGTTAACACTGGCACCAAAAGAATAAGCGGCATAGCTTTCAAAAGTGCTGACGGGTTTTGTCCAAGCGGGATTCCAAAAAACTCTGTGCTCCAAGAGCCAGTAAGCCTAAAGAGGTCATTGTTGTAAACAATTTTATTTATGCTGGGGACTGCATTCTCTCCTCCCAATTTAACAAGGCGATCTAAAACAGAATATAATCCCCAAATTACAGGTATTTGAACGATAACCGGCAGACACCCCGCAGCCGGATTTACTCCAAACTCTTTATACAATTTCATTGTTTCCTGTTGAAGTGTCTTGGCATCTTTTTTGTGTTTGTCTTTTAGCCGTGACAAATGTGGTGCAAGCTCCTGCATTTTCTTACTCGCCTTAAGCTGAGAATGGGTAAGGGGGTAGAGAATAAGTCTAATAAAAATCGTGAGAACAATTATTGAAAACCCCAAGGGGTAAGGAATATTAAAGAAAGAAAGCAACTTATAAATAAGTACTAAAATACTGGCAATTGGCTGAACTAAGATAAGATTAAAAATTTCTACCATAATTTATTTTATAAAACGGCTGACATTTCAGAAATCTTGAAAAGGCCATACTAAGTCCTTTAAAAGTTCCAAATTTTTCAATAGATATTCTTGCGTATTCTGAACACGTAGGATGGAACCTGCATGAACTATTAATCCCAAGTAAATTTTTCAAAGCGACTGATATAAACTTTTGATAGATGTTTATTAAAATTATTAATACTTGTTTCATGGTATTAAATTTGCTTTTTTAAAAGAGTCTTTTATTGTAGATAAAATTTCCGAAGGCATTTTCTCTCTTATTTCTTTTTTTGCAATAATCAATACGTCTTTCCCCTTTTTTATATTTGGTAAAATCTTCTTAATACTATTTTTTATTTGCCTTTTTAATCTATTTCTCCCAACTGCATTTTTTTCTATTTTTTTAGAAACGACAATTCCAAATCTTGGGAAAGAAAAATTATTGTCTTTTGTTTTTATAACAAAGGCCGGGAAAAAAATTGCTCCCCTATTATTAAATCTAACATTTCTTGGGAGCTTATGCTTTTTATCAAGCATTCTAAATTGTCACTCTTTTTCTTCCTTTTTGTCTTCTTCTCTTAATAACTTTTTTCCCAGAATGAGATTTTGATCTTTTTAGAAATCCATGTTTTCTTTTTCTTTTTAGTTTTTTAAGTTTAATGGTTTTTTCCATAATCTCTGGTAGAGTATAGCAAAAAACCAAAAATATTAACAGTAGAAAAAGGACACAGTTTTATCTATTTTATATTCTTGACAACGTATGCACTCGGTCATTAAACTTAGTTTCACCCCAAAAGAAATTATGAACAACGAGAACGATAAACTCTGGAAAACAATTTTAAATGAAATAGAAACCCAAATATCAAAAGCAAACTTCCTGACACTTTTTAACAAAACTCAGCTTCTGTCTTTTGAAGAAGATGTAGTAACGATATCGGCCCCCTCAGCAATGATTATTGATCTTTTGCAAAAAAGATTTTATGAAATTATAAAAAAAGCGGTAGACAAAAATACCGGCAAAAATACCAAAATTATATTTGTGCCAAAAGCCTCAGTAGATAAAACAAGTTACGAAAATGCCCCTCTTTTTCACTCAAGTCAACAAAAACCTATCATCGGGCACCTGCCAAGAGTTAGAAAGGACTACAGTTTTCAGACTTTTGCCGTATCGGCAAGTAACCAACTTGCATATGTCTCGGCTCAGACAGTCGCAAAGAAAATAGGACAGGCATATAACCCGCTTTTTATATACGGGCCGGTAGGAGTAGGTAAGACTCATCTTATGCATGCCATAACAAGCTACGTCTACAAAGAGTCTCCGGATAAAAAAATTACTTACCTTACCAGCGAAGACTTCACCAATGAGGTTGTCGAAGCAATAAGAACCAATGATACGGCAAGAATGAAAAAAAAATTTAGAAACTTAGATATTCTTGCAATTGATGATGTACAGTTTATCGCGGGCAAAGAGAGAGTGCAAGAAGAGCTATTTCATACATTTAACATTCTTATTGATAAGGGGGCTCAAATAGTTCTTTCTTCCGACAGGCCTCCGTCTGAAATTAAAAAAATTGAGAAAAGGCTTTCTTCAAGATTTTCAGGAGGCCTTACGGTAGACATAGAACCGCCGGATTTTGAACTCCGAACCGCAATTCTTTTAATAAAAGCGAAGAAGCACAGCTTTAATCTTCCCATAGAAGCTGCTAAAAGAATAGCGGAGATGGTCATAGACACCAGAAGCCTTGAGGGAAATCTTCTGCGGCTTATGACGGAGGTTGAAACAAGCTCCGAGCCGATAGACTTACTCACGAATAGGTTAATGAGCAAGGAGTCAATGAGGGAATCTACCGCACACCCTGATGATATTATCTTAAACCTTTGTAATTTTTACAGAATAAAACCAACACAAATAAAAAGTCCTAAAAGAGATGCTTCTTTGGTTAAGGCACGACAGGTGGCAATGTATCTTTTGCGAAGCGAGTTGGGCCTATCTTTTGTTGAGATTGGAAATCTTTTGGGCGGAAGGGATCACACAACAATAATGCATGGGGTTGATAAAATTCAGGGGCTGATAGATAAAAATGTCTTCACAGAAGATGTAAAAAAAATAATGGCATCCACTAAATCTTCCGATTTTTCATAATTTTTTGCAAGGGTAAGTTATCCATTTTCTTTTACACATACTTATCCCAGGTTTGGCACTCGTGTGGTCTTGCTTTTTCCCACTTTTCCCACTAAACTACTACAACTACAAAATAAAAGAATAAAGTAAAATGAGGGTTTCATTCCTTTGTGAAAATGTTAATAAAAAAATGTCCTTGGCAAACCGTGCCGTTTCCCAAAGATCCCAGCTTCCGATCTTACTTAATTTTTTACTTAAAGCAAAGAAGGGAAAGTTTACAATAACAGCAACCGATCTTGAAATTGGTATAGAGGCGGGTCTTCCGGCAAACATTGAGGAGGAGGGGGAAACAACGGTTCCTGCGAAAATTTTTTTTGATCTTTTAACAAACATAGGGAAGGGGAAAATCACCCTATACACAGATCAAAACAACCTTCACTTCAAGACGGAAAAAACAAAAACCGTTTTTCAGACAATAGGCGCAGAAGAATTCCCCAAGATTTATGAAGACAGGGGAGACAAGATAGGGGTTTTAATAAGTGAAGTTTTGGAAAAAGACTTACCGGGTATAGTTTTTTCAGCATCTCTTGATTCCGGAAGACCCGCGTTATCCGGTGTCCTAATGGGAAAAGCAAGGGGGGGTAATGGTTTTTTTATGGTTGCAACCGATGGATCCAAGCGTTCTATTAAGAAGGGCACGGCAGCAGGGGGGGATACCGGCGAAAAAAGACTTTTGGTTCCTGCAAGAATAATAAGGGAGCTGACTCTTTTAAAAGAGGACGGAGACGTCACAATGTTTGTTTCCCAAAAGAGCAATCAAGTTGTTTTTGAGCAAAACGACATTGTTCTTGTCGGAAGACTTATTGAGGCAGGGTTCCCGAATTATCAAAAAATAATTCCCGAGGATTTCTCAACAAGAGCAACAATGAGCAGGGAAGAGTTTCTTTCAGCGGTTAA
This sequence comes from uncultured Gammaproteobacteria bacterium, assembly GCA_964408825.1. Lineage (GTDB taxonomy): Bacteria > Patescibacteriota > Microgenomatia > Levybacterales > UBA12049 > CAYPAU01. The sequence goes on from CAYPAU010000004.1 coordinate 31,306, forward strand.
AACCTGCTCGGTTTTCGCAAGAGAGTCGGCAAATATAATAAAGTTTTCTCTGGCAAAGAAGGGACTCACTGTTTCTGCAAGCGCTCCGTCTCTTGGAGAAACAGCAATAGATGTTGAAGCAAGCTTTGAGGGAGAAGAAAATGAAATCGCTTTTAACTGCCGTTATGTCTTGGAATTTTTGACAAACACACAGGGGGAGAAAATTGTTTTTGAAATGTCAGGACCATTAAATCCCGGAGTATTCAAAATAGAAGGCGACCCCGACTTTCTTCACATCATAATGCCCATAAGAGTCCAATCGGAAGGGTAAGTTATTTATATTCGATGCGAATGCCTGTAGGATCAACGCGGTTTTGAACAAACCATTTCTTCGATTCCCCATAATCTCTTTCCTTATCATTGGTTTTTGAGTGGATGATTAAATGTTTTTCACTTTTGTATTCTATGCCAAAGTACAAACTGTCCACAGGAAGCCTTTGAAGTATTGGGTGAGACTTTACAAACTCTTCTTCGGCTCTTTGGTACTCCTCTGGCTCAGAGCCTGCCCCTGGCTTAAGGGGTACACCAGGAGATGGATAAGATAAGGGAACAGTGGTTGGGGACGGCAATGGGCCCTTTTTAAAAGATTCCCTTGAGGTGCTAAGCGCAAAGATTATTGCGAGTATAACCAGGGATAAGGCAGTTCCAATTGTAATAATTTTTTTCATATTTTATAACTTTGTAAGTCTTATAAAGAGCGGTCTGCAGCCCGATGTCTCAGTCCCGCAGCGTGCGCTAGACGGATAGTGAACGACAAACTTCCCGTTTTCTATATAAAATGTTTCCGTGGGGTTTTGTGTTGAAGCTTGGCCCACTTTAACAGTGTTGTACCCTTTTTCGATGACAACCGCAACGTGGGCAACCGTTCCCCCACCTCCGCCTGTTCCCATTGAAATTATATCACCAGGCTTAATCTGGCTAGGGTCACTAAAAACAGTAAAGGTTGATGCATGTTTTTTTGCAGCATCCGGCCAATAATAGGCATTATTGTTTCTTATTAAGCTTATTTGTTGGCCAAAACCTGCTTTATCAAAAGACGCCCAGCCAAATTCAGTACATTGAAGATAATTTGGATCAGCTGCCTGATCATAATTTTTCATCTCGCTCCAGCAATGATAGCTTGGTCCATATGTCCCTCCATAGTCACACCCCATTTGTTTTGCTTGGGTGCTTGCGCTGTGAACTAGTTTTTCCGCAATTTGTTTGGCCGCGCTTGCGATTTTAGCTCCGCCTTGCCCAACCGGTACGATATCAGAGCTTCCACTCGATGGAGCAACAGCTACCGCAGCGGCGGGACCTGAGGGGACTAGAAGCGTGTAAAACTTATAAATATTTCCGGGAAAATTAGGGTTGTCTTTGTTAAAAGTACAAGGCCCTTTATGAAAGCCATCGCCTCCATAGATACACATAAAGTCTTCAAATGTGTAGGATGGTTCTGTAAAGTTTTTAAAAAGACAATCAAGGCTTTGATCAATGGCTTGCGGCTCCCATGGGGCACATCCAAGATGACCATTTGATGAAGGAGAATAGCCGGCTCCGCCCGCAGAAGTCTTCGTAAATTGAGAACCTCCTGTTTCCTCAAGCCAAAGAGTTAAGACAAATGCGGGATTCCATCCGTTCTGTGCGGCTCTCGTAACTATCGTGTCATAATACTGTGTTTTTGCCGCTGGGTAGCGCGATGTAATTATGGAGATGATAGACTTTTTATTAAGCGGAGGAAAATTAGTTCCCAAGAAAGGAATACTGTAGTCAAGACTGGCTCCGCCTCCTCCCGGTTGAATATTGGGCGGAAGATTCGGCTGAGATCCAATATCTCCTCCTATCCCACTACCTACACCGCCAAATAGGATTACAAAAACTATTCCAAAGATTACCACAAACATGGCAACTATTGGCCAGATACTTACTAAGGCCGCTACTCTTCTTGCCTGTCCGAATCTATGCCATACTTCCCGAAGATCTCTTGCTGCATCATTGAGAGAGTCAACTGTTCCGCGTTGTCGATCTTGGTCCATAAATTAATAATAGCAGACTCAAGATTTGTTAAAAACCGGAGCCGGAGGGACCGGAATTTCCGGAACCGGGCTTGAAGTTGATGACTGGGCAGGAGGTTGTATTGAAGAAGGCGGCTGTGCGGGAGCCGATTGATCGGCTTGGGACTGATTGCCTTTTGGTAATGGTTCGGTTACCGACTTTTGCATCCCTGGAGCAATCGATTGAGGACTAACCTGTGACTGCGACCCCTCTTTTTGTTTTAAGATCTCCTGAGGGTTTGATGTAATAATCGTATGCTCATATGGCGCTGCAATAACCTTTATAACGACGTGAGACTGTCCTGCGAAAAACAGCCCTTCTCCAACGTCTGCCGAGAGCAATAATTCTTTTTCTCCTTCGGATAAGTAAAATATTTTTGAGATTTGATCTATCTCTGTCGGGCTTTGCTTAAGAAGCATTTGAATCGACGAGTTTGACAAAACCGCCTTTCCGTAGTCCGTGGAAAGAAAATCCTGTACGTCCTGGGTCGCCGTAGTTAGCGCTAGGTAATATTTTCTTGCCCTTTTTGCAATGCTATATACAAAGCTTGCCGAGTCTTCGTATTTCATAATATACCATGCCTCATCTAAAATTAGTAATCTTTTTTTAAGACTTTTTCTAACCCGTGTCCAGACAAAATCAAGTATTATATGCATTGCAATTGGGCGAAGTTCTTCTTCCAAGGCCTTGATAGAAAAAACGGTGAAGGGATTTGTTATGTCAAAATTTGACTGCTGGTTAAAAATTCCCGAAAGCGATCCTTTTATAAACTTTTCAAGTCTTAAGGCCAGACCTCTTGCCGTAGCATCCTCCATTCCCAACAAAACTTTATATAAGTCTTCCATTAAAGGAGGTTCTTTTTTTTGCGTCGAAGGATCAGTCGTTATCCCTTTTTGTCTATAAGTTTCAACCAGAGCCCTGTCAAGAATTGCATCTTCTCCCGCATCCAGTTTTCCCATGACAATCCTTAAGAGTCCATGAAGAGACAATATTTTAAGACCCAGTTCGTTTTCTCCTTCTTCATAAAGTCCCGAAAGATCAAAGGGATTTATTTTAACGGGATCAGAAGGCGTAAAAGAAACATGTTCTCCTCCTAAGGTTTTTGAGACGGCTTCATATTCTCCCTCAGGATCTATTATTATAACCTCGGTCCCGAACATAAATTGGCGCAAGGCCTCAAGTTTAATAAGATATGATTTTCCGGCCCCTGATTTTCCAAGTACCACCTCGTTTGCATTCTCCAAAGAAAACCTGTCAAAGACTATCAAAGACCCGTTTTGCTCATTTATTCCATACATTATTCCCTTAGCCTGTGTTAGGGTTGCCGAAGTGAAAGGAAATGTTGAAGCAAGAGAAGTCGTATCCATATTGCGGGTAATATAAAGCCTGTCCTGTCCGATTGGAATTGTTGATTTGAATCCGTCTTCCATCTGAAGAGTGGTCATCTTGGTAATAAGAAGGATGGAAGAAAGAGTCGAATTTAATTTTCTGGAAGAGTCTTCAAGGTCTTGCAGGTTATCCGAAAAAAGAGTTATGTATAGGGAAAACTGAAAAAATCGCTCAACCCCCTTGGCTAATTGTTCCTGAAGAGAAAGAGCATCCTCCAAGGCTGCCTGAACCTTAGGATCAATAATTTTTCCCTCCTCTGCCTGAGAGGAGATAGTTGCTTCCATTTCGGCAATTTTTCGTCGAAGGTCTGATAAAACATCGTTTGATAAGGTAGGATAGCAAAACATTGATATATTCATTGAATGATCAAAATCAATCAATGGAGTAAGCCAGCTTGCGGAGACAAACCTTGGGTATCCAATAACAAAAAAGGTTTTATAATATTGATTCCCCACCCTTATGAAATTAAAATCTACCTCGACAGAGGAGGGGGCAATAATGTCAATTAGAGAAGCTGTCCCTTTCTCAAACTTCTGAATTCCTGGTAAGACCTTAGGAGAAACTTGAGTTTTTTGGGAAATATCTTCAGGTTTTGCCTCTTCGTTTTGTTTTTTTGCGCCAAATAGTTTCATAACTTATTACCCCGCTTTTACCATTGGTGTACTTATCCCATCTGATATTTGACTTGTTCCGACAGAATCTTCGTTATAGATTTCATAAAATAACTTGATTAACTCCTCTTTTTGTAAAGTCTTGGCCCTTAAGTTGAGTCGTGCAATCTGGGAATGGATCGCCTCTGCCTTGGAATGCAAGGAAGCTTTTGCTTGGTTTAAAAAGGTATCCTGCGATACGTCCTTAACAACTGTCTTTGCTGAAGACACCCCTCCCTTTTCCAAGTAAGAATAAGAGATAGCTATATAAAACTTTTTATCAAGGACCGTATTTACTTTTACGAGTTCTGAAATAAACTCCTTATATAATCTTATCTGAGAGGAAAGAAGCTGATTTTGCGATTGATCTGCCTGAGAGTCGAGAAGCTTAAGATACGAGGATATATCAAGTTTTTTGCTTCTTATAAATATCTGTATTGGGAACGAAAGAGAATTAAGAAGCGATGCGTAGGAAAAGATTTTTGTGTCCTGCTCCTGTTTTGAAAGAAGCGCGAAGTTTGTAGCATTCACTTCGATTATAAGACATGCATTTTTGCCGGACAAGACTATGACGTCCTCATCTATCTCCTCGATCTCGACAAATTTTTGCGTTGTTGCTTTTCTCTTTGGGGCAGATTTATTCATGGTTTTTGTCCGCCAGCCGGCGGGTTGAAAAGACTCCTTCGAAGTTCCTCGCGGGCATCAAGTGAAATTATTTCAAATGGCATCATGATCTCTCCTGTTACTTTTATCTCAACCGTATCAAATTTATTTTGGGATTTCGGATCTTCAAAAGAAATTGTATAAACTCCATTTCCCAAGGGGGTTGCAGACGCAAACTGTCCCAAAACATTTGTTTTAAAGGCTCTTACTGGATTTCCGCTTATATCTTTTACCTCAACCAGAATATTTGGCAGGGAATTGTCCCTTGGATCTTTAATAATCCCCATTATCAAATTTGGAACATCGGGAATAAACGGGAGTCCGACAATTTTTACCATTTGTTTTGGAATTATTCTGACCGATTGAGTCTCCTTTTTTTGAGTTGCTATTATAGGAGTAAACACGTTTAGTTTTTGTAAATCCATTTTTTTCTTAAGTTCTCTGATCTGATTCTCAAGGTTTTGTTTTTGTGAAAGGGTTTCTGATAAAAGTTTCTCAAGGTCTAATACTTTTTGGTGGGCCATTTCATAAGAAGCTGTGCCCTCCTGTGTTTTTTCCAAAATTTTTGCTTCCTCAAGTTCTTTTTTAATTTCTGTCTCCTTTTCTTCCAGTTTCTCTTCTTTTTCGTCCGGTAGAGACTCCTCTTCTACTCTTTGGATTTTCAGGTTAGGATTTTGTATTGATCCTAGTTTTTCAAAGGCTTCTCCTTTATTTGGTTCTGTTGTCAAAGAACTGGTACTAAAACCGAGAGAGTTTAAAAAGTTAAGCTCCTTCTCATCAAGCTTATTTTTTGGTTTTTGGGGAAGAGTTTTTAAAAAATCTTTGAGTCTTTGGGATGCATCCTCATTATCTGTTTGGGCAGTGGATGTCTTCGCAGTCCAAGTTTTTGGATTTAGGGGCTCGGGGAACCAAATATGCCCTCCTGTTTTTTGATATATGTATTGAGTCGGGCTAAAAAGAGCCTTGAAATAGTTGGTGATCATAAGATCAAAAGGTCTTCCCTCAATCGGGAGAAAAGAAGCAGCGACACCTAATCCTATAAAGACCAGGGCAATTGGTAGTTTTATAAGAATAAATATGGGTAGAATAAAAGTTATCCATCCCAAGATTACCCCCGCCGCAAGATAAGCGAATTGTTTAATTGTCATGTCTCCAATCAGTTTAAACTGAAAACCGGTGATGTCCTGTGGAATCGGATGATTTTCCATCAGATTAAATAACTAAATAGTTGCATAGTTGAATAGCTTCATTAAATAGATAATTTTTCTTCCGTTATTTTAATTAACCAATTAATTTCTTTTGGAAGTTTGTTTAGAGAGGAGACAATAAAATCATATTCTTTTAAAGATATTAGTTTTCTTTTCTTTGATTTAATTGCCCAATAAAGGGATTCATATATAGAACCTCTTGCATTATAAAAAAATTTTTGTTTGTCTTTCTTGTGGTACCGACCAAATCCTTCAGCTGTATTTCCACCGATTGAATCAATAGAATTTACAAATTGGATTCCTAATGTTCGTTTATTAAACCAGTCCCATTTTGAAACCAAATCCCAAACATAATCAGAGAGACTGTCCGCAATTACATAAGCATTTATGTCTGCCAATTCTAAATATTTTTTTTTCACAACAATCAACTATTTAGCCATTTTATCTATGCATTTTTAGTGTACGATGTGAAAAATCTCAATGCAAGACAATCAAAATATGTCAAAAAAAATGATACTTGAGGCTGCTGTGAAAACTCTATGAGCGTTTAGCGAATAGAGAATAGTAAATAGTTAATTTTTTTTAAACTATACCCTATACGCCGATCTTTAACCTCTGTTGTTTAATTGCAGTTTCCGAATCCAAACCTTTCTATACACGTTGCTCCCGTAATAATTCCGATACCTTTTACAATCGCAAACGACATGAGAATGATTATAAGCCCTATAATTGCATACATCAGAGTTTCCCTTGCGGATTTTATTTTCTCTTGATCCCCGCCTGATCTTATATATTTGATGCCCGAATAGATTATGAGAAAAAGCGCAGAAATACCTGCAAATATCAATGCCCAATTTACAATATTATTAAAAACTATGGGAATACACTGAAGCGTTGCGATCCCATCCTTGACGCAATTTGCCCAACCCATATTAAGTTTAGATTAACAGAGGAAAAGGTTAAAATCAAATAAGGAGGTTATTCTAAAGACCAATGTTGGGGATAGTAAGCTCACTTAGACCTGTACCAAGAAAGAAGGTAAGTACAAGGTTTAAGATGAAGTAGGCCAGGAAAACAATTACCAGTCCTACAACCGCAGCGACAATTGTATTTCGTGCGGATTCAACAGCGCTCTTGTCTCCACCTGAGAGAATCCACTTAAGTCCGCCCCAGACCAGGAATCCCAGAGCTATAATTACGGCGATTACAAAAAGAAGTGTAATAGCACCTCCTACAACCTTCCCAAAGTTATCAGAGGTCAGTCCGCAAAGTTTGCCAAACTGGCTACTCTCGTCGCACAAATCTACGGCAGCAGCAAAAGCAGATGCGGGAGCCAGAAGATAGGCAGAGGGCAAAATTGCGGCAAGTAATCTTTTCATTTACTTAATTAAATGCTACGATGATTTTTCCACTTTGTCAAGCCCCAACTCGTTAACCGTTAACGCGTTAACAAGTTAACGGGTTAGGATATCCTAATCTTAAAAAATCCAAAAATTAAATTTAACAGGAAAAATGCCAAGAACACTATTACAAGACCCACTATGGCATAAACCAGCTTAAGCCTTGCCTGTTCAACTCTTTGTTTATCTCCTCCTGAGACCATCCATTGGATACCTCCCTGAATTAAGTAAAAAAGTGCAATAAGAATTGCTGCAATAAAAAGAAGCTGGATTCCCACCTGTATTATTTTATCAAGACTCACTTGGCTGGTGTCTTTGATACTTGACGGCGGCTCAATGGTATTCCCGTCTATTGTGAGAGAAATTAATTTCATATTCAAAGAAAATAGCTGAGTGGTTGCATAGTTACATGGTTTTAAGATTAAACAATCAACTATTTAACTATTCCAACTATATTTTTTTATCTTCCAAATCCCGGAATCTTTAAGATATCAACGCCGATTATTTGAAGAATCGTCAAAGACAGAATTATAAATACAAGCCCTATTATTGCAGAAACCAGTTGTTCTCTGGCTCCCTCCAATTTTTCAGGGATTCCGCGCGAGGTGACCAGTTGGAATCCGGAATATATGATAAGAAGAAGAGCAAGTCCTCCCGCAAGTCCCAGGATGAGACTGAAAATTGATTTTACAAATCCTTCCGGTGTAGTTTGGATCTGTCCTACCGCGGTGTCTACTGCTACGCATTGACCAAATTGCCCCAAAGTCGCACAGGGTGGGGGAGGCGGAGGAAGAAAGTCTGCTTCATCTTCGACATCTAAATTCTCATTTTTTATAAAGTCCGAAATCTGGCCATCACTTGAATCGACAGTAACGGTTGCCTGATAGAAAATAACACCTTCATTATCAGCACCTCCTTTTATATAAAGAAAGTATGTATCAGGATCGAGCTGTCCCGCATCAGAAATCTTGGGAACCGTCAGGGTAATTGGAGTATTTGGCTGTGAAATTTTGACATACTCGGAATTAAGTTCAAAGTCTCTTACCACGCTTTTAAGAGTAGCTTTGTACTCATTGCGGTCGTCATGTTCTTCACTTCCTGCCCGAAGCTCTCCTTGAGAAACAGAGATAGAAATAGGCACGCCCGGAGTGAAACTTGCATTAATTATTTTAACTTCGGGGAAATAATATTTCACAAAAAAAGGCGCCGAGATTATATATCTTGTATCAAGCGCTACAAGAGAAAGCACATAGGTGTTTCCTCCCCGGAAGTAATCCTTACCCTTCTCGCAGTCTCTAAGAATTTTTACCTTATCATACCCTTGTCCACAAACCGGAATTGTAGGCACAGTCCCATCTGATTTTACAGTCACCGTGCCAAGAGAATTTTTGAGTAGTTCAAAATTTGAAAGACAGTCTTTGGTATTTGAAGTGGGGCATAGTGCATACTGTTTTCCCGGAACCAGATTGTCGAATGTTATCTCTACCTTAAAGTCGGTCTCATCTATTGCGTCTTTTGCGGGAGAATAGGTCACGCTGGCATTTACTTTTGAAGCAAAGATTGAAGTTAAGGCAAGAAGAAAAAAGAAAAGAACGAAGAATCTCAGAGTTTTTATGAGAGCATTTATTCTCACACAGATATCGTACACACATTTTTAATATAAATGCAAGTTATGCTCTTCGGCACTCGTCATCCGGTAACGAAGCTCGTATCGTTTGGCGGCCAGGCTTAACGGTTTTTGACTTGTGTCACTCCTAGAATTTTCAATTTCTAATTCTTAATTTTTAATGAATTTTTAAGCATTTAATTTTAAAACATTCTGATTTGATTAGAAATTTGAAATTTAAAATTTAAAATTTCAAATTACCTAAGATGTGAATCGTATTCCTCTCCCCTTAATTGTTTGTAAATGAGAGGGATTATTGGGGTCTTTCTCGATTTTTTTTCTTAATCTAAAGATCAGTTGATCTAAGGCCTGATCTGTTACCCCTTCTGTTGTTTTATCCTCTTTCCAGACAGCGTTTACCATTTCGTCTCTCTGAATTACCTTATCCTTATTCTCCAAGAGAAATTTAAGAAGCTTAAATTCGGAAGAGGTGAGGGACTCGGAAAGTATTATGTCTCCTCTTTTAATCTCATTAGTCTGGGGATTAAACGAAATTGCTTCATTGCTAAATTGTTCAATTGCTGCGATGTATTTTTCAAAGAGAGGAATAGTGATTTTCCCATTTTGAACAAGACCCACATTTTCAACCCACCTCCGAGGAGCCCCTCCGGTCACCTCGGAGGTGCTTGGGAGTTTTTTAGTCTTAAGTCTTTGTTGTTCCTCCGGAAGAAGAGAGCTCCATATTTCATAAAGAGCGCCACGGATAGATTTAAGATTTAAGAAGTAAGAAACAAGATTTTCTCTAGTTGCTAGTTGCAAGTCGCTATTTGCTAAAATTGCTTCTAGGCACAATCTTGTCAGCTTTCCATGCCCGCCGGTAAGAGAAATAATAGTTTGAATAGTTGAATGGTCAAATTGTTTTCCTGAGACCTTTTCAAGATAAGAAATTCGAAAGTCAAGACCCGGTTTGTCGGAAAGAGAAAGATAAACAATATTATCTGCGATAAATTCGTGAAAGTCCGAAAACATAACCGGTTCTATAAGATCTTCAAGAGTTCTTCCTAGAGAAAAAACAACCGAGAATCTATATTTTGCGCGGTTTCGAAGAACTCTTAGATTTGCAAAAAACTCGTTTATAAGCACTGGAATATATTCTTCAAATCTGTCAAAGAGAAAAACAATGGTAAGTTCTCTTTTTATGCAAAGATAATCAATAGCTTTTTTTAAGCCTGCAAACAAAACCAGCTCATCATTTGAAGATACAGCCTCTTTGAAAATTTTATCCACCTCATCATATGCATCTTCTGCGGCAAACTCCGAGTCTTTTGTCCAAAACATTTTTCTCTCATGCAGGGAACCTAAAAGGCAAAGGAATATAAATTTTGTGGCATCGGAAAGCGGCCGGTTTCTGATCTCTGAAAAATTAACATAGACAAAATGGAACCACTTTTGGTTTTGTCCGAGATGTTTTTTTCGAATGTTTTTGTTGTAACTTAAAAAACCAAGTAGATTTGACCTGCCAACTCCCGGAAGGCCAACGAGCTGAACGGAGTTGCCTTCTTTGGCAAATTTAAGCAATTTCTCAATCTCAGGAAACCTCGAATCGGGTGGATAGAGTGATTCGAAATGAGATGGCTCCACTTTATTCGTCATAGTTATGGTTTTCGGTGTCGCTGCCAGTATGGTTAATTGGGTTTCGTCTGCGGTTTTTAAAAGTGTCCCAAGCTTCAGCCAGTCTAAATAATTGACGTGCGGTTTTGTCGTAAAGCTCTATTAATTTATTGCAAAGTTCCACTTCTACTCCATAAATATCTTTTACATGCTCAACGCTTACAATAGTTTCGTTACATTCTGCCATTGCATCGTCAATATATTTTTGAAATCCAAGCCTTTGATGTTTTTTTGCATACCCTTCAGCAATTAAGCGAGGTATTGCTTTACTAGACCGACTTAATTGGTCCTTAAGATCAAACTTTTCGCTATCTGGTAACTTAGGTAAGATCTTTTTTGCTATGAGTACCGAAGCCTTATAGCTGTTTTGATAAACCTCCAGATCTCTAAAACTTCTTATCTTTGTACCGCTCATAATTAACCGACCAACCACACCGTTTAACCATACAAGTAGCCACAACCAAACCCATACCGTGATCCCTTACTCCGTAAGGACATTGTAATCTTCCTGAAAGGTAAATATCAAGCTAAATAAGAGTCATGGAATTAAACTCAGCGCATATGAAAGAGCAATTCAAGCCAATGCAAATAGACGGGGAGAGTTTGACAACCTCGCCGGTTGTTCCTACACTTGATGTAAGAGGAAAAAATCCTATGGTTGATTCAGGGAAACCGGAACGTCCTATTCCCCAAGAACCGCCGATTGGCCGGGATATCCCCCCAGAAAGCCCAAGGCCTCACGAACCTAAAAGCCAGCCGGATAAAGTCCTTCTTAAGAAAGTTTGGGAAAGAAAAATGGGCAAACCCATGGAGGAGATGAGCCCTGACGAAAGACAGACGGTCTCCTTAGCTATAGAATCTGGAATACCTCCAATATCAGGCGGGGCAACGGCTCTTGATGAAACTAAATATACGGATGCTAGATTGACTCCGATAGTAGGAGAAGTAAATAGGGAATTTAGGGAGTCTGAAGGAGTTTATGACCCGAAGTATCTTACCGAGATTAGAAATAAGGTAAGAGATCTTAGAGAGGCAGGGGCAGACGAAGCTCAGGTAGGCGATTTAATTGCTGAAATAAATGGTTTCTTAAGAGAACAAAGAATTAGAGAGAGGAGAGAAGGGGGTCTTAGAAGATTCCACGGAATAGAAACTATAACCAGAAAGTATACGCCTCAAGAACTTCTGACTAACAGAAAAAAAAGAGACGAGGTTTTTAGTGATATTTTTGCACTCGTTGATTCAAATCCTCTGGAATTCTGGGACAGAGCCTTTAACTCGCTCACCCACGGAATGGATCTTGAAGCATTTATAGACATCATTAGAATTGGGGCAGCTGGAAGATTCGAAGAGTATGGGCTTACCGAAGACGATCTGCCTGAAGATAAGAGAAATATATTGAAACAAGAACTTAAAGAAGACCTCATACGCTATGAAACTGAAAGAGAAGTAAGAAAATCCCTTCATGATGCAAATGCGCTTCTGGACCAGACCAGCATTAATTTTGAGAATGTTCATAATTATCTTCAGGGTTTTTCCGGGGCAATGGGAGATTTTGCTCATAGATTAACAGGAGTACCTGAGATGATGGATTTATATGAGGCGGCTCTAAGGGAAGATATGATTAAAAATGATGGATTTCTCCGTCCTGAAGCAGTACAAAGGACATCTATAACAGTTCAAAAAAAGGTTGACCCTAATGATCCTGACTCTGAGATTGAACCAGTAACTCAAATGGTCGCGGGAGAGATTGAAGTTGAAACAAAAAGAAGATTCAGGGAATATGTGGAGAAAGGAAAAATAATTCTAAGGACAGATAAAGGGGAAAGGATTGAGACTGGGCCGCTTGAAGACTGGGAGGTAGATAGAATTTATACGATAGCACGCGGCATGATGATGATGTCAGAAAGAATTATCTCAATTGCTGCAGAAAGCAAGCTTCCCAAGGGAGGTGTCTACACCAGTCTTTATCTTCAGGATATTCTGCAGACTTATTCTCCCTATGTTCATCTTCTGACAAAGTATGGAGTCACAGAATCGGGGCTTGCAGCCTATCTTTACAAAGAAAAGACGGGAAAGAACCTTTTGGATCTTCTGGGTTTATGGAGCAAAGATGATTTGGAAAGAGCACTTAAAATGGTTCAGAGTGACTCTGCGGGATTTTTAAAGTCCACAGAGTTTCGTTATTTACTGCGAACAAACCCGAACATGGCAGGAGATTTATTCACGTGGGGAGTTTCATGGAGAGCAAGCGAGGAGCCTGATGCATGGACCATGTCAAAAAGATTTATTCAGGACGGTGGAGAACGCATGGTCAAGAGAAAATTTGGTATTTCTCAGGACATGCCTGATGAGTTTGTTGGAAAGAAACTAGCTGATAGGATTACCGGCGTTACATATCCTGAAAATGCAACTCCCGAGGACATTTATTTTGCCAACGTTAATTTCTTAAGAACAAGAAGAGGCTTAACAGAAGTAAGTGCAGAAGAAATTAAGAACTATTTAAGCAGTAAGGAATTTAATGAATACGGAAATTGGATTGGAACTGCCATAAGGTTTGAGAGACTTAGGGCAGATTTATATAACTTTGAGAGCAAAGATCCGGAAAAAAGGGAAAAATTTGAAGAGGCGCTTGACAAGGCAAAGAAGATTCTTCTAAGAATGGCAGCCCTTCAACCGCACAGGCTCTACTCGGTGTCAAAAGAGATAAGAGAAAGAGTCGATAAAGGTCTGTCTGCCGAGCAGAAAGAAAGAGTAACGACAATACTTAACGATCTTCACTTGGTTGAGCGAACGCTTCTTGAAAACAGAGAAAGACTTTTGGATGAGGGAAAAACTTTTGACACGGTTTCTCTTTCGGAATTCTTCGATGCAATCGAAATCACAGAGACAGATATGCCCAATGCAACTCCCGAACAAAGACAAGCATTGACAGAACAGAGAAGAGGGGACGCAAGACGGTTTGCAGAGCTTGTTTCAGGCGATTTTTCCGCGAACGAACAAAAATATTTGGATGAATTTATCTACAACAGAGAATATACCCACGGATATGTGCTTTGGTCAGGAGACGCGCCTGTTAATGAGTTTAATATGAGCGGCTTAGGTCCGACAGGTGCATTTCCAAGAAGGGCAAGGGACAATAAAGCTGCCTCAGAGGCGGGGATTGAGGAGATAAAGATGTTGATGAATCTAAGAAACATAAGAACTCCCGAGGAGGTAGTTTCGCATCTTTGGGCAATTTATGAAAAAATTGCAATGTATGACGCCGGTAAGGCAAAGCAGGCGGTCGCAGAAAAGGCAGAGGGAATTATTAAATTCTTTGCAGCCGACATGAAGTCCCAGATTCCTGTGATTGGAAATATTTTGGGGAAATTTGAGAGAGTCTCCTTTGCCCAGGTCGTTTACGGAAAGAGTGCTCCTGTCTGGCAGCCTGCAGAGGCCCGGTCATTTCTGGTTAAGCTTAAGGATGCTCAGATGATAACCAAGGAGCAATTTGATGAGCTTGCGGAGAAAGGGTTTGCAAGTCCTATCGCAGTAAGTCGTGATATCGGGGTTACAATGGCACAGATTATCGCAGTTGTAATGGCAATCTATATGTTTCAGGAGTTGACTAAACAGAGACATCAAGCTTGAGTGCGCCCGATTACGGGAGGAGGGGTTGGAGGTGCTTTAGGAGATTTTTCTTCATTGCCTTGTCTAAATATTGATAATTTATTAACGAAAGGCACATATCTCATCATACTCCAGTGATATGCCATCATGCCAAGTTGCGAAGGGACTCTTGTCACACCCATCCCTACACCCATTGCGGTTCCAAAGCCTGAGATGTCGAGCTTGGGAGCAGCAAACATTGACTTCATCATTTGAACAACAGTCGGAGTGGTAAGAATTATTCCAAGTCCGATTATTGCGCCAATACTTTTTGTCGAAACAGGATTTGTAATAAGAGGTGGAACAAACTGTCCGGAAGTTCCTGCTGCCCCAAAAGCATCAATAAAAGCTCTTCCTAAAAGAAACATTACTATGGCTGCAACAAACGCTGCCAAATTTGAGATAATATCTCTTACCCAATTGCCGAAGGTGAGTTTGCTCCCCGGCACAAGACCCGCGACTATCCAAAAGGGTGCAAAAACGATGTCCAAAAGGATCATTATGTATGCAGTAATTAAAGCAAACCAGAGTCTTATAAGTGCCCAGAGGACCGCAATAAGTATGATTAAAAAGGCTATAAGAGATATTATGCTTTTAACAATAGCATTACCAAAAAACGCTGTAGCACCGACTCCGGCGGCTGCTCCTACAACAGTACCTCCAATTGAAAATACTCTTCCTATTGCCTGTGAGCAAGCTAACCCGGCTGCTGGAGCTCCCAAGCCACCTGTAGTAGCTCCAGCTCCCGTTGCACAGATTAAGCCGGCTGCCCATTTACCAATAGGACCTTTTACTGTATTAATCAATCCTCCCAGGAAACCACCTGCCTTACTGCCTATATACCCTCCTATCAATCCCTGCAACACGGTAAGCACAACTTTTCCTTCCGTATTGTCAAAGGCAGATGCAATAAACTTACCTATTGTTTTTGCTGGTGTGCCTGCAATATTGGCAAGACCGAAAGAAGCTCCCCCTGCCCCTCCGACAATATTACCGGCATCGAGTGGATTTTCTGCCTGTACAAGCTTCACTGTAGTATTGTCTACGCCTAAAGTATTAGGAGCTGCGGACTCGACCGCTCCGCCTATTAAATAAATTGAGGTATACATAATATCTATTAGAAAGCCTGCGATTGAGAATGAAAAAGTTACGAGTAGAATTCCTATTATCAGTTTTGGTATCTGATTTTGGACAGTCATTACGGTCCGGGGATCAATCTTAAGCCTCAGCATTATGGCAACTCCAATAATCACAAAAACAAGAACAAAAAGAATATAGACAATGTTTCGGAAAACTGTCCAGAGAGGCAGTAGGGGTTTTAAACCGTCAAACCCCGTCCCTGTCCTGAGAGTCGCTCCGGATTCTGCCGGTATTGCTGCCTGGGCCGACTTAGTTATGCCAAAATTAGAAGCAAGATGCTTGATATACTCTCTTGTATGCGTCGGAGGGGTGTATAACATCGCTATCATGCCTCCCATAAATCCTATTGCACCTCCGTTGGCGTCGACATAACCGATTCTACCGGTAGTCGTGTCAAATCCAAGACACTTTCCTGAGGCTGTTGTCGGATCGATGCCGCTTAACTGGCAGGCAACTGCTGCCATTACCTCCAAAAGAACATTCTGCGAATACGTATGGAGGTTTTGGGGCACATCAGGTGTTGTGTTGGGAGCCGTATAAGGGTTTGTTTGGGTAGACTGGGAAACCGGGTTGTTAGAATTTGTATTTGAATCCTGAGCAAAAGAGGTACTGGTAAATGAAAAATAAAATATAAAAAATAAAAAAGCCAGGAGGGGGAAGAAAATTTTTAATTTTAAATTTTCAATTTTTAATAAAGGCTTAAAGATTAAATTTTTAAAATTTGATTTAAAATTAAATGGGGCAGAAATCTTCATAAACTGTACGCTATACGCTAATAACTAATTGCTAATATTCAGTTTGATATATTTTTCACAGGTTGTCAAGAATTTGCGGAGGGGGCGGGATTTGAACCCGCGATAACCTTGCGGTTATACCTGCTCTCCAAGCAAGCGCACTAGGCCACTATGCGACCCCTCCATTTCCAGCAATTAGCAACTAGCCACTAGTTATTAGCTGTTCTGCTTGTTTCCAAACCTCTTTGTCAGATCTGTATGTTAACTTATTGTTGACTTTCTCAGCTGGTATCCATTCAACCTCTTCCATTTCCCAATCATGATTTTTAGTATTTCCTTCTATAAATTCCATTAAGAAATAATAAACAGTTTTCTTAATTTTTTCTCCTTCAAAATTATACCAATATGTAACAGGTTTTAAGGGTTTAACTATCTTACCTATTACTCCTGTCTCCTCCTCAACTTCTCTTAGGGCTGTTTCTTCTTTTTTTTCGCCCTTTTTATGGTCACCTATTAACCCTTTTGGGAAAACCCACCCATGATATCCCGAATGCTTAGCAACTAAAACTGAGGTTTGGTTAGCCCCTTTTCTAAAGACTACCCCTCCTGCTGAAAATTCAAATTTCATGATAAATAAGCGGAGAGTACAGGATTTGAACCTGTGATCCCGTTACCGGAATACGAGTTTTCGAAACTCGTGCCTTAAACCACTCGGCCAACTCTCCTAATCTAAAAGATATTTTATAGCCTTGAAATTATACCAAATAATCTTTTTAAATGTTAGTCTAAAATACTTTTATTTTGGCCGGTGAAAAATTTGAGTAAATGTGTTAGAATGGCAGGGCTCAAAATATGAATCCATTAATTTTGATAATTGAGGACGATAAGAGCCTTACAAAATATCTTTCGGATCTTCTTTCAGAGAATGGTTACTCTGTAAGGGTTACCCCAAAAGGCACAGAGGGAATAGCAATTGCCGAAAAGATTAATCCTAGTCTTATAATCTTAGATCTTAATCTTCCCGACATGACAGGAGAAAGTGTATGCGCTCAAATTAGAAAGAAAAATACCAAAGTTCCTATTATTATGCTGACGGCAAAAACAGCTGTAAATGAAAGAGTGGAGGGTTTAACAGTTGGAGCAGACGATTATATTACAAAGCCGTTTGAGGCAAAGGAACTTATAGCCAGAATGAAAGCAAGACTCAGAAGCAGGGGCGATACGCAATATTCTCTGGCAAAAGTCGAGGACTTGGAGCTTGACAGAAGAAAAATAGAAGTAAAAAGAGGAGGAAAGGTTATAGGTCTTACGCCTCATGAGTTTAAGCTTTTAGATTATCTTATAAGCAACAAAGGGGTAGTCCTGACTCGGGAGATGATTTTAAATAGAGTCTGGTCTTATTCCTTGGATGTTGAGTCAAGGGTTGTCGATGTATACATGGGGTATTTGCGGAAAAAAATAGACGGAGGGTTCGATAAAAAACTTATTCATTCGGTGAGAGGATTCGGCTATACCATTAAGGATTAGGCTTGCGTGGTTTAAAAGGAAGTTTTACTTCTATACCTTTTTTAATTTGCAGTTCTCCCCCCAGTTTTTGAAAAATCAAATCCGCCAAATAATATTCTATATTGTCTTTTTCTATTTCCTTTCCTGAAATTTTAATACGGACTTCTTTGCCGGTTTGTTTTAAATTTAAAACTATTTTTTCTGAAGGTATAGATTTTAGTGTTAGGTAAAGAGCAAGTGTGAGAAATTTTCTATCGGAAATTATTTTTTTCTGCGTTTCACCTTCTGAGGAAAGTGTCTTTTTAAATCTTTTTGACAACGCTTCTGAAACCTCTTTGATAATCTTGTCAGGTTCAAGGAACTCATACAAAAATTCAGCCTTGTTTTTGCTAAGTTTTTCAAGTTCCAGGAAATAATTAAGATTACTACTTAGAGCATTAATTTTTGAGTCGATTTTCTTAAGACTCTTAAGTATTTTTGACGAAGGCATTTTGCCCGCGTACTTTATAAGGAGTGAAACTTCCACCTTTAAGGCCGAAAGGGGAGATTTAAGATCGTGAACAATCTTCTCGTAAGTCTTAGAAGTAAGATGCCCCATAAGGCCCTTATTATAAAACAAACCAAGGGAATCTACCACTTGGTCTGTTTTGATTTATTTTATTTGATAGACTAACCTGTAGCTGTTCTTACCTGATTTGCATCTTGCCCTTCAGTAAAAATTCCCAAAAGTGTCTGCATATTTTTCACCTCCTACTCAACAGGTGAACTGAGTACTTCCCAAAAACTGAATAAAAAAGTTTTTTTAAAAACTTTCCCTACAGTTTCCCTCACTAAATTCTCACCTCTTTTCAAACTTTTCAAAAATGATGCTACCTCAAGAGGCCTTATATATGTTGTATCCATTGTTATCGCTCTCATGCCATAGAGCATAGTGGCTTTAAATTAATAAAGGATGCAGATAATAGTAAGAAAAAAGTAAGTCTTGCAAACTTTGATAGAAAAAGTTATAATGGAAAATTATTAATGGCCTCTTCCTACTCTTATAACTGCGATCACTTTCGTCTTTTTGCTTTGTCAAAAAAAAATAAGACAAAAATAAAACTTGAAATTATTGCTCCAATTCTTACGACGGGTTCTGTCCCCAATACGGTATCTTATCTTGAAAATAATTTACCAACTGTACTTAAAAATAAATGTTTTAATGAAGAGAGTTTACCTTTCCATAAAGAAGTTATAAAAACAGAAATAGGGCATTTGTTTGAACATATGCTGCTTGAATATCTTTGTCTTGAGAAGCGTTCTCTGGGACATAAGAAAGTTGCCTATAACGGGAAAACTTCGTGGAATTGGAAAAAGGATAAAAAGGGAGTTTTTCACATAGTAATAGATGCAGGTTTAAATGAAGATAAAGTATTAAACGAAGCTCTCTCAAAAAGCACATCCCTTTTTACAGATTTCTTAAGTAACATTAATTACGGATTGATAAGTTCAGCAGGCAATCTTTCAGATTACCCGCTACAAACGGAGGCTTTATCCTAGGTTTTATCTTCTCCTAGGACGTCTGTCTCATCTACTTCGCTTCCTATATCTTCAGTCTCAAACTCGTCCCTCTCATAGGACGCCTGCCCTCCTGCCTCTCCCTTGTCCATATCTTGCTCTTCCATCTCCTCTTTATTTTTCTTTTTGTCCTTTGCCACCATTATCACCTCCCTTCATTAATTTTTTTATTTTGTGGGGACATAATAGGCGGAAGGAATAAGTAGGAAATTAAAGATTTGTAAGAGTTGGGAAAGGATAGAACGCTTCTAAAATAGAAAAAATTGGAATGGCTATGAGCTAAAAGCCTGCCTGCCGGCAGGCAGGTATTTTTTAACTCTTTTAAGAAGTTCCTCAATTTCAAAAGGCTTTGCTATAAAATCATCGGCAAGGTTTGTGACTAAGGTTTTCTCAACATTGGGGTGGGCAGAAAGAAGTATTATCGGAATATTTTTTGTGTGACTGTTTGTTTTCAGGTCATTTGCTATTATTCTTCCGTCCCTTCCTGAGAGAAGTATATCCATTATGACCAGGTCGGGGAGAATCTTTTTTGACCTAATTAATTTTTCTGCTTCTTCTGCGTCTGAGAATGCCAGGACTTTATAGTTTTCTGTCTCCAAGAGAAACTGGATCGCATCCAAGATATCCTTATCGTCTTCGATTATAAGTATCATACCCTTCATAAAAATGTACAATTTATAGATTATAAAAGCAAAACTTGTCCCAAGTATAATAAAGAGGTTAGAGAATTGTAAGATTTTTGAAAGAAGCAGCGTGACTAAAGGCAGAATAACGTAGTTAATTAAGCAACTCTACCCGCTGCGGATCCAACAGCACCTCCTATTGCAGGAGCTGCTATTCCAAGTCCTGCTATGGCCACACCTCCTAGAAGGAGAAGCATCAAAATTCGTAAAAGCTTTGAGTCACTTAGTTTTCTAAAGAGAGTTTTATCTATAACTCCTTCACCTGTAAGCTGAGCTAATTGTTTATCTAAATTAGCATTTTTTGTACGCGCTTTGCCTATCATATCCTCTCCCCACTTGTCCATAACTGTTCTTACCTCTGCAGGTTTAAGTTTTCCTATTCTAAGCTTTGCGGCAACTATAGTTTCGACCATAGTACTTGTAGTCTCCGATACGAATGTTGGGTCTTTCATCTTTTCATCTATAATTCGTGCCCTTTCTGCCGGATCAGGAACTGTGCTCATAAGACTCTCGGCAAGAAGCCGTCTCATGACAACTTTAGGTCCTCCCCCCTTACCTGTTATCGGATCAACGGGATCAAGAGAAACTAAATCTTCATAGTCTTGATTAATATTTACTTTGTTAGGTTGTGTTTCGCCCTTGTTGCTCATGACAAAACCTGGCTTTCTGGGCTCTTCATAACGGGTTCGCAAGGTCCTGTAAAAAGCTTTTTCTATTTGATCCACCGTTTCACTTTCAAGCTTTTGGAGTTCCTCATCCTGGACTTTTTTTCCTAAAGTTAAGTTTTCTCTTACTTGTTTGGCAACAGCCTGAGTAATAATATTGCGGACACTGTCTGCAAATGCCTGTTCTTGATCTGTTCTTTCATCTAGTTTTTCGTCTAGTTCTAATTTTTTGGTAATCCTTTCCGCTGTAGCCCCTCGTAATTGTTCTTCGAGAGTTGGTGCTTCTTCTTCAAGTCTTTTCTTTGTCACTTCAAGATTACGTTTTTCTGTCTCAAGATCTTCCTTCTCTTTAATTTGTGCTTTATAACCCTTTACTTCCCCGGCGTATTTTATTCTTTCAGCTTCTTTTGCTGTTATCTCTATATCCAAAGCTGAAATATCTGCTGTGGGATCTTTAGCTATTACGTTAATTCTTGCTAACTTTAATCTATCAATTTCCTTGCTTACAGTATCAAGATTATATTGGGATAACTCTAAATCGCTTTCAATAGTAGGTAAATCTGTGGTCAATTTTTCAAGTTTAAGAGCTTTTGTTTTGCCAGGATCAAATTGCTCAAGTTCAGATGTATTTGTGCCTGAATCTTTCTTATTTTTGTCCAAGGCATCTTTCTTTAATTTCTCTGCCTCTTGCGCCCTTCTCAGAGCTTCTTTGGCCGGGGATACCTCATCTGCTAGTTTTGCATCTTCCTTAAATCTGGCGTTATATTCTGCCTTAATTTTCTGAGCCATTCCTGGCTGCTTTAAAAACGCGATAATTTCTTCTTTCCTTGCAACTGGGTCCGTAGCTTTGTCGGGCAGCAAAAGAGCCATGTCAGGATCGGCGGTAAGTGCTATTTCTGCAAGTTCTATAACTTGGCTCTCTTTCCCCGCTGCGATAAGCTTGTCTATTCCGCCTTCTTCGGTCATCTCGCGGGCTACCTCCTCTAGGCCCTGGAGTTTTTTCCTGGCTTCTCTATCAGCTTTTTTGTTCCAAAGCCTCTCTCCTTTAGCATCGACGTCTGTACCTACATTTCTATCTATTAATTTCCTTGCTCTATCTGAGTTGACGGGTTTTGTAGCCTCAAGACTTTTATCCAAGTCATCAACGGGGCTTTCGCTTTGACCTGCTTTTTTCATTCCCTCTCTCAATTTCACAGCATGAACTTGGCCTTCAGATACTAGTTTGGCTTCTGGCCGTATCGCGGCTTTTAAGAGGGCTTCTCGACTTCCTAAAGCATCAACTGGTGGCATATTATTCGTTGGCTGTTTTTGCTAAATCTACTGCTTCGTTGATATTTCCTGAATCTACTAAATCCATTATGTTATCTGTTACTACATCTTTTTGCTCTTCTTTTGCTTTTCCCTGTTCAAAGGTTACTAGAGGCGTAAATAATGGCCATTTTGTAGAAAGTTCTGTAATAAACTTTAACAGGTCATCCTCAGAAGTAATTGACTTCAATTTTGGGACAGAATACTTAGTTATTTCCTTAGATTGATCAAGAGACAGTTTTTCTGATTCAATTTCTCCTAAAATTATTCTGACTAATTCTTGTTCAATTTGATATTTTTTCTCTTTGAGAGGGTCCACAATTTTATTGTCTTGGTTTTTGGGGATAAAGTCAAGTAATGTGGACGGGATAAATTTTGGCGTCCTCGGGAAAAATTGCGCGCCTGAGAGGAATCGAACCTCCAACCTTTGGATCCGCAATCCAATGCTCTATCCTTTGAGCTACAGGCGCAACTTTAACTAATAACTAAAAACTAATAACGAATACCTGCCTGCCGGCAGGACTAAAAACTAGCTGTATTTTATCTCAAATGGGCTTATGAGGCAACATTCTTGGGGTTTTCAAGAGGGAAATTGCGCGAGAGCCAATCTCCGGCTTTTTCAGTAAAAGTTTCTTGTACCGTCTCCCTGAAGGGAAGATAGCGGATAAGAACAGTTTTGATATGCTCCTCATCCAAATCTCCTAAGGGAATTGCCAAAACTCCCGGAATAAAAGCATGGGTTCTTATGTGCAAAACCTTAATCCCTTCAATCTTTTTGAAATAAAAATCATAAAGTTCCTGCCACAGGAAAAAATGGTCCTGAATAGTAATCCCCTCGGTACTTATTTTATAGATAAAGTTGATAGGAGGAACAATGGCCAGAGCGAATGCTACGAATACCAGAGAAACTACTACAACCATAAGAACATATTGTGAAAATAAAAAAAGAATAATTTCAATAAGAAGCATTATGAGAAGGCTGGTGAGAAAATACTGCTTTGTCCTTTTCCTGAATGGTCTGCCCGGCGCAGTCCAGGAGAGAAGTGTGCGAAGCTCTGAAGGATGACTTGGTTCAGTAGCCTGTGGTAGTTCCAAGGGTTCTTTCGGCAGATCCTTGGGCTCTTTGGGCAAAAGTTTTTCTTCTTTTTTGGCAGCCATATTTTAAATTTATAAGAATTGAGATAATTAGTCAATGGGACTGGAACTGCGTATTTTTAAAAAATAATAACCTATTAGAGCAAGGATACCTAAATGTTCAGCAAAATCTGGAGTGTTGGTTCCTGTAACAGCAATTACCGCCAGTAGCCAGATCCCTGCCCAGAGGGAGATGACTTTACGATAGACACCAAAAAGAAAGAATATGAAGAGCAAACTGTCATTAATTCTAATTAGATTAATGAGCGAATTACTATTGGATGAAAGATGCAGAAAGCTTTTGGAAAAAATCTCCCTGAACTCATTTGGTGAAAACCAGGCAGTCAATGCATTGGCAAGGAATATTAAGCCTAACCCAAGTCTTAAAAGAAAATCAGTCCTATTTGTTTCGAGTAATTTATCCATTTAACCAGGTATCAAATGGCGGTGGAAGTGAGATTCCCTTCGATACCACTCAGAGTAAACTTCTCATCCCACCAAATCATTCAACCTCGCCAACCTGCAGGACCGACGTCCTGAGCTTGCCGAAGGGCGGTGGGAGTGAGATTCGAACTCACGGCGGCATTGCTGCCGCAATGGTTTTCA
>CAYPAU010000005.1:0-39990 GCA_964408825.1 uncultured Gammaproteobacteria bacterium
TTATTATATTATATATGACCATTCCCCAGGCTCTGATTAAAAGAACTACCGATGAGGTTATAGAAGAGACCGTAAAAACGGTAAGTGTCCCAGGATTCCGCAAGGGAAAAGCTCCAAAGAAGCTCGTGGAAAAAGGGGTGGATAAGCAAAAGGCAAAAGAAGAGGTCTTAAAAAAATTATTACCGCAAGCGTATGTTTCTGCAGTAGAAAAAAATGGTATAAAACCAATTATAAATCCTCGAATTCACGTAGATGAACTTTCTGATGATAAGGATTGGAAATTTACAGCATCAACATGCGAGGCCCCTCAGGTGAATCTAGGTAATTACAAAGAGAATGTAAAAAAACTCACGGTCAAAAGTAAAATTATTCTTCCGGGCAAACAAGAACAAAAAGAGGTAGCTGCAAATGACCTTCTTAAAGTTGTAGCTGATAGCGTTCAAGTTAAAGTATCGAAAATTATAATAGAGCAGGAGGTTGAGAGACTTCTTGCGCAAACACTTGATGAGATAAAAAAACTTGGGCTTACTTTGGATCAATATCTCTCCTCGACAAAAAGAACAGCCGAGGATCTCAGAAAAGAGTACGAAAAAAAGGCCTTATCAGACATAAGACTTGAGTTTGCACTTTCTAAAATCGCGGAAGTTGAAAAAATAACAGTAACAGATAAAGACATCGATGAGGCTATCAAGGATGCCAAAGATGATAACGAAAGAAAAAGTCTTGAGGCCAACAGATATCTTCTTGCAAGCATTATTAGACAGCGAAAAACGCTTGATTTTATAAGAAGTTTGTGATAACTTATGCTATCAATGAAAAACCAAACCAAAGGTAAGAAAACTCAAAGTTTTGTCGACCAGAACCCCGTTGAAGCTGTAACAAATATTGGAAGGGGTGTCAGAGATTCTGTTGTGGATGATTTATTTAAAGGCGGGGTAAAAGAGGCTTGGGAAAAAATATTGGGAGCGGAAGACCTGGAGGATCAATCTTCAGGAGAACTTGAGGAAGGAAAAGAAATAAGTCTTAAAAAGAAGAAAAGACCGGAAAAGCGGGAAGGGTTTAGAGAGCCCGGAATCGATTACAGAAGAGAAATTATAGACGCTGAGAAAATTTCCGTAAGAGAAAACCAAAAAGTTATACAGTCACAGATTCAGGAAATACTTGTCGAGCTTAAAAAGTTGTCCCAAACATCAGCGGAGATTGCAATGGAATTTAAGGAGATAACAATTGAACAAAGAATTGAAAATCCGGGCGAATATCATATCTCATTCTTCCAATGGATGCTTTCGCTTGTAAAAGCGGCAAGAATAAAAATAGAAGATTCGGGAGCTTGGCTTAAGGTTATGAGAAGCAAAAAAGCACAGAGAAACTACTGGGCTATGTTTAAAAAACACGGTACGACTTTTGGGCTTTCAAACGAGCGCGTTGTAGCAACTCAGACGGGATAGCTCTTGACAAAAGATTTATATTCTGCTCTATAATAGATTAACCATGGATAAAAAGTTCCTCATCATTGTTGCTTTTAACCTCCTTATCGGAGGTTAGCAACGTGGGAGGAATTTGGTAAAGCCAAATTTTAACAACTTAAACCTCCCACAAGGGGTTTTTCAGTTTAAGGAGGTAATAGATTGTGGACAATAGAGAAAGTTTAGGCAGACAAATAAACTTTAAGGAATTTGAGGCATTGAGGAGAAATGGATGGGTTGTTGAGGGATCATTTCCGGATGATAGAAGTGTAGTAATATTCGATGGAACAAGCGAAAATTCCCAAGAAATTCCGGTCGAACCCCAAGTAATGTATTCAGGTATCGGGGAATATAGAACTGCAGTTACGGTTTTTGTCCCTCCTCAGGAGATTTTTGAACAAGTAGTAAATTCCTAACCAATTTGTTAAAATAAATTGCTTGGGCTCATAGCTCAGTTGGTTAGAGCGTTGCATTGACATTGCAAAGGTCAGAAGTTCGACTCTTCTTGGGCCCACCAGTTTAGAAATCTCTCTACCCTCTGATATACTATAGATATGGCAAGGTTTGAACAAGCTGCAAAAACCTTAAGAGAAATTCTTCTTAATAATTTTCTGGGCGGTCTTGCATGGGCTGTTGGAGCAACTGTGGGAATTTCTATAATAATTTTCCTTCTAACGAATGTCTTTAAAAATGTCGGATGGATTCCCTTTATAGGTGACTTTATTTCAAATTTGACAAGTTACGTCCTTTCGAATTTACAAAACAACCCTCAATTGATAAAATAGCCTGAATGAAAACTTCAAAGCTTAAAGATCATAGACAAATCGGACAAGAACTTGACCTTTTTTCTTTTCATGAATATGCGCCCGGGGCAATATTTTGGCATCCCAAAGGCTGGATCATATATAGAACTCTACAAGAATTTTTAAGAAACGCCACGCTAGCAGAGGGGTATCAGGAAACATCAACTCCTGTTCTTGTTAAAACTGAGCTTTTCAAAAAATCGGGGCACTGGAAATACTTCAGGGAAAACATGTTTAATCTAAAACTGGATAACCAAAGTTATTCCTTAAAACCCATGAATTGTCCCGAATCAACGATTATCTACAGTTCAAAGATTAGAAGTTATAATGATCTCCCCATAAAACTATCGGAGTACGGTATTCTTCACAGAAACGAACTAACCGGAGTTTTAGGAGGAGGGCTGCGCGTAAGACAGTTTACGATTGACGATGCCCACTTGTTTGTCCGGCCCGATCAAGTAGGAAAGGAAATAGAAAAACTTTTAGCACTCGTAATTAAAGTTTATAAATCCCTAGGATTTAAACCTAATTTCTATTTAGCAACGAGACCCGATAAGGCAATGGGAGATCCTAAAACATGGAAAGAAGCCGAAAAGGATCTTGAAATGGTTCTTAAGAGTACAAGAGTTTCATTTGGTATGAAACCGAAGGATGGAGCCTTCTATGGACCGAAGATAGATATACATACCAATGACTCGCAGAGAAGAGACTGGCAGCTTGCAACAATTCAATTGGATTTCCAAATCCCTCAGAAGATGAGTATTTTTTATATCGATAAGGATGGAAAGAAGAAACAACCTGTTATGATCCACCGGGGGATAACCGGATCTTTGGAAAGATTTATTTCAATATTGCTCGAACACACCCAAGGTAATTTACCCCTCTGGCTTTCACCCATACAAACTATAATTCTTCCAATAACTGATAGGCAATTAGACAACGTAAGAAAAATAAACAATAGACTTTTAGAAACGGGTTTTAGATCCCAAATCGATGATCGCTCCGAAACCCTTCAATCAAAAATTCGTGAGGCTACTTTACAAAAGATACCATACCTGGGTATAATTGGGGATAAAGAAGTTGAAACCGGAACTGTTTCCGTAAGAAAAAGGGATGGCGAGGATCTAGGACAAATGGAGGTCGCAAAATTCCTAAATTTATTAAAAGAAGAAATTGATAAAAAGACATAAAAGAAAACCGGATACTAGAAAGTTTTACAGAGTAAATGAACGCATTTACGCCAGTACCTTGCGAGTATTGGGGCAGGACGGAAAGCAAATTGGAATATTTTCAAAATATGAAGCTCTCAAAAAAGCAAGAGAAGAGGGACTTGATCTCGTAGAAATTGCACCATCTGCCTCACCTCCCGTTGCAAAAATAGTAGACTTTAATAAATTTATTTATCAGGAGGAAAAGAAAAAACGGGAGGAGAAAAAAAAGTCAAAAGCTTCCGAAACTAAGGAGCTTAGACTTGGTCCCTTTATGGATGAGCATGATCTTATGGTCATGATAAGACGCGCCCGGGAATTTATAGGTAATGGAAATAAGGTTAAATTTGTAGTAAAATTCGCAGGACGACAGATAGCACATCCTGAATTTGGAGAAAGAATCTTACAAAAAGCACTGGATGAGTTATCCGATATTTCAAAGACAGAAAGAGAAAAACATTTCGAAGGCAGACAGCTGATTGCGATAATTGCCTCCGACAGAAAGAGGAAGAAATCAAATCAGAATAGGCCCGAAGAGATAAGAATAAAGGAGGAGCAGAAAAAAAATGGCAAAGAAGAAAGTAAAAAAATCAATCAGTAAAAGATTTAAAGTTACCAAAACCGGTAAGGTTCTATTTTCGCACCAATATCAAAGTCACCATAAGTTGATTAAAGGAAAATCAAGACAAAGAAGGCAAAAAGAACCGGGGCAACTAAAAGGCAGATTTGCGAAGAAAGTTAAACAAATGCTAGGAAAATCATGAAAGAGTTATTAGTTGTTCGTTATTACCTGCCTGCCTGCAGGCAGGGTTTTTAGTTAAATATTATGTCGAGAATAAAAAGAGGAGTAGTATCCAAAAGAAAACATAAAAAAATCCTAAAGCTTACTAAAGGGTATAAAGGAACAAAAAGAAAACTCATAAGGGTGGCCAAAGAAGCAGAGCTTCACGCAAGAAGCTATGCTTATCACGGAAGGAAACTTAGGAAGAGAGACTTTAGAAGCCTTTGGATTACCCGAATAGGGGAGGCAGCAAAAAGGCAGGGTATGTCTTACAGTGTGTTTATGAATAAGCTTAAGAAGGGAAAGATCGACCTTGACAGAAAAATATTGAGTGATCTTATTGTAAACGATCCCCCAACTTTCCAAAAAATTGTAGATTCAGTAAGAAATGTTTAGAAACAAACAAATCTTTATCTTTTCCTGCCTTGCCGGCAGGCAGGCCTTTTTCTCCCAAACCGGAGAGTAGTTTTATGGCAGTCCCATAACGCTCTTCGGACCATCTCAGATGGAATGGGAGTTTTTTTATGGGTTTATGATATTCTATAAATATGGAAGAGGAACTTATTGGAATTAAAAATTCGGCCGTATCCCTTATTCTTGATGCAAAAGATCCCAAAGAGATTGAAGATTTAAAAGTTCAATTTCTGGGAAGATCGGGAAAATTAACTCTTCTTATTAAAGAAATTCCGAAGTTGCCGGTTGGAAAAAGACCTGAAATAGGAAGACTTGCTAATGAAGTGAAAACAACCATTGAGGAAACTTTAGAGTCTCAAGATAAAATCTTAAGAAACGTAAAAACTAAATCCCTAAAAGAAAGGGTCGATCCAACAATGCCGGGTATTAAACCTAAGCTGGGTCACCTTCATCCTCTTACTCAAGTCATTTATGACGTGGTTGATGTTTTCAAAAGTCTTGGTTACCAGGCAGCTGACGGACCCGAGATTGAAACTGATTATTATAATTTCGAAGCATTGAATATTCCCAAAGACCACCCGGCAAGGGACACTCAGCAAACATTTTATCTTGATATCAGAAATTCAAAAGTAAATCCGGGAGAAATAATTTTAAGAACACAAACATCTGCAATGCAGGCAAGAGTAATGGAGAAAATAAAACCACCCGTACGCGTAATTGTCCCAGGTAAAAACTTCAGATACGAGCAGGTTGATGCTTCTCATGGATTTGAATTCTGGCATCTTGAAGGTTTTTGCGTAGATAAAAATATAAGACTTACCGACCTCTTCGGAACGATCGATTACATTTTAAGAAAAGCGATGGGAGAATCCGCCAGCCGGCGGATTAAAATAAAATTTGCAACAACTAATTTCCCGTTTGTTGAACCCGGTGTGGACACTTATGTCGAGTGTACTGTTTGCAAAGGTAAGGGTTGCGGTTTTTGCAAATACTCCGGGTGGAGCGAAATAATGCCGGCAGGAATGATACATCCAAATGTATTAAAAGCAGTCGGATATGATAGTAAGAATTTTTCCGGCTTTGCCTTTGCAATAGGTCTTTCAAGACTTGTGACTCTACGATACCAAATGGACGATCTAAGACTTTTGACAAACCCGGATCTAAGAATTCTGGAACAATTTTAAATTTGAAATTTATAATTTAAAATGAAATTCAAATATTTAAAAATTAATAATTCAATGATAATTAAAAATTTAAAAAATTAAATTAATCTATGATTGCGCCTTTATCCTGGTTAAGGGAATATGTTGATATTTCGCTTCCTCCTGAAAAACTCGGAGAAAGACTTACTGAAATTGGACTTTCGACAGAGAAAATAGAGAAAACAAGAGACGATGTTATTTTTGAATTTGAAATAACACCCAATAGGCCAGACCTCCTTTCGATAATAGGAATTGCAAGAGAGACAGCTGCGGTAGAAGGAAAGGAAATAAAGTTTCCAAAACTTTATGATTTAAAAAATGTCAAGCCTCAAAAAACATTGCCTTTAAAAATTATTACCGATGTAAAAATTAATCCTAGGTTTACCGGAATAATAATTGATGACATTACGGTAAAAGAATCTCCCGATTGGCTAAAAGAAAAGCTTACGAAGGTTGGGCAGCGTCCGATAAATAATATTGTTGATATAACAAATTATGTAATGCTGGAGCTCGGGAATCCAATTCACGCTTTTGATTACGATAAAATAAAGGGACAGGCTATGAAAGTTCACCAAACAAGGGGAGGAGAAAAATTTACTAGTGTTGATGGAATTTCATACCATCTCCCAAAAGGAGCTGTGGTTATTTCTGATTCCGATAGAATAATTGACCTTTGCGGAATAAAAGGAGGAGAAAATACAGGAACCTATAAAAATACAAAAACAATTTTCTTAAGGGTTCCTGTTGAAGTCCCCTCGCTTATTAGAAGAGCCTCCCAGTCCCTCGGTCTTCGTTCTGAAGCCTCTTCCATATTTGAAAGAGGGGTAAATGCCGGTGGTACCCTAGATACCTTATCTCGTGCAATTGAGCTTATTCTTGAAATTGCAGGTGGAGAAATCGTAAGTCCGCTTTATGATATCAAAAAAGAAAATTTTCTTCCTTGGACCATTGACTTAAGTCTTAAGAGACTTTCCAAAATTCTGGGCATTGAAATTCCTAGAGCAAAAGTTATAAATATCCTACAAAGGCTTAACTTAAAAACCACTAATCTAAAGGGGGATAAAATTAGAGTAAAAATACCAACTTATAGAAATGATCTAAAAATTGAGGAGGATATTATTGAAGAAGTCGCAAGGCTTTACGGATACAACAACTTTCCTAAAACTTTACCAGAACGGCCAATCCCTACGAAGACAATTCCTTATTTTAAAGATTATAAACTTGAAGAAAGAGTAAAAGAACTCTTTAAGTCAACCGGATTTTCGGAAATATACTCATATAGTCTTATCTCTGAAAAGGATCTTGAAGAGAATAATATTAATCCGGACAAGATACTTCGGGTAGATAATTCAATAAGTCGCGAATTTGAATATCTCAGACCAACGTTAAAAATTAATCTTAGAAAAGCTGTTTTGGAAAACAAGGCAAATTTCAAGGATATAAATTTATTTGAACTAGGAAAAGTTTATCTTGGGGAATCTATTGATAAATCAAGGGAAACATATTTCCTATCTGGAATATCAAATAATAAAAATTTCTATGAAGTGAAGGGGATTCTTGAGAAACTCTTTGAAGAATTAAATATAAAAAGTCAACCGGAGGAAAATATAGAAATTTTAGAGGAGGGTATTTTCTTTGAACTTAATTATAATACACTTCTTGAGAGAATTGACTTTTCAAAAAAGTTTAAACCACTACCAAAGTTTCCTCCGATAACCGAAGACTTAACCATTACCTTAAAGGACAAAGATAGGGTTGGAAAAATAATTGAAAAAATAAAAAACCAAAGCAATTTAGTTCGAATTATTGAAGTTATAGATAGATATGAAAACAATGTAACTTTTCATATTACTTATCAAAGTGATAAGAGAAACTTGACCCGTGAAGATGTTGAAGAGATCCGAGCAAAAATTTTAAAATCCCTAAAGTGACGGAGGAAAAAGTCTATTTTGAAACTGCCAACAATCTAAAACTCTGCGGAATATTAACTTTTCCCAGGAATAAAACAGCCAAGTGCGTAGTTTTGTGCCATGGACTAACCGTTGACAAGGAAGAAGACGGGATATTCACAAAGCTGGCTAGAAAACTTGCCGAGAATGGTTTTTTTGTTTTTCGTTTCGACTTCAATGGACACGGAGAAAGTGACGGAAACTCGATAGACATGACTGTCCAAAATGAAACAGAAGATATAATAGCGGCCTTTGATTATTTGAAAAAGAGGGGCTTTCGAAATTTTGGTTTAGTAGCAGCAAGTTTTGCCGGAGGCCCTGCTTCTTATTTTGCAAAAGAATTTAAAAAAGAGACAAAAGCTTTAGTTTTATGGAATTCTTTAATCGACTATAGCTCTTTAATAATTCCTAAAAATTCTTGGGATAGGGAATATTGGGGAAAACCGGCTTTTGAAAGAGTAGAAAAATTTGGATTCACCGAAATAGGAAGTGGAAAATTTAAAGTAGGGAGTAAATTAATGCAGGAAATACAAAAACTTGAACCATGGAGAGAACTACTTGATTTATATATTCCAATTGTGTTCGTACATGGCACTAATGACGAAAAAGTTCCCTATGAGGACTCCGTTAAGTACTCAAAACTTGTTAAAAATTGCTCTCTTGTAACTATAGAGGGCGCAGAGCATGGGTTTCATGACAGAAAAGAGGATAGCGAAAAAGCAGATAAAGCAACCGTAGATTTTCTACTTAAAAACTTAAATTAAGGTCCGGGGATAAGTGGAGTAGGTGTTGGGGTAGGGCTCGGGGTTGGCGTTGGGGTTGGATTATTTTCTTCCTTCTTAGATTCTCCCGTATATCCTGAAGTTTCTGTGGGCGGATGGTATTTCTCATCACCGGCATACTGGCCCGAGAGCCATGCACTTATCCCCTCCTGCCATCTATTTTTTCCATCAGTTGAGACAGGATCATCTTCGTGGAAAACAATATAATCTTTTGTGTCATATTCTTTATTTTCTATTTCCCAGGGGCTTGCAAGCTTACCCGAATCATGCCTTGACATTTTTACTTTTTGATAAATATTTCCCGACCCGATCGGCTCCGTCCCTTTTATAAAGTACTCGGATCTTGTCGGCTGACCTCCTACAGGCAACCCTCCGCCTAAAGCATCTATTTCAAGAGCAATAACGCTATCGGGTTTTTTGGGAGATTCGTCTTTTTTACCTTCTAAAACAAAACTCATTACCCTGTTCCAGATAGGAGAGGCACCAGTTGCGCCTGATGCAATTGTAGGGTTCATTGGACTATTATCGTTATTTCCCACCCAAATCCCTACGACGAAAGAAGGTGTGTATCCAACGGCCCAGTTGTCTCTCTTCTGATCTGTTGTACCAGTTTTTACGGATACAGTTTTCCCCGGAATATTAAGATATGACCTTGTACCAAAAATCAGTGATCTCGCATTATTGTCTAAAAGAATATGAGAGATAAGAAAAGCAACTCCTTCGGATAAAACTCTTTCTCCGTTTTTCTTCTTATGTTCAAAGAGTTTTTTTCCTTTACTGTCGGTTACCTTAAGTATTATAACCGGATTTTGTTTAACACCTTGATTGGCAAATACCGAATATGCGACGGCCTCATCAAGAAGAGATGTTTCTCTCCCTCCAAGAACAAGAGATAATCCTACGTCTTTAAGATTTTCCGCTGTCGGCTCCCAGTTTTCTATTCCCATTGAATAACCTTTTTGCATTACGTCTTTTATGCCGACTCTTGCAAGCGTTTTGACTGCGGGGACGTTGATTGAATTACCTAAGGCAAATCTTATTTGCATAGGACCCCTAAATTTTCCATCATAATTTTCCGGGGTATATATGGGATGGGCGGCTTCATTTGTGGGAAAATCAGTTTTAACATCTATAAGGAGAGTCGATGGAGTATAACCTTTTTCAAAAGCTGTCGCATAAACAACAGGCTTTAAGGAAGACCCGGGTTGCCTCCTTGCTAAAGCAGTATTGAAATTTCCGTCATTATCTTCATCGAAATAATCCTTACTTCCTACCATCGACAAAATTTCTCCAGTCTTTGGATCCATGACAACTGCTGCTCCGTTTCCCACCCGATATCCCTTAAGCTTTTCAATCTCTTCTCTTACAATTTTTTCTGCCTCCTTTTCTATTTCGTAGTCGAGTGTAGTTGTTACCTGAAGACCTCCTTGCTCAACAGCTGATTCCCCAAACTGTTTTGCTAAAAGCTGTTTTACATAAATAACAAAATGAGGAGCCTTTATACTCTCGTCTCTTTTTGTGAATTTTTTATTTTTTATCTCAGAAAGCGCCTTTTCTTTCTCTTCTTTTGTTATGTATTTCTCATCAACCATCTGCTTCAATACCGCCTCGGTTCTCCCTATGTAGTATTTATTTCCTGAATAAGGAGAGTAGATGCTTGGAGATTGAGGCAAACCTGCAAGAAAAGCACTTTCCGCAAGATTTAAATCTCTTACATCCTTGCCAAAGTAGCTTTGAGCGGCTGCCTCAACTCCGATATTTGCTCCCCCATACGGAACATCATTTAAGTACATTTCAAGAATTTGGTCTTTTGAATATCTCTGATTAACCTGAATAGCAAGCATTAATTCCTTGATTTTTCGAGGAACAGTTTTTTCCGATGAGAGAAGAACTGTTTTAACAAGCTGTTGCGTAATTGTCGAACCACCCGTTAATCCTTTAAAAAGAAGAATGTCTCTTATTGCGCGGATGTAGCCAAAAATTGAAAAACCTTGGTTTTTATAAAAATCCCTATCTTCTATTGCGATCGTCGCTTCTTTAAGATTCTGTGGAATATCCGAAAGTTTTACATAGGTTCTGTTCTGATCCTGATAAACAGAGTAGAGGAGGACACCTTTTCTGTCATAGATTCTTGTTGAATTTGCAAGCTGGGCATCTATTAATTTGCCGGGAGTGGGCAGATCTTTACCATACCAAAGAAATAAAACTATTGTAAGCAAAACCAAACCAATAAATCCGAGGAGTGCGTATCTTGAAAGCTTTGAGTAGAGAAGAATTTTGGAGTAATTACTTTTTCTAAACCTTGTCCTTCGACTGCGTCTTGCGTAATCAACCATACCTTAAATTATAACAAAAACCAGTTGCCAGTGGCTAGTTGCTAGTGGCTAGTGTTATACTTAGGTCATGGATAAAGTTGAAGAATTATTAAGCAGAGGGGTTGCAAATATAATTCCTTCCAGAAGGACCTTGGAGGATAAACTTAAGTCAGGTGAAAAATTAAATGTTTACCTGGGAATTGATCCCACGGCCACTAAGATTCACCTTGGTCACGCAGTGCCCCTTAGGAAACTTCAGCAATTCGCAGATTTGGGACATAATGTAACGTTCTTAATAGGTGATTTTACCGCTCTTATTGGGGACACATCCGACAAGGAGAGCGAAAGACCAGTGCTCACATCAGGAGAAATCGAAGAAAATTTTAAAACTTACAAAAAACAGGCGGAAAAAATTCTTGATTTTTCAAAAATTAAAGTAAGATATAACAGCGAGTGGCTTAATAATTTGTCCTTTAAAAACGTCGTTAAGCTTGCCCAAGAATTTTCATTTGGAGACTTTGGCAGCAGAGAGATGATAAAAAAAAGATTGTCCGCAGGAAAAAGAGTCGGACTTGCCGAAGGTCTTTATCCTACGATGCAAGGATACGACAGTTATTTCATGGATACCGATGTCCAAATCGGAGGAACCGATCAAACATTTAATATGCAGGCAGGGAGAATTCTTCAGAGAAACTGGAGAAAAAAAGAATCTTATATTCTTGCCACGCAGTTTCTGCCCGGCGCCGACGGCCGTAAGATGAGCAAAACCTGGAATAATGCAATTTGGCTTGATGATTCTCCCAATGATATGTTTGCCAAGATAATGGCGGTAAATGATGA
This sequence comes from uncultured Gammaproteobacteria bacterium, assembly GCA_964408825.1. Lineage (GTDB taxonomy): Bacteria > Patescibacteriota > Microgenomatia > Levybacterales > UBA12049 > CAYPAU01. The sequence continues at coordinate 11,761 of CAYPAU010000005.1, forward strand.
TCTTATTGTCCAATACTTTACGCTTGCAACCAATCTTCCGCTTGGCGCAGTAAGAAATATCGAAGAAGAATTAAAAAATCCTCTCGGTGCGAAAAAAGAGTTGGCAAGACAAATAGTTAAAGAGCTTCACGGAGATAGGGAAGCAGAAGAGGCCGAAAACAATTTCGAAAAAACAGTTCAAAAAGGTCAAGCCCCGCAGGATATTAAAGTTTTCACTTTTGATAAAATTAAAACTATGGACGACGTCCTTGTCGATACGGGGCTTGCAGTCAGCAAATCAGAGGCAAGAAGGCTTATTGAGCAAGGAGGAGTTTCTGTGGACGGAAACATAATTGATAATCCAAACCAGAAGATTAAAGAGGGGATAATCAAAGTAGGAAAATATAAATTCGCAAAAATAAAACCTGCCCCCTAATTTTTTCAGATGAGCAAAGAAACAGGAATCCCGCTTGTGGTTGGTGGCGGTGGTAGAGAATCTTCTCTCGTGCATGGTTATTCAAAAAGTCCTCATGTAAAGCGTGTTGTTTCAGTTCCCGGAAATGATTTAATGCAAGATACCTCAGAAAAACCCGTCCAGATTTATCCCGATCTGAAAACCACTGACGTAAATGCAATTCTTGATGTTTGTAAAAGAGAAGACGTTGACCTTGTAGATGTGGCTCAAGATAATGCTATTGAAGTAGGACTCGTTGATGCACTTAGGCAAAAGGGGATTCCCGTGGTTGGTCCTACGAGAGACGCGGGAGAAATTGAATGGAGTAAAGTTTTTGCAAGAAACATGGGAAAAATAATCGGTCTTACTCAACCAGATTATGGAGTTTTTAGCACAATGGAGGAGGGTGTGGAATATTTATTAAAACAGCCTGTCAATAAATCCTGGTTTGTTAAAGCGGATGGTCTTGCTGAAGGAAAAGGGGTAATCCCAATCGAGGGAAAGAAAGAAATAAGAGCCAGAATAAAAGAATTACGAGATAGATTCCCTGATGCTTCCGGAATCTATCTGATTGAAGACTGGATTGGCAAAGAACAGGAACCTTATGAAAAAGGAGAAGAATTCTCCTATTTTGTAATAACCGATGGAAAAATATTTAAAAGACTGGGAGCCGCCCAAGATCAAAAACGTCTTTATGACAATGATCAAGGACCAAATACAGGAGGAATGGGATGCACCTCTCCACCATTTTTGCTAACCCAAAAAATGAATTCAATTATAGATGACGAAATTATAAGTCGTGTTTTTGAATACTTAAGATACATAGGAAGAGAATATAAAGGAGTATTGTATTTAGGAGGAATTTATCTACGCAATCGTAATAAAATTTATGTAATAGAGTTTAATGCACGCTGGGGAGATCCTGAGGCACAAGTAGTAGTACCTAGTCTTACAACTGATTTATATGAACTTGGCATTGCGGTTTCTGACGGACGTCTTAGAAAGATTAAAGTTGGAGTAGATGGAAAATATAGAATTGCAGTTGCAGGAGTCGCGAAAGGCTATCCATATAATCACGGAGGAGTAAAGGGTAAAGAAATATTTGGTATTGATGATGCAAGAAAAATGGATGGAGTAACCATTTACGGAGCGGGTGTAGCAAAAGTTGAGGGAAAATATTATGTGAACGGTGGAAGATTATTTTATGTGGTTGGGGAAGGAGACAGTCTAATAGAAGTAAGGGGCAAGGTATATGAGGCCATGAAGAGAATACGCGTTGAAGGAGATAACCTTCATTACAGAACCGATACTGGACTAAGAGATGCAGGAAGATTCCGAAATGAAAATAGATAGATACGCGTTAATAAGTGTCTATGATAAACAGGGGATTGTGGAGTTTGCAAAATCTCTTTCTTCTTTAGGTTATAAAATAATCTCAACCGGCGGGACAGCGAAAATTTTAACAGAAAGCAATATCTCTGTAATCCCAATTGAGAAAATTACCGGAAATCCGGAAAGTTTTGATGGGAGAATGAAGACGATAAGTTTTCAAATAGAATCGGGAATACTTTTTGACAGAGTAAATAGGAAACATCAACAAGAAGCAAAAAAATTAAAAATCAAACCCATCGATATTGTGGTTTGCAATTTCTATCCTTTTGAAAAAAAGAGAACTATAGAAAACATAGATGTGGGCGGACCCACGATGATAAGAGCAGCGGCGAAAAATTATAAAAATGTTTTGGTAATCATCGATCCTTCGGATTACGTGTCGACAATTGATAAACTTCGCAACAAAACTATCACCGAAAAATTTAGAAAATACCTTGCCGCAAAATCATTTGCTCATTTATCCCTATATGATTCTGAAATAGCTGGGTATTTAAGCGGTGAGAAGTTTCCCCACGAGTTAACAATTGCGGGAAGAAAAGTAATTAATCTGCGTTATGGAGAGAACCCGCATCAAAAAGCAGCCTTTTACCTTTTTCCGAAATCGACGTCAATTTTAAGAAAACTCAAGAAACTTTGGGGACGGGATTTATCTTTGGTCAATATTACGGACATTAACGCCGGAATTGAAACGGTCCGGATGTTTGATGCTCCATGTTCGGTTGTTATAAAACATAATAGCGCTTGTGGAATCGCACTTGGCAAAACGCCTCAGCAGTCCCTTAGATTAGCAATAGAAGCAGATCCCGAATCCGCTTTTGGGGGAGTGATTGTATTGAATAAAACTTTTAATATAAAATGTGCTGAAATTTTATCCGATTTTAAAAACAAAAGAAAAGCAAATATGGATATAGTCGCTTCTCCAAAATTTGAAGATAAAGCTATCAAGCTTCTATCCAGAGTGAGAAAAAGTATTGGAGTGTATCAACTTGGTAATTTAAAGAAATCTTCTGCTAAAAACTTTAATATCAAATGGGTGGACGGAGGATTTATCATTCAAACTCAAGATCTGTATTCGCCTCAAAGCTTTAAGTCATGGGAAGTGGTAACAAAAATAAAACCAACCAAAAAACAACTTGAACAAATGAAAATTGCGTGGCTTTTTATAACACGAGTAAGATCGAATTCCGTGATTGTAGTTGATAAAAGTATCCCAATGACAAGAGGTATAGGCTCGGGCCAAACTTCAAGGATAAGATCTGCTAAAATTGCTCTCTTACAAGCAGGAAGATTCGCAAGAGGGGCAATCCTTGCAAGTGACAGTTTTTTTCCTTTTGACGACTGCGTTAAACTTGCAGCAAAATACAAAATTGGCGGAATAGTTCAGCAAGGAGGGTCGGTAAATGACAATCTATCAATAAAAGCTGCTGATAGAGCAAAGATTCCTATGGTCTTTACACACCGACGGGCATTTTGGCACTGATTATTTTATGGTATTATATATCTATGGATATCTTCAGAAAACACCAGTGGATTTGGAAAGTAATTGTTGCTGTCGCAACGCTTGCTCTAATCGCTACATCTGTCCTCCCGTATTTTTAGCCTTTGAAAGTAAAAGTTTAATAGTTATAATAGCTAGATGGTTACATAGCTTCTCAGACAATTAATTATATAGCTATTTAGCAATTTTTCTATGAATCTTGACAAATCGGTCAAAAGCATGGGCGGTATTTACAAAAAATATGCCGGCCGTCTTGAAAAACTCGGAATAATAAAACTTGAAGATTTTCTCTATCACATCCCTTTTCGCTACGAAGATTACTCTCTAATTTCCAAGATAAACAAAGTTCAGGCAGGAGAGACAGTGACCATACAGGGTAAAATTTCGGAGATAAAAAATGAATACACAAGAAGATGGAAAAATCTTCAAAAAGCAAGGGTTAGGGATAAATCCGGAACTATAGATATAATTTGGTTTAACCAACCCTTTATTCCAAAAATCTTAAAAAAGAACGACCGCGTCTCTCTCTCCGGAAGGGTAAAACAATATCTAGGAAAAAATATCCTGGAATCCCCGGAATATGAAACTTTAAACGAGCAAACTATTCATACGGGAAGACTCATCCCCATCTACAGCGAAACCCGAGGCATCTCGTCCAAATGGATAAGAAAACAAATACATAATTTAATTAGGGAACATAGGGATGAGTTCAAGGAATATCTTCCCGATGAAATTCTTAGTATAAATAACTTTTTAAATTTTAAGAATGCTATTGAGCAAATACATTTTCCTTCTTCAAAAAAAAATGCAGAACTTGCCCGGGAAAGACTTTCCTTCGATGAACTTTTTCTTCTTCAGCTTAAGAGTATGATTAAGAAAGCGCAGTGGAAGAAGAAAAAAGCTTCCAATGTTTTTGAGGTTTCAAAATTCAGAGAAGAAATCGGAGAGTTTTTAGAAAAACTTCCTTTTAAACTAACCAATTCTCAAAAAAAAGCAGTCGAGGATATTTTAAAAGACCTGAAATCAAAAAAACCAATGAACAGACTTCTGGAAGGAGACGTCGGATCGGGTAAAACTGTGGTTTCAGCAATTACAATGTATTTATCCTTTTTAAACGGGTTCCAGTCAGTTTTGATGGCACCCACAGAAATTCTCGCACAACAACACTACAAGACAATTTCTGATTTATTAAACCCTTTTGGAGTAAAAGTCGGTTTAGTAACAGGATCAAAGAAATGGAAAATGCTCGCCCCGCGAAGCTTGGACGAAGCGGGGGAAAATGCTCGCCCCGCGAAGCTTGGACGAAGCGGGGGAAAATGGAAAATCGATATCCTTGTCGGTACTCACGCTGTAATTTACGGAAAATTAAATTTTGAAAACTTAGGACTTGTTGTGATAGATGAACAGCAAAGGTTTGGTGTAAAACAGAGATCTCAGCTACGCAACAGAGGGAAAAATCCTCATCTTCTAACGATGACCGCAACTCCGATACCAAGAACCGTTGCACTTGTCATTTATGGAGAACTGGATGTCTCATTTCTTTCTGAAATGCCCCATGGACGAAAAACAGTAAAAACATGGCTTGTGCCCGAAGAAAAAAGAGAAAATGCATATGTTTGGATCGAAAAAGAAATAAAAAACACGAATTCACAAGCATTTATAATTTGTCCTTTTATAGAGGAATCTGAAACCATGGTTTCAGTCAAAGCCGCAACCAAAGAATTTGAAAGGCTTAAAAAAAACGTTTTTCCAAGATTAAAACTCAAACTTCTGCATGGAAAACAAAAAAGTGAGGGAAAAGAGGAAATCTTAAATGATTTTAAAAAGGGGACGGTGGATATACTTGTCGCAACACCGGTCGTTGAAGTTGGTATTGACATTCCCAATGCAACAATAATGCTTGTTGAAGCCTCAGAAAGATTTGGCCTTTCGCAACTTCATCAACTCAGAGGAAGAGTGGGCAGGAGTGATAAACAATCTTATTGTCTTTTATTTACGGATTCAAAAAACGAAAAAACGCTCAAGAGATTAAAGAGTATGGAAAGCATTAACGTGGGCGCGCAATTGGCAGAGCTTGATTTAAAACTCAGAGGACCGGGCGAAATCTACGGAACATCTCAGCACGGAATTCAGGCTCTTAAAATCGCGTCATTTTCCGATTTTTCTGGAATTGAAAAATCCAGAAAAGAAGCAGAGGCCATTTTACCCAAATTTAAAAAATATCCAATGCTTCTTAACAAAATAAAGTCCGAAAACCTCGCCGAAATCTCTCCCGATTGAAATAAAAAATTTCTTCTGTTAAAATTTTGTTCTAATGGCAAGAAGACCTGAAGGCCTACAGGGAGAATTTCGGCTTCTATCTGATGAATTTGAAGACGGAGATTTCAAGCTATTTCTCCCATTCTCTAATCTCAACCGTTGGGTTGAAGAAGAGGATTTTCTATCTAAGGCTTCCAAAAGACTTGGGGCATGGAAAAGACTCGGTGGAATAAGAGTTTTAAGCTTTTTATCATATGTTGGACCCGCTCCAGAAAAACAGTATTTCATTGGCTACACACATGATAGACTAGATCATTCCCTGGTCGTTGCCCTAACTGCCGGTGAGATAGGAAGGAGAAATAATCTTCCTGTCTCATCTATAAATTATCTTGAAGCAGCAGGTCTTTTGCATGATATTGCAACGCCGGCTTTGGGAGATACTGCAAAATCAATCGATCCAGAAAACCTGGATGAAGAAAAATTCTGGCGTGAATCGCTGGATAATGAAGGAAGAGAATTTCTCAAAAATGAAAACCTAAATCCTCAAAAAATTGATGGAATTATTAATAACGGCGGAGTATTGGGCCAGATCCTCGACGTAGCAGACAGAATCACCTATACAATGAAGGATCTGCGTAATGTAATAAGATTGATGGGTAATAAAATAAATGTACGTCCCTATCTTATAGAGATAAGGTATCCTTTATCTCACCATCCTGATATTGGAAATATTTTTAAGGATGTAGCTATAGACCAAAAAAAAGGGCTAGTTTTTTTCTCCGATCAGGACCGCCTGGGGGTTTTTTTACTTTTTAGAGCCCTCATGCATAAGCATTTATATATGGATCCGACAAGCCAGGGAAGAGACCTTTTTGTTGCAAACCTTCTAAAACCTCTTTACTCAACCGACGGTTCAAAACCATTTAGTCCGGAAAGACTTAGGGAAATGACAGACAGAGAAGCCCTTGATGTTCTTGCAGGAAGTTACAATTTTCCGCGGTTAAGAGGCGATTGGATATACACCCAATTAACCAACTGGTATCCAATGCATCAAAGATGCGAAACTGTTGAGGATGCAAAAGAAACAGCAAGGAAGATTAGTCATAGATATCTGGTCTTGGGAATAAAAGAATGCAAGGGATTTGATACGGGGATTTCTTACCTAACCTTGGATGAAGATGGAAACGTTATCCCCTTTAGAGAAGCGGATGTCTCCATGGCAAGACAAATAGAAGAGGTCGAAAGGGCAACGAGAGGAGTTTTTATTTATTATACCGATGTCTCTAAAGAGAGTCCCATCAATAAACTTTTAGAAGCAACTTATAATTCTTCTTAAATAGCTTGCAGAGTAATAATAAATAAAGTAAAATACATAAATGCCGCAGGAACCCAAGAGAAGACATTCAAGACAAAGACAAGGCAAAAGAAGACATTCCATAAGTCTTGGAATTCCCCATGGAGTAACCTGCTCAAATTGCGGAACAGTAAATCTGCCTCATACAATTTGCAAAAAATGCGGATATTACCAGGGTCGACAGATTTTAAATCTTGAGAAAAAAGAAAAAAAAGAGGATGAAAAATCCACTGGATCCCAGACATAAAAAAAGACAAAAGATTGTTGAGGATCTATTCAGAAATAGTTTTCTTAAACAACCAACAAGACAGGAGGCAAAAAAAATAATTCTTCATTTAGATAAAATTGATAGGAAGATTAAAAAGGCAGCTCCCGAATTTCCAATAGACAAAATAAATAGAGTAGATCTTGCAATACTACGTCTTGCCATATATGAACTTACTATAGAAAAGGTTCAACCCAAAAAAGTAATAGTAGATGAAGCGATAGAGCTTGCTAAGGAATATGGAGGGGAATCGAGCCCTTCCTTTGTAAATGGTGCTTTAGGAAATATTGTTAACAGGATATGAAAGACCTTCCAAAATTTAAAAATAAAAAGATTTTCGAACAGGCATTTATTCACAGATCCTACCTTAATGAAAATAAACAGTACAAAATATCAAATGAAAGATTAGAATTTTTAGGAGATAGTGTTCTTTCTTTTATCGTATCCCAATATTTATATACCAATTATCCAAATTTTAATGAAGGGATTCTCACAAACCTAAGAGCAATGCTTGTGAATACCAAAACACTCTGTGAAGTTGCAAAAGAATTAAACTTTGGGAAGATGCTAAAGCTCTCAAGAGGAGAGGAAGAATCAAAGGGGAGAGAGAACGTGAGTATTCTGGCTGATTGCTTTGAGGCCTTTATCGGTGCACTTTTTTTGGATAGAGGAATAGGGGCGGTCTCAAAATTTATTGAAACTGTTCTTTTACCAAAGTCTGAGATATTTTTATCTAAAAAGGTACTCAAAGACTCCAAGAGTCTTCTTCAGGAATCAATTCAGGCAAAAAAACAGATTTCACCTGTTTATAAAGTTATAAAAGAAGAGGGTCCTCCACATATGAGAATTTTTACCATCGGAGCATATGTAGAAGATAAACTTGTGGGGCAGGGGATTGGAAAATCCAAGCAGGAAGCGGAAAAAAATGCCGCAAAAGAAGCTCTTTTAAGATTAAAAACCTAACCTTAGGAACAACCTCGGAGGTCGAAAGGCTAAAGACCTACGAGGTGGACCTTCAGGATTTTTCAATCCTTGAATATAAAGAAGGTAAATGATAAAATTACATCTATGTCAGTTGTAATAAGACTCACAAAAACAGGAAAAAAGGGCGAGAGCAAATATAGAATTGTCGTCAAAGAAAAAAGAAGCAAAAGAGACGGAAAATTTATAGAAATGCTCGGCCAATTTGAGAAGAGAGAAACAGGGAAATCTAAAAACATTAATGTTGAAAGGTACAAATACTGGCTTTCTGTTGGCGCCAAACCAACTCCGGCTGTAGCAAACCTCGTTAAATAATGAAGGACGCCCTATATTACATAGTCTCCTTACTTTCAGAGAATAAAGATAAAATCGCAGTCTCCGAGGAAAACGAAGGTGATGTCACAACCTTTAAAATTACTGTGGGTAAAGAAGACATGGGAAAAGTCATAGGAAAAAACGGTAAAATAATAAGAGCCATAAGAAATGTTATAAAAATTCCCGCAATAAAACAAAATAAAAGAGTGAATATTCTCCTTGAGGAAACATCCTAAGTTCTTAAGCTTCCTATGACTATTTCTATATTGACTCTTTTCCCCGAAATGTTTGAGGGACCGTTCTCTTATTCAATAGTAAAAAATGCTGTCAAGAAAGGGCTTATTAAAATAAATTTTGTAAACATAAGAGATTTTGGGCTTTCTAAACATAAGATAGTAGATGACAAGCCTTACGGTGGCGGTAAGGGTATGATTTTAAAGGTAGATGTTTTATATAAAGCTATAGAGCATTCAAAAAGAAAATTTAAAAAAAATAAAGGTCTTAAGCAAAGAGTAATTCTTCTAGATCCCTCAGGGACAATTTATTCTCAAGAAATTGCGGAAAGTTTCTCTTCCCTTGACCATCTCATAATCATATGCGGCCACTACGAAGGATTCGATAACAGAATAAAGAAGTTTATAGACATGGAGATTTCAATAGGAGATTATATTCTAACGGGAGGCGAAATTCCCGCTATGGTAGTCATTGACAGCGTTGCAAGACTTTTTAAGGGTGTCTTACCCTCAGATGTAACTAAATTTGAATCGTTTTCAAATAATAAAAAGCAGACGGTACTTCTTGAGTATCCTCAGTATACAAGGCCTGAAAAATTTAAAAACCTTAAGGTTCCCAAAGTTCTTCTGTCAGGAAATCATAGGAAGATAAAAGAATGGAGAAGAACACAGTCGGAGAAGATTACCAAAAGTAAAAGACCGGATCTGCTAAAAGGGGCTGGCCGATGAGGTTCCTGAGGGTTGCGCAAGAAAACTGGCAAATGAAGTATCCCATGAAGATATTTTCTCAATAAGCATAGCATGGTCAGTGCTTATACCGGCAAGCCTTCGACTTCCTGAATAATTACTTGGAACTGCCGATTTATAATAAAAAAAAGTTGTTATGCTCACAGTTCCACCTTTTTGAGTTATGCTTTCTACCTCAGATAGTGGGAATGTTTCTGAAAGATTTTTAAGAAAACTTACGGTCTGCCTGGGAGTTCCCTTCAGAGTTAGTGTTAGCTTGACAAATGGAAATCCTGACTTAACATCGGAACCTTTTGATAAATCTCCCACATAAAAACTGTAATCATTTAGAGATGCGCCTGATTTACTTGAAGCTAGAGAAATTGCATTTATTATCCCTTGGAAATCTTTGTTTGATGGCAAAGCTTTAGAGGCAACTTCAAACTTACTATCAAGATCACTCTCTGAAATTGCCCTAAGAAGTGTTAAATTGTTATTTAAGATTTTAAATTTCCCAAGCTCAACTGATCTTTCTTTACTTAGTTTTGGAATTTCAATAATCCTTGCAACTACGAAGAAAACAAATACAAAAAAACAAACCAAAATGACTCCCCAATAAATCATGTATTTCTTGTACCTGCTATAGATTATTCTGAGAGTCTCAACGCCTATATTAATTTTTTCTTTCATAGTCTCTTTCCTGTAATCGACACCGAATAGAATCCATTTCTACTATCCGCAGTAAAATTTTCTATTGTAAGACTTTCTATTATCTTTTTTTCCTTTACCAAAGTTATTAAGCCATTTAGGGATTCCTCAATCGAAAGAAGAGATTCTGAGGAGACAACAAGAGATATTTTCTCGCGGTCGATATTGAAAGTATTTATTGAAGCCTCAGAAGGTATGGTATTTACGATAGATTCCATTACCAAATCATACTTGGGTCTCTTTTCAATTATGTTTTCTATATCTTCTAATTTTTGATTTATCAGAATAAGTTTTCCTTCCTTTCCTTTAAGAGTTGAAATACTTTTGAGAACTCCTTCCTCGCGTTTTTTAACCGAAGCAGGCGACAGTTGACTTGTTATTAAAAAAACCACAACTGCGGCAATTCCGACCAAAGCAAGTGTGGCTATTGCAGAAATCTTTAGTATCTTTATCGTCCTTTCTTCCCGAACGATCTCCTTGGTTGTGGGAGAAATAAGATTTATGTTAATCTTCATACTCTCTTAAAGCAAGGCCTATGGCAATTGTATAATCAGGGGCATTATCGATCATGGCTTTTGGAAGCGTTGTCTCATCCTTTACCACCCTCCAGGGATTTGCAATGACGGTTTCTATGTTGGTTTTGCCGGCAAAATAAAGGTCAATTCCTGGAAGCTTTGCGGTCCCACCGGTTAGTAGTATCTGTCTTATCGGATCATCGCTCTTGTACTTTTCTGTATAAAACGCCATGGCTTTTAAGACCTCTGTCATTATTGAGCCTAAGATAGGTTCTGTTGCTTTCCCGATTTTTCCACCAAAGGCTTCTTTTGAAATTCCGTACGTCTTTTTATACTGCTCGGCTTGGTCGGAGGTAAGACCAAAATCTGAAACCATAGCTCTGTTTATAGTCATACCGCCTGTTGGTATTGAGTAAGTAAAAATCATTATTTCATCTTTTATAAGGGCGATTGTGGTGCTAACCGAACCTATATTAATTATGATGCTAGGCGGAAAATTCCCATCAGAAACAAGCGCTCTGACAATGGATAATATTTCAGTCTCAAGAACTTTTATCTTAAGCCCTGCCATTCCGAGCACCTTCTGATATTTATTTATTAAAAGTGTGGGTGCACCAACTATAAGTACCTGCATTTTTTCCCCCGAAACAGGATCCTTTGGTTTCTTCAAAATGCTCCAAGCCAAAGAAACGGTAGATAAAGGAACCGGTATGTGCTGTTCTGCCTCCCAGTAAATCGCCGAGGACAATTCCTTATCAGAGAGATTGGGCATTTCTATTACCTTTGTATAAACTTGATTTTCGGGAAGTGCTATGTTTACAGATTTAGAAGTTATCTTGGCATCAGATACTGCTTTTGATATCGAGGTTGCCATCTCCTCCTCATCCAAGGGAGATTCAGACATCATTCCTTTTTGAGGGGAGGGAGACATGATGGAGGCCTCAACGCCAAACCCGTCCTTGGTTTTTGATAGGGAAACGGCTTTTATAGAGGAGAGGCCTATGTCAAGACCGAAAGATTTTTTGTTATTCATTGAGACTTAGGCGATAATATTCCGTAAGAAAAGTATTCTATGGGAAGAAACGAGAATCCCTTAAATACGCTTAATCTTCTCTGAACCTCAGAGGATGCACCGGTTGAGACAATGACAGACCCCTGAGAGGGAATATTTGCTCCTGAAACTGCAATATTTGCATTTTTGTAAATCGGCACAATCCTAGCAAGAGCACCATCACTTACACCTATGACATTTTTAAAATTAAATGACTTTCCCGAAAGAGTGTAGGGAGGACTTACCTTATCAGGTTTACCAAATCCGTTTCCTCCGGCTCTTGAGTCGCAGGGATCAACAGCATATTTTCGGGAATTGATCGTCGAGGGATCTGAGGGATTTCCTCTGACCAGTATTATCTCAAGCGCTGCCTCATCGCAACCGACATTGGTGTCTCCCCAATAAATTGTAAGATCCCCACTCCACCTTGAAGCAGTTGTATTCAAAGATCCATCAGGATTATGAGGCATTAGCCATAAATCAATCCCTTCATCCTGCGGAATAATATTCCCTCCGTTTAAAGGAAGTTCTGATGTCAGAGCAGAAATCAAATTTGTTTTATAATTTGCGCTATTGCTGAAAGATTCGGGAGATCCGATACTTGTATTGATCTGAATGGTTTTTTGAATTCCCGCCTCTGCCGCTGCCAAGGCCTGAGCAGAATTTGCCTCCTCCGTTGAGGTCTTAACATTTGTGATACTTTTTGAAACGACTGAGAGTCCGATTGTGAGAGAAACGACCATAACCAGTACAACTATGAGAAGCGTTTGTCCTTCTTGTCCAAAATGAATTTTATTTGGCATATTTTTAGAGTACCAATCAAGCTTGCCTTATGTCAAGGTCATCAAGACCGACAAACAAACTCTTAATAATTTCTGACTGTAATCGAGGTCTGAAAAGAGACAGAGGCTTGATTTTCAGAAAGAGTGCTGCTGCCTTTTGAGATGTTTGCTAAAGTAAAACTGATTGTTATAGTAGGCGGTGAAACTATGCTTTCCTGCCTGCAGGTAATCGAGCAGGAAGTGACGCGAACGGAATTTGTATCAACGAGTTTTGTAGTCAAACCGCCGCTGATTGAGGCTATTTGACCATTTTCATCATCTGCCCCGGGCGTCCCGGACGCAGGAAGACACGAGAAGATCGTTTGCCCGCCGTCAAATGCTGTTACCTTAATGTACTTATAAGCCGGGGCAGGCGTCGGGGACGGACCCGGAGTAGGGGAAGGGGTGGGAGTAAGAGTTGGAGTGGGAGTAGGAGTAGAGGTCGGAGTAGGAGTAGAGGTTGGCGGGGGCGGAGTATAATATATTGTTGCGGTAATTTGATCTATGTAAACACTTAAGCCTGTAGAGGCTTGATCGGCATATAGGGAAACACCAAAATTACTGGCTCTAATCTCAGTAGCGCTCCAAGACGTCTCTCCCCAGAGATAAGTACCGCTACCGAAAACAAAAAGCTGATCCGAGGTATTTGAAATTGTCAAAGTCTGGGTATTGCCGGTTATTACTCCGGCTTTTATAGGAGATATAACAAGACGCACCGATCCGGTATTTACTTTCCCCTCGACCTGAAATGAGATGCCCTCAATGGTTGACCCGTCAGGAACGCTTCCCGGATCAAGATTAAAGCGGAAATCTGTCCCCTTTAGATAGTGAGTTTCTGCTCCCGGATTTAAGGTCTCTTTACCTGTAGAAACATACTTATTATCGCTAGTTTTAATTTCCGCAGGCTTATCCCAGTTAATAGTACCCGTTGCTCTGGTTGCAGTTGTTGCAGAATTAGGAAATTTCTGAGTCGAGACTGCGGCAGCGACATCCTGCTTAGGACCAGTCTCTCTTATTCCAAATTTTGGAATTAAACTCGCCAAAAAAGATACAGTCTTCTTCCCCAAATTCCGGAGTCGCAAAGTAAAACCCTGAGGCTCTTTTTCTGCAATTTCCTTAGGATTTGAGAATGTGATAGGCGCGGTACAATTTTTTGCATAGCTTTCTACAAGGAGGGGATTCGAATCCATGCTTACGCCGTCAAAAGATCTTGAGTACTTTATCATTCTTCCCATCTGCTCAATCGCATAATTCCCGTTTCTTCTTACTGTATCAAGAGAGCTTGCCTTATTTGATCCCCGAAGAGAAGAGAAGAGAATTCCAACCACCATACTTCCGATCACCATAACAACAATTATCACAACCAGAAGCTCGATTAGGGTAAACCCATTCTTTAATTTAAAATTTGAAATTTTAAATTTTAAATTCATCGTCATGGATAGACCGGCGTAATGGGTTTAAAAAAACACGATGTGAGAGAAACCTTATGCCAAAATTGACTGACACTCGGACACTTTCCGTCTGACCATTTTACAGTAGACGTCACCCTACCGTTATTTGGGACTGCTGGAGTTGGTGTTACGCCGCATACGTTTTGCTCTACTCTTAGTTCTCTGACGAAAATTCCTACGTTTTGGGGGCAACTTTGTCCGGCAGGAAGCGGAGTAGGAACAACGCCTCCCTGGGGAAGACAGTAGTAATTGCTGTATCCTGAAAAAGTTCCCCAATTTGACTGAGAAGTGTTACGCAGAACATCCAGTCCCTCTTGCGCAAATTGAGTCGCCTGATTTTGGTTTATTCCGAACTGCTCATTTGAAAGAGATGAGATAACTACCGCAACAATTGCAGACATTATAAGTGTTGCCGCTCCCAGGGCAACCATTACCTCCAAAAGTGTCTGTCCACTCTGAACTTTTAACAATTTAACAATGTAGCAATTTAACAATTTCTTTTTACTCATTTTATGCTCCCGTCCTTTCCTACTGTGATTATGGCCGATTGATTGGTCTGTGTATTTTTAATGCCGATCATCCCATATGATCCACCATCAAATATAATTCCTCCTGTTAAAACAGGGAAGGAGAAAGTAGAGGGACTATTTTCAATACGATAGCCTCCCGGCAATTTTCCTGTCTTTATGGGAGGGGAGACATAGTTTCCGCCGCATCTTACGTCAAGTTCATAATCGGCATCTTCGGTATTTATGCAAACCCCCGATGAAACCCCCGCAATCTTACATATTTTTACTTGATATCTATCCAATTGATTTGTATTGCACGGAGGGGTCGAGGGTTTTACCTGAGAGTAGGCTCTTGATTTGCCAAGATTAAGCATTGACTTTATATCGCCTGCGGCTGCATTTAAAGTCTGGGTTCTTGAGAAGGAAACAAAAGCAGCGACTCCGACTGTTGAGAGGATTGCCAAGATAGAAAAAACTATCATTAGTTCAATCATTGTAAAACCTACTCTTCTTGATTTTTTTAGAAAGAGGCGTTTTAGATTAAGGGTTCTTAAGTACATATTGCCGGTTGGGAGAAACACAAAAAGCAGTTCCAGATATATTTGGGTCTGAGTCGTTCTGATTTTCTATACAAGCGGTAAGAGTATAGGATCCGCTTGAGTAGCTATAAATATAGTCACCATAGGTCATAGCATCACCGGAGGAAACATCGTAAACGGATTTATTTGGATCACAAGGAGGCTTGGACATATAGGTAGTTGCATTATAGACAGCGGGCGAGGTGGGAGGACAATGAGTAGAGTAAAAAATTGTCTTAAATGAGCTACTGTCCGGATAGCTTCCTTGATCTGAACGGTAGAATTCAAGGGCCGCTTGAATCTGCCGTAAGTCGGATTTTCTTTGACTGTCTCTTGCTCTTTGTCTTACTCCGATAAAGTTGGCAAAAAGAACGCTTGCAAGAACTCCGATAATTGCAACTGCAATAAGAAGCTCAATCAGGGTAAAACCAGATCTACAATTGACAATTGACAATTGACAATTGACAATTTTTTTGATTTTTGAACGCCACAAGCCTGAATTCATAAGTCTTAATTCATAAATCTTAAATCTTATGTCATGGTGTTATATTCGCGCTTGTCACACCGTAATTGCACTGAAAACCTGTCCCGCACCCGTCCGCCGTAACCCTCCCGTTTGCATTTGCACATGGGATTGAAGTACATGCTTGGGTATCAAGACTTCCTCGCTCAAGAGACGCATAGATTGCATAAGATTGTCCATCACTGTATGCCCAATAGGCATAACTTCTTCCAGTTTTTGGATCTTTCGGGAGTTTTGTTTTGTATGAATCCCAATAACTACCCCAGTTTTGACAACCAGATGGGGGATTGATTCTGTATAGCTCTGTAGCAGAGCATCCAGGAAGTACGGCTCCTGTGTTATGTGGAGGATATTTGCCATTATCGTTGTAATATGCCTCAAGAGTCCTTTGAAGTTGGGAAAGATCCGATTTTCTTTGCGAGTCGTTTGCTTTCTTAAACTGTTCAAGCGGATTAATTATGACTATTACTCCGCTTGTTATAACGCTTAAGACTCCTATTACTATCAGAAGTTCAATAAGAGTAAACCCAGATGAGTTAGTTGTTCCCCAAAGAAGAGACTTAAAAAAGTTCCCAAAACTAAAAAGGGGCCGAAAGGAATTTTTCCCCCGGGCAGCTTCTTTTTTCCCCATATAACTAGTATGATGCCTACTGATGCACCTGTCAAGAACGCCAGATAAAAAGCGCCTACAATAAGTGGGAAGCCAAGAAAAAGTCCCATTAAAAACGCGAGTTTCACATCCCCAAAGCCCATACCCTTACCTTTTGTAATCAAAAAAAGTATAAGAAGAAAAATAAATGCCCCAAAAGCAGAAAGGAGATAATTGCTGAATTGTTGAATGGTTAAATTGTTGAAATCAAATGGTAAATGGAAAATGGTAAATGGAAAATGGTAAATTACTGAGACTACGACTGCAGGATAAACGATCTTATCAGGAATAATTCCATATTTTAAATCAGTAAAAAAAATAACTGTCAAACTCGAGGCAATGAAAAGATAATAGAAAAGATCTATTGTTACATTGCTGAATTGTTGAATTGTTAAATTAAATGGAAAATGGAAAATGGCAAATGGCAAATTATTTAGTTTAAGAACATAAAGATAAATGATAATAAATATTAACCCTGTCAAAATCTCAACCAAGGGGTAGTAAAACGAAATAAGGGAGTGGCAATGCCGGCATTTTCCTTTCAGAATCAAAAAGGACAAGACCGGGATCATATCAAACCATCTAAGATTTTTTTTGCAGTTATCACAATAAGATCTTCCTCTAAAAACCTGCTCACCATGAGGAATCCTGTCAACAAGAACGTTTAGAAAACTCCCTACACAAACTCCTAGAATAAAGAGAAACAATAGCGCCATGAAACAATTATACAAGATCTAAGATTTCCGAATTTTATAAAGAAGTTAAATATAAAGGTTTACTTATTAGGGTTAAGGTTAAGATTAAGGGGCAAAAGGAGAGAATGTTCCAGCACCGATTTGTGTAGCAGTTGGATCACCAGATAGGCAGACTATACCTGCTTTGGCAGCTACGGAGGAATATAGCCAGTATGAATTATCGGAAGCAGTTGCACATTTCTTGTCTTCCGACGCAGACTCCATTCTTGTATAGATAACATAATCATCGTCGGTAGCTGCTTCACGAGCATAACAATAATTACTCACCACTGCACCAACTGCTGTTGCATCTATGGCACAAGCAGTAGTATTAAATGACCCTGTAGAATAGGCAACGGTTGAAGGAAGCGATTTAAGCTCACCTGCAGTCACCAGTGTCTGCAGCCACGTACTGTCTGCAGTGGGTAGAGTGGCATTCTGAGCAGTGTAATACGCTCCCAAGGCATTCTTAAGCTGGGCAGCTGTAGTTTTTCTGCCTGAGTCTCGGCCTCTCGCCAATTGTTCAAGCGGATTTACTGCCGCGATAACCAGGGCTGCGATGACTCCAAGAACTGCGATTACTACGAGAAGTTCAATAAGTGTGAACCCTGGAGATTTCTTAAGAAGTTTGGGCAGTTGAAATTTCATCTATATATTAAGTAGAGCAGAAAAAAAATAACTTGTCAAGGGGGCAAATTGAGGCTAATTATTAGTTATTAGTTATTTTACCGAAGAAATTAAACTATAAATCGGAGTAATAACAGACACCAGAAGAAATGCCACTCCAGCTCCCAGTGTCACCATAATGGCAGGCTCAAGCGCCGTAGTCAGGGTTTTTACGGTTTGATCTGTCTCAAATTCAAAATACTCAGACGCCTTAAGAAGAGTCTCATCAAGTTTTCCTGTTTCCTCTCCAATTTTAACAAGCTGTGAAAGAACCGGAGGAAATAAAGAATAAGACGAAAGCGCCTCTCCGACAGAAACTCCATTTTCAACTTTTCTTGCAACTCCCATAGCCGCATTCTTGTAATGAATATTTCCCAAAGTATCCGATGCCTGAACCAGGGAGTCAACTACGAGAGTTCCCGATCCTACAAGAAGACTTAAGGTTCTTGAAAATTCGGTGAGGATTATTTTTTTTGAAAGATTGCCAAAAATTGGTATTTTCAAAGTTAGGTTATCGATAACGAGTCTTCCTGCCTGACTTTTATGCCATCTTCCAAATAGAAAGAGCCCCAAGACCAATATACCGATTATAAAAGGCCAGAAAGTTATTAAAAAACCCGACATTCCGATAATCATTTTCGTAGTAAAAGGAAGCTCAACGTCTAGACTCTTGTAAAGCCCTGATAATTGAGGGATAACAACAGTCATCATTATAACAACAACAAGAATCATAAGAAGAACGACAATAGCAGGATAGGTGAGAGCACCTTTAATGGTTCTATTTAATTTATCTTGTTTCTCAAGATTTTCTGCCAAGCGCGTCAAGGCTTTATCCAAAAGTCCGGATGATTCGGCGGATTTTACGATTGATACGTAAATAGGAGAAAAAACATCGGGGGATTTCGATATCGAAGAAGAAAATGTCTTTCCTTCCTCTATATCCGAAATGATTCCTCCGACAATCTCAATTGTTGACTGACTAGTAAATTGCTCCTTGAGTATTTCAAGGGATTTCAAAAGAGTAAGACCAGAGGTAAGCATTGAGGAGAGTTGTCTTGTGAAAAGCATTAGGTCCGAGTGCTTCACCCGACTAAAAAACGGCAAAAATTTTAATATATTATTTTTATCTTCCGAGAAAACAGTAATTGGCACTAATCCTTTGCTCCTAAGATAGGTTATGGATTCGGGGATATCTTTGGCTTCAATAAGCCCTCTTATTATTTTATTGTCCTTTGAAATCGCTTTATATCGAAGTTTCATATCAACCGACAAGACGCAAGAGCTCATCCTGTCTCAACGCATAGCTTCTTGCGGTTTCAAGACTTATGGTTCCGCCTAAGACCAGAGAAGCAAGCGATGACTCAAGCGGAATCATTCCCACATCTTGAGAGTTTTGAATAATAGAATCTATAAGATGTGTTTTCCCGTCTCTTATGTTACTTGCGATAGCACTCGTACCAATCAGAAGTTCAACTGCCGGGATCCTGCCACCTGATATTTGAGGCATAAGTCTTTGAGAAACTATTCCCTTAAGAGTTGCTGAAAGCTGTGCTCTAATTTGGGACTGCTGATCCGAAGAAAATACATCAATTATTCGGTCTATACTCTGAGAGGCGGAGTTGGTATGAAGAGTTGAAAAAACCAAATGTCCTGTCTCTGCAATTGTAATCGTTGATGCTATAGTTTCAGGATCCCTCATTTCCCCAACCAAGACCACATCCGGATCTTCGCGAAGAGCGGAACGTAAGGCCGCCTGCCACGAATTTGTATCCTGCCCCATCTCACGCTGAGAGATCAGGCTCTTTCCATGAGGATAGATATATTCGATCGGGTCTTCGATGGTAAGAATATGAACTGCTCTTCCTAAGTTAATTTCATTAATAATTGCAGCAAGTGTGGTCGATTTCCCATGACCGGTTGGTCCCGCAATAAGAATAAGTCCCTGTTTAAGAGTTGCGAAATTATGAAGATATTTTGGAAGATTTAGCTCTTCAATCGTCCTTATCTTTGGCTCAAGGAATCTAAATTCTCCGCAAATAAAATTCTTTTGAAAATAAATGTTTGCCCGGAATCGTCCCGTCTGACCATTGGCACCCTCAAAACTAAAGGAGAAATCAAGCTCTTTATTTAAAATAAATTTTTCTTTTTGCGACTGATTAAGAAGCGAGAAAATCATACTGTGTGTATCTTCTCCTGAGAGAGGCAGAGCGTCTGAGACGAATGAAAGCTCACCATCAATGCGAAGAGAAGGAGGAACTCCGGGAATAAGATGTAAATCCGATGCCTTACTGTTTACTGTAAGATGTAAAAGGTGTTGAATATCCATAAACTAGTTGCTAGCGACTAGTTACTAGTGGCTAGTTATTCTTGTGCTACTCTTATTACCTCCTCGGGTGTCGTTATGCCAGATAGAACCTTAAAGTAGCCATCCTGTTTCATTGTTATCATTCCCTCATTTAACGCTTCTTTCTGAACGGCGGCACTGCCCGGGCGCTCAAGAATAAGATTTGCCATTTTCTGAGAAATCGGTAAAACTTCAAAAATACCAATTCGACCCAAATATCCAGAGCCTGAACACTTATCGCAACCTTTTCCTCGATATAATTTAAGTTCTGAACCATTTGGAGACGGATATAATTTTCCCAAAACATTTTTTATCTCTTCTGTAATTTGTCTAAGTGGAGCATACGGTTCTCTGCATGTCGCACAGACTCTTCTGACAATTCTTTGCCCGACAACCGCATTCATTGTCGATGAAAGAAGAAAGGGCTCAGCACCCAAATCTATAAGACGAGGTATTGCTCCAGCCGCATCTGAAGTATGAAGTGCCGAAAAAACCAAATGTCCCGTGAGTGATGCCTGAATAGCAAGCTCGGTGGTTTCTCCGTCTCTTATTTCTCCAACAAGGATTATATTGGGGTCTTGTCTTAAGAATGACCTAAGACCTGTTGCAAAAGTAAGTCCCACACCGGGATTTATCTGTATCTGATTAACTCCCGGCATTTGATACTCAACAGGATCTTCAAGGGTCATAATATTAACTCTTGTTGTATTAAGTTTCTCCAAAACCGCATAAAGAGTAGTAGTTTTACCAGATCCGGTCGGACCACAAACCAATATAACTCCATGCGGGCGAAGAATCGATGTTTCTAAATTTTTAAGAGATGTTCCCGTAAGACCAAGTTCGGGAAGAGTAGGTATTCCTCCTGATTTACGAAGAAGCCTCATCACAATCTTCTCTCCAAAGGTTGTCGGCATTACGGAAATACGAAGATCCACTTCGTTATTGTCTACTTTGAAATTAAAACGGCCGTCCTGTGGCATTCTGTGTTCATCGATTTTCATGTCGGAAAGGATTTTGATGCGGGATATGACTGCTTCCTGAACGGTCTTTGGAAGACTCAGCCTGTCATACAAAATACCATCTATTCTGTAACGCACTCTGATTCGATCTTCCTGCGGTTCAATGTGGACATCAGAGGCTCTGCTTGATACCGCATATTCAAGAATAGTTGAAACGATTTTGGCAATAGGAGCCTCTTTTATAATCTCCGCAATTTCCTTACTGTCGATGGTTTTTGCCTTAATCAGCTCCTCTGTCTGCTTTATAGCCTCTCCGACTTCTCCTACGATTTCCTGTTTGTACTGTTGTCTTATTGCTGTTTTTATATCCTCAAAAGGTGCTGCAAAAGTCTTGAGGGTAAGTCCTGTTTTTTGTCTGACAAATTCCAAGGCTTCAAGGTCTACGGGATTGGCCATTGCGACGGACAAGGTTTTTGTCCGCTCGTCATACATAAAGGGGATAAGCGTAAATCTTTCGGCAACAGCTCTTGAAATCATTGAGAGGGCAAGAGGAGAAAAGGATGTTGAGGAAAGTGAGATAAAAGGAATTCCTAAGAGTCTTGCCTTGGCTTCTGCAATTTTATCGGAGGAAACAATTCCTGACAACAAAAGAGTCTCTTCGTATGATTTGTCTAAGCTTGCGGCTTTAACCTTAATATCCTGAACCTGTGAAGGGGTCAAGATATGCTCGGAAAGCAGAATATCAAGTATCGTAGACTTTATGGAATCTGTATTAAAATCTGTGGCGGGCATTACTTCTATACTAAGTAAAAATAAGCTATAATGTCAAGGCAATCCCGATCAAATCGGGATTGCCGCAGACCCGGCAAAAATTGAAGCATGAGCCGTGTATGAATAATACTGAAAAGGCGAATGCTGAATTAGACGGGTTAAGGAATTTTAGAACATGAGATCTTTCATTTTGGCTTCAAAAGACATTAATAGAGGGCTTGAGTACGTCTTTGAAATTTTTCAAAAAAAAATCGACAAACTGGATATAACGGTAGAATCTTTTGAAAAATCTGTCGGGATAGAAGACGTAAGGAATTTGCAAAAAAAATTGTTTTACAAACCCTTACGGGGAGACACTAAGGTTTTTGCAATAAATGCCGAAAATGGGATAACAATTGAGTCCCAAAATGCTCTTCTTAAAATTCTTGAGGAACCACCACTTAGCACATTCATGTTTCTTATAGTTAAAAATACCAATATTCTACTGCCGACTATTTTATCAAGATGTAAGATTATTAAACTGGGGGGAGAAAAAGATGACATTTCAGAAAAAGAAATTTCCGAATTTGAAAAACTTATCGGAAAATTGTCCTCAAGGGATATAAATTTCAAGCTAAAACTTGCTCAAGATCGGGGAGAAGATAGGGAGGAAGCAATCCTTTGGTTTGAGAAAGCAATTTTTGCTGCAAGAAAGATACTGTTTAATAAACTGAATTCTCAAAGTACTGAAGACTTAGAGAAAACATTAAAAATAATAAAGAAACTTGAGGAAGGTCACTATTTTACCCAAAACACCAATGTTAACCCACGCTTCATCCTTGAAAATACTCTTTTATCAATTTGAAATTTCTCGCTTTAAGCTTCGTTTTTTGCTAAAATTAGAGGATTAAATCTTCCAAACTACATGCTTTCTGAATTTAAAAAATTCTTTTATTTTCCGGTCTCATACTATTTTCGATTTTTTGCCAAGATAAGACTCTTCCTTTGGAACCCTTATGTAATAGTAGCAACAGGTTCAAGCGGAAAAACCTCGCTTCTTCATTTACTTCAGTCTCAAATAGGGGATAGGGCAAAATATTCGCATCTTGCCAATAGTACCTATGGAATTCCTTTTGATATTTTGGGGTTAAAACGAGAAAATTTGGAAATGTTTGAATGGATAGGCTTGGTAATAAAAACTCCTTTTGCTATCTTCCTACCGATTCCTAAGCAAAAGATTTATATTGCTGAGGCGGATTGTGACAGGCCCGGAGAAGGAAAGTATTTAGCCACTCTATTAAAACCCAATATAACTTTATGGCTTGGCACAGGAAAGACCCATACGGTAAACTTTGACAAACAAGTTACAAACGGAAAGGCTGCAACTTCAGAGGATGCAGTCGCATATGAATTCGGATATTTTTTAGAATATACAAAGGATTTCTCGGTTGTTAATGCAGATTCTAAATTAGTAGAAATGCAGTTTACAAGAACAAAAGCTCAGATAGAAAAGGTGACACTAAAAAAACTTGATGATTATAAGGTTTACAAAGACAGGACTATTTTTAAAGCAAGCGGGAAAGTTTATGAATTCAAAAGACTTTTGCCCAGAGAATTTTTCTATGCTCTTTCGATGACACTTTTGATACTTGAGAAGCTGAAGATTAAACCGGATTTATCTTTCAAAAATTTTTCCCTACCCCCCGGGAGAAGCAATATACTCTCCGGAGTTAAAAATACCACTATTATAGACAGCACTTACAACGCCACTCCGGACGGAGTTTCCTCGGTTCTTAATATGTTCGCCAAATATCCTTCGGGGAGTAAATGGTTGGTCTTAGGTGATATGATAGAGCTTGGTCAGGAAGAGGGCATTGAGCATGAAAAACTTGCTGAAGAAATCGCTAAAGTAAAGGCTCAAAAAGTTATTCTGGTCGGCCCACGGCTTTCTAAGTTTACTTATTCTAAACTTATTACACTAAAAATCAATGCCGAAAAATTTACAATACCCAAGGATGCCCTTCTATACATAGTAAAAAATCTAAGAGGCGGAGAAACGGTTTTATTTAAAGGTGCAGGATTCCTTGAGGGAATAATTGAACAATTATTGCTAACTAAAAAAGACATTGCAAAACTTCCAAGACGCGAAAAGGTCTGGGAGTCGCGAAGAAAAAAATTCGGCTTATAAGAATGGGGAATGATAAATTGAAAATGGAAAATCAAAAACCGAATGTTTTTGTCCTGCATGGCTGGAGTTATTCTGTTGATCAATGGAAGCCTTTCATATCTGCTCTAAAAAAAATAAAATTAAAACCTGTCCTTCTTAAAATCCCCGGCTTAACAGATGAGATAAGAAATCCATGGGCGCTTGATAATTATATAGACTGGCTTTTTGATGAAGTCAAAGATGAAGGAAAAATAATATTAATAGGCCATTCAAACGGAGGACGAATTGCCATGGCTTTTGCTTTAAAATACCAGGATAAAGTTTCAAAGCTGATTTTAATTGACAGCGCCGGAATTTACCACGATGATATTATCATAAAAATTAAAAGATTGATCTTTAGATCTATTGCGAAAACAGGAAAAAAAATTATCCCTTCGCAAGCTACCAGAAACTTTTTGTATTTCCTAACAGGAGAGAGTGATTATAAAAACGCAAATGAAATTATGCGAGAAACTATGATAAATCTAATTGAGGCAGATAAAACTTTGGGAATAGAAAAAATACTCGCTCCTACTATTATAATATGGGGGGAAAATGACAGAGTAACTCCGCTTTCAGATGCAAGACTATTAAACAAAGGAATAGTCAATAGTAAATTATTTGTAGTTAATAATGCCCGACACTCTCCACAGTTTACCCATCCACATGAAGTCGTAAAAATCATTTTTAACAACCTGCCTGCCGCCCGCCTGCCGGACGGGCAGGGCAGACAGGTTTAACAATTTTATTATGTCTATTTTTAATTCACTCGGTTCAAACTATGATTTTAAATTTGTTTTAAAGACACTGCTTTCTGTTGGGGGAGAATCGGAAAAGCGAAAACTAAAAGAAACTCTGAGAAGAAAATATAAGGGGGAAGTATTATTGTTCTATAAGGGTAGAGAAGCTCTAACTTTTGCTCTAAAGTCTTTGTCTCTTCCGGAAGAATCGAAGACTGCCATTAACGGATTTACGTGTTATGCAGTTTATAAAGCCGTTGAGGAAGCCGGTCTAAAACCAGTCTTACTTGACATCGACGACAGCCTGAATTTTTCTCCGGAAAAACTTAAAAGTATCATAGAATCTTCGGATATCAAGGTTGTCATCGTACAAAATACGCTGGGGTACATATGTGAAATAAAAGAAATTGCAAAAATTTGTAAAAAAAATAATATTATTCTTATTGAAGATTTGGCTCATTGTGTTGGGACAAATTACGAAAACGGAGAAGAAGCGGGGACAGTTGGCGATTTCGTAGTGTTTTCTTTCAGCCAAGACAAAATGGTTGACGGAATATCGGGTGGAGCATTAATTGCAAAAATTCAAAATTCAAAATTCAAAATTCAAAATTATTCCTACCCACAGTTTTCAGTACAGATCAAGAATCGGCTTTATCCGCTACTTACATTTATAATTCGGTCAGCTTACGATTTTGGTTTGGGTAAATTACTCCACTACTTTTTGAAAAAATCGAACATGCTTTCAACACCCATGGACGATTCGTTATATGGAACGCTAAATCTTTCAGACTTCTATCAATCACTAGTAATGGAATCTTTTAATAATCTTAAAGGAGACTTGGAACATCGGAAAAAGATCGCAAAAATTTATAAAAATAATCTGCCCTCTAAAATATTATTTGAAAAAATTACTTCTCAAATAGAAAATTCCTCAAATCTTCGTTTTCCAATTTTTGTAGAAAACCGAGACAAGCTGTTAAAATTCTTAAAAAGTAAAGGTTTTTATATTTCGGACATCTGGTATGATGCGCCAATTTCTCCAAAAAGATTTATGCAAAAAATTGAATATGCAGGAGATTGTCCCAATGCTGAGGAGATTTCTGAAAGAATTTTAAACTTACCGACACACAAAAACATTTCGGAAAAACAAGCGTTAAAATTGGCAAAATATATAAATAATTTCTTAATTCATAATTCTTAATTCATGATTCAACCAAAAGAAATAAGTAGTAAAACCGAGTGGGAAAACTTTTTAGCAAATCACGAGGAGGCAAATTTTCTTCAGTCATGGTATTGGGGAGAATTCCATAAAAATCTTGGTCAAGAGATTATAAGAACCGGGTTTTACAAAAATAATAAATTAAAAGGGGTCATGCTTTCAATTGTCGAAAAAGCCAAAAGAGGAAGGCATCTAATAGTTCCAGGAGGACCCATCATTGATTGGGAAGATAAAAAAATAGTCGAAAGCTTCTGTAAAGAAATAAAAAAAATTGCATATATTTACGATTGTGCTTTTATAAGAGTAAGACCCCAGCTTGAATCATCCGATTTTTCAAAAAATCTGTTTAAAAACTGCGGATTCATAAACGCCCCCATGCATCTTCATGCACAGCTCACATCTCAACTTGAGATTACAAAATCTGAGGAAGAGTTGCTTTCCAATATGAGAAAGACGACTCGTTATGAAATAAAAAAGGCAGAGAAAGAAGGGGTTAAAATAATCTCTTCGAAAGATCCGAAAGACATACAAGGGTTTTATGATCTTCAAATACAGACTTCGCTTCGCCAAAGATTTATCCCTTTTCCTTATGAATATTTACATGAACAGTTTAAAGTTTTGGCAGAGAATAATCTTGCACTTTTATACAATGCTCTTTTTGAAAAAAAACTCTTAGCTCAAGCTTTTATAATATTTTATGGCAGTGAAGCAGTTTATCATTACGGTGCAAGTACTGATGAAGGAAGAAATCATCCGGGAGCATATCTAATACAATGGGAGGCGATAAGGGAAGCAAAAAAAAGAGGTCTTAAAAGATACAATCTTTGGGGTATTGCTAATGACCCAAAGCACAGATTTTACAGTTTATCAATATTTAAGCGGGGATTTGGTGGGCAGGACGTTGAATATCTTCAAGCACAGGATCTCGTAATAAATTATCCAAGATATTTAATAAATCTTTCCATAGAACGTCTCAGAAAAATCCGCAGAAGAGTCTAGATTTCTAAAAATCTCAGTTCTATTTCCTATGGAAGTTTAGCCCGAATTTTTGTATAATTAAACTATGCCAAAAAGCTTTAATAAACCTCAGAAATCATCTTCTGATTATTCTGCGAAAACCATACAAGTTTTAGAAGGACTAGAGCCTGTACGCAAAAGGCCGGGGATGTATATCGGCTCAACCGATGTTGCTGGTCTTCACGAAACGCTCAGGGAGATAATTGATAATGCTGTTGATGAAGCTTTAGCAGGTCACGCCAAAAATGTCTGGATAAGCCTTAACTCCGACGGTTCGGCGACGGTCATAGATGACGGAAGAGGAATCCCCGTTGACATAATGCCGCAATACAAAAAATCCGCGCTTGAGATAGTCATGACCAAGCTTCATGCGGGAGGAAAATTCGGGGGATCCGCTTACAAAATATCAGGAGGTCTTCATGGAGTAGGTTCCTCGGTCGTAAACGCATTGTCAAAATGGATGTGGGTTGAGGTAAAAAGAAACGGAAAAATCTTCAGACAAGAATATCAGAAGGGTTTTCCAAAAACCAAAGTTGAAGCTGTTCCAAAAACCAAAATAGAATTCAACAATTTTAGAGATGAAAGGAAAATGGGCACGGCGGTGACTTTTCTTCCGGATGGCGATGTCTTCCCAGAAACCCAGTTTGACTTCGATATGGTGAAAAAAGCCATAAGGGAAAGGGCCTATCTTGTACCAAGTCTATATTTTCATCTTTATGACTCAAGAAGCGAAAAGCAGAACGAGGTTCATTATTATTTTGAAGGCGGAATTACCTCCCTTGTAGCAAGACTTAATGACAACAAAGATCCACTTCACAAAGTAATTTTTATTCAAAAACAAGAAGGGGAAGTTGAGGTTGAGGTAGCTCTTCAATACAATAACGGCTATTCGGAAAATGTCGAAAGTTACGTAAATGTAATAAACACAGTAAATGGGGGAACGCACCTAACGGGGTTTAGAATGGCTTCAACCCGAGCAATAAATGATTACGGCAAAAAGATCGGAAGTTTTAAAAACGAAGAGGAGGGAATCTTAGGAGATGATACAAGAGAAGGCTTAACCGCTGTTGTTTTTGTAAAAATGCCTCAGGATAAGATTCAGTTTGAGGGACAAACAAAAGGAAAACTTGGAAACGCGGAAATCCAGCCTCTGGTTGCGCAGATTGTAAAAGAAGGGCTCTCAACTTATTTTGAGGAAAATCCCAGTGACGGCAGGAAAATTCTTGAAAAAGTGTACTTGGCTGCCAAAGCCCGTTTGGCGGCAAAAGCGGCAAAGGAAGCGATCCTTAGAAAAGGGGCTCTTGAGGGCTCGTCTCTTCCCGGAAAACTTGCGG
>CAYPAU010000006.1:0-14072 GCA_964408825.1 uncultured Gammaproteobacteria bacterium
TTTCACTACCTTCCCAGACGCATCCTTCGAATTGTTTAAAGGTAGCGCCGGTCGGACAGATTCCCAAGACCGCATCCTGTCTTTGAGGAGAGGGTGTAATGGATGGCGCAAATCCGGGAACAATATCGCTTCCAAACTGCCCGGCGTTAATTGGACGTTTTGACTCATTTGCAAGGAGAGAATTATAGATCTTCAAAAGATCTTCGCGTCCTCCCAAATCCTCAGGTTTTAAAACTCCCGTATCTATGGTGTTATTTAAATATTTCAACCTGTCTTCATAAGAAGCATTTGTTTGTTTAAGTGTCGCAGTTTGGGCAAACTCTGCTTGGACTGCGCGAAGACGCTGAAGTTCCTCAACTTTTCTTACCTCAACTAATTGGTTGAAATCTTTTGGAGAAACTAAAATTTGTCCTTCATCAAGTTTTTTTGCATCAGCAGGCGGGAATGTCCCAAGCTCTATTAATTTTCGGATTTTTTCTCTTACATCTTCGCGGGAATCCGCCTTGGTAAGCTGGTCTACCTCCTCCGGTAGAATAAGTCCCTGTGCTTTAAGATCCTGAAGGCGGTTCGCCAAGGCAGCTGGCAGTGTTGGGGCACCAAGCGCATCAGCACTTCTGTCCATCGCATTTTCAGTCGTCTCAATTGCATCTTTTAATACTCCCTCCTTGCCAGCAGGCGTTGGGAGCAGCCCCTTTTCAAGAACAACATTATGTCGTGCTGCCTCATTGCGAAGCTTTTCTGCTAAATCTTTTTTGTCATCCCCGTCTCCCTTAAAATTTCCGATGTCGCTTGACACATTTTCAAATGTATCTTTATACCGATTAAGTGTCTGCTCATAAAGCTCTTGTTTATTTTTATCACTTGACAGCGCATTTGCTTCACGCAACCTCTCTTCTGCATAACGCATTGAAAGTTCTAAGCGCGAAGCTTGGTTAAAGGCAGTTAATAAGCCTATTTGTTCCCCAACTTGTTTTAGAAAATAAGTAGGATCTCCGGGGAGACTACCACTGTAGGTTGTAATATAGGGTTCTGCTGTGGGAGGCGTTGGTGTAGGTTGGTTTATTGCTTCAGGACTCGGAGAAGGTTCAGTTTGGTCAGATGTTTGAGGAGTTGTTGTCGGAGAGGGAATTGGTGATGGGGTGACGGAAAATGTCTGGTTCTCCTCAACCGCCTGGGGATAAAATTTAGCCACCTCGGTTTGTTGCTCCTGCGTAAATTTACTAAAATCGATGGTTTTTGCCAGACTCTCTGCCCGCTGAACATAAAGATATGGCCGTATATCCGGAGGCGGAGGAACACCTTGGGCACTTTTATCCTGCCAGTCGTCGATCTTTTCAAGAAGATCCTCTGGAGGCTTCGGAAGTGTCTGGTAGGTACGAAGCTCTGCAAACTGTAAAATACCTACTGTTTCCTTGTAGGTGGTTGGGTAATTGGTTGCTACTGCTTGATCGAGTTTGGTTACCTCAGACAGAGGAAACTGTCCTGAACTGACTAACCTATCCAATTCCTCCCGTACATCTCTTCGATTTGCGAAGCTGTATATTTTGTCGCTTTGCTCAGGAGTAATAAACCCCTGATTTTTAAGCTCCTGAATACTTAAGGAGAGATCTTCAGGAATTGGAGGTTTATCCAAAACATCAGATGCCGTATCCATAGCCCTTTCCGCAGTATCTATAATAGTATTCCATGCTTGAGAAACCGAAGGCGGGGAGGAAAACGCGAGACTTTGTGCAATCACAGCATGCGAGGAAACTTGAGCCTCTACTTTTGTTATGAAATCATCGGCCCCAGACGTATTATTCTTCTTAAGAGTTTCTATATTCTGGGCAATTTCTTGTATAGTATTTTGATAATCTGATGCTATATCAGATGCCAGGTCGTACTGTTTCCGGTCTATTAATGTTTTTGTCTCACTTAATCTCTCAGATGCAAGACTAAGTCTAAGATCCTCTTTTTTTATTGGGTTTATCGTGAAAGTAAGTTGAATATTTTCTGCAAATATTTCAAACGGATAAAAGGGGCTTCCAGGTAAGATTCCGGAAGCAGGCGGCGGCATAACGTCTTGGGGTATATTAGGCGCAGGAAGTTGTTCCAAGGATGAAAGACTAATACCTAACACCTGTTTTTGAGATTCATAATAAGGACCAAAATCAAAATAGGGAGAAGTTTTTGCTTGAGCAAAGACAGAATTTGAGAGAGAAAATGACAGTAGCAAAAAAAGCGCTATTGCAAAGAACGATTGTAGTACACGGATAATTCGTCGTGTGATCACTGGAACCAGAAGTAACTCCTATAATTTAGTAGAACAGAACTTACATAGCATTGTCAATCACCAATTTAATAAGATTAAGTTGTACAAAAGATTACTGAAACTTCATCTGCTACAGTTTACACAGTTGGTGTATAATAGCAGCTATGGCAAAAAGAAACACGGGGGTTGGGAAGAAAAAAAGAACCCATTCATATAAAACCAAAAAAAGGCTTGCGATAAAATACGAAATGCTTGCAAAGAAAAAAAGAAAGCAACGCAAATAGAGCTTCTTTAAGGACTCTTCTTAATTTAAGATCTAACACATAGTTAATATGAAAAATAATTGGGATAAATTAGCAGACAGAAATACAATTGATGAAACAAAATCATCGCTTGAGAATAAGGGGTATGAGGTTTTTGTTGTAGAAAATGAAAAAGATGCTCTATCAAAAATTAAAGAACTTATTCCGGAAGGCGCTTCGGTTATGAACGGATCTTCGGTTACGCTTGAACAGATTGGATTTATAGATTACCTTAAGTCCGGAGGGCACAGATGGAATAACATACACAAAGCAATCGTTGAGGAAAAAGATCCCATCAAGCAATCAACGCTTCGCAAACAAGCCGCGCTCTCCGATTACTATTTGGGGAGTGTTCACGCTCTTTTAAGAAATGGAGAATTTATAGTTGCCTCAAACACCGCAAGCCAACTGCCTCATATAGCTTCTACATCGCAAAACCTTATATTTGTTGTCGGAGCCCAGAAGATCGTGCCATCTCTAAAAGCGGCGATTAAACGATTGGAAGATTATGTAGTTCCTCTTGAGGATAAACATATGATGCAAAAATACGGATCAGGGACTACACTTAACAAAATTCTTATTTTCAAGGGAGAAAGTTCTCATTCAACCAGAAAAATAAGATTAGTCCTCGTAAACAAAAAGCTTGGGTTTTAGAAACCAGTTTTTAAAGACTTGTATTCTTTTCTTTAACTGGCTAGCATTAGATATATGGGACCGTTGCCAAGCCCTCAAGAAGTTGTCAGCGATAAAAATCTTTCTAAGCCGAACCGATTTCCAAAAGTAGTAATAATACCAATCGTCCTGATTATCATTTTTTTGGTTGGTGGATTGATTTGGTGGGGAATAAAAGATGGTAACAAAGATGAAATTAACAAGAACTCAAAACATCAGGTTAAAGAAAAAGGGGTGGATAATGAGAATATAGACCCATCAGCAATCAATAATAATCGTCCTCCTACCACTATAAAAAACATTGGGGTTAATATTGATTACTATGATCCTGAGACAAATAAGGCCGGGGACTTTACATTTACTAAGTCCAAACTCGTATTTGATCAGATATTTATGGATTATGGTTTTTTTATTCCTGCCAGTAGTGCTTCTCCTGATAAAAAGAATCCTCAGCCAACGTTTCTTTTACCCATGGGTACCAAAGTTTTCTCACTAATTGATGGCGTAGTGGTCGGTGTTCCTAAGCTCTATAGCGGTGACTACTCTGTAATGGTGGCTACAAGTGAGGATAGCCCGTGGAGATTTGAGACCGAGCATGTGATTAATCCGATTGTCAAAGAAGGAGACAAAGTGCGAGCAGGGCAGGTGGTAGCTGAGGTTAGCCCACATGATTCACAAAACAATAACGGTCTTGGCTTGGTAGAAATAGGCATCTTAAAGGGAGGCGGTCAACCACAGCATGTATGTCCTTTTCAATATCTTGATCCGTTAATTAAAGAGGATATCGAGAAGAAGATAACGGCTTTGTACAAAGCTTGGGGAGATTATCGGGGGAATCCGGGTATTTATAATGAATCTGCTTATGTTTCACCGGGGTGCTTAACGTCTGATCCAATTGAGGGTTAAGAATATTTTACTCTAAATTTAGAACATGTTAAAGGGGGTGAGGAAATGAAAAAGGAAACGTATATACAAATTACCGGCCTTATTTTTGCAGTTGTTACACTTCTTCATCTATTAAGATTGGTTCTTGGTTTTCCGGTAATCTTTGGGGAAATGGGAATACCTGTTTGGGCAAGTATTATCGGAGCAGCAGTCGGTGCATTTTTGGCATACAGTGCCTTCAAATTTTCTAGATAAAAGAGTGACTCAATCTTCTGCTATAATTTCCCAGTTTTAGAGTCTCTTATAATCCCCAGCTCTATATTTAAGCCTCAAGTAGCTTGAATCCGTTTCTTTTATAAACCAAATCAAAACTAAAAATAGCATCAAATTGTCTTTTGTACCTCTCAAGAAGCGCCATGTTATAACAATCAAAATACGAAGTTCCTTTTTTGTTTTGTTTATCAAACCAATCATCCGCCAAGTGGATATATTCATCTTTTAAAGTTAGTACGTTGAGGTTCTGTTTTCGGAGTTCCTTAAGAACTTTCTTAGCGGCCGCTTGGTTAATTTTATGAGATATAACAGTCACGACCTCCCCAATGGTAAATGGTGATACATACCAGATACAGCCTTTTTTCTGCAAGGACTTGCTTATTATCAGTGCTCTTTTGTGGTTTGAATCATTAGTTTTAACCAGCGCAACTAAAACATCGGCGTCCACGAGAATATCCAGCAAGTATTGCGTAGGTTCTCCCGGCTTTGTTTCTTCTGGTTGTAACTCTTCTTCGAGGTTTGGAATATAATTACTTTTTGCCGCCATACAGATATTTGTCTATGTCTCGGGAGAGATTTTTTGGACCGCCTTTGAGATTTAATTTGGCCAGAGCGGATAAATCTCCGCCACGATTTTCGGATGCCTTCAAGCCATTGGTAATAAAACCACGATATACATTAGCCAGACTTTGTTTCTTATTCCTGGCAATTGTTTTAGCTCTTTCATGCAACGTTTCCGGAATGTATATTTGAGTTCTAATCATATATTTGCAGTATACAGCTGATGTATATATTTTGTCAACCCGCAAAATCCGTCTTAAATTCTTCTTTCCTTGCCCCTCGTAGCCTTTCCTCGAAACTTGAAGCCTTGGCGTAGTGTTTGGCATAGTGGGGTGCTATAATTTCCCCATGAAAATAAAAGCTGTTGTATTTGATTTGGGCGGTGTCGTTTTAATCCATAAAATTAGAGACGTTATATTAAATAGTTTGCATGTGCTTTTTAAATCTGACCTAGAAGATATTAAATCCTTTTACGAAACCCTTGAGGATGATTGGGTAACAGGAAAAATTAAAGACAGAGATGTAATAGCTAGATTTAAGAAAAAGTTTTCCTCCAAGCAGACAGCCCCCGAATTAATCGATTCTTGGGAGACACTTTACAAAAAGGACTCTGCTGTGAATATAGAAGTTCTAAAAACTGCGGACGAATTGAGGGCGCAAGGATACAAGGTTTACGTATTATCAGATACTGTAGACATACATCACCGTTTAAATCTAAAAAGAGATATATTTAATCATTTCGATGAAGTCTTTGCCTCATTTATTGAAGGAAAAAGCAAAAGAAGTGGTGATTTTTTTGAACATTTTTTAAAACAAACTGGTTTAAAACCTAATGAATGTATATTCATTGATGATAGAAAGGGAAATGTAAAATTAGCAAGAGAGTTGGGAATTTATTCAATATTGTTTAAGAATTATCTAGATTTAAACAAAAAACTCAAACCGTTTCTGCTATAATTTCCCCAAAGTATTCATTATTGTTTCCATGTATCAATACATCACTACAAATAAAACCAAAAATATTCTGCTATAATTTCTTCATGTACCGGATTGCAAAATTTTTGGATCCTGCTCATCCGGAAGCCCATACTATAAACACCAATGTAAAACTTAATTGGCTAAGAGCTTCTGTCCTTGGTGCAAATGACGGAATAGTCTCAATAGCAGGGCTCGTCTTGGGTGTTGCGGGCGCAACAAATAATACTGGCATTATTTTTGCGGCAGGAGTAGCGGGAATATTAGCAGGTGCGATATCTATGGCAGCCGGAGAATATGTCTCCGTCTCAAGTTCTCGTGATACGGAAAAAGCGCTACTTCAAAAAGAACATGAGGAACTCAAAAAATTTCCGGAGGCAGAACTTGAAGAACTTATATTTCTTTATGAAAGGAAAGGATTATCTAAAAAAACTGCGACAACGGTGGCAAAAGAGCTTACTGAAAAAGATGCTTTCAAGGCGCATGTTGATATAGAACTTGGAATCGACCCTGAAAATCTGACAAACCCTTGGCATGCAGCTGTTGCATCGGCTGCTGCATTTACTGTTGGGGCAATAATACCTATGGTTGCAATAATTGCTCCTCCTTCTGACATACGTGTACCTGTTGCTTTTGTTTCGGTAGTAACAGCGCTTGCAACCACAGGAACTTTAAGTGCGATGGTAGGAGGTGCAAGTGTTCCTCGTGCAATTTTCAGAGTTGTATCGGGAGGAATTCTTGCAATGGCAATAACTTACAGTATCGGCCGGCTCTTCAACATCTCAGGGATTTAAAAATCTCTGCTATAATTTCCTCATGAATTTGAAAATACTTTCTTGGAATATTTGGGGAGGAAGACACCTTCCTGAAATTCTTAAGTTTTTAGAAAAATCGGACGCAGACATTATTGGGCTTCAAGAAGTAATTCAGGACATCGACGGAAGTAATAACCTTGCAAAAATTATCGCAGAGAAACTAAATTACAAATGGGTATACTATTCAAAAGGACAGACTGATTTTTACGGAAGTCCCAGGGAATGGGGAAATGCAATTTTAAGTAAATACGACATTATCTCAAGCAAATCGCATAATCTTTACAATGGTGAAGATAATAGAATAGCAATCGAGGCAGAAATCAAAATCCAGGATAAATCAATTAAGATATTTACGACACACTTAATTCATACTCATCAAATGCCATCAAAAATTCAAGAAGAACAAGCATATAATTTGCTTAAAGTTATTCCAGAATCAAAGGGGGTTTTAGTGGGAGATTTTAACGCAACTCCCGACAGCATGGCAATAGAAGCAATAAAAAAAGTGATGAGAAATGCAGATTCTCAGTCATATCCTACATGGAGTGTCTACCCGGATGGTTGCGTACATTGCAATCCGGAAGGAATTGATATTTGCCTGGACTATATATTTACAACTAATGATATTAAAACTCATTCTTATAAAGTTGAAAATTCTAAAGGAGCCGACCACCTCCCAGTTTCGGTTATTGCAGAGATATAATTTCTTACAATTTTCTGCGTTTTTTCTCATCTTGCTTTTGGTATACTTTCTAAGCTATGGCGTCCATTCGAGGCATTCGACTGAGCTCAGCCGAAGTCCAAGCTCAGGATAAACAAAAAATTACACCATTCTTGTGGTTTGATAAAGAGGCCGAAGAAGCGGCAAACTATTACGTTTCCATTTTCCCAAACGCGAAGATTAAAAGTATTGTGAAATATCCGAAAGCTGCAGAGAAAGTTTCGGGGCAAAAAGCCGGAAGCGTCATGACTGTTGAACTTGAAACTGAAGGCATGACTTTCACATTTTTAAATGGAGGAAAAATACCTAATTTTGATTTGAATTCATCTGCGGTTTCCTTCGTAATTTCTTGCGACACTCAAAAAGAAATTGATCATTTTGGGATAAACTCTCCGCAGTTCCTGACATGGAGCAGTGCGGATGGTGCAGGGATAAATTCGGAGTGACATGGCAGATAGTTCCCAAAAGACTTAATGAACTTTTGGCAGATCCGGATCTTGCAAAAGTCGAAAGAGTAACCGCGGCATTTCTTAAAATGAAGAAATTTGTAATTTCGGATTTGGAAAAAGCAGCAAAAGGAGGTGAGTGAAAGTAATGAAGAAAAATCCTGTTATCCATTTTGAGGTACCATATGAGGACGCAAAGCGCGTATCTAGTTTTTATTCAACCGTCTTTGGCTGGGATATGCAAATGACAAGTCCTGACATGGGAAATTATATTCTGGCAGAGACTACAGATGTTGACGAAAATATGATGCCCAAAACCCCCGGTTCAATTAACGGCGGGTTCTTCGAAAAATCAAATCAGACTGGAAACTCTCCACTCATAACAATTGCAGTAGATGATATAAAAGAAAGCATGAAAAAGGTTACCGAAGAAGGCGGAAAAATACTCGGGGAACCGGTTAATATTCCAAATGTCGGAGATTATGTCGCTTTTGTAGATACAGAGGGAAATAGAGGAAGTATTCTTCAACCCTCCCGATAAAAATCTGTTATTTTTTTTGGGATCTGGCGACCAAAAAGGCTAGAGAAAAAGGAATAATGTAAAGAATTCCTCCCCATCCCAGCCAGTTTGTATATTGTCTTGCCGTCTCACTTGTCTCGTCAATAAAATTAAAATCTATAATATACCAAAGCTGTAAATTTTTAATATGCATTATATACTCGTGGAAAATCTTAGGCAGAGTAATAGAAAGAATAATAAACAGCCAGACCATTTTTGATTTGGAAATAATTTGTTTTCCGGAAATCCTGAAAAATATAAGAGACCAGATAAAAAAGTTTTCAAAAATATTGGGAAAGAAAAAAAGAAGAGGTTTTATGCTAAAAATAAAAAAGAGGAATACCCCGGCCGTCCTTAGAAAATAAAAAAATATTGCGATTTTTTTTGCAAACACATCTTTCCAGTTTCTGATTGTAGAAAGAGCAATAGTCAAATAGGTCATGTCCATTACCTTATCCCAGTTTTGGTAAAAATCGTAACTAAAGTCTTTTGTATTGTGCAGAAAATCCCAATCATATCCATCTAAAAGGGCAGAGAGAAGAACACCGGGGAGAGGCCATCTAAAGATAAGAAGTCCTGCAGAGATTCTAATCAAAGAAAATACCAAAAAGGATTCCATTTCAAAGCACCCAATCTATTTTACCATTTAATAATAGATTGGTCAGCTAATCGGTGGGAAAAATGTTTGTTTCTCTGGGTCGGTTATTAGAGCTAGTGGGTTTTTCCGGAATTAAACGCAATAATCTTCTTGCCTGTTCCTGTGTGAGTACCTCTTCTTGCGCAAGCATGTCTATACTTGCCCCAATCACAGGCAATGCTTTTTTGGGGATTTTGGGACTTTTTATCCCCATCTCAATCCATATGCTAAGACTGTCCGATCCTATTTCCTGCTCCGCATTTGGCGACACCCCTCTGTCATTTTCCATGAATTTATATACTATCTTAAAACCTCAACAAAAACTCAAGAATTAAGTAAAACTTAGGTAAGAAGTTTTTACAGATTCTGATTGTAAAGACTATTGAGTCTGCTACAATATAAGTTCCTTTTAGATTTTAATAAAAGAGAAAAAAGGAGGTGAGTTTTATGTGCTACAACTGCGGTTGCAATATGCCTGATGATGACATGGGAAATCCCGATAATATTACTTCTGAAACAATTCGTAAGGCGGCAAAAGCTTCGGGGCAGACAGAAGAGGAAGCAAAGAAAAATATGCTTGATCTTTTAAAACATGAGCTAGATTGACATAAGAATTTAAGGCTTCTACACTGATAGTATGAATGCCGGAAAAAAAATTGCAAAAGCCCTCTATCTTCCCATCTCGACCCTTCTTAATCCTTTAGGAAAAAACGATAAAGATTTAGGACTTGAGGGAAAAGAAAGTAATGCCAGAGTCCAAAGACACAATAACATCAAATGGATCGATATAGAAAATCCAATTCCGCAGGAGATAAATAAGCTCGAGAAAAAATTCGGGTTTCATTATTTGTATCTTCAGGCCTCACTTCTTAAAGCCCAGCCTCAGCAGATTGAGAAGGAGGATACTTATATTTTCCTATTACTTCACATTCCAAGCTATGACGCTTCCGAAAACAAGGTTTTGACCAACCAGTTAAGCATTTTCTTAGGCAAAGATTATCTTATTACCATTCATGATGAGGTCTTTCCCAAGATCAAAGAGATCTTTGAAAAATGTTTGAGCGGAAAAGAATACAAAGAAAAGTATTTTAGAAAAACCTCAGGTTATCTCTTATATAGTCTTCTTGAAAACTTAGCACAAGATACGTCAGGACTTGCTCAGATGATCTCTCAGGAGCTTGATGAGATTGAAGATATTGTATTTGATGTAAAATCAAGCGCTCATAGAATAAGCCAAGTCAGGCAAAAAATTATAAGACTAAGAAGAATTTTAACTTCATGGAAAAATATACTCGAAGAATTTTCCCCGATTATGAGTGAGATTACCGGAGATAGTCATTCAAGATATTATGCGAGTCTAACAAGTGTTATTGATAAATTAAGAGAAACCATAGAGGATGCAAAGGAAACTATCGAAATATATCAAGATGCAGATTATATCGTAAGCTCTGAAAGGACGAATGAAACACTCGGCATTCTTACCATAATTTTTACTCTTACCATACCTGCAACAGTTATAGGGACTTTATACGGGATGAATATTCTTCTTCCCGGAGGACTTGAGGCAGGATCGTGGAATTTCTTTGGTCCTTACACAACTTTTATAATTATTGCCACAATGTCCTTTTTATTTTTTATTTTGCTTCTTTGGTACTTCAAAATGAAAAAGTGGTTCTAGGCAGAGTTTAGTCTTCTGATATAATATAAAACTTACTATATTATTACCCCCCTTTTATAAGTAATTAATTTAGCAATTGTAAAGTGTCTTACTTTTATGAGAGGAGGTGAATAAAGTGAAGGATATAAAAAGTACCATAGACCATCTTAAAATGCATCAGAGCTATCCGACAACAAGGGACGAACTAGTTAAGGAATGCAATGAGCTTTCTGATTTTTCAGACGCAGATAAAAAATGGTTTGAAAAAAATCTTCCGGAAGGAGCATATAATTCTGCTGAGGAGGTGATGAATGCATTGGGCATAAGAGACCAGACGGCTCAAACTATGTAGTCTCCTTTTGTCCTTTTGAGAATAGAAAGCTTCCCTGATATACTTAAGTAAGTGAGATATTGGAAAAGCCTAAAATATAAAAATATTACTTTTTTTCTTGTCTCCATCGCAGTAGCAATTGCTTTTTCAAGATTTGAAGGCTTTCAATCATTTCTTCTTTCCTTAGGTAAACTTGGGTATTTAGGCGCATTTGTTGCAGGAGTACTGTTTGTATCGACGTTTTCCGTAACGACGTCGGCAGTGATTCTTTTAGTTCTTTCCGAAAAATTATCCCCAATCCCACTTGGTGTTACCGCTGCCTTAGGAGCAGTACTCGGAGATTTTACAATTTTTAAATTTGTAAGGGACAACTTAATAAATGAGGTGGAACAAATATATGAAAAAGTAGACCATAATGACCACATTAAAAAGATACTTCACACAAAATATTTTAGCTGGATGCTTCCTGTTCTTGGCGCAATCATAATTGCATCTCCCTTGCCTGATGAGGTGGGGGTCAGCCTTATGGGAATTTCCAAAATGAAAACATATAAATTCCTGATCTTATCATTCACGCTTAATCTTGCCGGAATTTTTTTGGTTATATTTTTAAGTAGGTTCATCAAACCCTAGAGGTCATTTCTTATCGTTCTTGGGTCTTTTCTTCATTCGAACCTTCATCTGCCTCTGCTTCTTTTCTTTTTGTCAAATGATCAAGATGTTTCTCCCTTTCCTGTTTAAAAGCTCGGGTATCAAAACCATATTTAACTATCATATTGGACGCAAACCGCGCACCTAGATAATGAGGCATAATCACGTAACTTGCTCCATTTTTGTAAAGCTCTTCTGATTCTGAAATGTCATGAGATATCGCAATAATAATCGCATTTGGACTGTCGTCCCTTATTTTCTGTGAAAGAAGAAGGTTTGCTTTAAAATCAAGTATGGTAGACACGACCATTTTAACCTTAGCCAGATTAAGTTGCGATAAAAACTCAACATCTCTTGCATCCCCAAACATATGAGGAATATTTTTCTGCCTAAGAATGTTTATTGCCTCTGGATTAAGATCAATAACTAAAAAATCCTTCTCAAGCTTATCGAAAGCTCTTAGAAAATCCTGTCCCACTCGGTCATAACCAAAAAGAAGTATCTCATAATCTTCAAAAGAAGTCCCAGAACTTTTCCCACTTGATTTACGGATCTCTAAGAAATCAAGAAATCTTTGCAGCCGTCCATAAATATCGTCTGCATTTGTTATAAGATATGCAGAGACCGCAATAGTTATTAACCCCACCATTATGATTAAGGATAAGACTTCCTTCTCAATCAAACCTTGATTGAATGCCAAAGCTGTAATAATAAGAGAGAATTCGCTTATTTGAGAGACGGCAACACCGGTCATAAAACCCGTTCGCTTCTTATACCCTAAGATGTTCATAATAAGAAATACGATAAGAGGATGGCCTACGATAACAAGTGAAGACAAGACAATAGCGGGAATAATAAGAATCAAGACATTATCAAGAACAATTTGAGAGCCCAAGAGCACAAAGAATAAGACTATAAAAAAGTCTCGCAAAGGCTTCATTCTTGCCTCAATTTCATAAGAAAAAGGAGTTAAAGAGAGCACAACCCCTGCAATCAAAGCGCCTATTTCAACAGAAAAACCAAGTATATAAAAGACAGAAGCAAGGCCAAGCCCCCAAGTCATAGAAAATAAAAAAAGAAGCTCAGAGGAAGAGGCCATGAAGTTTGAGACGTAAGGCATTACAAATCTAGCCGTTAAATATAAAATTAATATAATACCTATGGTTTTAAGGCTTAGAATACCAAGTAAGGTTACTATATCCACCTTCCCTGTTTGAGATAAAGAGGGAAGAGCAAGGAGAATTATTGTTGCAACAACATCCTGAAGAAGAAGGAGCCCTATGGCAATTCTTCCGTAAAGTTTGTTAAGCTCTCCCTTATCGGACAAGAGTTTTAAGGAAATAATCGTACTTGAGAAAGTTAGGGCAATGGCGATAAAAACCGCTGATATAAAATTAAATCCAAGGAAAAATGAAATAAAGAGGCCTGAAAGAAAACTGAAGATAACCTGCCCAACACCTGTGATAAGAGATACCTTACCGACTTCTCTTACAATCCGGGGACTTAAATTAAGGCCCAATATAAAAAGAAGGATAGTAATTCCTATTCTTGAAAATAATTCTATGTTATCCTGAGTTTGATATATATTGAGAAAATAAGGGCCTATGATAATGCCGGCTAAAATATAGCCAACAATAAGAGGCTGTTTTAATACTCTTGCTAAAATTGAGAAGAGAGTAGCGACAAAAACAACGCTGGCGAACTCTAGAAAAATCCCCACTTCCTACATCGTACAAAAAAACTAAATTAAATGAAAGATAGTCTGATATAATTCTCTCTATGAAAAAAGGGATAGATTTTCCCGGAGTCTGTGTAGTTTTCTTCTGTCATGATGGAAAGGGAAATTTTATATTGGGAAAGAGAACTAGGAAAACCAGGGATGAACACGGCAGGTGGGATCCGGGAGGAGGGGCAATAGAGTTAGGTGAAACTGTAGAGGAAGCAATTAGAAGAGAAATTAAAGAAGAATATTGTACAGATATTTTAAAATCAGAATTTTTAGGATTCCGCGATGTCCATAGAACCGATGAGAAAGGAAATAAAACTCATTGGATAGCTTTTGATTTTAAAGTCCTTATTGACAAAGACAAAGTGAAGAACGGAGTCCCCAAGTACCATGAGGATATTGGTTGGTTTAGATTAAACAGTCTTCCAAAACCTCTCCACTCCCAATTCCCCGAGTTTTTAAAAAGATATAAAAAAAGCTTGGTTTGACCAAGTCTGACTTGGCTTGACATCGTGGGCTAATTTTAGTAGTATCCCTTTTACAATGCCGCCAAAGAACGAAAGAAAAATATCTCCAATTATCGAAAAACTTTTACCTCAGGATTTATTTG
>CAYPAU010000006.1:14082-22708 GCA_964408825.1 uncultured Gammaproteobacteria bacterium
GATCATATGGTTGAGGCAAGACAGGAGGGTTACGCCGGGGACGGAGAATATATTCCTGACGATATAATTCCCGGATTTAAAAGATTTAGATTTGAAGATACAAAAAGAGGTTTTTACTACGAAGATAGGCATGGAATTTCTGAAAAAAGGCCTGGCAATTTTGCAGGCTTTGAACTTGTAACCCGTTATCCCGGCGGTCCTCGCTGCGCTTTCTATAGTTATGCCGGAGGACTGACCAAGGAAGGAGAAAAATTGGGAGAAGAAATGGTATATGGGCAACTTAAAAGATTTTTGAGAGAGCACGTTGAAGAAGTGCGTTTTGGTGAAACATTGGCTTATGCTTTTGCGGATGAATCGGGGCTCTGGTCTTATCGCAGTCCAGGAAGAAGAGAGTCTTGGGGGTGGTACGATTTTGAAATAATTGAACACGATGTAGGGGCTGTTTATAAGCTTTCTGGACAAGGGGTCTGTTTTCTTCCAACTCCCAATTTGCAAAAATAGCGGCGAGTTGCTACTCTATTAATATAATATGGTTGGCAAACAAGCCCTATCCAGTTTGCCCAAAGGACCTCGCCGAAAATATAAAAACGGAGGAATGCTTTTTCTTCAGAGTGGATATACAAGAAAAACGACAGGAAAATTTATAAAGCCTCATCTTAAAACCAAATCGGATAACAGCACAAGAAATAACAGAAGATCTATTCTAGGATATTGATGATTAAAACTGTCCAATTTTCAAAAGAAAAATTTTTAAGAGCAATAAAACTGCTAAGCAAGTTTCCCAGAATTTCCTCAATTTTTTTTGTTATCCTTGTTTTTTCCTTTGTATCTTTTTCAACAGGGGATCAAAGAATCGAGAGGGGGGTCAGGGCAGCCTCGGAATCAAAATCGGATATTTCCGAATTTAAAATAATCCATTCGCCAACTCCTACCCCGACTCCAACTTTAATCCCAACTTCAGCCCCAACCGCAACTCCAGATATTCCTTTGCCGACACCCACAGCCTCTCCTGTTTTGGACAAAGAAGAGAGCAATAGTCAGTCTTCAGGCTCTTCTGATCTATTAAACTCTGTCAATAATTTCAGGAGATCAAACGGCGTTTCGGAATTATCATCAAGCGGAACTCTTTGCGGTATTTCGCAAAACAGATTAGGGGAGCTTGTATCTTTGGGAAGTCTCGATAGCCATGCAGGGTTTGATAAATATTTTAAGGGGCAGTCGGAGTTTAAATCAATGGGGGAGGTAACATTTAGATCAAGTACCCAAAGATCGCCGGAATATGTGGTGAATGAGGGTTGGGCAAAATCCGAAGAAGGACACAAAGAAAATATACTTAATACAAAATGGAATTATGGATGTGGGGCGACCAACGGCTATTTTGCAGTATTTAATCTAGGTAGAAAATGAAATATTAAACCTGTCCTAAGAATGTTACAGAGAGCCATACAATAATTACACCAAGGGCCAGAAGACCAGACTCAATTACTGCAAATCCCTTTCTTCTTTCATGATGTATCTCGGGAATTAGATCCGAGGAGGCTATGTAAATAAAAAATCCCGCGGTTAAAGAAATAAATATAGGGATTGAATTTCTGATTGCATCTCCTAAAAGATAAGTAATGGTTGCTCCTAGGAATGCAACTGCCGCACTTAAGATATTTATAAAGATAATATTCTTTCTTTTGAGTCCTTTATGAAGAAGAAGTCCAAAATCTCCAATCTCCTGGGGCAGTTCGTGAGCAAAAATGGCAAGAGCGGTGAGAATTCCAAGCGGTGCGTTGAAAAGAAAAGTTGCTGCGATGACAACGCCATCTATAAAGTTATGCATCGTGTCCCCAATTATTATTAAAGGAACAGTTGTCCTTGATTCTTTCTTGTTCTTATGTTCATGATACTCTTCATGATGATGAAACCAGTGGATAAACCTTTCTGTTAGAAAAAATAAAATAATTCCGACGAGTGTCCATAAAAAAATATCTATTCCAAGTTTTTCTCCCTCTTCTGCTGCCTCGGGAAGAAGATCAAAAAAAGCTGTTCCAAGAAGTATTCCTGCTGCAAACGAAGCTAAAAAATGTGAGATTTTAAGGGCAATTCCCTCTCTTAGCAAAAGAATTATTCCACCTACTAATCCTCCAATGCTTCCTATGAAAGTAAATATTAAAATGTAGCCTAAGGTTGACATTGCTACAATACTAACATATTTTTTTATTTTGGTATACTTATAAACATGCTTAAAAGATTATTTAAGGTTTGTTTCCTCTTGCTCCTGTTATTTTTCTTAT
This sequence comes from uncultured Gammaproteobacteria bacterium, assembly GCA_964408825.1. Classification (GTDB taxonomy): domain Bacteria; phylum Patescibacteriota; class Microgenomatia; order Levybacterales; family UBA12049; genus CAYPAU01. The sequence continues at coordinate 16,365 of CAYPAU010000006.1, forward strand.
CTTATCAAACTGCTTATTCCCAGATTCGCGAAACAAGATACGAAGCAGAAGTTTTGAAAATTTTAGAAGAAAAGAAAATTAATGTCCCCGGGAAAATACAGCTTTATCAGAAAATAGAGCTTCATATTGCAAGCGGAAATTTAAAAGGCAGAAAAGTTGTATCAGAGCACGGAAAAATACCGATTTCTTATGTTCCCAAGTTTAAGGTGGGAGATAAGGTTTACATAGTTAGGACAAATGTCTTGGGGGAAAAAGAGTCCTTTGTTGTAACGGATTATGTAAGAAGAACACCTCTTTATTTACTTTTTCTTTTTTTCGTAATCTTGACGATTCTTATTGGAAGAATCAGAGGAGTCCTATCTCTTTTGGGAATGGCTATTTCATTCGCGACAATATTTATTTTTATTCTTCCCAATATTATTTCCGGAAAAGACCCTGTTTTTATTGCAATTTTAGCATCAGTTTTTATAATTCCTATCACTTTTTATCTATCACATGGAATAAATGGAAAAACAACGTCCGCAGTTTTGGGAACCGTAATTTCACTAATTATAATTGGAATTTTTGCAAATTTTTTTACAGAAATAGCACATCTCTCCGGTTTTTCCTCGGATGAGGCAAGTTTTATTCAAACAATGACGCGCGGAGGACTTAACATGAGAGGACTACTTCTTGCGGGAATTATTATAGGGGCGCTAGGAATCTTAGATGACATAACTGTCTCGCAATCGGCAATAGTTTACAAACTTAAAGAAACAAATCCTACCTTACATTTTGGACAGGTTTGGGCAAAGACTATGGATATAGGAAAAGACCATATAGCATCAATGGTAAATACATTAGTCCTTGTTTATACCGGAGCTTCTTTGCCCCTCCTTTTATTATTTATAAACAGTACGGTTCCAATTTCGGATGCAATTAATTATGAAATGCTTGCTGAGGAGATTGTAAGAACACTTGTTGCAAGCATAGGTCTTATTTTGGCAGTGCCCATTACTACATTTTTTGCCTCATATCTCGTAGAATTTAGAAAGAAAAAGTTTATCTTTCTGAAGGAATAACTTCTAGTTTAGAAAATGTCTATAAAAATTTTCTACAACAAAAAGGTACGCATCCCCAAAATATTTAGGGTTGCTTTCTAGAATCTGTTTAATTTTCTTTTCGGTAAAATATCGGAACTCAACAGATTCATCTCCAAGCTTGATAGCTCTTTTAGAGCTTAACTTAATCTCAAATACTATAAAATAATGATTTTCTATGTAACTTCTAATAGCTCTTTTAAAAATAGCCCGCCCAACATATTTACACTCAAAATTCCTTAATCCTATTTCTTCGAGAGCCTCTCTTCTCAAGGCTTCTTCCTCGGTCTCTCCTGCCAAGACATGGCCACCTACGGGAGACACAAACTGTCCTGGATCCTGTTTGTGCGAAGCCTGTTTTACTAGAAGAAATCTTCCGCTTTCGTCCCTTACTTCAGCAATTACGGTTTTATGAAGAAGTCCTTTAGTATGAGCGTCAAGCTTAGACATTTTGCATTTAATATTATTGTTTTTATCAATAATATCTATAATCTCTATGGCATCAGGGTTTATATTCATCTTTTAAGTCTTCATTGAATTCTCTTATTAATTTTTCAATTTTTGGATCTATTACAATTGTACAATACGGGTTGTTTATATTGTTCTCATAATAATTTTGATGATAAGGTTCGGCATTGTAAAAATTTGTAAAAGGAACAATATCCGTTACGATTCTGTCTTTGAATTTCCCCGACTTATCCATTTTTTCTTTTGAGTTTAAGGCTTTTTCTTTCTGTTTTTCATTATGACAAAAAATCACCGAGCGATATTGGCTGCCCATATCCGCACCTTGCCTATTTAAAGTAGTCGGGTTATGCGTTGCCCAAAAAATATCCAAAAGCCTGTCATAAGAAATTATTGAGGGATCAAATTTTATTTGAACTACCTCCGCATGATTTGTTTTACCGCTTGATACTTGTAAGTAGCTAGGATTTTCGATTTCTCCGCCGCTGTAGCCTGATACTACGGATTTAACACCTTTTAGTCTTTTAAAGACTGCTTCGGTACACCAAAAACAACCTCCTGCGAAAGTAGCAAGTTCATATTGTCCATCTTTTCTCATATTCAAAGATTAACAAAAAATTTATTTAAGTCAAATGCTTTAAAATCCCCTCTTGATTATTTGTTTTAAATATGATTACGATAAAGAGAGCCCGTCCGACTCGCAAGCCAGCCTGCCAGCGTTGCTGAGCAAGGCGGCCAAGGCGAGAGCGTTGCGGGTAGGGAGAGGAGGTGATCTATTAGATGAAAGCTTTGCACTATGTGACATTTACACTTGTTATTGTAGGTGCACTTAATTGGGGATTGGTCGGACTTTTCAATACCAATGTTGTAGCCTTGATATTTGGAGTGGACTCAGGTCTTGCGACACTGGTTTATGTACTTGTTGGTCTTTCGGCTGTCTATCTTGCAGCTACCCACATGAACGACTGTAAGATTTGCGGAAAAAAATAATAAACTCTAAATAAAATTTGAATTTATTAAGATAAAGCTAGAGTTTTGTCCTTTATATTTCAAGTTTTCCACTTTATTGACAAAGTTATAAGAAAACCCTTGGGAATTTTACTTTTAAACAAGGCATTAAAATGCTGCAAACAATTTAAAGTTCATACATGATTTTAATTAAATTTTAATAAAGGATGATATAATTTAGTAGTTATGAAAATTTTAGATTTGGTTTCAAAATTTTTACCAGAGAAGATCACCTATGCCCATTGTGATATTCCGTGCGGGATTTATGATCCTCACAATGCACAGATGGGAGCACATACCGTTATCCGCATGACAAATATGCTCAATGAGCTTAAGCCTTCTAAAGATGAACCGGATTTTGAAGAAAGAAAAAGAATTATCTCCCAGATTGCAAGATTAACCCGCGTTAAAGAAGAACATGGCAAAATTGTTGAGGAGGAGCTGGGGACTTTGGAAAATGATTATTTCAAAGATGAGCATTTTAAAAGTTTCCCAAACTTAAAATCTCTTATTGAAGAAGCAGTGAAGCTTTCTATAAAAACAAGACAGAATATAGATATTGATTCGTCAAAAAAAATGCTTGAAACTACAATGCAGATTGCAGAGATATTTTACAAAACAAAAAACCTTACGCCGGTAAGAATCTCTTCAGGCTACCCCACAGAGGGTGAAATTGTCTCCCACAAGTAAAAAAATTTGACAAAGGCTTATAGCTTATGCTACTATTCTTCACCATATGATGAACTATAGGGAAATTCTGCAGAAAGTTCCGAGAAAGGAACAGTCAAGATATGCAAAGGGATTAGCGATTATAAATTCCACTGCTCAAACTCTCCTTGAACAGGGTCTTCTTCCTGAAAGATTTACAATGCCTATCGAATCTGAATCTAAGGTAGTCTCCCCAGAATCAAAAGGGGAAGCATCGCGACATTCTCTCAAGCAAGCGATAGCGGAATATAGAAGAGGAGGCCGTACGCCTGAGCTCTGGACTTCTTTTTGGAGGGCAGAATTTAAAATTGAAGGTAGCAAGCTAGCCAAGCTTGGTTTTACAGGTGAAATCCCAGATTGTGACTGGACAGAAGAGGAGATAAGAAGGCCAATGGTAGATATTCAGGGTAATGAAAGTGAGGGCACAATGATACCTTATACTTCCGAGATAGTACTTCCGATTCTAGGCCTTATGTATCCTAGGATGCAGAGTAGAACTGTTTCTCAAGACTCCCCAGTTATAGATACTCATAATACACGAGGCTGGATAAAAGTATATAGTGCGGTTGAAGCGCCAAATCGCAATACCGGCCGCTCCGATGCTGAAAATTTTGCCAGTGGTAAGGGTTATCTTCCAGGCCGTGAAGGACCCTACATTCTAGCCTCTCAGGCAAGCAAGAAATTAAATGGAAGATATTCCGATGAGGGTTCTACTTGGTCTTGGCTTCCGGGTTCTCGGATTGGCGAGGGGCTGGTCAATGCCCACTTCCCTTCGGACGGTGGGCTCCATGCGTACTGGCTTCTGGATCCTGGTATTCCTCATCAGTACGACGGTTGGCGCTTCGAGGAAGTGAAAAAATAAAACTTTGTACTTTGCTTCTTTGTTTTTTTGATCTTTTGAATTTCTCACTTTTCTGTTACTCTAAAATAGAGAGTAGGTTAATGAATCCTTAAATTACGCTTGTGCTTTCTGGCGGTGAGCGTGGAGTTGGGGGTTACCGAAATCCTTGATTTTTCAAGAAATTGCCGGAATTTTCTTAATTCACGGATTAAGAAAGAGTGCAATAGAAAAAACAAGACACTTCTTGCTTTGTGCTCGGGGAGGTGTCCCGGTGGGGATCGGGACTGCTCCCTGATGAAATACAATGGTAAGAGTTTATCAAACCATGGTGAAAAAGATGGTACAAGGTAATCACGAAGCGGTTCTCGGATTGACGAGAAGCTGGTCAATGCCAACTTCAATTCGGACGGTAAGCTCAATGCGAACTGGAATCTGAATCCTGATATTCCTAATCAGAACAACGGTTGGCGCTTCGAGGAAGTGTCTTGCGTTATATTTCTTTTATTGATCTTTTCCATCCTCCAAGCATGCGGCCGATTTCCTGGAGGTTTTCCTCAAGTTTTAGATATTTTTTATTATCTAAAACATAAGTATCCTTTGCTAATCTAATGAGAATTTTCAAAAGATCAGCTGTAATAATTGCTTTTACGAGATATGGAAGTTTCTTCTCTTCACGAGTAGCCCCTGCCATAAATATCTGTTCAAACACACTTAGAGTCAAGTTATCTAGTTTCTGCCCCAGAGGCCTGTTTGTTTTTGGAAATAATTTTAGATATTGATGGAGTACAATATAAAAGTCATAAAGCTTTAAGAGGACCGGAATATCAAAAATACCCGCTTCGCCGAAGCGCAAGCGAGGCGAGCTATCGGTGTGTGTGTGTGTGTGTGGATATCTTTACGTGTCGGCATTTATAAGTATTATACGATATTGTGGAAAAAATTACTTTGGAAGATTTATTTAAAGCTTGGGATGAGTTTAAGGTTGGGAAACGAAAAAAGCGCGATGTTCAGATATTTGAATATAGACTTGAAGATAACCTATTTGATTTATACGATCGTCTGAAAACTGATACCTATTGTCATTCCTCTTACGTTCTTTTTAATATTTATGACCCAAAATTTCGTCACATCCATAAAGCAGAAGTTTCAGATCGAATAGTTCATCATGCTGTCACACGCATTATCGACCCCATGTTTGACAAATCATTTATTTTTGACTCATACTCTTGTCGAAAGGGTAAGGGTACACACCGAGCGGTTAAAAGATTATTTGTTTTCTTAAGAAAAGTAAGCAAAAACTATCAGACCCAGTGTTATTGTTTAAAGCTTGATATAAAGAAATTCTTTGAAAGCGTTGATCACCGGATTTTATTGAACCTTATACGCGAAAAAGTAAAAAGTAAGGATCTACTGGAACTTATAGAAAATATTATTAAAAGTTTTTCAGAAAATAAAGGAATCCCGATAGGAAATTTAACGAGTCAGATATTCGCAAACGTATATCTTAATAAACTGGACCAATTTGTAAAGCATAAATTGGGGATTAGATATTATCTCCGCTACTGCGACGATTTTATTATCCTATCAGACGACAAAGAATGTCTTGAGAGTCTAATTCCGCAAATTGAGGAGTTTTTACAAAAAAAACTCAGATTGTCTTTGCACGAGGATAAAAGATTCATTTACAAGTATACACAAGGAATAGCCTTTTTAGGCTATATTCTCCTGCCTTATATAATACTTCCGAGAACAAAAACAAAAAGAAGAATTTTTAAGAAGCTTAGGAGGAGAGTTAAGGAATATAAAACCAAGCAAATTAATTATTTGTCTCTCAATCAAAGTATCCATTCGTATCTTGGATTTTTAGAACATGCCAGTACGTATAAGTTAACCCAGGAGCTGAGAAATCAGCTTTGGATTTGGCTTGATGACTAGTATACTTGAATAGGTTAGTAATCTATTCGTGGTATGTTCATACTTTTGACAAAGTTTAAATTAAAAGGACATAGCATGGAGCCGTTTCTGAAAAACAATCAAACTGTTTTGGCAAGCTCTGTTCCTTTTATTTTTTCAGGATCCAATGTTGGTGATGTAGTAGTTTTTAAAAATGGAAACAAAATTTATATCAAAAGAATTACAAAAATAAAAAACAATAAATTTTTCCTTTTGGGAGATAATGAGAAAGACAGTCTAGATAGCAAAAAGATCGGGTGGCTTGAGAAAAAAGATATAATTGGGAAAGT
>CAYPAU010000006.1:22718-38602 GCA_964408825.1 uncultured Gammaproteobacteria bacterium
AGTTGTTTATAAGTTTTAAATTTCTAATTATTCTAATTTCTAATTAACCTAAATAAACCCCAATACCCAAAGATTAGAAATTAGATCAATTAGAGCAATTAGGTCAATTTGCAGATATTAGTATGAGCTTTTTATTATTTAATCTCGTACTTATCTTCATCATAATCTTCTTACTTGTAGTGTTGTCAATGGTTTGGCCGCCGGACAGCCCATGGGCGCCATGGTGGAGAACTAATAGAAAGAAAGCCCGAGAGATTTGCAAATTGGCCGAGATTACCAAGTCAGACTTGGTTTATGATCTTGGATGCGGAGACGGAACGTTTCTTATAACAGCAGCAAAAGAGTTTGATGCCAAGGGTATAGGGATAGAAATAGATCCGCTTAGGGTTTGGATAGCAAAGGTAAGGGTTTGGTTTAATAACTTACTAAACAAGGTTGAGATAAGACAGGGAGATTTTTTTAAAACCGATTTATCAAAAGCAACCGTTGTAGTTGTTTATCTTGTTCCAAAAGCGCTTGAAAAACTTCTGCCGAAATTTAAAAAAGAATTAAAAAAAGGAACGAAGGTTATTAGTTTAAAATATGAAATGGGGCTGGACCTTGAACGAAAAGATTTAAGAAATAATATCCTTCTTTACAAAATTTAAAAGCTTGCTATAATTATCTTTTATGGGAAATGGACCAGAGGCAAAAAAACCTGGGGCTGATATCCCTTCAGGAGCTTTTACCAGGCATTTTAGACGAATAGAGCAGAGACAAGCTTGGATAGCTAGTGTAAACAGAGCCGTTTCTACTCCTGATCAACAACAACTAAACCCGGTTGTTGAAGCTCCTACTTCAACTTCAAAATAAACCACCTAGTCTTATCTGCGAGTTTATAGAGTTGATAGAGAACTGGATTGATTACCAGATCGTAACTACCAACAAATTCTATTAATTCTCCTCCGTAGCCTTGTTTGAATTTATGGAAGCCGTACCACGGATCTTTTGGATCTGGATTTGGGCCAAGAGCTCCCCACATATCAAATTTCGCAAGCCCTAATTTTTTTCCAAATCTTATTGCTTCCCACATTATAAGATTACTTGCCATTGTTTCCCGATATTTATCACTTGACGCACCGTAGGGATAGTAAAGAGTGTCCTTGAAAGTAAAAACTACCCATGCGACTAGAGTTTTATTTTTATATTTTGCGAGAAGCAAGTGCGCAATTAACCGATTTCCATTTTCCATTTTCCATTTTCCCCCGCTTCGCCCAAGCTTCGCGGGGCGAGCATTTTCCATTTTAAGTTTACCCTGAGCTTGCCGAAGGGTTTGCCACATTAGCTTATGATACCGGCGAGTGTGGGCGAAGAATTTTTGGCGTTTTGTAGTTTCTTCTGTAAGTTTTAAGTATTCTTTAAAAGCTTTGTCTGAATTATCTTCGACTACCTTCACACCGTGTTTTTCCGCAACTTTTATGTTGTAGCGGGTTTTAGGATGCATCGCCTTCAATAATTCGTCTTCGGATTTTGTTAAATCGAGAATGAAAGTATAGCGGGTGAAAAGGGGATGAGCTGCCGGCCGAAGGCTGAGTTGCTCAGCGTCTACCCACGTTGCAAGATGACGTTCGTCTGATTTTTGTTTTGAACTTCGGCTTTTCCCATCCTCACTAAGTGAACGCCGACTTAAATTGAATGATTTTGTATTTGAGTTTTGGTTTGTGTCGGCGTTCAATTCACTTGCAAGTGGATAGTCGCTTCGCTTGCCAGATATAACATTTGGTTCGAGTTGAATGAAGATGCAATTGTTTTCTTTGCCGATTTTTTGGAGATCTTCGATAAGTTTTTTATCTGGAATATTTCCTTTCGGTAAATATCCAATATTAAAGTTTAAGTATGGAAGCCTGTGGATTGTAAGTTGATAGTCTTTGCCACTTACGACTTTTACTCCTGTTTTTTTCCGGAATTCTCCCCATTCATGACTTTGGAGTGGATGGGTAACTTTCTTATTAAAGTCTTTTGCGGTCATACAAATTCTTGCTGTTCTTTATCAAAAACATAAGCATTTTCGGAAAGAACATTCTCCGGCAGCTCCAATATGAATCTTGAGACAATATTTGAAGTCCTCTGGCCAAAAAATAGTCGTCTTTTTGAATATGTTAAGAAAAGTTTTTCCATAGCCCGCGTCATTCCGACATAACAAAGCCGTCTTTCTTCCTCAAGTTCATTTTTGTTCATTAAACTTCTTGAGTGTGGGAAAAGACCTTCCTCCATACCTATTATAAAAACTACAGGAAATTCAAGGCCTTTTGCCGCATGAAGAGTCATGAGATTCGCGGCATCTTTTTTCTCACCGTTTTTGGGATGACCCGCCTGCCGGACGGGCAGTTCGGGTAAGTATTCCTGTTCAACGAGTGCAACATTCTCCAGAAATTGATTTAAATTTGGAAATTCAACTGCTACGGATCTTAGCTCCTTAATATTTTCAAGTCTTTGTCTATCCTCCTCGTCCTTTTCATCATATAGAGAAAGATATTCTGTTTTTGCCAATACCTTATCCATAAGCTCCAAAGTAGGGAAATTTTCAACTTTCTGCGAAAAGTCTTCCAAAAACTCCTGGAATTTTTTAAATCTTCCCTTGCCTAATTTTTCTATTCTTTTAAGAGATACCTTATCTTTTGGGTTTGCAAGAACCTTAAGATATGCGAGCACATCTTTTATTTCTTTCCTTTCATAGAATCTTGTGCCTCCTATTAAAATATATGGGAAGCTTTTGTGTAAAAAAACCTCTTCTACCGCGCGGGACTGCGCATTGGTTCTGTAAAGAACTGCAAAATCCGAGAATTTCATTGAAGAATCTCTGTATTTAAAATCGGCAATTTGATTTATTATAAATTCCGCTTCATTATGTTCGCTTGAAGCTTCGTATAAAATTATATTCTCACCCGTGGGATTTTCTGTCCACAGGGAAAGGACTGGATGGGAAGTGTTCTTTGTAATTATAGCTCCCGCCGCATCGAGAATTTTTTGTGTTGAGCGATAATTCTGAGAAAGTGAGAAAGTTTCTACATTTTTGAAGTCCTCTTTAAATTTTGAAAGATTCTGAAAATCCGCTCCACGCCATGAATATATGCTTTGAGAAAAATCACCTACGACACAAATATTGGGATTATCTTTCTTACCCACCTTCGCGCCTCCTTCGCCGGAGTGGCTACGAAGGCCGCGCAAAGCTTCGGCGGGCAGGCCTGCTAATAGTTTAGTAAGTACATACTGAGCGCGGTTGGTATCCTGATACTCATCAACAAGTATGTATTCAAATTGCCTTTGATACTTAGAAAGAATTTGTGGATTTTTATCAAACAAATATATAGTTTTTAAAATTAGATCATCAAAATCTAAAGCATTGTTATCTTTTAGGATTTTTTGATAAACCTTATATACTCTTGCTACATTTTCCTGGAAATATCCTCTTGCATAATTTGGGTATTCTCCTTCTGTTATCAATTCATTTTTGGCTTGTGAAATATTTGCCAAGATTGAAGATGGTTTAAAGTCTCTGACGGACATATTAAGAGTTCCCATTGCTTCTTTTATGGCATCCAGCTGATCTTGGTCATCATAAATGACAAAGTTTGGAAAAACGCCAATGTGAATTCCATCACGCCTTACTATCCTACTGCAGAGAGAATGAAAAGTTGTAGCCAGAGCTGAAGAGCCCGGCCTGCCTGCTCGCCTCGCAGCGAAGCGGGCCGGCAAGGCAGGAATAAACTTTTGGATTCTTTCTTTCATTTCATTGGCAGCCTTATTTGTAAATGTAACCATGAGAATGTTTGATGGATCTACATGCTTTTCTTTTATTAGGTAAATTACTTTATAAGTTAAAACTCTAGTTTTTCCGGATCCAGCACCGGCTAGGATAATCGAAGGGCCTTGGGTATGTAGAACTGCCTTTTGTTGCTGCGGGTTTAAGTCCTTGAGAAAGTCTCTGTCCATAATCTATAATAAGTAAATCCTTTTCGATTTTAACATAAGACCCTTCGGTTTTGCTCAGGGTGGATGTATGAAAAAACTTTTTATTATAGCCAACTGGAAGTCGAATAAAACCATAGAAGAGACAGAAAAATGGTTTCATGATTTTTCAAATAAACTAAATTCCGAGGCATTGGATTTATCAAATATAGAAATAATAGTTTGTCCATCTTTTATATCCTTGGAGCACGCAAAATACTGCAATGAAAATTTGAAACTTCCAGTCAAACTTGGTGCACAAAATATTTCACTTTTTGACAAGGGGGCCTATACAGGTGAGGTTTACGGCGGGCAAATAAGGGAAGCTTGTGATTATGTTATTATCGGTCACTCTGAAAGAAGGGTAAATTTTAAAGAAACGGATGAGGAGCTTTCCAAAAAGGTTTTGATTGCCAAACAATACAATCTTACCCCTATTTTTTGTGTTCAAAGTGAAAATACACCAGTTCCCTCGGACATTGAGGTCGTTGCCTACGAACCCATCTTTGCGATAGGAACAGGAAACCCCGATACGCCCGATAATGCACAGAACGTCGCCAATATAATAAAAAAGAAATCTAAATGTCCTTTTGTTTTATATGGAGGAAGTGTAACTCCTCAAAATGTTAAGTCCTTCTCAAGCATGGAGGATCTAAATGGATTTTTAGTGGGCGGAGCAAGTCTTGATCCTTTAGAGTTTCTTCAAATAATAAAGAATGTCTAAGATAAGAAAAAACCCGAGAAAAATTTTGCTGCTGATTATTGGACTCATTGTTTTTATTTTTGTGGCACAAGGAGTTTTCAAACTTGTCCAGTTGACACCTTTTTTATTTGAACTTCTCTTTAAAAAAGAGATAAATCTAAAAAGGGAAGACCATAATGTAAATATTTTGCTTTTGGGAATAGGCGGGCAGAACCATGAAGGCCCTAATCTTACCGATACTGTAATTTTTGTAAGTCTTCCGCCTGATGATAAAGGGAAAATAGAATTGATTTCGATCCCAAGAGACCTGTGGCTTCCAGATATAAACGGGAAAATAAATACTGCCTATGCCAAAGGAGAAGATAAGAAAGAAGGAGGAGGATTAGTTCTCTCAAAAGCAGCAGTCAAAAAGATTTTAGGAAAACCCATAGATTATGCTTTAAGAATAGATTTTGAGGGTTTTGAAAAAGCCGTTGATCTTTTGGGAGGGGTTGATGTTAATGTGGAAAGGACATTTGATGACTTTGAATATCCGATTGAAGGGAAAGGTAATGATCCCTGCGGACACACGGATGAAGAGCTTAAAGAGCTTGCTACAGCATCTTCTCAGCTTGAAGCATTTCCCTGTAGATACAAACAGGTTCACTTTGATAAAGGGCAGCGGCAGATGAATGGGGAGACAGCACTTATATTTGTACGATCAAGACATGCAGAGGGATTTGAGGGGTCTGACTTTGCAAGAAGTAAACGTCAGGAAAAGATTATAAGTGCTATTAAAGATAAAATATTTTCCCTCAATACGCTTACGAATCCAGCAAAAGTAATAAGCCTTTATTCTATTGTTAAAGACAGTATAGATACTGATATTAGAGAAAATGAATTCGATGATTTTATAAGATTGTTTAAAAAAATAGGAAAAAGTAAAACCGAAAGTATTATTGTAGATACCGGAGAAAGCGAAGCTAAAAGACCCGGTCTTCTTATCAATCCTCTCTCGGGAGAAGATTATAATTTTGAGTGGGTGCTTATCCCAAGAAAGGGGAATGGAGATTTTTCAGAGGTCTATGATTATGTAGACTGTGAGTTAAAGAAAGATAACTGTATTATTCCGGAGGCCCCGAATTAATTTTATAAATTCTGACACTTTGATTTTGATAGACTAAGTCACCAATTTTTCTGAATTTATCTTCCGAAAGATTTGGATATTTTTGAAGTTCAAGGGAACCAAAGTAAGCATAGCCAACTTTGTATTTGCTTATTAGATACATTGTCTGGTTAATATCCTTGCTGTTATAAAGAAGATCCACTTCATTAATGCGTGGAGACGGAACATCATATGAACCTCGCCATAACCATTCATGAACCGTCCAGCCCAAAATAGTCGGAAGGCCGGTATTTGAAGAAATACGGGCAAAATCCGTATAAGAATCTCCCTGTGCTTCAAGCATAACGGGTTGTCTCTTGATATTTTTATTTATCCACAAAATTGCTTTATAATCGTCGGGATATAAGCTTTCTAAATATTTTAGTCCATCAATTCCGCGATAGGTTCTAAGATTCCCATAATAGGAACCGACGGCAAAGAAGGGGTAAAGCATGACTAAAAATAATCCAATACTACCAATAAATACCAATACTATAAATTTCCAATTCTTAAGTCTTAAATTATTTAATAATCTAACAATAATATAGCCGGATGCGATCGAGAGCATGATAAATTCCTGGTAAGTTAGTTTAAACATTGTATTGGCTCTATAGTGAGCAGGATAGATGTCTTTAAGGTAGATAAATTCCGGGATAATTATCAAAACCGTTGATAAGAAAATGAGAAAAAGGACAAAAAGATCAGACTTTAAAATGTCATTCTGACCCTTGAGCGCAGCGAAGGGGAAAAATCTAGATCCTTCGGGCTTTGTCCTCAGGATGACACTGCGATAGAGGAATACCATAAATGAGATTGCCCAAAAATAGAAAAATCCGTGAAGTGTAAGCATTTGCCACCACGGTGATTTTTGGCAATGGTCTGCTTCAAAAAGGAATGATCCTAATTTTGCTTTTTCAATAAGAAACTCCGGAGCACAAAGAACCCCTATCCCGGATGCAAATGGTTTAAAGTTAAGATTAAACGGCATTGTAAACAAAACAAAGCCAACAATAAGGATTAACAAATATTTAATGAACGTAGAAAGATAAAATTTTTCTGAACTTAACAGAACAGAAAATATAACCAACATGCTTAAAAGAAAATAAATTATTCCATCCCATACGTTGGTCATGTAAGCTATTGCTAAAAAAAAGCCTAGCAATAGCAATTTTCCATTTATCATTTTCCATCTACCATTTGTAAGAAGGGAAAGGAGAATTGCGATTATCAACAAAACTATTGGAATATCCAGAACGTGTCCGTGAAGATCGGATACAACAAAAGAGTATGCCGGAAATTCATGAATAGTGTTATAGATAAAACGGGTTGCGTTGGGGTACCAATAATCATTTGGAAAATTAAAAGGAGAAAAGGCAAGTTTCCAGAAAGGAACAGGATTTTCATTGGGATATTTTTGAAAAAATGCATAGATTGTATGAAGATTTCCCGAAAGAGAAACAAGGAAAGCGGTCAGGAGGCCACCAGCGATACTAAATATTCGGGGTCCTGTCAGAAGTTTCCCTCCCGTCAGTGTTCGTTCGAAATATCCGCCTTCGGCGGATAACTCCTGCGCGCTGTCGGGAGCCCTTCCACTTCTGCCACCCCTTAATCTTAAAAGCAAAAAATGGATAAGATTGGCGCCGATTGAAAAAGAACAGGTAAATGTAAAAGAAAATAGCGTTGCAAGCATTAAATTATAGGTTATATAAGAAGGAATAAGAGAAATTTTCGTAAGAACCGCAGTAATCAAATGCCCGAAGTAATAATAGTTGATAGGAAAGGGTGTGAACCACATATCTTTGGGAGGAAAATAATCCGATCGCAAAATAGAATTTATAAAACCGAAGTCCATAAATTTCTCAAGCCCATGAATATCAGGATTATGACCTCTTACATATGTCCATGCAGAAATACCAATAAGAAAAAGAGTCTCTTCCAGAAGAAAGATCACCCAGTTTTCTTTAATTGTTTTTTGTAAATCTTTTTTAAAGAGAATTAAATTTATAATTAAGAAAATTAAAGAAACGGCAAGGATTGTAAATATTGTGAAAGGAGCAATATGTAGAATTCCCAAAACAAAAACTATATATGAAATAAAAACCATTCCAATTATCTTTGAAAATATGTAGCCCTTATCAAAAAAGTTTTTGAAAATAGTGATTGTGAGGGGAATAAAAAAAGAACCTATTACCAGAAAAACTAACCACCATTTTATGATAGAAATTAGATCACCAAGAAACATTTTTTCTAAAGTTTATTTTAATATAATACTTAAAATCAGGGAACAATACTATAATTGTTAAAAAAAGTATTGGCAAAATTTGAAAAAAAGAAACAATTTTCCATGTGCCCATTGTCGGATCAATTCCAAAGATAGGATGACTTACAACACCAATATTTAAAATTCTAAAAATAAAAAAAGTATTTGGCAGGCTTATGATTAACATCAAAATTTTAGCGATTCTCGTCTGAAACTCCGGGAGAACAAGAAGGCATAGCAATAGAATGGGAGCAAGTACGCTAAAGTGATACTGAAATATAAAATCATAGAAGAAAAGGAAATAAACAATCAGCAAAAATATCAATTTAAAAATATGGATATGTCTTGACATCGAAATTAAGTAAATTAATAAAAGAGTGATGATCTTCGTAAGCCGTATCGTTTCAGAGGATACTCCAAGACTATTTCGAAGAAGCGCCTCAAGTGATAAAAAATCGATCGCTTTTGATTGTGCAGGGTTTGATAGATGATAAAAAATATTGTTGATGTAATAGTTACCAATTCCTAAAATATTAAATGTTAAAGTTGAAATTAGAAACAGTAATAGTCCGGTAAAAATAATTGTAATTTTTTTCTTAAAAAATAGAACCGGTATCCATAGAAGCCCTATCGGCTTTGCTATTAATGCAAAAAAATATAAGGTTCCTGTATCTATTCTGTTTTTATTCTTAACTATCCCTATAAGAAACAACAGAAGAAAAATGTTAAATATAAATTGAAATTGTGATATCTTTATTTCATTGTACTGCGAAAAATTTATCAGGAACAAGAATATTGCCAAGTTTAAGTTGTTATTCCCGTAAAACTCTTTGTAAATATAATAAACAACCGCTAGAGTCAGAATTATTTTTATAATTATCCACAAATTTATAGAAAAATCGGGTGGGAATAAAAAAAGAAAACTCCCCAATAAAATTGTTAACAAAGGATGGTAGACATTTGAATTCGTTCCGTAATTTTGAGAATATTGAATTATTCCCTCCGGTAATTTACCAGTGAAATCCCCTCCATGGAAAAAAGCGTAAGCTGCATTGGGTATTTGAAAAAAATCTACACCAATACAGCAATAATGAATTGATGTGCCGAAAAAGAAAAAATCAAACCAATGAGTCCAAGCGGCGGAGATATTAAAAGAAAAATAAATTATAAAGCCAAATATTAAAAGCTTACTGTTTAAAACATATTTTATAAACTTGTAAAAATCATTCATTAATTATCGCTTGACACCCATCCTTAACATTAAATATTTCGTACTGATTATTGAAATTATCATATTCTTTGTTGAAGTTTGATTCAAAAAAAATATAATTTATCGGGAAATCTAAGGCCTCTGTTAAATTTAGTTCAACATAACTAAGTTTGTTTTCCTCAATTTCTTTGCAGAAATTATTTAGATCATATGAATTTAATAAATTTTTTCTTAAATCGTCTCTTGTTTGGGTATCGTAACCTGCAGACCAGGGAAAGTATGGCCAGCCGAGAAATATTTTCCGTCCCGCCAGAGAAGCCGGATCATAGAGATATTGAGTATTCAAAAAAACCGAATCTTTGGGAGTATTTTTCATAATCCACTCAATATTTCGATTAACCGGATAATCTGCAAGTGTAATTTTTGAGTCATTATAAATCGGGAAGAAATCTATTATGCCTGAAAAAATTAAAATGAAAAACAAAATTGCAACGGCGGGTTTGAAATAATTTTTTGCATGCCAAAGTTTAACCAGAGCAAATGCAGAAAACATAACCCCGATAAGCATAAAATAATTAAAAAACTTGTGATTTGCTGCAATTTCGGGAGAAAATTGAATTGTATTTCCTAGAATAAAAATTAAGAAAAATGCCAAGAAGATTTTCCTTAATTTTTTTGTTGCGAAAAATAAACCTACCGGAATTAATATGGTATGAAGCCCAAGATTCAAAAACCAATACTTTAAACAAGATAAAAAGGTGAGATAGTTTTGCGCAAGATATCCGATCGAAACAAAAGGCTTAAAAGACTCGCTTCCTGACTGAAGATAAAAGTATTGAGGCAGTGAAATTAAACCGCCGATTGAAAGCATGATTAGCGCAGGAATTCTAATTTCTTTGAAAAGAATTGCTAAAGCAGTTATTACTATTGCCGTTGATAATAAAACTGCCAAGTGGAAGAAAAAGAAAAATCCTAAAAGTAATCCCAATAAAATAGATAAGTAAATATTCAATTCTCTTTTTTTAAGGACTGAGTTTAGTAGTAAAAATACAATAAATAAGGAGAGGAAAAAAGCAAATGCCAAGTGCCTTTGATTGGTGTAAATATTCAAATTCCAAAAAGCAGAAATTATTTTTCCGTCATAGGGACCAAACGATGGGAAAGTTTTGTTTACAATAATATCGTTTATAATACTAAAGGATAAGGGATGAGTTTTAAAAAATTCAATAAAGGAAAAAGAACCATTAAAGAGAAAAAAGATAACAGATAAAATACCAATAGATTTATTGTTAAATAGCTTAATAGCTAAAAAATAAATTACAAGAAGGAGAGATAAGAACCCAATTGTACTTGGAATATTAAGAGCATAGTCTAGTCTTATTCCGATTTTTTCCAAGAGTCCAACTATGGCAAAAAAAATGAAATGATAATGAATGGGTTCTCCGGGAAAAAGAGGGAACTCTGGAGGGAAATTTGATCCAAATGAAAAAGATCTAATTAGAGGAATGCTGCTTGCAAAATCACTCCATGCCTTTGATCCAATAAGCATGTAACCGTTTTTGTATCCAAAAGTCGTAAACATTAACCAAAAGCTAAAGAAAAGAGAAAAGATAAGAAAACAAATTTCTAAAATATTTTTTTTAAGATAATTTTCTAATTTATTCATAATTTTTCTCCTTCTTTTCTGTCGAGTGTCTTCTGTACTTTTGTATCGACAAAAGTACCAAAAACTCTTGACAAGCCTCCTCTCGTGCTTTTCAGATTAAACTCGTTTAACGGGAGATAACGCCCTCTCCCCTTCGGGGGTTCTCCCTGTTATGCTCGTTAAACCTTTCATGCACTCGATGCCGGATTGTCAAACTGAAAAAACTTAAGATTTATCCTCGATTAGTTTGGCGACTTCTTGGCCGAGTTCGACTGCGTAATTTGTTCCTCTGTCCCATGGATAAACCTGCTGAATATTTGCAAGAAAAACATTTGGAATTGGTGTTTCAAAAGAGGGAACTTTTTTTGAATAATTCGTTGGAATTATTGGTTGAGCAAAGGGCACCTTAAATAAGTGACTATTAATTATTGATGATTTATAATTTGGATTAATTTCCCTTAAAAGGGAGTCATAAACTTGAAGGAGTTGCTCCTTATCCATTGAAAAGTATTCGTGACCTGCCGGTAAATAATTTCCAAGATAAACAATGTGTTCATTATTGTAGTTTTTTTTATCCATAAAATTTGTATGTTCAACGATTGCCATAACAGGAGCATTGTTTTCGCAAACGCTTAGCCAATAAGTACCATCGGTAAGAAAAGGTTTTTTTAGTCTGAGAATCAAGTTTATTGCTCCGAGGCCTTTTAAAAATAACAGCTTTTCTTTGTAGTCTTTTGGTAAGTCTGGGGCAATTTTAATAAAGAAAAAAGAAGGAAGAGTGACAATGACTGCGTCAAAAGTTTCGATTTTCCATTTTCCCCCGCTTCGCCCAAGCTTCGCGGGGCGAGCATTTTCCATTTTCCATTTAACACTTATTTTTTTACCACTTCGTATTTTCTCTACTTCAGTTCCAAAAAAGAATTTAACATTTTTTTTCTCGGATTCTTTTACCAGATGCTTGGCAAAATCTAAAAACCCCCCTGATGGATACACGAGCTTTGGGGTTCTTTTTTTGATCCTTGCCCAAAACCATGCAAGAGATATTGTTTGGTAATCTTCTCTGAATTTATTTTTAAGTTGGGGCTCCCAAATCATTTCATAAGATTTTTTACCCATTGTTTTCAAAAGTACATTATGAGTTTTAAATTTTTCAAGAGGTTTCCACCAGGGATTGAACTTTAATAATGCCAAGGAAATACCCATTCTTAGTTTATCCGGCAAGGGTAAAAGAGGAAATTTTAATGCATGCATTGGAGAGTCAAGTTGGTATATTTTGCCTTTGACATAAACCGAGGTTTTCGGCCGTTTAATCACGACCTTATAGCCTATTTCTTTTGCTAGATTAAGTACTGAATTATCATTTGAAAACCAGTGATGATAATGCTTTTCCAAGGTCCAGTTCCATTTATTATTATCAAATCCAACAGCAAGACCTCCCGGTTCTTTATCCTTTTCAAAAACATAAACCTCATTATTTTTTTTGGATAGTTCGCGCGCTGCGGCAAGCCCGGTAAAGCCTGCGCCTATTACGGCAATTTTCATAATGGGGCACTGCGGTTGTTAAGAAGGATAAAAAGTCCCAGTCCCGTAATGCCGATTCCTATTATACCCAATAAAGTTAAGGATATCCCCGGAGGTTCAATGGGAGGAGGGATAGGAGAAATCGTTGGTATGGGAGTAGCAATAGGAATAACAGTCGGGGTTGGTGTCAATTTGGGAACCTCTGATATGGGGGTTGGTGTCAATGTCTCAATAGGTATGGTAGGTATCGGTGTTCCCGATGTAGTTGCTGATTCGGTGACTTGAGTACCAGATGCAAAAACCGTAAAGTTTCTTGTTGTCCTTCTTAGGATTCCCGAGGAGTCCCGTGCGAGTATGGTTATCGTATGTTCTCCGACCCCAAGCGGTGAGGCAGGTCTATATGTCCAATTTCCGCGGGAATCTGTAGTAACCTGTGCTTTAAGACTCTCAGTTGAATTAATTTCAATATCTACCACTGAGTTTGGAGAAGCAGTACCCGAGAATCGTGGTTGGGAATCAATAAATTCCTGCCTTTCGCCGGGGATTATTATCTGAGGCGATTGACCCGGAGCCTGATTTTGAAGATTAAGCGAAGAGAGTATCTCATCAGTATACTGCGGTATTTCCTCTTCTCTTTGTGTAAAATCGAAATTTTCAGAAAGAATAATATTCGGAAGCTTAGAGGTTTTAGGGATAGTAAACTTTACAGTCGAGGAGCTATCCTTTCCTTGAATAAGCATGTTGAAAACTGTATTTTCGTCAAAGTCAAAAGGAGACGATAGGTCTTTTCCTCTTAAGGAATTTAAAAGAATAGAATAATTTCCATTCTCATCAACAGTGGTAGAAATTGTATTAGTTTCCTCTCCCGATATGTAAACAACGCCTTCTTTAGGAAGCTTTGAAAAAATAACCTGTCCTCCTATGAGTGTATCTTCAGACCTTGACCCTTCTATAACAGGACCTGTCGAGACTTTATAGGGAGAATTTCCCTGCATGAAAGTTTTGCTCCCCGAGGTTATAGAAAAATAGTACTGCGTCTCAGGCTCAAGATTCTTGACAGTAATATGATGAACAAGACGCGAAGTTACATCCCCGTTTATATCTCTATCATCAAGAGTGGTTTCTCCTGGAGAATCTTTTCCGAAGTTTAGAGAACCTATAACTTGTGCTTCAGTGGTATATGAAACAGTAAAAGAATTATCGGAAAGGTTTGTAATCCTTACATCTTGGGGTGTTTCGGTCGGTCCTGCTTTTGTTGTCACGATTGTTCCGGTTCCAACAAGATAAGTTGTTAAGGCTATACCAATCATTATTAAAAGAAGTCCTAGGAGAGTAGGAATTCTTTTTTGCCAGAGCGTTTTTCTCATTGGTTTACCTCCAAAGAGCTCCCCGAAGAAGTTGCATTTTCCGGAAGCTCATTTTCTACAATTGCCGAAGGGGACGAATTAACCTCCTCCCCATAAAAAGGTTCAATTTTTTCTTTTTTCTTAAGATTCTCTATAGTTTGAGTGTCAAAATCAGAAGATATTGGTGAGATCTTCTTTTCCAAAGGCTCTGAGATTGTCGAAGCCATAAAATTGTGAACCACACTAAAGATGATCCATGCCAGTATTAATACAAAAATTGATACAGAAAGGAATAAAATATCTTTTTGTTTCATGTCACTCTTTAAAATATGCCGCTCCCTTTATGCTAAATTCTAGGTTTTGAGAACTTCCTCTTTTTGAAATAGAAACTTTATCTATGGATACTACTCTTTGAAGGCCAGTTATTGAAGATAAAAAATTCGTGATATCATTATATGCCCCTTGTCCCGTAATTGAGAATGGAAAAGAATAGAAATCTTTTTTATTTTCGGCATTTGCTGCTTCGACTTGAAAAGACTGGATACTTGATATTGAAATATTATTTCTCTTTGCAAGCGTTTGAATTTGTCCCATCAAATTCGGTATTTGGGGATCTTGTGGAACTGAGGCTAAAACAACAGGAATATCATCTTTGATAATATTATATTTTTGTTGTAGAGAATAAAGATTGTTGATTTTTTCCTGAAGTTTCTGGTTTACGAACTTGCTGTCTGCTAAATCTTTCTTAAGTTTTGCAATAGTAGAGAGGGTTGGGTTGATAGCAAATAAGCCGAAGAATGAAAAGGCAAGAAGAGAAAGTATTGCCTCTGAAACTTTTCGTGGCTTTTCCTTTTTAAAATCAGGTAAAAATTCAAAATATTTACTACCTATCTTCATTTTCCTTTGATAAGATCAGCTGAAATCGTTATAACTATTTGGGCATTTGACAATTGGTTTTCTATCTTGTCTATACTTACATTTTTTACCCTCTTATAGCTTTTAAGTGAATCTACGAATTCATTCAAAGATGAAGATGGCTGGAAATTTGCGACAATATTTATTAAATTTTCAGAAACTGAAATCTCATTAAATGTTACCCCCGCCGGTGCAAAGCCTAGAACGTCCTGAAAAATTTTTATTTTATCTCCTTGATTTGCGGAGTACGTTGAAGCAATCTCAAGCCTTTTCTGAAGATTACGATAATTTTCCTCGTTGTCTTTAAAGAATGCTACAAGGGTTTCTTTTTCTTTTATTCCTGAGTGGAGGTCTATTATCTGCCGATCCAGGGTAAAGCGGTATATGAATGATGAAAGAGCAATAATTTCCGTGAGTATTACCAAAAATCGCCCTACCGTTAAAGCCCAATCAATAAATCTATCAAAAAAATTATCCTCTCCCTTTAGGAGGTTAATCGAGGCAGAATGTGTTTTAGGCATTACAATTTTAGTCTAGGGATTTTCGAAGGGTTTGTCAAAGAAAGCTAAGCTTTTTTTGCCTTGGATTTTCTTGTTTTTTTGGAAACTTTTTTCGGAGATTTCTTCGAAGCTTTTGGCTTAACAAGTTTTGATAACTTAGATTTAATCCTTGAAGCTTTGTTTTTATGGATAAGGTTCTTTTTAACTCCCTTATCAATTATGCTTATAGCATCCTTTATCGTTTTTTCTGACGGTTTTTTTTTGGCTTTTTTTATACTTGATTCAATAAGATTCTTAAGCTTTTTATTTTGTGCTTTCCTCTTTTTGTCCTGTCTAAGCTTCTTTTTTGCGCTTTTTGTTACTGGCATGCGCAGATTTTACCATGCTATACTATAAAACACAATGGCTCGCAATATTCTCGCAAAAGGCCTCAATCTACTTCTTAGAAGACAAACAAACATTTTAACGGCCGCATTTATAATAATGGCAACTACTGTTCTATCGCAAATCTTAGGCCTTGTTAGACAGAGACTCCTTCTTTCAATTTTTGGAGCTTCAAACACTTTAGGAACTTATCTTGCTTCAACAAGACTTCCTGATTTCCTTTTTCAACTGATTATAGCCGGAGCTCTTTCTTCGGCTCTTATACCGGT
>CAYPAU010000007.1:0-37489 GCA_964408825.1 uncultured Gammaproteobacteria bacterium
GATCCCGGCGCTATTTGTTCCTTTGCCGGTTGACGAGCTTACCAAAAATATCGGATTCCCGTTTTTTCTCGGATCTCTGGTTTTAATTTTAATTTCGTGGCTAATCGGCAAAGTAACTTGGCTTTTTGGCTTTTTCTACCTTTTTATTCGGCAGGTCTGATTTTGTAAAAACCACGATAAATGGGATCTTTCCTTCTTTTAAAATCTTTATGCTCTCTTTTGTCTGAGGCATTACTCCATCATCTGACGCAACGATAAGAAGACCAATATCGGCAGCCTGGACGCCCCGCTCCCGCATAAGTGAAAATGCTTCATGACCCGGGGTATCAATAAAAGTAACTGTTTTCTTCTTTCCTTCGTGGATAAACTCTATTTTTGACGCACCAATATTCTGAGTTATTCCCCCATGTTCCCTTTCTGCAATGTTTGACTTTCTTATCGCATCCAGAAGTGTAGTCTTACCGTGATCAACATGCCCTAGAAGCGTAACTACCGGTGGAAAGAAAGACTGAGGTGTTTTATTAGAATTTTTTTTGTCTTTTGCAACCATAGTTTTTTTGTGTAAAGATTTATCGCTTTCCCAATTTGTAAATTACCAACTTTCATATTAGGTAGGTTTCTTTTCTTGGGATTCTTTTTTATTGTCTTCTTTTTCAGAAGCGGAAACTTGTTCGTCTCCAGATGAATTGATGACAGCTTTTTTATCAACTTTTTTTTCATTTAGAGAATTGGTCAATCGAGTTTCAGAAGAACTGAAATTCGACCCAGGGTCTTTTTTTGATTTTTCTTTTATTTTCGGTGTCTGAATTTCACTTAGCGAGCCCGAATCCTTCATAGGTTTTTCTTCTTTTGAGTGAGCGTCTTCTGAAACCTGTGGTTGACCATTCTCGACTTTCTCAATCTCTCCTTCTCCTTCTATCTCAATTCTATAACCGGTAAGCTTTGAGGCGAGTCTAACATTTTGACCATCTCTTCCTATTGCTAAAGACAGTTCTTCGTGTGGAACGAACACGTGTGCAGTTTTCTTCTCTTCCGAAAGTTCTACTCTTACGTTTTTTGCAGGAGATAAGGAGGCAGCTATAAAATCTTTTGGATCTTCCTGCCATTGAATGATATCTATCTTTTCAAGTCCTCCAAATTCCTGAATAATAGCTTGCACTCTCACACCTTTTTGCCCAACACAACTTCCTACAGGATCTATTCCCGATTGACCTGAATATACTGCAATCTTACTTCGCGAACCGGCCTCTCTTGCAATTGTCTTAATAATAACACTTCCTTGTGCAACCTCCGGAACCTCTCTTCGGAAAAGCCCTTCTAAAATTCCGTTGTTTGCGCGGGAAACAATAAGTTCCTCTCCTTTTAGACCTTCTCTTATTTCAACAAGATAAACGGCGAGTCTTTGATTGAGATGATATCTTTCACTCTGAATCTGCTCAGACGGTGGCATTACAGCCTCTGTTTTTCCGACATCTACGATAACTGTCGGTCCCGCGAAACGTAGAACCATGCCATTTACAATAGTTCCTATCCTCATCTTATAATCTGATAGTATTGCTTCTTTTTCTTTTTCTCTTATCTTTTGAAGAATTACTTGCTTGGCGGTTTGAGCCGCTATTCTTCCAAATCCCGGAGGAGTGACATCCTTATCATTTAAAAAAATTTTTGCTTCTCCTGTATTCTGATCAAGCTCTGCTCTATAATCTTCAACTTCAATTGAGGGGTTGTCTTTTTTATAGGCAGCAAGAATTGCATTTTTTACCGTATCCATTACCACACTAATGTCAACGCCGCGTTCATTGGCGACTTGATTTAATGCTAGTGAAAACTCGCTTCTTTGCAATGCCGGCATAAAATTTTCAGGAGTAAGAAGTAGAAGAATTAATTTATTTGTTACTTTTCATTAAGTCTTTTAATCTTAAATTCCTGTTTGTAGAGTATACCAAATAAGGAGCTGACCTTCAATGGTTCCCTTGCTTTATTTTTAAAATTGCAGAATTGCTTTTGGGGTTTAGAATTTTGAATTTGGAGGTTTATTTAGTCGTCGCAAAGCAAGATCCTGCTTTGCAGGAAAATTAGGATTTAGAAATTAGAATTTGATTACCGTCAGTTAAGACGGTAATCTTATCTCCGCGTTTTATTTCATCTTTTAATATCTTTTGAGCAATAAGATCTTCGATATTGTCCTGGATATATCGTCTTATGGGACGCGCTCCGAATTCCTGATCAAACCCTTCTTCTATAACCTTCTCAATTAATTTATCATCAAAATTCAAAGTGATATCCTGCTCCTGCATCTTAACTTTAAGATCCGAAAGCAAGATTTTTGTAACCTGTTTTATGTCCTCTTCACTTAAGGGTTTAAAAACTATGATCCCATCAAATCTATTCAAAAGCTCAGGCTTAAATGTTCCATCTTTTTGTAAAATTTCCAAAAGTTTCTGTTGAAATTTTTTATCTATTACTGTTCCTTTTTCTACCTCCTCACGGATATACTCAGACCCTGCGTTTGAGGTAGCAATAATTATGGCATCCGAGAAAGATACGGTCTTTCCTCTTCCATCCGTAAGTCTTCCGTCATCAAGTACAGCAAGGAAAAGATTTAATATTTGCTGGTTGGCCTTTTCGAACTCATCGAGCAAAACTAAGGAGAACGGATTTTCATAAATCTTATCAGGTAAATCTCCTTGCGAGTCTTCTAGGCCCAAAAATCTTTTCATAGAATCCTCGTCTGAATATTCACTCATATCAAGTCTTATCATCGAACTCTCTCCTCCGAAATATAGTCTTGCTAGAGCTTTTGAAGTTTCTGTCTTTCCAACACCGGTAGGACCCAGGAACAAGAATGATATCGGCCGACCGTCCTCGGATAATCCTGCTCGAAGTCTTCTCATAGCCTCCGCAACTCCGGTTACGGCCTGCTCCTGATCTATTAGTCTTTTATGAATCTCTTTTTCAAGGTTAAGTAAAAGTTTTTTCTCTTCTTTCCCGGGCTTTCCTACCGCAATATGCGACTTCTGCTCAACCTTTTCTATAATGTCGTTCTCCTCAACTATTGATTTCCCCGACAGAGCTACCTGCGCAACAGTATCTTTCAAAAGAGTTATGGCTGAGCCAGGAAGGACATTGCCAGGTAAATATTTCTTTGAATACTTAAGAGATGCTATTAAAGCTTTATATGAAATTTGCGTTTTTGCTGACTCCATGTCCTCGGATTTTCTAAAAAGCATAGACAGGGCTGTTTTTTCCGAAGGCTCGTTAACTTTTATAATCTCGAGCTTATCTGCAAATGTTTTTCTTCCTTCAACAAACTTTTTATATGCACCGGGTGTTAATGTTCCAATTATTCTAATGACTCCTCTTTCTAGATACGGGGTTAAGACACCTGAAAGATCAATATGAAAAGAGGACGAACCTAAAATATTTTCAAAGGACGGGAGGAAAATTATGATATTGCCGGCATGAGCAATTTCTGCAATCAGGCTATCGAGCCGACTTTCTAAATCCCCTTGATTATCTGTTCCGGCCAGAAGAGCATCAACTAGAAGCTGGTGGAATCTCTGATGAAATAAATTACCCTTCAAATCCCCTGTAAAACTTTTTAGTGCAAGAGCCTGCGCAATTTCTGTCCTTCCACTGCCTACTTCTCCGACCAAAATCGCACTTTTACCCTTATACATTCCCTCAAGAAGCTGTTTAAACTCTCCCTCTCTTCCGATGGTAACCGGTTTTTTTCGCAAGATTTCAGAAGTTAAGTCAACCATATATTTTTGCGCTTCAATCGTCCATCCGGTTACCCAACTTTCTCCTATACCCTCTCCCCAAAAATGAATTCCAGGAGGCTCAGGTAATTCCTCCTCAGAATATCTTGATCTTGTCCACAAAAGAATCTGTAGGAATTCTTCCTTTTTCAAATTTTTATTAAAAAGAAGTTTTGTAGTATCCTCGCAAAGGAGTATGCATGAAGCGGCAATGTCGATAGTGGTAACGTATTCCCCTTTTATTAATTTTACAATTTCAAACGCATTGGTTAAAACTTTATCCATTGGAATATCGATCAATTTTAATTCTGTTTCGTTTAAATCCGACTTGGTGAGAAGAAATTTGACGGGTTTTGTTTTTATGAGTTTTCGGACAACACTCATAGAACTATTCTTAAAAATTAGAGAGCCCAAGGACGCAAGGGTAAATGATTTAAAAATATCTTTTCCATCATTTTTATTGACTCCAAGCTCGGGTTTGACTCTTAAAACTTTAAATCTCATAAACACCTCAAGCATAAGAAGAAGCGAGAGCAAAAATAGGTAAATGTTTTGTGGATTCGTTACAACGAGAAAAAGAAGAAAAAGAGCCTTCAATCTTACGATATACATGACCCAGGATTTATATAGAAAATATATTAGGGCATAATTTTTCATACTAGATAAAAATCAAAACCAAAGTTGCTATCGGCCATAGAAGAAAAGAGATCAAAAAAACCGCCTCAAATAAAAGAACCAAAATAAAAATAATTGTATCTGCAAGGATAACAAAGGTCTTTATAAAGATTCCCATAAAAATTGAGAATGCTACCAATCCTTTTCTGTATTCGTTTTTCCAAGGCTTAAAAAATGTTCCTACAAGAAGCGGTAAAGATAGTAAGGAAAGTAAGGCTTTATTCAGGGAGTTAAAAAAAGAAAAAAATTCTCCAGGAGCTTCTAAATACCAGAATTTCAAAAAAACAATGGGCAAACTAAGATAAAACATTTTAAACTCTTATTCTAAGTGTAGATTCTTTAATGTTAAATTTCAATCAAACTATTAGTCGTTAGTTGTCCTGCAAAGCAGGATCCTGCTCTGCAGGATTAGTTCGGCGTACAAATCAGAGGACAAAGCTGAAGATTTTTTTGTCCCGAAGTGCATTTGGGATCTTGTTTGCATTCATATGTCGTAACCGGCTCAGAACCAGGATCTTCGCCAGATCCTCCGCCGGCACCGCTAGGTCCTCCGCCGCCGGCACCGGTAGTAGGGGTAGCTCCTTGCGTAGGGGTAGATCCTGAAGTAGGCTGTGGGCTTGGTTCACCTACCACCGGCGACCCATTTCTCAGTATTAAATCCACTTGCCAACGAGAAGATGAAGGGGTTAATCTTATCGGATTTGGATTGGGAACGACTTGCCCACTTATGTTAAAAATTAAATTGTATGTCCCCTCACTAAGGTTAGAAAACTCGTAGTAACCATCGCCCCCCGTGCTTTTTGATGAGGCAGAAGTTCCCGAAATAGCTACCTCGACACCGGAAACCCCCCGCTCTCCCGCATCTTTAGCATTATTACTATTTGCGTCCTCAAAGGCGTAGCCGAAAATAGAATAAGAAACAGGCGCTGTTGTCACAGTGGGAGCCGTAGTGGTATTAGGGAATGTCGGAATAGGTGTTACCCCTCCCGAACAGTTTTGATATTTGGGCAATATCTGAGTTCGAAGCCAAGCCTTCTCAACAGGGTCAAATTCTCCCCGACCGCAATTTGCTTCACTCATAATACTACCGCTGTACCCTGATCCTCCACAGTCTCTTGGATATGGAGCATATAAGTATTGCGACGTACAACCCAGATAACCTCCTCCCCCCGTAATATTGGTCCAGAAATTCTGTCCCTCCGGTTTGTCGCTACAATTACTTTCAGAAGAAGAGGTACTTTTTATAGTTGAATTCGAGCTATCGGCTCCATAGATATAACGATCCCATAAATATCCTACTCCATGTCCTAAAACCTCATGTGGAGCTACATTACCCAACTGAAGTTTTGTTGCAAAAATACCAAGATTTCCTCCTTTTCCATTAAAGGCTCCGAGAATCTGACCTGTCCCTTGAGGATGCCCTAATGTATCGGTTAAAATCACCAGTTTTAGATGGTCGCTGTCAAGACCCTGAAAATCGGGAAATCTTGCAAAGGTTTCATTTCTTACCTTACTCCAAGTTGAAGAAGATTCAAAACAATTAATATTCATATATTGTCCGTTTGTGCAACCAAGAGGCGCGGTATTAAAGACGCTCTGAATCTCAATCATTCCTGGATTTTCTGTATAAGGAGAAAGGGTCTGAAACCTATTTGCTACTTGGGAAACTACCTGATCAAATTTTGTCTCATCTGTAAATCCGTCGCTTATAAATACAACTTTAACGTTGGTTGTACAGACTTGGCTTTGTGCAAAAACCTCTTTTATGAGGCCGAAGCTTGTAATTTTGGAAAAAGTAAATTCAAGCACCTTAATATCATTTTTAAAAATTTCGGCTCTCTCGGCATTTGAGAAATAAGGTACATAAACAATGCTTTCAAGAACCTTAGGCTGAGGCGGGAGCGTAAAGCCTGATTTTGTAGCCTCGGGAGGAACATAAATATTATATACAATTTCTTCCGCTATATGAATGTCGGTCGTATAAATAATTTTATTGTTGTTATCAAATACTTTAAGTTGGTATGGAGAAAGCCCCACTGAAGATGCGGTTGCTCTTCCTTCCATAAGCTTTGTTCTTTTAACCATAAGATTCTTATTTTCGGTGTTATATTCAAGTACTACTTCCCACATCTTTGAGGCAGAAGCCGGAATTTTTTCTTCAACTCTATTTCTTGAAGCGACAAAAACAGAGAGCGGAACAAAAACTAAAATAAGAAGAACTAGTAAAAGGAATATTTTTTGAATTTTTGTAAGTTTATTAAGAGTTTGTCTTACAAAATTAAACAGTTTCATGTTGAGGTGGTTCCCGCTTGCGAAAGATTACTGGCGGGAGTCTCTTGCGCTTGCCCTGCACCGGTTGGAGGAACGGGAGGACTTTGGGGCAAAACACCATTTAAATCAGCTGTTCCATTTTGAGCAGTTGGAGGAGCTGGGGCAACCTGTCCCTGGGAAGGAGCAATTTCGGTAAATACAAATTCTTCGTTGGAGGGGTTAAAATCAACCATGATTCTATCTCCTTTTACAAAAGTTTTATTTATTATAAGGATAGCAATTGGATTTTCTATAGAACTTTGAATAAGACGCCTAAGAGGCCTTGCACCGTAAACCGGATCGTATCCTTCCTTTGCCAGTCGATCCAAAGCACCTTTTGAAAGTTCGAGTTCAAATCCCTGCTGGACAAGAAGTTTTCTGGTACTGTTTATCGAAAGTTCTGCAACCTTTGTCATGTCTTTGGCAGACAGTGGCTCAAAAATTACAACTTCATCGAATCTGTTTAAAAGTTCGGGCTTAAAGAATTTTCGAAGTTCCGTCATAAGAAGCTTGGAAAGTTCTGAGAATTTTTTTGCAATTTCCTCCTGGGAAACAGGGCTTCTATCTTTTTTTACAGACTCAAGCTCCTGTTGAATAAGAGTACTTCCAATATTGGATGTTGCAATAACAATAGTGTTCTTGAAAGAAATTGTATTTCCTTTATTATCCGTAAGCCTTCCGTCTTCAAGAAGCTGAAGAAGTATATTAAATACATCGGGGTGTGCTTTTTCTACTTCATCAAGAAGAACGATTGAGTATGGTTTTCTTCTCACCGCTTCTGTAAGCTGTCCTCCCTCCTCATATCCGACATATCCGGGAGGCGCCCCAATAAGTTTTGCGACCTCGTGTTTTTCCATATACTCTGACATATCAAGTCTTATCATTGCTTCTTCCTTGCCAAATAGAATTTCTGCAAGTGTTTTTGCAAGTTCTGTTTTTCCAACACCTGTAGGGCCCAGGAATATAAACGAGGCAATAGGACGGTTCATGCTTGATAAACCAATCCTTCCTCGTCTTACAGCTTCCGAAACTGATCTTACCGCAACTTCCTGATCAATTAGTCTTTTGTGAATTGTATCTTCAAGATGAAGAAGTTTTTCGCTTTCGTTTTCGGTAAGTTTGGTTATCGGAATCCCAGTCCAGCTTGAGACAACTTTTTGTATATCTTCTTCTGTAACATTGGTGTCAGTTCTTTTACCCGCCGCTATTTGCAGTCTTACTTCTGCTGCCGCTTCATCTAAAAGGTCTACAGCTTTATCTGGCAGATATCTTTCTCCGATATATCTTTTTGATAATTTAACCGATGCTTCAAGGGCTTGTTGTGGGAAAACTACTTTATGAAAATTTTCGTATTTCGGTTTTAAAACCAGAAGCATCTCAACAGCGGTCTTTTCATCGGGTTCCAGAACCATAACCGGCTGAAATCTTCTCTCAAATGCTTTATCTTTCTCGAAATATTTTCTGTATTCCGTAGTGGTTGTGGTACCTATGATTTGTAATTGCCCACGGGCTAAAAATGGCTTAATAATATTTGATGCATCCAATGCCCCTTCTGTATCTCCGGCCCCAATTAAACTATGAATTTCATCAATAAACAGAATCACGGCGCCTTCCGCAGTTTGAGTTTCTTTAATAACATTTCTTAGTCTTTCTTCAAACTCACCTCTATGCGAAGCTCCTGCCACAAGAGATGAAAGATCAAGCTGAATAATCTTTTTATTTAAAAGGTCCTTGGGCGATGTACCGTCAACAATTTTTTGGGCAAGTCCCTCAACTATTGCTGTCTTCCCGACTCCTGCTTCTCCTATTATTATTGGATTATTTTTGGTCCTCCGAAGGAGGATATGAGTTGTTCTCTCTATTTCTGTATTTCTTCCAGCGACAGGATCAAGCTCTCTATTCTTTGCCTGGAGAGTTAAATCAACTCCGTAGCTATCAAGGGCAGACTTTCTTCCGCTTGTATAATTTGTTGATTTAGAAAGAGTTTTCTCTATGTCTTCTTTTTTTAGTCCCTCCGCAGTAAGTACAGCCGATGATTCTGCCTGTGAAAAAAGAGCGAGTAAAAGATCTTCGGGGGTAATAAATTCAACCCCTCTTCCTTTTACCATTGAATAGGCATCATCAAAGATTTTTTTAGATGCCTCGCTTAGGGTTGGCTCTCCTTCAAAAGTTCCCAAGACAGCTTTGTTTTGTATTTCCTGTACAATTTTTGACGGATCTGCCGAAAATTGAGAAACGAGTTTGAAAATTTCACCATCAAATAAAAGACCTGTTAATACTTGGTCCGGTTCTATGAGAGCTTGTTTTATTTTTTTTGCTTCCTGTTTTGCCAAATTCAACACGTTTGTGGAACGTGTATCCAAATGAGACAATACGGAAAGTCCTTGCCGCACCTGTGGATCCATAGGAGTTGGTGAAGAAATCGCTGCCTGAAATGGATTTGCCAAAGGAGATTGCATTGGAGGATTAATCCCTTGATTTTGCGGCTGCTGCGTATTTACTTCAAATTTTTTTGAGCCGAATAAATTTCCCAGCATATATTTATATTAACATTATTTCCGACTTCATGTAATTACTGCGAACATGTAAAATTGCTATTTTTATCAACTTTAATCATGCCGCCCCACTCTACAACCGTAAAGCCTTTTCTTTGCGGTGTTATGATTTTAGGGCTATCAATTTGTATCGGCTTATCCGATAATTCAAAATATAGTCTTACTCTTATAATAGAGTCCGGCTTTGGATTTATGTCCAATGGTTCTATTTGGTTTATGGATTCTTCACTCATAACTCCGACTAAATAATAGGGAGAGGCAGGTAAAGCTTTTGTCCAATAATCTCTAAATTCTCTTGATTCCTTACTGTTGAGACCTAATTTGGGAAGAAGATCACTAAATAATTTGGGGAGCTCGTTTCGCGCAGCTACGAAACCTTTATCTGGTTTTGTTATTTTAGAATCCGGGACTTTGGATTCATAATATAAATAGGGATAGGAAATACCATTGACTTCAATAACTCCATTAGGGTTTGCAACCGTGTGCCATCCGGTTTTACCTGGATATTGCGGGATTGTTAAGGTGAAAAATCCTGTAGTGTTAACCTTTACATTTACATTTTCTCTTTCTTGCGGGTAAAGATAAATTGCGGGCTTGCAGGAAGGGGTCCACCAAGAATAACTTGGCGTTTGAGCAAAAATTATTCTCTTAAGCTGGAGAGATTTCTTTGCAGATGATAAATCTATTGCTTCATCTGTCGGCAAATACTGATATATGTCGTTTCCATCAGCAAGATAGATGACTCCGGCATGAAGATAAAGGGGAAGATTTTTATTATTTCTTGCAGCAACCTTAAGACTTCCGATCATTTTTGCGCCAATATTTTTTAAAACAAATATTGATTCTTTTGGGGCATATTTATTGTATACATAAGCAGGGTTAACCGAAGGATCAGAAAGACTAATAATATCTGTTTTGTTAAAAGCCTGAGGGGGGAATTCATTTTGATTTCCGATAGCAACTTGTGTTGCACCGGGGGTTGATTTGCAATTTTTAATATAATCCGGAATAGTAACTCCGTCTCTTAAGTAAATTTTAAAAATATAAGGCGATTTAGGTGGTTTTTCCTCGTTTTGCAAAATAAAAATTACATCGGTCGTTATTCTTTCATAAAAAATATTTGATTCAAGATTATAAACATTTTTCCCGTCAACAATATCTATTTGTCTTAATTCTCCAA
The DNA here is from genome assembly GCA_964408825.1 of uncultured Gammaproteobacteria bacterium. Taxonomy (GTDB): domain Bacteria; phylum Patescibacteriota; class Microgenomatia; order Levybacterales; family UBA12049; genus CAYPAU01. The sequence goes on from CAYPAU010000007.1 coordinate 10,482, forward strand.
ACTTAAAATCATCAATCACCCGCGCATCATCTTTTATCAAATTATATTTTTGTCCATTTGAAGGAAGCATTAATGTATCATCTGTATTCGGGGGGTCATAATCCACACAGGACGCATTAACGCCTACGGCAGGAGAGTTGTCTCCTTTCCGGACGGGATTAAAAAAACCAGAAAAGGCAGCTGCACCAATTACAACCGCGGCTATTAAAATCAATATTACTTTATTCATATTTGTCTATACGTCAAGAGTCGCTATCTTTCTTATCGCTTTTAACGATCTCTTCCGGTTCTTTAAGTTCCTCTTTTGCCTCCATCTCTTTTGGTTTTTCCTCCTTCTTTTTTTCTGTTCCAAGCATTGTGTCTTCATCTTGTTGTTGTTTTTCCATTTCGGAAACCACTGTTTTTGCCGCTTCCAATTTTGCCTTTAGATACGCTATTACCTCAGTTTGAGCAAACCCTCCGATAAGAAGGAACGGCAATATTGCACCGACCTCTTCCATTCCTTTTGAGACATTCTGAGGTGCTGAGGAAGTCAGAAGATCTATGGTTCCACTGATTTTTTCTATATCGCCCTTGACCCACTCTTTTCTATTTTTTTGCTTACCCTCAATGGTTTTTGGGGGATCAAGTTTTAGATAATTTTCCTGCCATATTTTCTTAACAGACTCGTAATCATCGATGCTTACCGCCTGAACTCTATTTGCAACCGGGAATGTCGCCTCAAACTGGAGACCCTCAGGGCCTACTGCTTCAAGGATAGAGATTGCGAGTTGATTCCCCTCCTCTTTTGCTTTAAGAAGTCTTTGTTGAAGATCATCATCCATGCCGGACTCCCCTTTCCCGACAGCCGAAAGAATTGATGTTGCAAGAGGATCACCTTTCGAAGAAGCCTCAGCCAACGTCGTTTTAATAGCGCTAAGTTTTTGTTTTTCATCAAAAGCTGAGACTCCCTCTAGGTTATTCAAATTGCTAAATAGGGTGCTTAACCTACTCATGTCAACTGCTGCTTTTTTACCAGTAACTGAATTTGCAGCAGACAAAATTGAATTTGCAAGAGGATCTCCTTTTTGAGCTTCTTCTTTAAGTCTTTGGTTAATAAGTCCAAATTTTTCTCTCGCAAGAGGAGATGTCACACGTTTCGGATTCGATATCCCCTCTAGGGTTTCGTGCATTTTTGCCAGCGTTTGATGACTTCCAATGCTTGAAGACAAAAGGGAGGTTTCATATCTTGCGATATCTCTCATTGTTGGAATACTTAAGTTTGCAAGTCTTAAAAATTCTGTCCCGACTCTGCCTGTTGCACTCTGAATGTTGGCTGCCTGAGTACTTATAAAGGCCTCGTTCGTTCTAATTTCAGGAATCGCAATCTTTGCGGGAATAAACGGTAAAGGCTTTGCAAGTCCTTGGGGGGCAGACGGAGGAGGAGGAGGAGGGGCGGCTCCATTTCCTCTCCCAATAAGAGCCGATCCTCCCGATATTAATTGTTTAACCAATGCGCTTTCCCCAAATGAAAATTCATGGAGAAAATCAAGAAAAATCTGAAGAAGAAGAAAAGGCAAGATTATTACCACCCAAAGCATAAGAAGTGCCACGACATATAAAGCAAACGTGTCTCTATTATTTACGCTATTTGACAAACTTACTATTTGTCCTGGCCCTCCAAGAAGAATACTTATTGCAGTTGGGTATTCTACTGCTCCTGAGAAATTAAACTTAAGAGGAATGCCTGTGGTTGAACTCCAAAGATGAACAAGCCCTGACAAAAATATTGCAAAGATCGGAGCGTATAACAGCCAGCGGAAAAATTCACCTACCCATATTTTTGCCGTATTTCTTATGGGTGAGTAAAGAAGCAAAAGCGGAAATATCGGAGAAATTACTATAAAAAACCAGAGAATTATTTTTCTAAGGAGCAGTATCCCTACCATTACATAATATGTAAGTGCTGTCAGTTTCACCAAAAGGAGAGACACAAAAACCGACTCATCATATTGAGCACCCAGAACTCTATATCCTTGAAAATCAGGGTAGTTAAAGCCGATAAATAGTAAGTCTTTTTGAGAAATAATATCGCCGTTTTTGTTCGTCAGGAAAAATCCCTGAATTGCATCCATTATTTGATAGATAAATTGAATTATCGAAAATGAAAGAGTGATAAGAAGGACAATCATAATAAATCTTGGTATGAAGCGCATTATTGTTATGTTTTTGCCGCGGGTAAAAATGATTACGAATGCTGAAACCAAAACAAAAAGGGTTGTAAAAGCATAGACTATATTTCTAATCGTCGCCCAAAATGAGGCAAGAGGATTGTTACTGATCCCCGATGCCTCGGACCAGTTATAATTTGCAAGTGCCCAGTCTAAAAATTCTCCTGATCTTGCCGCAACTTTTCCTGCAAAGGTAACATCTGCGTCTTTGACCCATGTACCCTCAGCCGATGATGTTGCAGCTTGTGCAAAAGCGGATTTGGTGAAAAGATCTGGGAAAAATAGAAAGAAGATTAAGAAAAATAAAATAAAAATAGTGCTAATTTTGGGCAGAAATTTTCGCATATTATCTAAAACCTGGAATACGCAGTATATCAACTGCTATTACCCGTACAAAAACGAATCCGAAAACTGCCAGAAGAATTCCTGCAATAGCATAATAGATATAGCTTTTACCTTTACTTAATTGGCCGGGGTCTCCTTGCGAGGAGAGAATTATATATCCTCCGTAAATTATAAAAAGCAGAGCCACCCCACCTATTAATCCCAGCCCTATTCCGTAGAATGTAGAAACAAATTCATAAGGATTGTTTGGAATGCATGCTATGTCTGTTTGAACCCCATTCGGACATGGAGGAGCAGAAAAAGCTACGGGAATCATAAACTTAATCTAATCGTAGCAAAAAAAAGATTTAAAACCAAGTCTTTCTCTTTTTATTCTCCTCTTCAAAGTCCGAAAGCAATTTTCTCTGACGGCCCGAAAGATTATGAGGAATTGTAACTTTAACTCTTATGTACTGATCCCCCCGACCACCTCCTCTTACATGAGGAACTCCTTTACCCTTTAGCCTTATTAAAGTACCCGGCTGAGTACCTGAAGGAATTCTTATTTTAACTGCCCCATCTATAGTTGGCACAGATACGGTATCACCCAAAATAGCCTTGAAAAAAGGAGTTTCTATTTCCGTTATGAGATCGTGTCCTTCTCTTCTAAATCTTCTGTCCTCCCTTACTGTTAAAATAACATCATAATTTCCAAAACGAATCCTTGAACCATCATCTACTCCTTGCGGTATTTTTATGGTTTGATTTTTACCATCAATAGTTACATTTTTTGTTGTTCCTTTGACTGCTTCCATGAAATCTATCGTAAGGGAATATGCAGGACGACGCGTTCTTTGAGAAAAAGGTGAAGCTCCTCCAAAAAACTGTTCAAAAATTTCAAACGGATCGGAAAAACCCCCAAAGTCAAAGTCAGGAGTACCACCCGAGGTGGTATAGGTGTATGTAAAAGGCCCGTATTGACCTTTCTGTGTGCTACCCCCACCAAATCCCGCGCCAAAAGGACCCTCTCCAAATCCCTGACTAAAAGCTGCTGATCCAAATTGGTCATATGCCTGTTTCTTTTTAGGATCTGACAGAACTTCGTAGGCCTCATTTATTTTCTTAAATTTTTCTTCAGCCTCTTTTGTTTTATTTCTGTCTGGGTGGTATTCAAGGGCTAATTTCCTGTAAGCTCTTTTAATATCACTTGGGGAAGCATTTTTTGAAACTCCCAAAATTTTATAAAAATCTTTCTCCATAGTACTCTAATTATATAATAAACAACCGCGTTTCCGCGGTCATTTTTTTATATTTAATTTTTAATATTTTATTTAGTTTACGACTTCCCCTTCAACCGGTTCTTCGGAAGATTTTGAATCTTTTTGTTCTTCTTTCTTCGCTTCCCCGTCATCTTGAGAATCTGCTGTCTGTTGTTCGTTGTTAGTTGTTTGTTGTCCTTGACTATCTTGTGGTGAGCCTGTCGAACTATACATTGCCTGACCTACCTTCTGAAGAGAATCGGAGAGATCCTTACTCTTTTCCTCCAAATCTTCCTTACTTCCTGTTTCAAGAATTGCGGAAAGAGCAGAGATTTTTTCTTCTACCTCCTTTTTTAATCCTTCGTCTGCCTTATCTGCCGCATCTTTTAGAGTTTTTTCGGCTGTAAATATGAGGGAATCTGCATTATTCCTTGCTTCAACCAGTTCTTTCTTCTCCTCATCCTCTTTTGCATGCTCTTCTGCCTCCTTTGTCATCTTTTCAACCTCGTCTTTTGTAAGACCTGTTGAGCCGGTTATCTTAATGCTTTGTTCTTTCCCTGTGGCTTTATCCTGTGCCTTAACATTTAAAATACCATTGGCATCAATATCAAAAGTTACTTCGATTTGTGGGACACCTCTTGGAGCCGGGGGAATACCGTCAAGAATAAATCTCCCAAGAGATTTATTATCAGAAGCCATAGGTCTCTCACCTTGAAGAACATTAATTTCAACCTGAGTCTGATTATCTGCTGCTGTTGAAAATACCTGAGATTTAGACGATGGAATAGTTGTATTTCTTGAAATAAGAGGTGTTGAAACTCCTCCCAGTGTTTCTATTCCCAATGTTAAAGGGGTAACATCCAAAAGAAGAACATCTTTAACTTCTCCACCTAAAACTCCTCCTTGAATCGCAGCTCCTATTGCAACAACCTCATCGGGATTTACAGATTTATTCGGCTCTTTTCCAAAGAATTTGGTAACTACCTCAATTACTTTTGGCATTCTCGTCATTCCTCCGACTAAGATTACTTCATCAACATCTTTTGCTTTTATTTTTGCGTCTTCTAAAGCAAGCTCAACTGGCTTTAGAGTTTTCTGAATAAGATCGTCTACAATCTTTTCAAGTTGTGCTCGCGTTAGGGTCATTGTTAGATGAAGCGGTCCTTCTTTTCCTTGTGTTATAAAGGGTTGATTAATTTGCGCCTCTGTTGAAGATGAAAGCTCAATTTTTGCTTTTTCTGCTGATTCCCTTAGTCTCTGAAGAGCTTGATGATCCTTTCTTAGATCAACCCCATGTTCTTTTTTAAATTCATCGGCAATATAATCAATAATCTTTTGATCAAAATCGTCTCCTCCAAGATGTGTATCTCCATTTGTAGATTTTACTTCATAAACTCCATCTCCCAATTCAAGAATTGAAATATCAAAGGTTCCTCCTCCCAAATCGTAAACTGCAATTGTATGAGCATTCTTCTTATCGAGCCCATAAGCTAAAGCCGCGGCAGTGGGTTCATTGATGATACGCAGGACCTCAAGACCTGCGATTTCTCCTGCCTGTTTTGTCGCCTGTCTTTGAGAATCATCAAAATACGCAGGGACTGTGATAACAGCTTGAGTTACCTTACTTCCCAGGTAGGCTTCAGCGTCTGATTTAATTTTTTGAAGGATTTGGGCGGAAATTTCTTGAGGAGTAAAAGTTCTTCCTTCTACCTCAACAATGGCCATTCCATCACGTCCTCCCTTTACTGTGTAAGGAAGCCATTTAATATCGTACTGCACAGATTCGTCTTTAAACTTTTTCCCCATAAGTCTTTTTATAGAAAATATGGTTCTTTTGGGTTTTAAGACAAGCTGTCTTTTGGCAACATCACCCACTACATGAGAGATGGGATCAACCACCGACGGAATTACATTACGGCCCTCCTTGGAATGGACAATCTTGGGATTTCCACCTTCCATTACCGCAACTGCTGAATTTGTCGTACCTAAATCTATCCCAATTATTTTTCCCATAGTTAGTTTCAATAGCTAAATAGTTGCTTAGTTACATAGTTAAACTATTTAGCTATGTAGCTATTCAGCTATTTTGTCGCCCGACAACAACCTGCGCTGGTCGCAAAACCTTACCGTTTAACAAAAATCCTGTTCTTAGCTCTTCCATCACCTTTCCTTCTTCCCCCTCTACAACCTGGATTGCCTCCATAAATTCTGGATTAAACTCTTTTCCCTCTGTTTCAATCTTTTTTAATCCTTCTTTTTCAAGAATATCAAACATCTGTTTTATACTCAATCTTAATCCTTCGTCTTGGGTATGTTTCTCGGCAAGTGTTAAGGTATCAAGCGACGGCAAGAGTCTAAGTATCAAGCCTCTATTTGCCGATTTTACTACCTCTTCTTTCTCAAGTGCTACTCTTTTTTCAAGGTTCTGATAGTCAGCCAAAGCTTTTTTAAGCTGAATTTCAATCTCCTTTTCCTGTATTTCTAAATCTTCTTCCTTTTTTTGTTTTCTTGCCATTTCATTATATTTTATCTTTTATTTTTAATATTTAATATTGCATTACCATCCTTCGGCCAGTTCTCTTATCAAATTACTAAAATATCTTACCGTAGGTACTACATTAGTGTAATTTAATCTTGTGGGTCCTATAACTCCGACTTCTCCTGTTGTATGCTTTGGAGTCTTATAATGGGCGAATACGAATCCATAGGGGCCTGAAAGTTTTGGACCAAGTTCATCTCCAAAAAGAATATGTATATCCTCGTCATTTTCAATATTTTCAAAAATTCTTGAGAAATAATCTATTTCATCAATTACACTTAAAAGGTTTTTTGTTATATCGATATCAAAAAATTCGGGCATGTCCAAAATATTGGAGTAACCCGCGCAGAAAAAATCTCCTTCATCAGTTGTTACAATTGATAAAGCCTTGGTTTTGGCGGCGAGTGATCTTGCAACCTCTTTAAGAAGCCTTTGTTGCTGAGACCTATAATCCCACACTTTCTCCTTAAGCTCTACCTCTTCGGCAACCGATATTTCTTTTTCCTTCATCAGTTGATTTACATAGAATTTCATGCCTTCTGGCGTTGGAGTCCTTCCTGCCGAGGAATGAGGTTTCTGAAGATATCCCATTTCCGTAAGTTTAACCATCTCATTTCGGATTGTAGCCGGAGATGCCGAAATGTTTCTTTTCTTTTCTAAAGTTTCGGATCCCACGGGTAATGCCGTTTCTATATATTCCTCAATAAGGTTTCTTAAAATCTCAATTTGTCTTTGTGTAAGATTTTGCATAGTAAAAACTTAAAGCTTAAACCCCTGCCTGCCGGCAGGCGGGTCAAATGTCCCCGGCCTCGTCGAGCGAAGCGGGGTGGGCAAAACTTGAGTAAAAATTAGCACTAATATAACACGACTGCTAAGATGTGTCAAGTAGTATTTTCTATATCTCTATTTTTTAAATCGCCACTTCGGTATCGAATGCACGAGAAGTTGAGTGAGTCGTCAGGAGATCCCCTAACGGGGAGAGGCTCCGACAGATGAGCGAAACTTTGAGAGCATGAGAGGAGACGTGGCGACAGTTTTTGGTACTTTTTTCTGTAAAAAAGTGCAAAGAAACTTTGTTAGGAGCTTTTGCTTGCTGCTCGGAAGAAAAGAAGAGAAAAAATTTTGTCGGCACAAGAGAACAAAGAAAATTGTGCTAACATATCTTTATGAGAAAAGCCAAAAAATTTCTCCCCTTACTCTTCCTTGGCATTATTTCCCTGGCTACTCTAGCCTATTCCGTAATTTTTCTTTCACCAAACACTTTTCTAGACGTCTCTGTTTTTAAAGTAAACATAAATTACGTTTTCTTCACTTCCCTTTTTGTTTTTCTTTATTCAATCTTTTCCTTTATTTTAAGAAATAATAGAAGAGGATTTTTCATAGCATCTTTTGTAGCTCTTTATCTTTTTTTGAGAATATTAAACCTAACCCATTTATTCTTCTTCATAATCCTGGCTACGCTTTTTATATCTTTAGAATTATTTTTCGTTTACAAAAAGTAAGATTCTTGTTCGCTCTTCCCTTCTCTGATAGAATTGCTTCATGAACGATTTAGAGGCTGCAAAATCACATCAAATATTATTTTTAAAGAAACTAAAATCAAAGAAAAAACCCTATAGAGTTCCCATTCAGGGAATAGATATTATTGCGAATCCAAATGTTTTTCCACCTGTAACAGATTCACAGCTTATGGCTTCCCATATTTCAGTGAAACGAGGGGATAGGATACTTGATCTGACCACCGGCTCTGGTGTATTTGCTGTGCTAGCAGGACTTCAAGGAGCAACTGGAATCGCAGTCGATTTACATAAAGATGCAGTGATAAACGCCAGCGAAAACTTTGCGAGATTTAAAGTAGATGTAAAAGCAGTTGAAAGTGACTTATTTGAAAATGTCCCTAAAGAAAAATTTGATTGGATATTTGTTAACGGACCATATACAGAAGGTGATATAAAGGAGCCTTTGCAATACGCTTTCTTCGGAGCAAAGTCATTTTTAACTCGTTTATTTAAACAGGTTTCAGACTATCTTAAAAAAGAAGGAAAAATCCTAATAACAATTGCCGAGTGGGGAGAATTGAGCTTATTTGAAAAACTTGCTAAGCAAAATGGCTTTAATTTCAGAGTATTAGATAAAAAATTCAGTGATAGTAAGCGTGTGTATCGGCTATATGAACTAAAGCTGATATAATGACTCCATGGTTGACAAGAATAAATTTTACATTACCAATGCGATTCCTTATGTAAATGCCAAACCTCACATTGGCCACGCTTTGGAATTTGTGCAATCTGACACAATAGCAAGGTACCATCGGCAAATCGGGGAGGATGTTCTTCTTCTCTGCGGATCCGATGATAATTCGCTTAAGAATGTTCAGGCGGCCGAGACATTAAAAATTCCGGTCCAGGAACTGGTTGATAAAAATGCCAAACTTTTTGAAGAATTGGCAGAAAAATTAAATGTAAAATTTGATGTTTTTCAACGTGGCAGCGATCCTTTGCATCACAAATCTTCACAAAAACTTTGGGAACTATGCTTCCAAAATGGTGATATTTACAAAAAAAAATATACAGGTCTTTACTGCGTAGGATGCGAGCTTTTTTACGAGAGGGGTGAACTCAATGAAAACGGTGAATGCTTCGAGCATCCGGGAAAAAAACTTGAAGAAGTCTCAGAAGAAAATTATTTTTTCAAACTTTCGAAATATCAGAAACAATTAGAGGAAATCATAAATTCGAATGAGATTGAAATTTATTCTCAAAAAAGAAAAAATGAAGCCTTAGCATTTCTTAATAAAGGTCTTGAGGACATAAGTATTTCAAGATCAAATGAAAGGGCGAGAAACTGGGGGGTCGATGTACCAAATGATCCGACGCAAAAAATGTATGTGTGGTTCGATGCTTTAAATATTTATCAATCGGGAATCGGATTTGCATTGGATGAAAAAAAATATCAAAAATGGGGGCCCACTAACATTCACGTCTTAGGGAAAGGAATTGTAAGGTTTCATGCAATTTATTGGCCTGCTTTTCTTATTTCAGCCGGTTTAAAACTCCCAGAAAGCTTGTTCATCCACGAATACATTACGGTAAATGGACAAAAGATGTCAAAAAGTGTCGGCAATGTTATAGATCCTATTGAATTAATCGAAAAATATGGTGGGGAATCATTAAGATACTACTTCCTCAAATACATTTCTCCTTTTTCAGACGGAGATTTTTCGGAGGATAAATTTAAGGAGGTTTATAATGCGGACTTGGCAAATGGACTGGGGAATCTTATCTCAAGGGTTGCAAAGCTTTGTGAAACTTCAAACTATGTACAGATGGGGTCCGTATCTCGGGTTTCTGAGCATTTAATTGACATAAAGGGTTATACCGAAGCGATGTCGGAGTTTAGATTTAACGATGCCCTTTCATTTGTTTGGGAAAAAATTACCAGATTAGACAAATTTATAAATGATGAGAGGCCCTGGGATCTTCTCAAAAATCAAGAACCCAAAATAAAAAGTGTTCTTGCACATTCGGCTGATCAGATTCAAGAAATAGGAGCTCTTCTTGAACCGTTTTTGCCTGAGACTTCAAAGAAAATCGAAGATCAGTTTAGAGGTCCAAAAATTATTTCCCAGTCTCCCCTTTTCCCGAGAATTTAATTTATAATCATAGGTAATATCTTCTTTTCATGATTTTATTCAAAAAAATATTTTTGCAGGAAAAATTTATTCTCAAAATATTAATTTCCTGGCTTCTTATTTTATCTATTCTTTATTCTTCATTATCTATCTTACGACACATGCATTTTCAATCTGGAGGATTTGATTTAGGACTCTACGACCAGACTATTTGGAAGTATTCACAGTTTATCTTACCCTACAACACGATTAAGGACCGAATTATTTTGGGGGATCATCTCAATTTAACAATTCCGGCAATAGCGCCTTTATATTATTTATGGAGCGACGTAAGAATTATTCTTATTTTCCAGGCTTTTTGGATTACTTTTTCAACGCTTGCAATATATAAATTATGCAGACTTAGGAAACTATCACCGATTACTTGCCTAAATTTAAGCATTATCTATAGTCTTTTTTACGGAATACAATTTGCTGTTTTTTTTGATTTTCATGCCATTATTATAGGCGTTGGTCTTATAGCTTGGTTTCTATATTTTCTTGAAAGTAGAAGGTGGAAGCTTTTTTCCCTAACTTTGGTCTTGATACTCTTAACTCAAGAAAATATGGGAATCGCACTTGCATCTATAGGACTTTTTTATATCTTTAAAAATGGGTATCGCAAGGCCTCAATAGCTTTTATTTTTCTTGGGGTAGTCTGGAGTATTATCTCCGCTAAAATTATTGCTTATTTTTCGCCTGTAGGTTTCCAATATTTACCAAGCATAAGCTTAAATCCTATAAATATTTTAGTTCAATTTTTTGATTCTGAAGAAAAGAGACAAGTTTGGTTTTACTCTCTTTCCTTTTTTTCCTTTTTGCCAATTTTTTCGGTCGGGGCGCTTCTTGCTATTATTCTAGATTTATCTCAGTACTTTGCAACCGGTCCCGAGTTTAGCAGAATGTGGAGTCCTTTTACACACCATCGTGCAATTCTTGCTCCATTTTTATTTTTAGGGATGTTGGAGTTCTTAGATTTCTTGAAACGGAAAAAAGTTAATGTTCAAAAAGTTTCTTTTTTGCTACTAATAATTCCAATTGCAATGCAATATTATTTTCATTTTCCGCTTAATAAACTCTCGAAACTTGAGTATTGGAAAACCGAATCTTGGATGGAAGATAATTATGCTTTGTTCCAATTTATTCCAAAAGATGCAAGCTTGGTAACTCAACAAAGCCTTGTTCCTCATCTTAGTCAGAGAAATCAAATTTATTTAATTTATCCAAGAGTCCATGATTTCGATAACAATATTTGCGGACAAAGGAGCTGTTGGTGGTTGGATTTCTCAGGAAGACCTGACTTTCTGGTTGTCGATCTACATCCCAATCAGTGGATAACGCAGCTTTTGGAGTCTAATGAAAATTTTGAAAAGGCTCTTAAAAACATGAGAAAGGCGAAAAAAATCACAAAAATAAAAAATATTAATCATGCTTTCCTTTATAAAATAAATTATAAATAATCAATATGATTGATACACATTGTCATTTGAATTTTCGCTCTTTTTCAGAAGATTATGATGAGGTAATAAAAGATGCTTTTAAAAAGGGGGTTAAGAAAATTATAAATGTCGGTACTCAAGTTGATTCAAGTGAAAAAGCAGTCGAGTTGGCGGAGAAATATGATTCGCCAGCTGGCGAACTCTACGCAATAGTTGGAATTCATCCCCATCATGCTGATAAACCTCCTGATGACTGGCTTATAAAACTTGAGCGATTGGCAAGAAAACCCAAGGTTGTAGGTATCGGAGAATGCGGAATGGATTTTTATAAGTATGAATCTAATGCAATTGTAGATATAAAACTTCAAAAAGAGGTCTTTATTAAACAAATTGAGCTTTCCTTAAAACTTAAGCTTCCTCTTCAGATACATAACAGACATGCAGGTAAAGAAATAATTGCAATTTTAAACTATTATAAAAATAATTTATTAAACCCGCCCGGAATGTTTCACTGCATGTCAGGCGATCTTGATTTTTTAAAAAAAGTTTTAAGCTTAGGATTTTTTATAGGCTACGACGGGAATATAACCTATGAGGGCCTTGCCCCTGGCGAAACAACTTCTTTGGTTGATTTGGTTAGGTACACTCCCATAGATAGAATGGTAACCGAAACAGATGCGCCTTTCTTAACTCCAGTGCCCTATCGAGGTATGAGAAACATACCTTCCTATGTTATAATTACCGGGCAGTTTATAGCTAAAATCAGGGGTATTTCTTTTGAGAAAGTTGAAGAACAAACAAATCTCAACGCAATTAAAATTTTTAATTTAACTTAAAAATACGTTATGGCCGAATTTTTTTCTAAAATTTTTGCACGTTATCCAATCAAAACCCGAAGGCTCCTTGAAATATTCCCGGGTCTTTTTTCTTGGACTCTTATTCTTTTCCCTGTCTGGGGATCGCTCACCATACCCTACGTGGTTGCCTACTTTATACTTTTTTTTGATGTCTACTGGCTCTATAAATCTTTTGCGGTTGCTACAACTTCTTTCATCGCATCAAATAAAATAAAAGAGGCTGAAAAAATAGATTGGCTGAAAAAAGCTTCTAATTTAACTGATTTACAAAAGTTAAACCATGTTGTTATAATCCCCAATTATCGAGAAAGCGAAACTAAATTAAGAGAGACTCTTAGTGCTTTAGCAAATCAAACTTTTCCTTCCAAAAGAATATATATAGTATTGGCAATGGAGGCGCGAGAAGAGGATACAAGATTAAAGGCAAATACTCTTATAAAAGAGTTCAAGGATTTATTCGGAGATATTTTTGCTACATACCATCCGGATTTGGAAGGAGAGGTAAAAGGCAAATCATCCAATCAGGCCTTTGCTGCCAAAAAAGCCTATGCCCGCTTAATTAAGCGGGGGAATATTGATATTAACTTTGCAACTATCTCATCTGTTGATGCAGATTCTATCTTTGACAAACAATATTTTTCCTACCTTTCTTATAGTTTTTTGACCGATAATAAACGGTATAATAAGTTCTGGCAATCTGCAAATGTAAACTACAATAATTTCTGGAAAATTCCTGCCCCTACTCGTGTGATCGCTTTTTTTGGAAGCTTATGGAGAATGGCAGTTTTAGTCCAGAAAGATAAGCTTATATCTAACTCAACCTATTCACTGTCTTTTAAACTTTTAAAGAATATCGATTTTTGGGATACCGATGTTATTCCTGAGGACTATAGAATATTCTTTAAAGCTTTTTTCAGAAATAGGGGGAACATTTGGGTAGAGCCCATTTTTCTTAAAACCTTTATGGACGCGCCTTTATCTCGCGGATTTTGGAAAAGTATCAAAAGCAAATATGATCAGGAAAGGAGATGGTCATGGGGGGTGTCTGACGATCCGTTATTTATCAAATGGTGGCTTACTGTTCCTGATGTACCGTTTGTTAGAAAAACGGTAATGCTATACAATGTTTTTGTGGATCATTTCCTCTGGCCGGTTAATTGGTTTATTATTACGGTTGCTGCAAACATTATAACTTTTATTAACCCTGTCTTCTCAAGAACAACTCTTGGCTATAACCTACCAACCATAGCGGGTACCATTCTAACTACTTGTATGCTTGCGCTTATTACCCTAGTTATAATAGATTTCAAATCAAGACCTAGACACTCGCAAAGAGCAAGAGAGTTTTTATTTCCGCTTGAATTTATATTGCTTCCGATCGCCGGCTTTTTCCTAAACGCATTGCCCGCTCTCATATCTCACACCCAGCTTATGTTTGGAAAACGCATGGAATATAAAGTGACCGAAAAAGTATGACCCGTTCGACTTTGCTCAGGGTCATACTGAATGAATTGAACGTATGAAATTCCTATCGAAGGTTGAGAAGAGCAGGGATTTCTGGTTTCTTCTCATAACTTCTTTTGTTTTTTTTCTGCTGCGGCTTCCTTCGCTTTTTGAGCCATATTGGTATGGAGACGAGGGAATATATGAAGTCTTAGGAAGTGCAATAAGACAAGGAAGAACTCTTTATGAAGGGATTTGGGACAATAAACCACCTCTTCTTTATCTTGTGTACGCAATTTTCAATGGTGATCAATTTTATACAAGAGTTCTTTCTCTAATCTTCGGCATACTTACAACAATCATTTTTTACTTCCTTTCTAAAAGAATATTTGGGGACGGCAGACATGAGAAAAGAATTGCAATGTGGACTACCGGCATTTTTGCTTTGGTCTTTGCATTGCCCTTAATAGAAGGTAATATTGCAAATGCCGAAAATTTTATGCTTCTTCCGATAATCTTTTCAGCCTATCTTTTGTTAAAAGACAAACTCAGTTTCAAAATTTATTTTCTTTCAGGAGCTCTCTTGGGTATTGCTTTTTTATTTAAGATAGTAGCCGTTTTTGACTTTGCTGCTTTTCTTACCTTTATTTTTATAACAAACACAAACCTTCAGGGCAAGAAAATTAATTTAATAAAAGTTTTAAAAGAAAGTTTTACACTTGTCTATCCCTTCCTTCTCGGATTTATAATCCCGATTATTGTTGCCTCCTTGTTTTTTTTAGGATCTCCATTCAAGTATTTTGTTCAAGCAACTTTTACTCAAAACGTAGGGTATGTTGGTTACGGAAATAAATTTATAATTCCCCAGGGGTTTTTAATACTAAAGCTTATTCTCTTGATGTCTTTTTGTTTTTATTTGTTTTTAAAGAAAAATAAATTTTCTAAAACACTACTATTTTTGCTGATATGGCTTGCCTTCTCTGTTTTTAATGCTTTTTTCGCCCAAAGACCATATACTCATTATCTTCTTGTTCTTCTACCCAGTGTCTCTCTTTTTATTGGGATGATTAGCCTTGAGAAAAAATATAAATTTCATCTTTCAGTTATTCTCGTTATAGTTCTCTTTTTTGTTTTCTCAAAATTTAATCTTTACGGAAAGACGCCCTTCTATTATCAGAATTTTGTCTCATTTATTCTTGGGGGCAAAAGTGTTGGTGAGTATAGAGCCTTTTTTGACAAAAGGACACCTCTTGATTATCAAATAACAGAATACATAAAAGCAAAAACTAACGATAAAGATCAAGTATTTATATGGGGCAATAATGCCCAGGTTTATAAATTATCCGACAAACTTCCCCCTGGAAGGTATACGGTTGCCTATCATATTACAGCGTATAAAGACGGGGTTGAAAATACACAAGATGCTATAGAAAAAGTCAGCCCAAAACTCATAATTATAATGCCCAATGTCAAGCCTATCCCTTTTTCTCTTTACAGATACGGCAATCCTATGAAAATTGATAATGTATTAATATATGAAAGGGTTTTCTAAGGAACTTCTGAAAGATAGGATAATACTCTGGGGATTTATTTTTACGATTGTTATTCTTTTTTTAAATATAGTCTTCGTCTTAATAAAGCTTGCATCTCTTCCTCCCTACATTCCGATTTTTAATCAACTTCCATGGGGAGATGAAAGGCTTTCTTCCTCAACCTCTATTTTTCTTCCTATTGCTATCGTGATTTTTTTTAGTTTAGTCAATATTTTCATTTCTTCTTTTATTTATTCAAGGTCTCAGGTTGTAGCAAGAATGCTTTCTATAACAAACACTCTCATGTCGTTTCTTTCTTTTCTTTTAATTTTAAGAACAGTTTATCTTATTACATAACAGATGCTTATAAACATTATTTTCTTACCTCTTATAACTGCCTTTATTGCTACATTAGTCATAACTCCCATAGCAATAGGATTTATAAAAAAATTGGGGCTTATCGATGATCCAAAGAAACATAAACATCCGGGAATAATTCATAAGATTCCTGTTCCAAGAGGCGGAGGAATTCCTCTCTTTTTTGGAATTTTAATCGCTTCTTTTGTATTTCTCCCTCTCACAAAAGCTACAATCTTTTTATTTACTGGAGCATTTATTGCCTTAGTAGTTGGTATTTTGGATGATAAGCTTGACTTATCGCCGTACTTGCGTTTTGGCCTAAATATTCTATCGGGAGCTATAGTTGTAGGAGGTGGAATCTCAATACCGTTTGTAACAAATCCTTTTGGAGGGATACTTAATTTAAATATACCGCTTCTTTCTTTTAATTTTTTAAATTACCAATTTGTCTTATATCTCTCCGAGGCTATCACACTTGTATGGTTTATCTGGGTTATGAACATGCTTAATTGGAGTAAGGGGGTAGATGGGCAAATGCCGGGCATAATAATTATATCAGCCCTTGTAATAGGAGTCTTGAGTCTTAGATTTCCTATAATAAACCCAACAGACATTGTTAGTGCAAAATTATCTTTTATATTAGCGGGTTCTGCTCTGGGTTTTCTTATTTTTAATTTTTATCCTGCTAAAATATTTCCCGGTTACGGAGCAACTTCCATTTATCTTCTTTTGGCTGCGGTTTCTATAATCTCGAGTGTTAAACTCGCAACTGCAATTCTAGTCATGGGTATTCCGATGATCGATGGGGTGATTACAATCCTAAGACGCCTTCTGTCTGGAAGATCTCCTTTTTGGCATGATAAAAAACACCTCCATCATCTTCTTCTTCATATGGGAATAAGCCAGAGAAAAGTTGCATTGTTTTATTGGACAGTTTCTGCTATATTGGGTTCCATTTCCCTTTTCTTATCAAGCAAAGGGAAACTTTTTGCTGTTATTATGGTTATAATTATTATCGGAGGCTTTCTCCTATTTTTGCATTTCGCAATGGAGAGAAAAAATGGAAATAATAATTAATACATTAAGGCTTCTTCGTCCAAGACAGTGGATAAAAAACTTCGCGATTTTCGCTGCCATTACTTTTTCGGGAGAGTTATTTAATTCTCAGATTTTTGAGAAAGTTTTATTGGGTTTTTTTGTTTTGTGTATAGTCTCCTCAGCAACATATATCGTAAATGATATTCTGGATATAAAAAGCGACAAACTCCATCCTTTTAAAAGATTCCGTCCCCTTGCAAGCGGTGATGTTCCAGTGTCTTTTTCCATTTTCCTTGCAGCAGTATTTATAATCGTTTCTTTGTATATTTCGGCTTTTTATATTACTCCAACATTTTTAATAACTATTATATTTTATCTTTTCTTGCAAATCCTTTATTCGTTTTTCTTAAAGTCGATTGCGGTTGCGGACATACTGGTTATTGCAACGGGCTATATATTAAGAGTTTATGCAGGGGAGTTTGCATCAGGTTTTCATATATCAGTATGGCTACTTTTAACTGTGATATCTTTATCCCTTTTTCTGGCAGTCGGTAAAAGAAGGTCAGAGCTTACTTTGGTATCAAGAATTAAAAACGCAAGTATCTCAGGTGTACGAAAATCATTATCTCATTATTCAGAAAGGCTTCTTGATGTTTATGCTACTATGTTTGCGACATCTACTTTTGTTTTTTATTCTCTTTTTACCTTTCTTGAGAACCCTCGGGGATTTCAGCTGGGACTGGATATTCTTCCCGACTTTCTACCTACCTTCTTTTACAAAAAATGGCTAATGATAACTATTGCACCTGTGGTTTATGGACTGATGCGTTATATTCAGGATATTTATGAAAAGCATGAAGGAGAAAGTCCCGAAAAAGTTCTACTTTCTGACAAACCACTTCTGGGAACGGTAATTGCTTGGGTACTTTTGGTAATTGGAATCATCTACTTTATAAATTCCTAGTTTATTGTTTTTGAGCGTATTGGGAGCTTATCCAACCTTCGAGTCCATTAGAAAGTTTTATTTTGTACCATCCTTCGGTTTCTTCCAAAAGATCAAAGATCTCTCCGGGACTCACTCTTCCAATTTCTGATGTTGAAATACTGCTGCTCGATCTTACTCTTAAAAACCCGGTGGGGGTATCAAGAATTAATACTTTCGAGGAGGAGGGTGTCGGAGAAGAAATTTCTCTTTCTGGAAGCGCCGAATCTGATGAAATACCAATGTTAGCACCTAAATAAACGATTGTTTTCAGTGCAAAACCATTTGTAGTTCTTATTCTTAGGGTTTTCTCAAGATACCCTTCTTTACTCAATTTTATTTCATGATCAGAGGGCGTTACGTTTTTTAAAACAAGAGGTGTTTTACCCGATGGGTTACTGTCTAGAACTACATCTGCCTCTCTGGGTGATGAGATAACCATAATTTCCGAAGTTTTTTTGTCCGAGATGGGTATAAGCGTTATAACACTTGCTGATTCTTCCTGTCCAAATGTTTTGTCTACAACCGTAAGAGTTGATTTGTTTATTGTAATTTTTTCCTCAAAAGGTGGCAAGGACGTATCCTTTGGGACGAGTCTTAAACTATATTCTCCGATAGATACCATATCTTTATTTTCACATTTGCAAAGAGGTGTTGATCCAATAGGTTTTCCATTCAAATATACATCGGCCTGAGGGGAGGAAGTCACTTGGATAGCACCTTTTCCTGTTTTCTGATTTAGTATAAAAATTACCGCGGCAAATAAAACTACGGCTAGAATAAATGGGATAATATAAAGAATCACTTTTCTCATAAAAACAGGGGTTAAAAATTATTATAACAGAACAGAGCTTTTTTGAAGAACTACCTTTATTTAAACTAATCCTTAAACTAATCGCTAATTACTAGTTGCTAATTGTTAGCTTAGTAGTCCATTCCACCAGGTGGCATAGCTGGGGCTGGCGGATTCTTTTCCGGAATGTCTGTAACCAAAACTTCTGTTGTTAGAATCATTCCTCCAACTGAAACTGCATTCTGCAAAGCCAATCTTGTTACTTTAGCAGGATCGATTATTCCCATCTCAACCATGTCTCCAAACTTCATTGTCGCGACGTTGAAACCGTAATTGTGTTTAACTTTTCCTTTCTCCGTCTCGCTGAATTTTATTTGTCTTACTACATCATTGATCCAGAGCTGATCTCTGCCAGAATTTTTCAAAAGATAAACTAAAGGTGAGGATAAAGCATTATATAAAATTTGGTGTCCTGGGTTTTTATGCTGAGTCAATTCAAATATCTGTTTATTGCTAGGGGCGTCTGATGTTTCAACTTTTGTGCTACCTGTTACTAAAACCTCTCTTGTCCTAAATAATGCAATTCCTCCTCCGGGAACTACTCCTTCCTCAATCGCCGCTTTTGTAGCGGCAACTGCATCCATAACTCTTTCCTTTTTCTCTTTTAGTTCTATCTCAGTTGCGGCACCTACATTTATAACTGCAACCCCTCCTGAAAGTTTAGCAAGTCTCTCCTGTAGTTTTTCTTTGTCAAAATCAGACGAAGTCTGCTCAATTGCTCTTTTAATTTGTGCAATTCTTGCCTTAATGTCTGTGATCTTTCCTTTGCCTCCGATAATTCTTGCATTCTCTTTATCCGCCCAGACTTTGTCTGCTCTTCCGCAATCCTCGACCGTAACGCTCTCAAGCTTCCTCCCTGTATCCTCAGAAATGACAGTACCTCCTGTAAGTACCGCAATATCTTCAAGCATTTCTTTCCGCCTGTCCCCAAAACCCGGAGCTTTGATTGCAATTGCGTTAAATGTACCGCGTAATTTGTTAACAACAAGGGTTGCTAAGGCCTCTCCCTCAATCTCATCAGCAATAATTACTAAATTTTTTGAAACCTTGACTAACCCTTCAAGGAATGGTAAAAGTTCTTGTAAGTTGGAGACCTTTTTATCTGTTATAAGAATATAGGGGTCCTCAATCTCTCCCTCCATTTTGTCGGGATTTGTCACAAAATAAGCCGAGGCATATCCTCTGTCAAACTCCATTCCCTCTTTATAATCAATCGACATCTCAAGACCTCTTCCCTCCTCAACTGTAACAACCCCATCCTTTCCAACTCTGTCTAATGCTTCTGCTATTTTTTTACCTATTTCTTCATTCTGTGCAGAAATTTCTGCAACTTTTTCAATATCATCCCCTTTTATATCTGCTTTTAGATTATTTAACGCCTTTAAAACTGCTTCGGCAGCTTCATCAATTTCCTGTTTTAAAAGCATGGGGTTATATCCGCTATTAACAGCCAGAAATCCTTGATTGACAATCTCTCGAGCAAGAAGAGTTGCTGTGGTTGTACCATCACCGGCTACATCGTTGGTTTTACTTGCTGCTTCTTTAACAAGCTGAGCTCCCATGTTTTCAAATGGATCTTCAAGCTCTATTTCTTTGGCAACCGTTACTCCGTCGTGGACCACGTTCGGAGCGCCCCATTTTTTATCAAGGGCAACATTTCGACCCTTGGGACCGAGTGTTGTCACAACCGCATCCGCAAGTTTGTTTACTCCGTTTATCAATGACTGTCTGGCTTCTGCGCTGTATTTAATTTGTTTTGCCATATTCCTTCCTTTCGGTCAGTCAAATTAAAAATTAAAAATACAAAATGCAAAATTGAAATTCAAAATTTAAAACTTTTTAATTTTACTTTTGACCTTTGATTTTTTAGTTTTGACTTTAGCCATTATAAAATAATGGCTAGGATGTCTTTCTGTTCAACTATTGTCCATTCCTCATTACCTACTTTAATTGAATCGCCGCCCCATTTTTTGTACATAACTTTTTGTCCTACCTTAACAACCATTTGCTCCTTTTCTCCCTTTTCTGTTAATTTTCCCGGACCTACCGCCATAATTTCTCCAATCTGCGGTTTTTCGCGTGCTGTGTCAGGCAGAATAATACCGCTTGTGGTTTTCTCTTCTGCCTCAAGAGGTCTTACAAGAACGTTATCAAAAAGCGGTGAAATTTTTGTTTTGTTTGCCATAATTATAAAATTTTGATCAAAAAACCTGCCCGCCATCGGCATTTGCCGAAGGCATTGCAGGCGGGTATCACTTGACAAAAGTGACTGCTAAAATTTATACAACAAAAGTTTTAAACTGTCAATATCCTATAGTGAATAGCTTTCCCATTTTGTCCGGATTGGTGCGGGGTTGACCCCGATTCAATCGGGGTTGACATATACTCTTCTATTCTATTACGATAAACTAGGTAACAAAATATGTTGTTGTCTCCCAAAAAGCTGATTTTATTAGGCCTTGGGTTTATACTCCTTATTGCAATCCCCCTAACGGTATATCTTGTTCAAAAACAGCAGGAAATAAGAGGAAGAGCTGCTCCCTCGACAAAAATTTCTCTTGAGCCTTCTTCAAAAACGGCGGCTGTAAACGATAATGTAAGATTTGAGTTATGGGTTGATCCCGGAAAAACTCCAAATAATAATTCTATTATTGTTGTTACTCTTACCCTGACCTATGATCCTAGAACACTTGAAATTACATCATCAGGAGTTGTTATAGACAGGACTGTCTTGCCAAACGAACTCCAACCCCCTGTAATAAGTGCCAACAGCATTTTTTTCTCTTATGGTTTGGATCGTGACGTTGAAGAAGCCATAACTGAGAGGACTAAAATAGGTACTATAACATTTAAAGCAAAGGTGGAAACAGGAGCTACGCCTACCACAATTTCATTTGATCCGGAAAGAAGCCATGCCCTCTCAAACGCAGCAGACGATCCGAATAAGGACGTTGTCTTGCCTTCAAACGGTTACCAGTCCGCAACAGTCACTATTTCGGGGGTAGGGGGCGTAACGCCAGCGCCTAGGACTTCGGTAAGTCCTACTCCCGGAAAGGATAAAATTACTCCAACCACACCCCCTTCCCCAACGAGTCCTACTCCAACGACCGGAGCCTCTCAGGCAACACCAACGCCTACGACTTCCACTCCTGTTCCTACAACACCACCGGGTACGGGATCTGCCAATCAACTTCCTGTCTGCTCAAGTCTTGTCCTTGACCGCTCGGCTCAAGGAACAGTACCCTACACAATTGCCTTTACAGTTGCTGGATCTGATTCAGACGGCACTATAGGCAAGGCAAGCTTCAGTTTCGGTGATGGTACGGTTCAAGATGTCACAGAAGGAGGAGGTATCGGCACTAATTCTATAAATACCGGACTTTCCCACACGTATAATAGTGCCGGAACCTTTACGGCAAGTGTAACTCTTACAGATGAGGATAGCGGAATCAGCAATTCCTGCACACAGGTAATCACTGTCCAAAGCGGAGTCGCTGAGGCGCCTCCGCCAGTTGCCCCACCCATAGCAACTCCTACAATTGAACCCGCAGGCCCGACTGAGGTGTTGTTAGGAATCGGTGCTATCGGATTTTTGTTTATCATAATAGGTGGCGCACTTCTCTTCATTCTCTAATTCTGCTTATTGGCGGGTGACGCGAGTCAGAGGCCTTGCCAGCGCGCAAGAGTTATTCCGCAAAGCGGAATATTCCGAATGAGCACTGGCGAGGTGACGAGCGGCAGGACCCGCCGACCCAAATTAAATCTTCAATACCGCCAGGAATGCTTCCTGAGGAATCTCAACTTGACCGAATCTTTTCATTCTCTTTTTACCTTTCTTTTGTTTTTCCAAAAGTTTAATTTTGCGAGTAACATCTCCTCCGTAAAGTTTTGCGGTAACATCTTTTCTGTATGCAGGAATTGTCTCCCGTGCCAAAATTTTTCCACCAACCCCTCCCTTTACTTTTGCGTAATTAATAACAGCTTGAATCGGAATCGGGATGTTTTGACGCGGAATTTCTTCTTTAAGTTTTGCAACAAGCTTTCTTCCGAATTCCTCTGCTTTTTCCGAAGGAATCACCTGAGATAAACCTTCAATCGGCTCATAATTTACCAGAATATCAAGCTTTACCAGTTTTGCGTCGCGGTAATCTAAAATTTCAAAATCAAAAGAAGCATAGCCTGAGGTTTGGGATTTTAGCTCGTCATAAAAACCGATCAGTATTTCAAGAAGAGGAATGACTGCTTCTATTTTCTGAGACGATCCAATACTCTCATAATGTTCGACAGTCCCTCGCTTTTTGTAAATTAGATCGCTTATCTGCCCGTAATATTGTTGTGGAGCAAAAATTGTAATTTTTACATAGGGCTCCTGAACAACTGAGTTTGGACTTGGATTGAATTCAGAGGGCTTATTGATTGTCTTTCCGTCAATAATAAAATTTACAGAAGGCGATGTAACAATTACATTAAGATCATATTCCCTCTCAAGCCTTTCTTGAGTTATTTGAGCATGTAATAAACCTAGGAACCCAACACGCAAGCCTTGCCCAAGGCTAATTGATGATTCGTTTGAATAAGAAATTGCTGCGTCATTTAACTTAAGTTTCTCAAAAGCATCTTTCATTCTTGGATAATCCGATGAGTCGGTCGGATAGAACGAAAGGAAAACAACGGGTCTTGCCTCCTTATATCCGGGCAATGGTTTTACCTCCTCTTTTGAATAGGCTATGGTATCCCCGACTTTAACCCGCGATAAGTCTTTTATACTTGTAACTATGAAGCCAATCTCTCCATCTTTAAGATCTTGAACATATTGCGGTTTTGGAGATAAGAAGCCAATTTGCAAAACATTTCCCTTAGATTTGGTTGCCAGAAAAGAAATTTCATCCCCTACTTTTAGTGATCCGCCGAAAAGTCTAATTGTCGCTATTACTCCTTTATAGGGATCGAGGCTTGAGTCAAATATAAGAGCTGCCAATTTATCCTTGTCACTGGCAGGCAAAGCCGAAGAATCCGGTGGCGGAATCTTTTTTATTATTTCTTCTAAAAGTTTCTCAACATTCTCTCCGGTCTTTGCCGAAACTTTTATAATTTCATTTTCTTTAAACCCTAATTCCATAAGTTCCGAAGATGTTTTTTCAATATCAGCGGAGGGCATGTCAATTTTATTAATAACCGGAATGAGTGTAAGTCCTGCGTTTATCGCAAGATTAAAATTTGACAAAGTTTGAGCCTGTACTCCTTGAGTTGCATCAACAATTAAAAGCGCTCCCTCAACCGAGGCCAGTGATCTTGAAACTTCATAGGAAAAATCAACATGCCCCGGAGTATCAAGCAAATTCAGTTGATAAACTGAATCTTCATTCTCCATTCTCCATTCTCCATTTTCCATTTTTTTTTGATCATTTGAATTTTGAATTTGGGATTTATTTAGAGTTTGTAATTTTGAATTTGGTGCTTTTGGATTGTAAGTGAGCCTTATAGCTTTTAGCTTAATTGTGATCCCGTGTTCTCTTTCAAGTTCCAAACTGTCCAGAATCTGTTCTTCATGTTCTTTGGGAACCGCTCCGCAAATTTCCATAATCCGGTCCGCAAGAGTTGATTTCCCATGATCAATATGCGCAACAATCGCAAAATTCCGTATCTTACTTAACTTGTCCTGAGCAGAGCCGAATGGATCCATTGGGGAAAATTATAGCAGAGAGAAAGTCTTGAAGCTATCTTAAGTCTAATGTATCACCTTTATAAACTAAATTTTTAGGCTTAATAATTACTTGTTTTTCGCCTTTATCGACATATCCGGCATCTATTGCTTTGAATTTATTTTTTTTTATTATCCTTAAGGTTTCTTTAACATCTTTTTTTGATACAAAAATTGCATAGTCCTGTCCCATGTTATATGTCTGATACATTTCATAATCATCGAGGTTTGCGTGTCTTTGAATAAAATCAAAAACTTCCTGAGGCTTAAAGATTTTTTCAATAACATATGTGAAGGAGGGTCTTGCCCGCATAACTTTTCTTAAACCATGGCCTGTAATATTCGAGATATAATGTATATCCACTCCCGTTTTTTGCAAATCTCTAATGACTTTTGCATAGATATTGCTTTTCGTAAGAAGTGCTTCTCCGTAAATTTTTCCGCCTGGAAGTTTTGCACCATATCCTCCTCTAATCTTTTTAGCTATTGCTCGAGTTAAAGAAATTCCATTAGCATTAATACCATTGCTTTTAAGAAAAATGATTCTGTCGCCTGATTTTAGGTTTGTATCAATTAGTAATCTCTTTTTATTTTTTATAATCCCTGCGGCGGCCCCACCAAGATCAACTGTCTCATTTTTAATAATTCCATTTAGAGTTGCTGTCTCTCCCCCTCCCCATGAAACTTTTGAGACATCACAGGCTTTTTTCCATCCGATTATAAGATTTTTAATCCTGTCCTGATTTTTTAACCAATCATTATTTGGAATTGCCCAGTAAGCGTTCAGGACAAGGGGTTCAGCGCCCACCGATATTAAATCATTAATTATTGTCGCAACTGTATCGTGTGCGATTGATTGATAGTAATCAGAATTGTCCATTTCATCTGCTACTAAATTTTTTGTCCCCAGTCCCTCTATAACAAAAGCCATAAATATATTTCCCTGCTGCCAAACATAAGCTGACTCTCCTCTTGTTCCCCGTATTTCTTTAAATCCTTTTTTTGAAAGATTAATTGAAGTAGATTTAGCAAATTTTTGGGCTAATTTTTTAACGGGGTCCTTAATCTTATCGTAGTCATCTCCAACTTGACTGTAAGTAATTTTTCTAGTCATCAGACTTTAATGTGGGTGGGTTCGATTACTTCCTCTGATCTTGATAGAATTTCTCTCCAGTTCCCCAGCTTTCTAAAAAGTAGTAAAAACATTGATGCTTCCCTAACATCAAAAAGCCACGTAAGAAATATATAAAGAGAAAGTCCCAAAAGAGAGGAAATTCCGGTAAGCGCGAGGAGATTTATTGTTCTTGTTGTATCAAAGACCAATTGATCTAAAAGTTTTATGGGTATGTAAAGGGCCGCTGCCATAAAAATACTTGCAATAAATATCTTTGATATTGAAAAAATGAATTCCATTTTCGCAAAGCCTCCTGTTTTTATATCAAGGAGTATTAAAGATATAACAAGATTGATTATTGAAGCAATAGAAAAAGAAAAAGCAATTCCCATAACTCCGAAGTTGTAAACAAATACCGAAGCCCAGCTTAAAATGATCATTATGGCTGTACTGAATGCTCCTACAATAAGAGGGATTTTTGTATCATGAAGTGCATAAAATCCACGGGACACCAAATAGGTCAACGACTGGGCAAAAATTGAAATGCTAAAAAATGCCAAAGTTCTTCCTGTTAGAACGGTTGCGTCCCAGTCAAATCTTGACGCCCCATAAATAAGACGAACCAAAGGAATCCTAAGTACAAGTATCAAAACCGATATCGGGAGAATTAGATAAAGCATTTGATTAAACGAAGTTATAAAAGTCGTCTTAAAATCGGAAAGTCTATCCTTCTCGCGTGATAATACAGGGAAAGCTGCCTGTGCAATAGCATTTCCGACAAGTGTGACTGGGGCAAAAGCAAGAGTTTGGGCAAGGTCGAAGATAACATAATTTCTGCCGGGATTTTGAAGAAAAGATACTAATGTTACGATCAAAAGTGTTCCGATTTGAAAAATTGCAATCGAAAGAGTTCTTGGCCACATCAGTTTAAGAACCTGCGAAGCGCCATTTTTTTTAAAAGAGGCAAAGGAAAAAGACGGAAAAATGGGAAATCTGACGTTTTTTATAAGAGGCACCTGAACCAAAGCAAAAATCAGTGCCCCCAAAACTACTCCATAGGCTGCAGAATATATTCCAAACAAAGGATTTAAGATCAATATCCCGCTTATTATCCCCAAATTGTAAAGGGCAGCCGCAAAACCCGGGACAAAAAAACGGTTGTGGGATTGAAGAATTGCCGTAAAAAATGTTGCTATAACGAAAAGAAACTGCCCGAGTATTATTATGCGCATAAGATTTGACATAAGAATAAGTTGCGCATTGGAAAATCCAGGCGCTAAGATCTTTGAGAAATAAAATGAGAAGATAAAAAGAATAATAGCCAAAATACCAAATAGAAAGAGTCCAAAAGCAAGAAGGGTTGACCCTAATTTATGAGCGTCCTCTTCTCTACCCTTTCCTAAATAATCGGAGATGACCGGAATAAGGGCCGATGACAAAGCTCCGGCAATGATTATTTGAAAAAGGAAATCAGGCAGTCTTGCCGAAATAAAATAAATCCCAAGAGTATCGGATGCCCCAAAAATTGACAGCAAAAGTCTTTGTCTTATAAGACCTAAGATTTGTGAAAGAATAGTTGTTGCCATTATTATAAAGGCTGCTGTTAAAATATTTGTTTGTTGTGAAAGGAGAAAATTGAGGCTTTTCTTTATTAAATTACGGGCCATTGTGTTTTATAGTATAGCAT
>CAYPAU010000008.1:0-9343 GCA_964408825.1 uncultured Gammaproteobacteria bacterium
CTCCCCAATTTTTACTTTTGAAAGATTAATTACAAGAATTTTCCCCTCATCCATAACGCGTCTAAAATCAAAAGCGCTTAGAGATTGCCCGATTATATTTCTTATCATTTTATTCGTAACAAATCTTCCGAACTTAGAAACTATGTAATCTAAGACTTCTGATTTATGAAAATCAGAAGTCTGGGCAATCTGATCGGTCCAATACCTTCTTACTATTGGGTCTGCAACCTTAGGTAAAAGCTCCTGAACGTAAGCCGAGTCGGTTAAAGCACGAACAACTTCTACGAAGGTAGAGCCGGGTTCATACATTACCGTAAGCATTGCATTTCTTATAGCGTGCTCAAACCGAGGTCCTATTATGCCTGTCTGATGCGGGTCGAAAAGCTTATACATAAGACCTATTATTGAGGAAACTACATAATGTTTTTGCTCCTCAGTTGCCGCATCAAGCATGTTAAAACCCATTGGTCTTTGGGTATCTGATGGATCAAAGAGAATTACATCTTCAGACCTCTGGGGAGGCATGAGTTTTAAAACATCATCTATTAAATCTCCATGAGGATCTATAACAGCCAGTCCTTCGCCATTTTTTATGTCCTGCATAATCATCGCCTTTAGAAATTCCGATTTCCCCGTTCCGGTTTTTCCTATCACATACATGTGCCTTCTTCTGTCATCAAGGCTAATATGAATAGGTTTTGCGATGCCTCTATATTTGCTTGTTCCCAAAAACAATCCCCTATCTGGAATTTTTGCAGGCGCAGGAGCTCTTTTGGCTGTTACCCAATGAATATGAGGAGTCTCAACTGTTTTATTGGGAAAATGAAAAATTGTAGCCAATTCCTCACTCGTTAAGACTCCTGTCTGTCCTCTTATCGGCATGTATCTATAGATAAAATCGTGCATGAAAAGACCCTTAAACCTGTGTTTATTTTTTGTAAATGAATTTAAGCCGTCAAATTGACTAAAGTTTGAGATAATGTTATTCAAATGCGCTTCGGCTGACTCCTTGGTCCGGGAAGAAACAACTGCTCTTATCACCACATCAAAGCCGGGTTTTCCAATCTTTCCTTCTATTCCCTCAAGTTCCTTTGAGTCTGCCGAGTAAGTCGCCTTTTCGGGGTTTGATTCAATTTTTTTGGTTTTTGAAATATAAGTTCTGCCCATTTTTTTCCATTTACCAGAAGCTGGGCTTAACATGATCTGTATGGCAGCGCCTTCATCCTGTCCCATCTTCGCAAGAACCGATGTGATAGAAGAAAGAGGATCTGTAGGAAGGTCTTTAAAGACCTTAATGGGCAGAAAATCCGAGTTTTTAAGTCGTATGCTTGCAAAAGCGACCCTTCCATCCTTTGAGAAAATATTATATTCATTACCTACGGCATAGCCTTCCTTTGTAGTCTTATTTGAATCCACCTCAATGATCTCAGCTTCTGGATATGCACCGTTTATTTGTTTCTCGACAAAGTCTTTTATTTTATTTGGCGTATTTACATAAAATCTTATATCCTCCGGCATTCCCACTATCTCAAAAGAGAGACTTGGTTGAGGGTTTAGAAAGGAAAATCTTCCACTTTTTCTAAGAGATGCAAAATTTGAGAACATCTGTTCCGAAGCGTCAATCTTAATCTCATTATCCCGTGGAAGCAAGACTTCAAGAAGGGTTGAGTCAAGGGACTCTTTTTCCCTGTTTCTATTTCTATACCAAAGAATAAAACCATAGAAAGCCAAAATAGAAAAACCTATTAGAACAGCTGTCCCCAGTAATGTCAAGAGAAGTATGGCAAAAAAATTTATTATATTTTCAGGCGAAAATGTTTCAAGCGTCATATTTTTTAAACCGGGTTTTGTACCGGAGTTTCAGGTTTTTTAATACTCAATTTTTTAAGAGCCCTCCATACAAGTCCTCCAAGCCAGGCAAGGGCAGAGCTTTTATCCGGTGTCCTTTCTGCTGCAAAAGCTTCTGTCTCTGTCATTGGTGCATTCGCAATAGCTGTTTGAGTCGATGGAACAATCATTGGTGGTGGGGTCACATCAGCAATCTTTATGGTTTCATCCATTGGATGGGGAGAGGTTGTAACTCCCATTTCTGAAAGTTCAGGAGCAACCTCAGGTCCCTTCTCAGATGAAGTTATCAAATCTTTCGCCTCCGCTCCCAAAGGACCTGCCTCTTTACTGCCGGCGCTTCCCACCGGACCTACCGGCTGAGGAATACTGTTTTGATCCGAAGTCTTAGGTAATTGGTCTTCTTTGACATCATCATTCATAGTAAAAATATGATACCACGAAACGGGAGGCGTGTCATGCTGCAAGAGGCAGAGAGGCTTTTTTATCACCGCAGGAAACCGCGGAAGGATCGGAGCAAAACTTGTTCTGACAGACAGATATTAACTCATTATGAGGTCTTACATTTTTATATCCGCATGCAGGACAATTAAATGTCCTTGAGCCATGCAGATCAGGTTCAAAATCAAATTCGGAAACCGACCATGGAGAGTCAGCTCCCGATTTTCCAGGACAAGCCGTAGGCACTTGCCTTACCTCCCTAATCTCAACGCTTCTCTGCTCAGAGTAAGAAAGAGGGTAATCAACATAGTCTCTATAAACTTGCCCATTTTTTCTTCTTTTGATATTTTCCCAAACATCATCCGTAAAATTCAACATGCCGTTAAATGAGTCAGGATCACGATTCAAGAGATAATTCCTTACAAAAACGGAGCCCTTAACTTGTCTCCAAATTTCCGAAAAATCTTCGGTGGTCATATATTCATGGTGTTTATGAAGGAGTCTGTGTACCTGTTCTGAGGTTAAATTAATGTCTTTTAGAACAATGGGGGTTGCCAGGAACTCTTCGGGGCTCGGCGGATTTTCCGGGTCCATGCCGGGAAGAATTTCGGCATAATCTTGGGCCGTTAAACCGGAACTATATCTTGAATACTCTATGTGTCTTTTTCCGTTTCTTTTCTTAAAAGTTGCCATATCATGATATCTATGTTTGTATTTTCCTGACGGAAGAGAAATATTTAGAACAATAACGTTCTCGGGGGTATTCGGGTCAGACATTACAGGATCTATTGTCTCTGAAAACCCAGTAACCTCTGCATCTTCCCTCTCAAAATCTTCATCTGTGGTACTTAATCTTCTCAAAAGATCCCGTCCTCTTTTTATAGACTCTATAAATGGTTCGGTCTTTCCGGGACGAACCAAATGTCCATCAACGATTTCGTATTCAACTGTTGAAACAAGGACGTTAAAGCGTTCTTTAAGATGGGTCTCAAGCTGAGTCATTATAAAACTGGTATCAGTCTCATGCCGGTCATAATCAATGTTATATTGAAGAAGTTCTGCTCTTGGCATCTTAATCTTTACTTCCTTTCCATATAATCTCTCGCCTCTTTTCCTTAAAATTGATAAATCTTGCCATTGTCAGAAATAAATCCGAGAGTCTGTTCAGGTATACAATTATATCTTTCTGAACTTTTTCTTTTTCTGATAAAACAACTATTCTCCTCTCTCCCCTACGGCAAACAGTTCTTGCTATGTGCAAGCTTGAACCAGCTGCCCCTCCTCCGGGAAGAATAAAATTAAAAAGAGCAGGCAAATCTTTCGTCATTTCATCGATCATAATTTCAAACTCCTTGACTCTTTTAGAAAGGCTGATTTTCGCCGTAGGATTTGCCAACGCCGCTCCGATTTCAAAAAGGTCATTTTGGATTTTAACAAGCTCTTTTGTTAGTTGTGCTGCCTTTGGCGAGCCTCGTCTTTGGCGGGAGTTGTTAGTTGTTAGTTGCGATAGGGTAAACCCTATCACACTGCTTAACTCATCAATCGTACCAATGGCCTCAATCCTAAGGCTTGCTTTTGAGATTCTTTTGCCGGAAAACAAACCCGTATCTCCCTTATCTCCTGTTTTTGTATAAATCGGCATATTTCAAACTAAAAACTAAAAGCTAAAAACTAATAACAAAATTGCAATAAAAAACCTTCCGAGAAGGAAGGTGAAATATTTCCTGCTCGGGATTTAAGAAAATATAAGTTTTCTGACTATACAGTAGCGGCACTGTGAGGGAATTTCACCCTTCTTACCTTATACCTTTTTAAGTTTTTAACTATTCACTATACGCTATTTTCTATACGCTTGCTAGCATTCGGCATAGCCGCAGCTATAACACTTTCTGCAGCCTTCTTCATACGCAAGGCTTCCTGCTCCGCATTCTGGACAGATGTCATAGAGTCCGGTTATTGACTCCAGTTTTTCGTCTTGAACAACTCCTGCTCCTTTTCCTACTAGAGAGAGTTGTTGAAGTTTTGTGATTTCTTCTGAAGATTCTTCTTCTTTGCCTTCTGATGAACCATTGGGTAAACCCACATCAGATGCACCGTTTAAATTCCCGTTACCCAAGCTTTGTCCGTTTGCCAATTCAACCCCTGCACTTTGGGCAGGAAGATTCTTGTCATCCACCCTCCCGTTTACCGCAAATCCGAAATGACTTGCAAGTATCTTGGCGACTGCATCGGGGAGTGATCTTACTTTGTCTTTCCCAAATCCGACACTTCTTGCTCCTCCGATTCCCGCAAGCTGGGCGACAATTTGTCTAATCCTTTCTCTTCTTGATACTCCGTCTTCGATTCGAAGGTTTAAGGAGATAAGTCTTCCTAGTCCATCTGCCATTGCTGCAACATCCGAGCCTGATTTACCGATGGTAATAAATACCTCAAAAGGCTCTTTATTTTCATCATGATTTATTGTGACATACGTTCTCCCTACAGGCGTATCAACCCTATATGTCACTCCCTCAAGCTGCATGGGACGGGGAGCAACTGGCTTTTGAGAAATTTTTTCCTCGGATTTTTCCTTCTTCTCATCTATTCTTGTCAACACTCCCTCGCGAGAACCATCTCTCATATAAGTTACGCCCTTAAGTCCTAAATCATAAGCTGCCATATAAAGAGTCTTTACATCTTCGACCGTGTGGGAATTTGGTGCATTCACTGTCTTTGAAATTGATGCATCGATGTATTTTTGAGCTACTGCCTGAACCTGTGCATGTTCAAGAGGTGTTAGGTCATTTGCCGAAACAAAGTAATCAGGCCTGTCCTGAGCGGAGCCGAAGGATTTTCCTTCCTCCTGGACTTGTTCTGAGCCGGTCGAAGAATGATTCTTTTTCCATTCCTCAAAAAGTGGGTGGTACATTACATGTTCCCCTGTTCTATCCCGTCTTATAAATGTAAATTCGTAAACCGGCTCAATTCCGGATGTTACGCCCGAAAGAAGAGATGTTGTGCCGGTTGGAGCAATGGTAAGTAGGACCGCATTTCTTATCCCCTGCTTTGCTATTTTTTTCTTAATTTCCCCGGGAAGTTCTTTTATGTGATAGCCTTTAAGATATTTATTTTTATCAAACTTCGGAAAGGTTCCTTTTTCTTTGGCAATTTCAGTAGATGCCTCATAGGCACTGTCTCGAAGAGTTTTAAACATTTTATCTATAACCTTAAGAGACTCATCCGAACCATAACGAATCTTCATTTTAATAAGGGCATCCCCAAGACCCATTATTCCAAGACCCGTTCTTCTAATATCTTTCGCACATTTTTCGTTTTCTTTAAAGAAATAATACGTCTTATCAATTACGTTATCCATAAATCTTATTGCAGTCTTTATATCCTCTTGAAAATTATCGTAATTGAAACTACCGTCTTGCCTTACATAAGCCGCAAGATTCATGGCTCCTAAATTACACACTGCCCAAGGACCGAGTGGCTGCTCTCCGCAGGGATTTGTTGCAACGAGTTTTTCAAAGTACCAGGTGTTACTTCTTTTATTTGACCTCTCAAGAAAGTGAAGACCCGGTTCAGCACTTCTCCATGCAGCTTCGCAAATAAGATTCCAAAGAGCTCTCGCTTTGACAGATTTATGAACCTTTATTTTTCCACCTAGTTTTTTCCACTCCGCTATTTCTCCATTCCAATGTTTGTCATACTTTGGATCATCAAGGTCAGGATAGATAAGATCCCAATTCTCATCTTTTTTAACGGCCGCCATAAAGGCTTCCGAGATACAAACAGAAAGGTTTGCACCATTTATCCTGGACAGATCCTGCTTAACCGTTATAAATTCCTCAATATCCGGATGCCAATCCCAAAGCATAAGCATCGTTGCGCCGCGCCTTGTTCCGCCCTGTTGAACAACATCATGAGTAGCATAGGAGAAGAGTCCTGCCCATGTGACAGGACCCGAAGAAGTGCCATTGACTTTTTTAACTCGGGTACCCCGAGGACGAAGTGAGGAAAGATTTAAACCAACACCCCCTGAGCGAGACTGAATCTCTACTAATTGTTTTAGTGACTCAAGAATTCCCTCTCGGGAATCTTTGGGAGATGGAATAACGAAGCAATTAAAGTATGTAACTTGATAATCCGTACCGGCACCGGAGAGGATTCGACCTCCTGGAACAAATTTAAAATCGCTCATTACATCATAGAATTTTTGCTCCCAATATTTTCTATCTTTCTTTTTCTCTCCTTCCGCAATTCCCCGAGCAACTCTTGTCCACATCTCCTCCGGAGCATGTTCAAGAAGCTCCCCTTTTACCCCCTTTAGGGCATATCTATCTAGAAATACTTTTTGCCTTACACCATTAAGTTTCATAAATATGTCTTATGTGACTTATAAGACTTATACGTCCTATTTAATCAATCTCTTTACTTCTTTCTCAAAATCCTCAACATCTACAAATCTTTTAAAAACGCTTGAAAATCTTATATATGCCACCTTATCAAGTTTCTTAAGTCTTTGAGCAACCATTTGTCCTATTTTTTTACTATCCACCTCGACCGAGTCAGCACCCCTTAATTCTCTTTCAATTTCGGTAACTATTTTCTCAATGTCCTCCATTGAGACTTTTGTTTTCTCACAAGACCTTATAATTCCTGACCTTAACTTATCCCTGTTGAACTGTTCGCGTCTACCATCCTTTTTAATTACCACCAAGTTTATATTTTCTACTCTTTCGTAGGTCGTAAACCTCTTCTGACAGGAAGTACATTCTCTTCTTCTTCTAATAGTCTCTAAATCTTCGCTGTATCTTGTTTCCACAACCTCTGTTTCCTTTGATCCGCAGTATGGACATTTCATAAAAATAAGGTCTTCTCTTGCAAGGTGGGTCTTGTTCCAAAAGAAAAATTATCAATGTTCTATTTAGAATCCGCCTCTGGCGGAATCACTACTTATAGTGCCAAGAATCATGCTATTACACTAAATCTGCTGTGTCAACCATCAATTTCTGCATCAAAATATAGCAAGGCGACTTTTAGCCTCATTTTAGAAAAAACCTAAAAAAAACAAGAAGAAAGAGTAAAAAAATAGAATTAATTTCGAAACCTTTAAAAAATGGCCAGAAAAAAAATGCTCGGAAGGCAAGAATTGGGCTACTATTTGGGCATAAAACCTTTTAACATTTCCTCGAATCTCTCTGCTCTTCTCAAAGATGGAATGAGACCACCTCTTACTTTACCGCTGTCTCTTTCCGAAAGTTCTTTTATTACCTCTTGATGTTTGAGGGAGGCAATATAATATTTCTGTATCAAACTATCTGCTGACAAATTCTGTTTCCTTGCCAATTGAAGCTGATCGATTCCCTTCTCAAAATAGTTTTCTCCTTTCGAAACTTTAGAGGCAACCATCTCATATTTCCCTTCTCCCTTTTTCATTAGATAAACTGCTTCATTTAATCTTTTGTCTGCGGTTAAAAGATAAAATTCTGCTTTTTTTATTGGATCTGCTATCAAAAACTCGGTTATTCTATCTCTTAATGCTTTTAAAAAATAAAGAGGGTTATCAGACAGAATGCCAGGATATGGCAAGGTGTAATCAATGGGAGTAGGCTGGGCAGATTCGGTCGATCTCTCCATCTTTCCCTCTCGTGTCGCATCCTGTGCGAAAGTAGGAATAACTACGATATTAAATGTCAATAAAAAAATTAATAAAATTAAAAAATTTTTCATTCCTTAATAGCAACTACATTGAGCCAGTCACTCTCATTCTCTTTGAAGGGTTTTCGGAAAAGAAAATCCCAGTGTCTGCCGTCAAAAGCTCCTCCATAAATTGAAATTTTTTTGTATCCTAGTTTCCTAAGATGTTTTCTAATAGTATCCTTGGTATTATATGCCATAAGGCTATTTCTTACACCTTGGGATTTCCATCTTTTTCCACCGTTGTTTGTTAAGATCGCAAAGGTTTTTAATATTGTTTTATCTTTTAAATTTGGATTGTCATAGAACTCAAGAAAGGCATGCTCTTTATTTTCTCCTGAAGGAGTCGCAAAATTAAAATTCAAGAGTCTTTTACCTACCCTGACGACTTTGTTGAAGTTTGTTACTTGGAGAATAAGCACCCCTTTATCCCTTAGAAGATTCGTTGCCGTTTTTAAGAAAGGCTGAGTATTATGAGGATTGTGAGACAATGTATTGCCAAGAATAATTGCTGCATCAAAGGGTCTGGTAAATCTGTCCTTAACTTCTTCAAGTCCACCTTTTACAAAGAGTAGTCTCTCTTGTGGTCCTTTCGGTAAAGCTTGTTTTTTCTTTTTTGCTTCTTTTATCATCTCCTCACTCCTGTCAACACCTACAACTTCAAATCCTCTTCTTGCAAGATCGACTGAATGATCACCGGTTCCGCATCCTATGTCTATAGTACTTTTAACACGGTTTGCTGAAAAAACTTTAAGAAGATCGGGTATCTCATGTTTGAGTCTGTCTTCGTTATTAACCGTTGCATAATAGGTTTTGGAAAGCCAATCGTTATAATCTTCGTTCTCCGTAAAAATTAATTTGTCGCCAACTGCAGTTCTAAAGACATCACCCTGAGCAATAATCCCGACAAGGTTTTTATTATTATCAACAACGGGGAGTCTTCCAACTCTATTTACAAACATTAAGGATTGCGCCCGAAGTATAGGAGTATTTGGGGTAACCGTCGTAACATTTTTGCTCATAATTTCTGAAACCGGACGCTCGAATATCTCATCTACCTTTTCCTCCATATTTTCAAAATCTCCTTCTCTGAATGGATCTTCTGCGAATTCGGCAAGTGAGGGATAGAAACAAGCTAAAATATCACGTTCTGCTACGAATCCTATAATCTTTTTACCCTTACAAACAGGGACCCCATTGATGCCTCTTCCGAAAATAAGAAGTGCTACGTCTTTAACCTTAGTATCCGAAGATACCGATTCAACAAGTTTTGACATTACATCGGCCACTTTCATATTGGCATTAATTTAGCATGAAAGACCCCAAATAGCAAGGGACATAATTAGCCTGGAATTGAATCTGGTGGGAGTTT
>CAYPAU010000008.1:9353-25290 GCA_964408825.1 uncultured Gammaproteobacteria bacterium
TAAATGGTTTCGAATTATTCAGACTTAATTTTTGCAATTGCCTCGCCTTTTTTCTCAAGCGTTGCTACAGTATTCAAATCAGGCGCTGCGAAAACGCTTTCTCCTCTTACCGTGGTCGTTATAGGTGGTTTAATAGGATCGGTTCTGCTATTTCTACTATCAAAGGCTTTCAAAGAAAAAATAACATTAAATAAGGTAAAGCTTCACATAAGAAGTCTTTCGGCTCTTGTAATATTTAGGACAATCTTGGGAGAACTTTTCTTTACCTATGGACTTTCTCAAACTGATGTTATAAAAGCGATATTTTTTACAAAGGTCGAGCCTTATTTTGTCCTTCTTATAGGCATTCTTTTCTTAAGAGAAAAGATAAAACCGCACCATTTATTTTTACTTACGATACATTTAGGCGGAGCTATTCTTCTTTCAACAGGAGGAAGTATCGGGCAAATAGGGAGGGCTCAAATCGGAGATTTATTTATTATCATTGCTATGGCTCTTTTTGCCTCATCATACAATTATGGCAAAAAGCTTGCTCACAGCATAGGGTCAATATCATCGAATGCCTTGGCAATGCTTATAGGAAGTCTTATTTTGCTTCCCTTTATGATTTTGTTTTCTCCGCCTTCCCTATCATGGAATATCGGTTGGGTTTATTTGCTTTTGTATGTAATTCTTTTTAACGTAATTGCTTTAACTCTCTGGTTTGCATCCTTAAGAAGTGTTCGGGGCTGGATGGTTTCGGCTCTTCGTTATATTGGTCCTGTTCTTGGTGCACCGGTTGCCTATTTTCTTTTTGGTGAAACATTAAATATTGTTCAGATCTTAGGTGCGGTTGTAATTATCTTTACATCTTTTCTTATCGCCCGGGAACATTTAAAAGGCTCTCTAAGACCTTCTCCTCAAACTTGACTTTAGCTTTGAACTATGCGGCTTTTGTTAGATATTTTTCAAAAGCGGCTAAATATCTGTCGGTAGCATCACTTGATCCTATGCTTACTCTAGTAGTATTTGGGGGATCGTGTCTTGGTCTTACTAAAACTCCTTGAGTTTCCATAAAATCAGCGAAGCCTTGTCCTTCTTCTATCAGATGGAAACCAGCTCTGCTTGGGAAAAATTTAACACTATTTCTTCTATAAAATGCTTCAACTCTTGGCTTAGATTTTCCCATAACTTCCCCTACATAGTCTTCTATATCTTGTATTACTTCAGGCTCTCGAATTGCCATTACTCCTCTTGCTGCCGGCATGGTTACGTCATAAGGACCTCTGACTTTTCTTAATTGTCTTATGTTGCGTCTTCTAGAGATTACATATCCTGCTCTTAGTCCTGCTATGCCCATTATTTTTGAAAAACTTCGGGTGACAAAAACATTATCGTATGTATATATCAAATCTTTTGCAGTTAAATCCGGCATAAATTCATGATATGCTTCATCAACTAAAACAGCTGCGCCATTTTCTTTGGCTTTTTTCACTATTGCTTCTGTTTGATCAAGTTCTATGGTTGTCCCTGTGGGATTGTTCGGATTACAAATAACGACTAGTTTGGTATCTTGATCAATATCATCCATTACTTCCTGAAAAGGAAATTGAAGATTTCTTATTCCTCTGTAACGCGATGAGACGATATCCGCCCCTTGAAGTTGAGCTGATTGCTCAAGCATTGCAAAAGTAGGTCTTGGCATTATTACTTTATCTCCTCTTTCTACAATTGCTCTATAAATAATGTCTATTGCCTGGTCTGATCCATTGGTAACCATTACTTGAGACGGTTGAACGCCTGCATAATCAGCTACTGTCTTATCAATTTGTCCATATTCCGGATAAACTTGAAATTGTCCTTCGTCAGTATATTGCCTTACCTTTTCTACAACTCTGGGGTGGGGAGGAGTAGTTCTCTCGTTGAAGTCCAAACGAAGAATGCCCTCCCTTGATCTTCCCTCCAGGGGAGGACTATATGCTTTCATGTCCAGCACACTTTGCCTAAACATTCCCGGTTTTCTTTCTGCCACCATATATTATAAAGATTCAGTCAATAGCACTGTTAACCTAATTTAGTCGGCTAATGATAGCAAAACGTTTGACAATTCGCAAGTAGTATGATATAAGCCATGAGCCTCACATTGGAGGCTATTAAATTATGGCAGAGTTAGAAACATCGTCTCCAAAAGAATCCCCAAAAACAGAATTAATGAACCTAGCAGGTACAGCAAATCTTTTGTATATAAAATCTCTTCTTTATAAAACTCCCTTGCATAAACAGAAGGATGAGAATGTCGTATTTTCCTTAAGAGAAAAAGTTTTGCTTAAGATAGGCACTAAAACAGTGGGGGAAGTTGAAGGAAGGCCTGATGATGATGAAATAGAAATTGATAGAGTCGGCGAAGAAAATTTTAAAAGCATAGTATATAGCGGTAGATATCCCATAAGGGTTACGAGTGAACATTCTGAGTATGGTCCACTGATAGGATTCAAAATCCGCGTGTCTCAGGATCCTCTTGACAATAGCAGTCAATACAAAAGGGGTCTCCCAACTCCAGTTTTCTCATGTTTATCTGAATATGATTTAGAGGGTAATCCTCTGGGCGGAGTAACGGTTAATATTAGAGAAGGTAAAGTATATTTAAGCATTAACGGTCTGAACTATGTTATTGATAACTTTCAAAAGGGAACAACACCACGACTAATTAAAAAATCCGAAAGAACCACCGTTAAAGATCCAGAGATAACTATAGCAAGTTATACCGGTAGTCCCGAGTATGCTATGCAATTTTATTCAAGCTTTAATGAGGAGGATGGCAGTTTAGATGTCAACTTTGGAAAAATGATAAAGGATATGGAAAGAAAAGGCAGGACGTATGCAGACGGAGGAGCTTTTATTTATGCTCTCCTTGCTGAGGGAGTCGTGGACGCGTATGTAATGAGAAATGAACCAATTTCTGAAATTGCTCCTGGAGCAGCTTTGGCCATTACGGCAGGTTGCACTTTATGGTGTGTAAATGAAAAAGGGGAAATAGAAGATTATAAATTTGATCATAGTAAATTTCGGGAAGATGTATTCTTATTTATCGCAGCTTCAACTCCTGAGTTGGCAAAAGAAATTTACGATTATTACTTCGAGTATCATGGTACGGCGTTGGCAGCTTAGCTTGAAAACAAATCTGGTAAAAACTTAAACACCTAAAGCCTTGAGGGCGATTTGGAAAGTTTCTTCCTTATTGTGAGAATAGGTATTGATTACTAGGTCATAGTACTTTTTGTCCCAGTAAACCCAACCCTTTTCATCCTCCGCATAAAGTCTTCTCCATTTTTCAAGATTTTTCTCTTCTCGTATTGCCACCTCATTTTTTGCCTGCTCAACCGTAATTTTGTCTCTGTTCATGAGTCTGTCGATTCGAATGTCCTTTTTGTCGCGCCCCTCCTCGTCCTCGCAAACCACAAGAATCTTAAAAACCCCTGGAATTCCCTGCGCATCAAAACCCGCCAGATGGCTTTGGATTATTTGATGATTCTCCTCTTTTAAAATTTTTTTAACCATCTCTTCGTACTCAAGATCAAAGTAATCAGGTCTCTTATCTGTTTCAATTATGCTTGCTCCGACTTCCTTTTGGGTCCGTCTCATTATCGCTCCTCCCTCAATCATCTCCCAACCTAACTTCTCGGAAAGTTTTTTAGCAAGAGTGGTCGCACCCGAACCGATTCTTCCCGAAATTGTAATGTTTCTGATATCCTTCATAATATTTTCCATTTTAATATTTGCCACTGTCCATTTTATTTGCCGATTTTAAAATTTGTAAATTAAAAAATCAATGGAAAATGGAAAATCAGAGAATGGGCAATCAAGCAGATTTTAGTTTTTGTCCCATCATTATCGCCTCTTCAACCAATCTATTGCAGTATCCGTATTCATTGTCGTACCATGCAATTACCTTAAGCATATTACCGCCGACAACTTGCGTCAAGGATAAATCGACAATCGCGGAGTGAGGGTTTCCTACAATATCCGATGAGACAATCGGATCTTCGGTTACCTCAATTATCCCTTTGTAAACGGGGTCCGAAGCAGCTTTTTTAAAAATCTCATTAACCTCTTCCTTTGAGGTTTGCCTTTTGAGAATAAAAGTAAAATCGGAAAGGGATCCGACCGCAACCGGAACTCTTATCGCAAGACCGGCAAACAAACCCGAAAGCTCAGGCAGGGCCTGTGTTGCGGCAATTGTTGCGCCTGTTGAAGTTGGAATAATATTTTCTGCCGCCGCTCTTGCGCGTCTATAATCTTCGTGCCCGCCGTCCTGAAGTCTCTGATCCGAAGTATAACCATGAATAGTAGTCATCATTGCCTTCTCAACACCAAAATTATCAACTATTACTTTTGCAACAGGAGTTATGCAGTTAGTCGTACACGACGCATTATTAATAAGCTTTTCCCCCTTGTAATCTTTGGAGTTTACAGAAATAACATAAGTGGGAACCGCTCCCTCCTTTGCCGGAGCCGATAAAACAACAGATTTTGCACCCGCGTCAAGATGAAGCTTAAGTTTTTCCTCTTTGGTAAAAGCGCCGGTTGATTCAATGACAACATCAACATTTAAATCTTTCCATGGCAAAAGACTTGGATCTTTCTGCGAAAAAACAGGAATCTCCTTTGCATCAATCACAAGTGAACCAATTTGATCTTTGAACTTTGAACTTTCAACTTTAAACTCTAAAGTATGATCACGGAGTACTCCATACGACGTGTCATACTTTAGTAGAAGCATCCATCCTTTAATATCGGTCGAGGAACCTGCATTTATCGCAACAACATCGATTTCGTTTTGATATTTCTCAAGAATTACTCTGTGAGCTGCTCTTCCAATTCTCCCATAACCATTAATCGCAACACGAATCATATACTTAGTATAAGTAACTGAAAAAACATCATCAAGAGGTAATTGTGTTAATATAAATTTACAAATGTTTATAAAGAACTTCGATAAGCTCGCAACAAACCCTCAGCGAAAAATTGTTTTGGAGCTTATAGAAACCGCTCTTTCCTCAATCCAATCGGAAAATATTATTAATAGTAGTGTAAAAGTTGAAAATAACAAACTTACGTTAAGAGATAAAAATTTTAATCTTTCAAATTTTGACCGAATCTTTTTAATAGGCTTTGGAAAAGGATCTGCAAGAAATTCAAGACTGATCGAAGAAAGGCTTGGAGATAGACTAACCGCCGGTCATGTGATTGATCTGCCTCGCCCGACGAGCGAGCGAGTCGAGGCGGGCACCAATCCTGAAACTTTTGCTAAAATTCAATTCACCCGGGGCACTCACCCCCTCCCATCACAAGCAAATGTCAACTTTACCGACAATCTTATCAATAGATTCAAACACGGAAATTTATCGGAGAAAGATTTAGTAATAGTAGTTGTTTGCGGCGGGGGCTCCGCAATGCTGGTTCATCCGGCGAAAATCGGTCTTGATAAAAAAATCGAGATAGAAAAGGCTCTTCTTAAATCCGGAGCTGACATCATGGAAATAAATACAATAAGACAGCATTTATCTACAGTTAAAGGCGGAGGCTTGGCACAACTTCTTTATCCTGCTCATGTAGCTTCCCTGATATTTTCAGATGTTCCGGGAAATGACCTTTCTTACATCGCCTCAGGTCCAACTGTTAAAGACAACACAAGCATAGAAGATGCCATGAAACTAATTGAAAAATACAATCTTAAAAGTAAAGTTGATTTTCCACAAGATGTTTTTATTGAAAATCCGAAAGAAGATAAATATTTTGAAAATGTTTCAAACATTCTAATCCTAAGCAACCGAACCGCACTTGATGCGATGAAGAAAAAAGCAGAAGAAAAGGGTTATCGTACTGAAATTTATAGCGACAAGTTTCAGGGGGAAGCAGGAAGTGTCGGAGAGGAATTAATTCAAAAAACAAATCCAAACTCAATTCTCTTAGTTGGGGGAGAAACTACTGTAAAAGTTAAAGGGAAAGGTCAAGGAGGCAGAAATCAGGAGGTAGTTCTCGGCGCGCTTTCATCCGCCAGCTGGCGGATTGATGATAAAACTGTAGTTTGCTCTTTCGCCAGTGACGGGTGGGATAATTCACATTTTGCCGGCGCAATCGGAGATTACAAAACTTTAGAAAAGGCAAAAGAACTAAATTTAAATCCGCTGGAATTTTTGGACAATAACAATAGTTTGGAATTTTTTGAAAAAACAGAAGACGGGATCGAAACAGGTCGCCTCCCCTCAAATGTCAGCGATTTAATAATAGTATTTAAGTACTAACTTCAATCGCCACTCCGGCATCGAGTTTTTTTTAAAATTCGCCACTTTGGTTTCGAAAGCTTGAGAAGTTGATTGAGCAACATCAGGGGATCCCCTAACGGGTGGGGCATCACCCGAGGAGCGAAATCAACTTTGAAAGCGTGAGAAGAAACGTGGCGAGAGCTTTTGCTTCTTCTCTCGGCAGAAAAGAAAAAGAAAAAGTTTGCAAAGCCTTTTAATTTCACTGTAATATATAACTAGTATGATTCCCGAACTTCACGAAGAAAAACTTAAAGAATTAGAATTAAAGGCTGAAAAAACCAGAGAATTAATTATTGAAACTCTGCTTGAGGCCGGCTCGGGACATTCGGCAGGACCTCTGGGCATGGCAGATATCTTTACAGCTTTCTATTTTCATATTCTAAACCATGATCCTAAAAACCCTACTTGGGAAGACCGCGACAGATTAGTTCTTTCAAACGGCCACATCTGTCCTGTCCGCTACGTAAGTATGGCTTTAGCAGGATATTTTCCATTGGAGGAGTTAAAAACTTTAAGAAAAATAAACTCCCGTCTTCAGGGACATCCCCATAGAACTTCACTTCCGGGTGTTGAGACGACATCAGGCCCTTTGGGAGAAGGTATTTCTCAATCAATCGGTATGGCACTTGCCGCAAGTCTTGACAATAAAAAGTATCATGTATATTGCATAACCTCAGACGGGGAGCATCAGGAAGGGAACACTTGGGAAGCGGCAATGTTTGCAGGAAAACACAGGTTAAATAACTTAACAGTTGTAGTAGACAGAAACAACATCCAGATTGACGGTTTTACGGAAGACATAATGCCTCTTGAGCCATTAAGGCAAAAATACGAAACATTTAATTGGAAGGTTTTGGAGGTTGACGGAAACAATATAAGAGCATTTGTTGATAGGGTT
This sequence comes from uncultured Gammaproteobacteria bacterium, assembly GCA_964408825.1. GTDB lineage: Bacteria > Patescibacteriota > Microgenomatia > Levybacterales > UBA12049 > CAYPAU01. The sequence continues at coordinate 16,557 of CAYPAU010000008.1, forward strand.
AGAGAGGCAAGGGCAATTTTTGAAAAGCCGACAGTGGTAATTGCTCATACAATTCCGGGTCTTGGAGTTGATTTTATGGAACAGGATTTTCACTGGCACGGCAAACCCCCGAACAAAGAAGAAGCGGCAAAAGCTTTGGCAGAACTTAGAACCTTGCAGGGGAAAATCCGAAGCGAACACCAATAACACGATGCAAATATGCTAATGAATACTAATTCTACGAATAACAAAGGTATTAAAAACAAGTTAATTTACCCGGAATTATCATACTTGTTAACTGGTATTTGTTTTGAAATTCACAATAAGTTAGGAAGGTTTTCAAGAGAAAAACAATATTGCCAAGCTTTGGAGGAAAAATTTAACGAGCTAAAAATTCCTTTCGAGAGAGAATTAAGAGTCAGAAACACAGCAAACATTTTAGATTTTTTGATTGATAATAAAATTATTCTAGAAATAAAGGCTAAACAAGCTATTCTAAAAGACGATTACTATCAACTTCAAAGATACTTGCAGGCGCTGAATATCAAACTAGGGTTACTTATAAACTTTAGAAATCGATATTTAAAACCTGTAAGAGTGGTCAAGATAGATACCGATGCAAGAAATAAATTCAATTAGTATCATTAGTATAATTCGTATATTAGTATCGCGCTATGTTGAATCCCAATCTTAAATTAAATCCAAAAGTCTTTGATCAAGAACCCGAGCAAAAGGCGACGAGGCAAGGCTATGGGGAGGGGTTGGTTGAGCTTGGAGAAAAGAACAAAGATGTTGTTGTTTTGACGGCAGATCTTTCGGAGTCGACACAGGCAGAAGAATTTGCGAAAAAATTTCCCGACCGATTTTTTGAGTGCGGAGTTGCCGAGCAAAATATGGCAGCAATTGCCGCAGGCCTTGGCGTATCAGGCAAAATCCCTTTTATCTCATCCTATGCAACCTTCTCTCCCGGCAAAAACTGGGAAACAATAAGAACTACTATTATATATAACAGATCGAATGTGAAAATCGCAGGCCACCACTCAGGAATTGTGACCGGTCCTGACGGAGCAACTCATCAGGCAACAGAGGATATTGCAATAACCCGCGCATGGCCGGGCCTTACAATCTTTGTTCCGTGCGACGCTATTGAAGCAAAAAAAGCGACTATCAAATCCGCTGAGATTGATGGCCCTGTTTATCTTCGTTTCACAAGAGATAAAACACCGGTGATCACGACTGACGAAACACCTTTCGAACCAGGCAAAATACAAGTTTTTTGGGAGTCGAATCCTTCGACAGGCTCAGGACCTCAGGTTACTATTTTTGCAACGGGCCATATTCTCTATCAAGCACTTCTGGCAGCAAAAACTTTGGAAGAGCAAGAAATAAATAGTTTGGTTGTAAACGTAGCGACAATTAAACCTCTTGATGAAAAGGGTGTTCTTGATGTTGTTAAAAAAACCGGCGCTGTCGTGACAGTTGAGGATCATCAGGCTACAGGAGGATTAGGCGGTGCAGTTGCTGAGGTTTTGGCAAAAAATCATCCAACGCCAATTGAATTCGTCGGTCTTCAAGATACCTTTGCCGAATCCGGGACTCCAAAGGAACTAATGGCAAAATACAAAATGGACGCCCCGGCAATAATTGATGCAGTGAAGAAAGTGATCAGTAGGAAATAATTCGTATAATTTGCATGCATTAGTATATTGGCATCGCGATCCAAATATACGAATTCGTACTAATAATACTAATGGGCAATAAACTTCTTGAAGAATTAAAATCCTTGATTAAAGGTGATGTTGTAAATGACAATCAAACCCTCACTGACTATTCCCATGATGCTTCGCTTTTTGAAGTAAAACCTCAAGTCGTAGTTTTTCCAAAAGACGAGGAGGATGTAAAAGCCCTTGTAAAATTTGTTAATAAACATAGAAAAGACTACCTCACCCTTTCTATCACAGGACGTTCTGCAGGAACAGACATGTCCGGCGGGTCAATAAATGAATCTATAATTGTTGCTTTCGAGAGGTATTTCAATAAGACGCCGATTTTAAACGGTAACATCGCAACAACTCAGCCCGGTGTTTTTTACAGGGATTTTGAAAAAGAAACTCTAAAACATAATCTTATCTTTCCCTCATACCCTGCATCGCGGGAGCTTTGTGCAATGGGAGGAATATTCAATAATAATGCGGGCGGAGAAAAATCTCTAAAATATGGCAAGACCGAAGAATATGTAAAGAAAATGAAAATGGTTCTTTCGGACGGAAATTCATACGAGTTTAAGGCCTTAAACGAAAAAGAACTTGAAGAGAAACTTAAGCAAAAAGATTTCGAAGGAGAAGTTTACACAAAAATGTTCAAACTAATAACGAATAACGAAGAACTAATAACCAGTGCCAAACCCGATGTTACCAAAAATTCCGCAGGATATTTTCTTTGGAATGTCTGGGATAAGGATAAGAAGATTTTTGATTTAACAAAATTATTCGTAGGAGCGCAAGGAACTCTTGGGCTAATGCTTGAAGGAGATCTTAAGCTTATTCCTGTCCATAAACACCGAGATATGCTTATTATTTTCCTCCATGACACATCCCATCTTGGACAGATTATAAAGGAAGTTCTGGCGCTTGAGCCTGAAAGTTTTGAATCGTATGATGACAACACTTTAAAACTTGCTCTTAAATATTTCCCTGAATTTGCAAAACAATTAGGAATCTTGGGATCAATCGAGGCAGGATTTGCATTTCTGCCCGCTTTTTTTGAGCTTCTTACAGGCAAAAATCTGCCTAAACTCGTTCTTCAGGTCGACTTTACAAGTGATAACCTTTCGGAAGTTAAGGAAAAAGTCGCAGCGCTTCGGGAAAAACTTAAGCCCCTTCACCCCGTAACCCAAACAGCCTTAGAAGGACAGGAGAAAAGATACTGGCTGGTTCGGCGCGAAAGCTTTAACCTTTTACGCAAAAAAATTAGAGACAAACACACCGCGCCTTTTATAGATGACTTTGTAATAAAACCTGAGTATATCGCAGAGGTAATACCGAAGATAACAGATATTCTTAAAAAACATCCGGAGTTTATCTTCACAGTTGCAGGACACGTTGGAAACGGAAATTTCCACATTATTCCTTTAGTTGATATAAATAATCCTAATGTGAGATCCGCAATCCCTGAAATTTCCGATCAAGTCTATGAAATTATTGCAAAATATCACGGTTCAATCACAGGAGAGCATAATGACGGTTTGATACGCACTCCTTATCTTACGCAAATGTACGGAGAAAAAGTGGTAAAACTTTTCGAGGAGACTAAAAAAATCTTTGATCCCTTAAACATCTTCAACCCCCGCAAAAAAGTCAATGGAGATTTAAAATATGCAATGAATCATTTGCGAACCTCCTGGTAAGAATTAAAATCCTTCGCCTAAGGCGTAAGGGTCAGAAGGATTCAGATGCCAGTTTATAACTTCTTCTAAAGACGCGAGCAATGAAGTTGCGTTTTGTAAAATCTCTGCATCTTCGGGCTCTCTTCTTTTATCCCAGTGCAATAGGCTTGGGTCGTTCGGCCAATCTGGGCACATATATATATGGCCATCTTCAGTCAAAACTGGTCTATCCAAATTTTCTCCTTTGGAATAATCCTTAATTGCAATTCCTTTAATCCTTGTCTCATTTCCTCTTACGAATGCTCTCTCCGTAGGCATAGGTATGTCAAAATCTTGCATTTGATCAATTCTTTCTTGGAATAGCTCTTTCACGACAAGCGCTGGTTCTCTCATTAAAGATGAGACACGCTTTTTATCTTGGTTTCGTATCTGGTCTGCTAGATTTCTTATTAAATTTCTTTTTTCCTGTATTTCACTAACCATGGCAGGATTTTATCTCTAAAATTTTTAAAAGTCAAGAAAGGAGGGCCTGGAGGCCGGGGAGGTCTTCTCTACTTCTAATTTTTACTTAACGGTGTATATTTACCGTAAAAGGATTTTTCTGAACTTTTGCTTAGTAATGAGTTCAGTTTTATATCAAGTTGCTCCGGTCCAAGTCCTTGGGTTACCCCGATAACTCCTGTATTTTTGCTTCGTGTCAGAAGTTTTTTAAAATCTCCGATATTGTAAGTGATAACTATCCGCTTTTGTCTTTCGGCAATTTTAAAAATCTCTATGTCTCTGATACCGCCTTTACGCAAGTCATGTTTTATATGTCTGATGTCATAGCGATTATTAATACGTTTGAGGTATTTTCTTGGGTAAAGTCCTTCGTCCAAAAGAAGCTTGTGCTTATAGAATCTGGGAGGCATTTTTATTGATTAACTGAGCTGCTTGTTCCACCACTCCAGAAATTGTTTTTATTTCAACGTGTGGGTAAAATTCATGAATTGCTTCAACAGTAAAACCCTCTTTTAATAAAAATAAAATCTGATCAACAGGTATCCTAGTTCCTGCAATTACAGGTTTTCCCCCTAATATTTTGGGGTCAGAAATGATATATTTCTTCATGATTTTAGTTTAGACTAAGGCTGTAATAAGGTCAACAATAAGATTATAACACACTGGTAGAAATTGTGTAATCGAAGTCTTGATTACACTATGTCCCACATCCGAACCAGCTGGTAGATTTTTATTTTTTAGATCTTCTTGCCAAATCTATTCTTCTCTTAGCCTCTTGAATGCTTGTCTCAAGATCAACAATTCTTGGATCAAAATATATTCTCATTCCCTTATAAGTGGCTGTTTTTATGGATACTCCTGTTTCTGCCTCAAATCTGCTGGGAACAATTTCGAAAGTGTATTGTTTTCTACTTACATTGTATCCATGCTCTTCAAATAGTTCTACGCAGTCACGTGTAAGCAGGCACTCTCCTTGAGAAATTCTTTCGGCAATAGCAACATGCACAGGATTTAATTTTAGTAAACGGCCTTTTCCTTCTGCGATCCTTCTTGAGAACCTACCACCTTTTTCAACCACGAGGGGATTTTATCCAAGAGAAGAGCTATTGTCAAATTCGTGACAAAACCATCAATTATCATTATGTCTTACATTAGAATACCTTGTATCCATGTATCAATACATCACTACAAATGTATTACAATTGTATCAGCTAAAGACGGTTTTTATATTAGGAAGAAAATCTAATGATTCGAATCGTCAGATTAAGTATGAACAACCTAACCCTTTAGGGCTTGGAGGCCGGGGAGTTTATCACCAGACAAAAACTCGGGCATGGCGCCGCCGCTTTATTTATATGCTCCTTGTCTGTGAACTATATTAACGATAAATATTTTGTTCTCTTTATGGTTTATATAGTAGATAATTCTATAAGGCCATGCTCTGATTACTCTTGTCTCTGAAATCTCTGCAGAAAGTTTCTTTCCTAAATACGGGAAATCTTCAAGTATTTTAATTTTTCTTTTTATCTTTGTATGCTCAGTTTTGGGGATTTGCTTGAACTGCTTAGTAGCTTTGGGGGTGATGATAATTTGCATTCTCTTATTTCAATTCAGAAAGTGGAATACCCTGCCCCCTTTTTGCCTGCTTTAAACCTTCCAAAATGCTTTTTTTTGCTCCGGGGATAGCAAGAATTTCGGCTGTTTCCTCCAAAGACTCAAGTTCATCTGCGCTTATAAGAGTTGCTTTTGGCTTGCCGTTAACAGTTATGACCACTCGCTCCATATGCTTATCTACTTTTTCGACAAGCTCCGGTAATTTTGCTCTGGCATTTGATATAGAAACAAAATCGCTCATAGAAAAAGTGTACAGCATCATGTACAACCTGTCAAGAGCTTAAAACTTCAATTCCCGGTAACTTTTCGCCGGAGAGAAACTCGAGCATGGCGCCGCCGCCTGTTGAGACAAAGGAAAATTTCGAAAGTAATCCAATCTTTTTAAGATACCCAATGGTATCCCCTCCTCCAACAACAGAATAAGCTCCTGATTCTGTAATCCCTTTCGCAATCTTTGCCGAACCGATTTCTAAGTTTTTTTCATTCCCTTCAATTTTTCCAACCGGCCCATTCCAGACAATTGTCTTTGCGAGATTTATAATCTGGAGAAAATTCTCCGCATCTTTTTGGGTAATATCGGTTTCCTCATTATTTAAGTCAGCAACCAAAAGAGCAGATTTTCTTTCGCCAGGCGGACTAACTTTCTCATGCTGTACTTTAAGAAGAACCTTCGTCTGTTCTGCAATTAAACCTCCAATCAAAACATAATCTGCAATCTTATGCATCTTTTCAACCACAGGAAGCTTAGTTTCTATTTTCGCTCCACCTATTACCACGACCAATGGCCTTTTTGGATTTCCCATTATAGAGGACAAGGTGTTTATTTCACGAGTAAAAACAAAACCTGCATAGTGGGACAGAAGTTTTGCAACTCCCACGATTGATGCATGCGCACGATGCGATGATCCAAATGCATCATTTACATAAACATCCGCAAGGCTTGCGAGTTTTTTACTAAACTCTGGATCATTTACTTCCTCTCCCTGATTAAATCTCAAATTTTCAAGAAGAAATAAATTGTCGGAAATTTTCCACCCATCAAAATTTCCAACTTTTAACTTTCCTGCCTTGCCGGCAGGCAGGTCACTTTTAACTTTTAACCTATGTTCAAACCACTCCGCAACAGGTTTTAGAGTTAATGATTGATCAAAACCTTCGGGACGGCCAAGATGACCCCCAATAATTACGATCGCTCCTTTTTCAAGAAGAAAGTTTAGCGTCTCAAGGCTGTCCTTAAGCCTCGTATCATCGGCGATAGTTGTTCGTTGTTCGTTGTTCGTTGTTCGTTCCGATAGGGGTACATCCAGATCTACTCTTAAAAAAACCCTCTTACCTTTTACATCTGCCGATTTTAAATCCGGAAGATTAATCATAAAAAATATAAAATAGTTGCATAGCTAAATAGTTACATAGCTATAACAACAATTAACTATTCAGCTATTTTGCTATTGAACTATTGAGTTCTTTTTTTTAATCCGTAAATTCCTGACAGAACATTTGGCCGTAAATTCCTCCATCGATTGCTCCTACTCCAAGTTTACCAAAATTCGAAGATAAAATATTCGCCTTGTGCCCTGGGCTCCTCATAAAGCCTTGCATCGCCATATCTGCGTTTGGAGCAAGGGCCAAGTTTTCTCCAGCATACGCAAAATCAATATCTGCCTGCGCCATTCTGTCAAAGGGAGATAATCCTTCAAGAGTATAGTGGGAAAAATATCCACGTCTAAACATATCTTCACAATGTGCTCTTGCTACGGCTTTAAGTCTTATATCGGACACAACAGACTCAAGGCCTCCTGAAGTTCTTTCTTTATTTACCAAAATAAGCATTCTCTCCTCAGCCTGCGGGTCGATTTTTATATCTTGAGTTCTAAAATTAAGATTAACGGTCTCCTCACTTTTAGGCTCTATGGTTAAAAAATTTAAGGTATCATTTACTGCTCCTCCGAACACTTTGTTTAATTCCTTTTCAAGTCCTGAGGTTCTAAAGATAAGAAAACTACCGATTCTTGATGATGAAACAGATCTCTTGAGAAAAACGGAAACGGGCAGCCCTACCACAACTGTGAGAATAAAGGAAAACAAAACAAGTCCTGAAAATATTCCAAGGAGTGCCCCTGAAAATTTATCTATAATCTTGAAAGAGGGCCCTTTAAAATTTATCCGGGAAAAATATTTGGTGTATAAAAGATGCCTTGAAAAAATGCCTATTATAATTTCTGGAATTGATGCGGCAGTTAAAAAACCAATGGCATTTGCAAACCCTGAGGAAATTGAAAAGACATTTTGAATCAATTTTCCTATTGGAGAATAAGCTTTAAGTCCGATAATAAACGAGGCAATAAAGGAAACAAGGTCAAGAAGAGAGGAGACAAAACCGACCGAATAACCTTCTGCCGCATAAAAGGCGAGAACAACTATAATTATAAAATCCACCCAATTTAAGTTCAGTTGAGAAAGGAAATCTGCTGTCATAAGGGTTTAAGACTAATTGTAATTCGGACATTTTAAATGTTATCATATATTCCATGTCTGACAAGGGGGAAGCATGACAAAAAAAATTAAGAATATCGCAAAGAGGCTTAAAAAGAAAAGATACGCGATTCCGCTTATATTATTATTGATTGCTTTTATCGCATTTTATATTTATATCTTAAAAGACCTACCTTCTCCGACAAAGCTTTCTCAAAACAGCGCATCTAAGGCATCGCAAATTTATGACAGAAACGGAGAGCTTCTCTTTACTTTTTACGGAAGTAAGAATCAAACTTTTGTTCCCTTATCCTCAATTCCTTTGACAGTTCAGCAGGCAACTATTGCCATAGAGGACAAGGATTTTTATAAACACGGGCCAATAGACATAAGAGGGATAGTAAGATCAACAATATCTATTGTTTTTTATAAAAAACTTCAGGGCGGCTCAACTATAACTCAGCAGCTTGTAAAAAATAGTCTTTTGACCCCTGAGAGGACAATTATGCGGAAAATAAAAGAAATACTTCTTTCTTTTGCAACAGAATCTCTTTACTCCAAAGAAAAAATACTTGAGATGTATCTAAACCAAACGCCATATGGAGGGACTGCCTGGGGGGTCGAGGCGGGATCGCAAACTTTTTTTGGTAAACATGCCAGAGATTTAACCCTTTCGGAAAGTGCTATTTTGGCAGGACTTCCTGAATCACCCACGACATACTCTCCTTTTGGTTCCCGTCCTGAGCTTGCCCGGGTAAGACAAAAAGAAGTTTTAAACAGGAT
>CAYPAU010000008.1:25300-37021 GCA_964408825.1 uncultured Gammaproteobacteria bacterium
TAGCAAAGCTCAGTATGAACAGGCAAGAAAAGAAACACTAAAGTATAAAAATCTTTCAAATACTATAAAAGCTCCCCATTTTGTTTTGTACGTTAAGGATCTTCTTATCAAAAAATATGGCGAAGATACCGTAAACGAGGGAGGACTTAAGGTAATAACCTCTCTTGATCTTAAGATTCAGGAAATGGCGCAGGCTTCGGTATCTTCAGAAATTGAAAAAATTAATTCCAAGCGAGTCTCAAATGGAGCGGCTTTGGTTGCAAAACCCTCAACCGGAGAGATTTTGGCAATGGTAGGATCAAGAGACTATTTCGACACTGAACACGACGGGAATGTAAATGTAACTATAGCACTTCGTCAACCGGGATCTTCGATTAAACCAATTAATTACGCGACAGGGCTTATGAAAGGTTATTCTGCAGCAACACCTTTTATCGACAAAAAAATCTGTTTTCCCAATCCACCGCAGCCTCCCTATTGTCCGGTAAATTATGATGGGAAATTCCGTGGTGTGATTCAGATGAGATTTGCCTTAGCAAATTCTATAAATATTCCAGCTGTTAAGATGCTTAAGATAAATGGTCTTCAGTCAATGCTTGATACTGCAGAGGCTATGGGAATTACAACTTTTGGAAGCCCTGACAGATACGGTCTGTCTCTAACTTTAGGGGGAGGAGAGGGTACTATGGTCGACATGGCAACTGCTTTTGGGGTTTTTGCAAATGGGGGGTATAAAATTCCTCTTCACCCTATTCTAAAAGTAACTGATGGAAGTGGAAAAATTCTTGAGGAGTATAAGCCGCCTTCTTCTCCAATCTTTGGTAAAAAAGTTATACCCGAGGGAGTTTCCTTCATAATCTCAGATATCTTGTCTGACAATCAGGCAAGAACGGCAGTGTTTGGAGCAAATTCGGCTCTTAAAATAGGCAATCTTCCCGTAGCAGTCAAGACGGGTACGACAAACGATTTTAGAGACAACTGGACAATAGGTTATACGCCATCCTATGTTGTGGTAACGTGGGTTGGAAATAATGATAATACGCCTATGTTTGGTCTTGTCTCAGGAGTCACCGGAGCAGCTCCCATTTGGAATGATATTATGTCTCAGCTTCTTTTGAATAAAAAGCCCGAACCTTTTCAAAGACCTTCGGGTGTAATTCAAAAGGCAGTGTGCGCAGATACCGGAGTTGTCACAGATAAAGAAAACTTATGTAAAACAAGATTTGAATATTTTATCGCAGGCACTGAATATAAAAAATCAAGCATTCAGGTTCTTACTCAAGACATATGGGTAAACAAAGATACAGGAGAGATGGCAAAGGAGGGCGATACGAATGCTGAGATTAGAAAAGAAACTATCATAAAAGATCTCTCTGGAGATATTCATTGTATAAGCTGCCCCACTCCAAATCCTTCCCCTTCTCCTTCTCCCTAAATACCTCTTTAAAGAAAACTCTCCCTATAGTATAATCCATCTGATTTCCTTAAGAGCCTGCCCTTTTTAAAAATATGAAAAGCTTTCATGCTATTCTCTACATCCTAAAGTTTCTCATTCTGATTGGGGACTTAACTATTTTCATAGGTAACTCTTTAGTTTCGATCTTCAAATTCTTAATTTTTTATCTTGCGGCAAAAATTAAAAGCATCTATCTTGTATTTAAAAAAGGCTTCTCAAGTACTAAAAGAGGGTTTTTGAGAATATTTAAAACCATTGGTTTTTTTGCTCTAAAAAGTATAAAAAACTTTAATAAGATCCACGTTGAAATTCCTAAAAAGGGGCCAAGAACAAAAAAAGTAAAAAAAGTAAAAATTTATCCTCCTTCTCTTTTTTTTACAAAACTGAGGTACTTTCTCCTGGGATTTGTTTTCTCGGCAATCTTTATATTTACACCCCTTTTGGTTTTGATATTCTTACAGGACTTACCAAGTCCTAAAGCATTAAGTCTTCAAGACAGTGCCCAAACGACAAAGATATACGATAGGAACGGGAAGTTACTTTTTCAAATTTATGCCAACCAAAACAGAACAAAAATCTCCTTGTCAGATGTCCCTAAAAGTCTTAGAGAGGCAACTGTCGCTATAGAAGATAAAAACTTCTATTCAAATCCGGGATTTGATATTGCGGCAATTGTAAGAGCGGCCCTTGCAGATTTATCCGGAAAACCAATACAAGGCGGCTCAACAATAACTCAACAGACAGTCAAATGGTCTCTTCTTTCTCCAGAGGTTAGTTTAACAAGAAAAATTAAGGAAATAGTCCTTGCTTTCTGGACTGAGAAACTCTATACGAAAGGCCAGATCCTTGAAATGTATCTAAATGAAATTCCATATGGAGGGACTGCCTGGGGAGTCGAGGCTGCATCTCAAGTGTATTTTGGCAAATCCGCCAAAGATTTAACTCTTTCTGAGAGCGCCTTTCTTGCCGGACTTCCAAATGCCCCATCTCTATATTCAACTCACGGGCAAAATCCTAATCTATGGAGAAAAAGACAAAAGGAGGTTCTAAAGAAAATGACAGAACAAGGATATATTTCTGAAAAAGAAGAAGAGATTGCTCAAAAAGAAGAACTAGTCTTCAAACCAAAACAGGAACCTATTTATGCTCCTCATTTTGTAATGTTTGTTAAAGAGCTTCTGGTCAAAAAGTACGGGCTTTCAATGGTTGAAAGAGGAGGACTCTATGTTAAAACGAGTCTTGACCTTAAGACTCAAGAGATAACGGAAAAGATTGTAGAAGAACAAGTTGACTCATCATCATATCTAAATGTAACAAATGGAGCAGCTCTTATTACGAATCCTAAGAATGGAGACATTCTGGCAATGATAGGAAGCAAAAACTATTCTTCCTCAGACGGCGGCAATTATAATGTTACAACGGCTTTAAGACAACCCGGATCAAGCATAAAAGTGGTAACTTATAGCAGTGCTCTTCTTAAAGGCTTTACTGCGGCAACCACCATAGAAGACTCTCCTATTACTTTTAGAATAGACGGATCTCCTCCCTATTCTCCGGTAAACTATGACTTAAGATTTCATGGAACTCTTACCTTAAGGGAAGCTTTGGGGAATTCAGTAAATATTCCTGCTGTCAAGTTATTAAATGCATTGGGCATACCGTCCATGGTTGAACTTGCTAAAAAAATGGGGATAGATACTTGGGAAAGTGATGGAAGTTATGGTCTTTCTATAACTCTTGGAGGGAAAGATGTGAGAATGATAGACATGGCCGAAGTTTACGGAACACTGGCAAATGGCGGAGAAAGAGTAGATTTAAATCCAATACTTGAGGTCTTAGATTCCAAGGGAAACACCCTCGAAAAAAAACAGGTAAAAAAAGAGAGGGTTTTAGATGAGGGAGTTGCTTTTATAATCTCAGATATTTTATCTGATAACAGGGCACGCGCAATGGAATTTGGGACAAATTCCCCTCTTGTTATTGAGAATCATACTGTATCGGTGAAAACGGGAACATCGGACAACAAAAGAGATAATTGGACAATAGGCTACACTCCTTCTTATGTTGTTGCTTCCTGGGTAGGCAATAACGACAATAGCCCAATGGATCAAAGACTTGCTTCGGGAATTACCGGAGCAGCTCCTATCTGGCATGAAATTATGAAGACTCTTTTATCGGGGGGATCTAACGAAAAAATCCCAGTTCCTTCAAACGTTATTCAAAAGATGTGTCTTGGAAGGCCCGAATATTTTATAAAAGGCACTGAAAACTTTGCGAATTGCTCAAGAGGAAGACCTTCTCCTAATGTAAAACCCTAGGAATGTATTGCCCCGATAAGCTCTTTGTAACGCTCCTGCGGATTTCCTTCAAAAATAAAAGAAGTTGTAACAAATCGTGATGCGCCATACATTTTTGCTTTTCTAATATTATCTTTATTTATTCCCCCGTCGACTTCCAAAGGAACAAAAATTCTATTCTTAAGACCCTCAATTTTTGATAAGTCTGCCTCCACAAGATCCTGTCCTGACTCTCCGGCCTTAACAGTCATGATAAGAAAAGCATCAAGATCATCAAAAGGAATCTTAACATCTTCTATCGAAGTTGGGCTGTCAATTGCAAGTCCTACCTCTCCTAAGAACTGAGCTTTTACCACAAATTCTTCCTGACTCCCCATTTTTTCTATATGACCTATAAATCTTCTAAACCCTGCTTTTGCAAAACTTGCAAGATAATTAATTGGCTCTTCTACCATCATATGCACCTCAAGTTCCAGATCTTTTGAGTAGTTCCTAAAGAAAGAAGGGTCCATAAGTGTCTTTTGAGGAGCAAATTTACCGTCGATTAAATCTATGTGAACTGTTTTTGCAAAAGGAATAACAAGCTTTAGTTTATCTTCGATCGCTTCAAACGAGCTCTCGAGTATTCCAGGTATTACGATATCAACTCCCTTGTTCATTTTCGATTCTCTCTATTTCTTCTAATCTTCTTTTTTTTCTTTCCTCCTCTGAAAATTCTGTTAAGAGGAACACTTCTACAATTCTTTTTGCTTGCCCCTCAGACAAGTATTCCGAAGGAAGCGAAAGCACATTAATGTCATCATCCTCTCTTGCCTTTTTTACCTGATCCCAATTTACCGCAAGCCCAGATCTTATATGTTTGAACTTATTCATGGTTACATCGACTCCGACTCCCGATCCACATATAACAATTCCTCTGACATCTGTTTTTCCCACCTCAGCCTCAGAAGAGATTTTTTGTGCAACTTCTTCTGCAATTAAAGGGTAATCATCCTCCGGATCATACTCAAATGCACCAAAATCTTCTTGTTCGATATTAAGATCCTCAATCCATTTTTTAATCTTGTTTTTTAGCTCAAACCCTCTATGGTCTGCGCCTAAATAGACTTTCATATCGCACTCTCTGACATAAAAAGATTATAGTAATAAATGAAATTATTGCTTATTTCTTCTGCTGTCTGTTCTTCGGATATTTTCTTGTTCTTAAATTTTAAAAGAGGCTCCCAAAAAATAGTTCTTCCAACAGCAAAACCGATAATTCCTGAAACGCCCGCTCCCTCTTTTATCCATTTGTCTACAACTTCCTTTTCCTCTCCTCTCCCCAAAATAACTATAGAAACATTATCTCTTTTATCTCTTCTTGCTTTTGAAACCATGAGTTTATAATCATCCTCTTTTTCTACCCCCTCCATTTTCCATACATCCGGTTCAACGCCTAGATCCTGAAGCTCAACGATAACCTCACAGGCAAGTTTGGGACGAAGAAAGCTGTCGAACTTTCCCTTATCTGCCCCGACTGAGTCTAGTTGTTCTGAGGTTGGTTCTATTAAAACCTCGAGCAAAAATTTAAATCCATTTTCATGACAAAAATCACTTAGTTTTTTAAGCTGCCTTGCCTGTTTTTTCTTTAACTCTCCACTATCCTGGGGATTAAATCTTAAAAGAGCCTTTGCAAAGATTGGATTAATTTGTTTTATATGGCTTCCAAACTGATCTCCATATTCAAAACTAAACTCCTTCTGCCCGGACTTCTCAGTCGTAAGAATTGTTATAAATCCTAAGGCAACCGCGTCTTTTAATATATCTTCTCCAAACTCCTCATCAACAAGAAGGCCGGCAAATTCTTTTGGAATCTTTTCTGAAACTGCCTTTTTAAATCCTGCGTAGATTATTTGTTTTTCCTCTTTAATTTTTTCGATAATCTTAGGAGTCAGATCCCTCTCCTCTATCCCAAACATTCCTTTTTCAAAGGTTGACCTATGATCAAAGGGAAGAATAAAAAGAAATTTATTATATCCAGGGTCTTTAATCATACTAAATATTGTCTTTTTTTAACAAACCTTCCTGGGCACCGATTTTGCCAATAACCGCTTCGGCATTTCTTGCCCCCCACCTCATTGCGTCCTCAGGATCCAGTCCATATATTACTGCTGCTAAAAAACCGCTTGCAAAAGCGTCTCCTGCGCCGGTTCTTTCAACAACAGTGGCTGAAGAAGGCTTACTAAAATGAAGATTTCCATTTTCATCAATCATAAAAGCTCCTCTTGCTCCGTCTGTAACAACCGCCATCTTCACTCCTTTTTTTTGTAAGGATGAAAGGAGATGAGGAATAAAACTTTCCTCATTTATAGCTACAAGTCCGCAAATTTTCGAAGCCTCTTCTTTGTTTACAAAAAGGATTTCAGTTTCTTCAATAATATCTTTTATCTTTTCGATATTTGCATCGAGTTGGGCAGATCCCGGATTAAAAGCCAAGTTTATGCTTTTTTCTCTTACGAATGCCAATGATCTTCTATATGCATTTTCCCAGTTGTCTCCAATTGAAGTAAGATAAATCCACCTTGTTTGTATCTTATCAAATGAATAATCGTGCTTTTTTTCAACTTTCTCTTCAAAAATTGTTCGGTCTCCTTTATAATTTATGATCACGGAGAAGGATGTCGCTTTATTGGGCACCATTTTTAAAAACTTTTCAGAAACACCTTCTTTAGCAAGTGTGTTTATAACTTTTTTTGCAAATTCATCGTCCCCTATTTCTGCTATTGCCGCACTCCTAAGCCCAAGTCTTGATAAGCCTACCGAGACATTGGCTGCATTTCCTCCTACCAGAAAATATGCCTTATCGATAAGAGTTTTATCCCCCATTTTAATACAGAGCTCTCCGGTCTCTCTGCTTAGTCGGAAATGCTTATTGGTATCGTGTATCCAAAGGAAATTATCAAGCGTTGCGTTACCCACTGTCACAACATCGAAGGAGTCCATAAAAATATACTACAGGAAAGGGGTTAGAGGGTCAATCGGGATCAATTATTTTCCTATTATAACCAGGGCGTCTGAAGAGGAAGTTGCAGTCAAATCAGATGAGGACGCACCTATCGTATAACTTGCGCTTAAGTCTTTTTTAATAAGAGAAAGAAAATCACTCTTTGAGCTTTTAACCTGAATGGTGACATCGGCGTAATCGAAGTTATCTGCATTCCCTGTTGAAGTTACATTATAACCTAGTCCTTTAAGGAAATCGGCTGCCTTTGCGGCAACGCCCTTCTCTCCGCTTCCGTTTTGAACCGAAACCGACAAGTCTTTTCTGTCAAGTCCGGTCGTCTTATCAAATGAATCTACTGAAACCTTGGGGGTTGGAGTAGATGTTGGTTTTGGGCTTGGGGTAGGACTCTGAGAAGATGTCGGAGCTGGAATATCTGTTGGTATTATAAATTCCGTAGGGGTTGGTGATATGTTTTCGTTCTTTTTTTCACTTGTTGTTCCCAGAAATCTTGATCCTAAAAAAATTAAAAGAAGAGCAAGGGCAACTGCAAGAGAAAGCAGAGCAAATCTTTTCTTTTTATTCCCTGCTGTTTTTTCCAAAGAGGGCGTCGGGAAAGGATTATCTTCCATATTAATTCCTCTGCATACTATCATATAAAAAAATCTTTATCAAGATCCAATCTGTTATAATGAAATAGCATGAAAAGGGCAATAATTCTTCTCCTAATACCCCTTTTTGTCATATTAACACTCTTCCATAATGTGCCTAAAAGTTCATCGGATGAATTTGACGATATAACTTCCCAAATTCAAGATCTTACAAATTCTCTCAATCAGTCTATTAAGGCTACAAAACCCTTAGAATCTGAACTTGAGAACATTCAAAAAAAAATATCAAGTATAAAAGACAGGCTTTCTTTCATCGAAAATGATATAGCAAAAAAAGAAAGGGAGATAGAAAAAGGCTACTTAGAGCTTGAGAAACAGCAGGAAATATTAAATCGTACAATTAGAGATTATTATATAAAGTCATATTATAACTCGCCCTTTTTGATACTTTTTTCTTCTTCGTCTGTTGCAAATATTACTCAGGTGCTCGCATATCAAAGGGTAGCAACCGACCAGGATAAGGCAATTATTACCAACATTGCTCTCTCAATAGAAGGCCTAGAAACAAAAAAGAATAATCTTGAAGGTGAAAAAAAACTTTTATCGGTTTCAAAGGCAAGCTTGGACGAGCAGGAGGCCCGGCTTGATGGAATAGTCTCAGGTGCCAAAAAATATCAGGCAGAACTTTCGGGCAAAATTGCAGAGTTGACAGCAAGACAAACCCAGATAATCAATGAGAGATCCGGAACTTTTACGGTAAGCATTGGTGATAGTGAACTTGCAGATGACTACAATGCGTCCATTAAAGGTTTTAGGGAACAAGCTCCTTCAGGATATTTTGCAGTTTTCTCGTTTGGAGCATACACGCACCGAAAGGGAATGAGTCAGTATGGTGCAAGAGGAAGAGCAGAAGAAGGACAAAATTACAAACAGATCTTAAGTAAATACTATGGAAAAGAGCCGGTCGGCAAAGATACGGGGGGAGACATTAATGTAGCGGGTTTTGGCGCGATGAATTTTGAAGAAAGGTACTTAATGGGAATTGCGGAGATGCCCTCTACCTGGAACATGGAAGCCTTGAGGGCTCAGGCTGTTGCCGCAAGGACATACGCTTATAGATTTAAACAGGGCGGTCAGGAGATATGTACTACCGAGTCTTGCCAGGTTTTCTCAAGCTCAAAAGCAGATAACCCTCCGCAGGCGTGGAGAGAAGCTGTACAAGGAACCCGAGGAGAAGTGATCGAGGATGTTGTGACATATTATTCATCGACTGCGGGTGGCTTTCTTACGACATCAGGCTGGGACACGACCGATGGGGCAGGCGGGACAAATTTTACAGACAAAGCTTATGAAAAAAAAGGAGGATCTCCCTGGCTCTATAAGGCTTGGTATACCCAAGGCTATTCTATATCTAGCAATAAATGCGGAAGGGGAAATCCTTGGCTTTCGCCTGAGGAGATGGCAGATATAGTTAATGCTGCGATTGTTCTTTCAAGAGGGTCAAGTGATGAAACGGCAAGAATTTCTCCTGTAACAACATCTTGCTGGGGAGGGAACCCTTATTCGATGGATGAGTTAAGACAGGTAGCGGGAAAATATGGCGGAATCTCTTCTGCAGCTAGTGTCTCTGTTTCTCAAGGAAATGGAACTACGGGAACCGTTACAATAAACGGGATCGGCATAAATGGATCTGATTTTAAAAGAGCATTTAACTTAAGAGCTCCGGGGTATCTTTCAATTCCCCAATCCGGATTTGCTTTTTTCAATATCGAAAAAAAATGAAAATCTTTTCATATTTAATATTTTATTTTTAATCTTTAATTTTACTACCATGCCGGACATTTTCGTTGCTACGGACAACAAAAAGGACAATCCTCAAAAAAAAGAGGTCTCTTCAAATTCCCAAAAACACTTGCATCTCCTCTCTTCTTTTTGTCTTGATCCAAAAGGAATAAGATTTGCGGATCAGGAAAAAGACGAGAAAATTCTGCTTTTTTTAAGGCGCCATCCCATAACCAACGTTGATTGGATTCTTCTTGCTGTTTTTTTTGCTCTTGTCCCTGTCTTTTTTAGTTATATAATTAATGCCTTTAACATTGACTTTCTTCTAAACATACCGGGCCGTTTTACCCTCTTTTTTCTAATTTTTTATTATTCTGCAGTCTTTACTTTTATGCTGGTTAATTTTATGAGCTGGTTCTATAATGTTGGGCTTATAACAGAAAGAAGGGTGGTAGACATAGATTTCGTAGAGCTTATATATAAGCATATCTCAACGACCAAGTTTGAGCTGATTCAAGACGTAAATTATATTCAACATGGCGCAATAAGAGCAATTTTCCACTTTGGCGATGTTATTGTTCAAACTGCGGGACAAGAGGGAAATTTTGAACTTGAGGCAGTTCCTCATCCCGATAAGGTAACGCATTTAATAGAAGACTTTATAGGCAAGAAGAAACCGGAAGCACATGAATCTTGAAATTTTCAATCAAATTTTAGAATCATTTGTGATTCTAAAAGTAGGACTTCTTATTCTTATCGCCTTTCATACTGTTTTTCTCTTTATCGTTTACACACAGGTTAAATCTATGAATAGAGTTATAACCGAAGAGAAGGCTTCTCACATCCTTCAGGTAATTTCGCTTTTGACTATTGCCGTCTCGGCTTTCCTTTTCGTAGTTTCAGTTGTTATACTGTAAAAGTATGACTGAGGAATCGAACATATCTGTTGCAAAAATAGCAGCAACTCCTTCTGAGGTCTCCTGGTCACAGGCCTACAATGCAGGAAAATTATTCGCAGTTATATCCTTGGGAAAAGAAACTCAAGAGGAAGAAAAAGACTACCTAAATATTCTCGGGAAGGAAACAATCGAAATACTTGAGCAGGAATTCTTTAGTCTTGAGACAAAAGATCTTTCTTCAATAAAAAGGGCCTTTGAAGAGGCACTTAAAAAAATACCGGAAGACGTTGAATGCTCTTTTGTGACTGCCTGCATTTCAAAAAATATAATTTATATTCTTTACTTCGGGGACACGAGGGTTAGCATAAAAAGAGGTGAAGAATTTGGAGTTTTAATTGACTCCAAGGAAGATAAAGAAACCGGAGCAATTTCTGGTATTCTTTCCGATAATGATGTTGTAATTCTTCAAACAAAGCAATTTAAAAACCTTGTACCGACAAATATTTTGATTTCCTCTATCGATAACCAGTCTCCCGAGGATATTGCAGAAACGATAGCACCAATAATTCATAAGGAAGAAAAGGGTGGAGCAGCCTCGGTTATACTTAAATATAAAAGTGTCGAAGAGCTTAAAGAGCCTATTAAGACCCCGGAAGTTGGGGAATTTGAGAAAGAAAAAAGCGATTTGTTGAGTAAATTTAATATAAGTTTCGCGCGTTTGGCTATCGTAAACTTTTTGAAGTTTCCCAAAATTGGCGAAGTTAATCACAGAAGAAAGTTAATTTTAACCGTAGTACTCATAATTGCCGCTCTTTTAATAACAACTGTCGTTCTCTCAATAAGAAAACAGAATCAAGAGAGAGTAAATGCACTTTTAAAAAATGTCTATACGCCCGCTTCGGAGAAATATAAGGAGGGGGAAAGTTTAATTTCTCTTAATAAAAATCTTGCAAATGACAGTTTTGAGGAGGCTTACAAGATTCTAAATGATAATAAATCTAAATTTCCTAAAGGAGGAAAGGAGGAAAAACAAGTTCTAGATTTATTGGATAAAACCCAAAAGGCCTTATCAGAAACATCGGGGATAACCAAGGTTTCGGCAAAAGAAGAAGATGAAAAAGAAAGTCCTCTACTTGCCCTTTCTAAGGGCTTAAACTATGTCACACAGGATAAGAATAATCTTTATTTTATAAAAAATGGGGTTGTTCAGAGGGATAAAGGAAATGAAAAAGAACAAACAATTATAGAATCCCCTGACCTTCCAAAAGGAATCGGAGGCCTTTCGGTTTACAATAGCAATATTTATGTTCTTTCAAGGGGTGACAATCAAATCTTCAGATTTTCAGGAAAAGACTTTGATAAGGGAAACTATTTCCAAAAAGAAGCTCCTTCCCTCTCAAATGCAAAGGCAATTGCAATAGATGGTGCCATATGGATATTATTTTCAGACGGAAATGTCGCAAAGTACACAAGAGGAGTATCTGACAATTTAAATATAACCAGACTCGATAAAGCTTTATTAAGTCCTACAAGAATTTTTACCGATGTCGATACAAAAAACGTTTATATTCTTGACAATGGAAATTCACGAATTGTAGTTCTAGGTAAAAATGGAGAATATCAAGCTCAATATCAGGCGGCACAACTTAAGAATGCGAAGGCCTTTGATGTGTGAAAAAAAAAAAAAAAAATATTT
>CAYPAU010000009.1:0-34688 GCA_964408825.1 uncultured Gammaproteobacteria bacterium
TTGCTTTAGCCATAAAGCAAGTATATCACAGGAGATTTCTTTCTTAAAATTTTACAAATCGAACCTTCTTAAGAAAAAGAGAGAGTCGCAATGCAAATGTACACCCTCTGTGCATCTGTGCACCTCCGAGGTGATATCCTATTGACACCTCGGGAGATAATAACTTGCGTTACAAGGGTCGGACCTTGTTATCATTGTTATCAAGGAAAAGAATCTTAGAACTGGTTTCTAATATCTTTCGAAGCTTTAACTACCATCTTCTGAAGATTTTTCGCAAGCTTCTTTTAGAATTTGTGCAAAATCAGCTTCCCGGGAGACTTCCAAGACGCTAAAGGCTCTTTCAGATTCTGCTCTCAACAAAACCATCCCTTCCCCCGTAGAAATAAAAAATAAAATATCGCTCTCATAAGCCTGGAAAGATCTTCCTGCATGGGTTGGTTTTAATAGGGAGCGATTGTAGATGTTTCGAGGTTTAAATTTATCCGGCGCTCTCCTTTCGTTTGTGTGTGCAATATGATAACCTGCATCTTTATACACCCCTATTCCACCTCTTTGCCTTCGGGCTGATCTTTTTCTCCATTTCATGGCCAAAACAACAAATCTATTATCTAATAAGTAAGCAGGGCCATCAAATTCCAGACCAAGTTCTTTTGAAAATACTCTTTCTGTTTCTCCCCTTTTTTCCGGTCCCCCAGACATAGAGATTCTTTTTAGCAGAAAATTAATTTTTTTGCTTTATCTGATAATTTCTCTTTCATGGATGCTATTTATAGCACAAACTAAGGATTTTTTCCAGAAGCAAATCTTAATCCAGGTTATATTTATGCGGCTGTACTTCGTAATTTCCGGACTACTTGCGGGTCTTGTGCCCGACTCACCAAAAGGTCACTAACTTTTTCGGGCTGGACAGCTTCAATGATTGGCCTATTATCCGATATAATCCTTAATCTTACTTCATTTGGATTCCTTTGATCCATCACAACTCTATACCCGGGAATTTCAAATTTCTCGAATCGGCTTTGCCTTACCTTAATCACGCCTGTTTCTCCGTTTGTCTGTCCGTCCTTATACCTAATACGTCCTCTTTCTGTAACTTCTAATGGGACCCCGAATTGACGGACAATAACTATGACTTTTTCTGAGCTTCTCTCTCTCATCTTTCTTTTTCTTGAAAGAATACCAAATAAACTATCTACAACCATTGCGTCTCCATTATATTGAAGGTCTATCCCTGTTTCTATTGTTCCACTCTCAACCCCATCTTCTATCTTTCTTTCGCCACTTCGCTTAACTGGTTGTTTTTACCATCTCCCAGCTTTAACTTATCTAAATTAAAGCTGGAGAAGAAAAATGGTTTTCTGTCGAATGATCGAACCTCAACTGTTATCGATGAGGGAGCTTGGGGATCTTTAATCCGAAGAGAATATTGACCAAATGTAAGACTGAGTAATTCCTCCGGTCTTACATTAAGATTTTGTGCATTAGTAAGAGTGACATTGCCTTTTCTCCCTTGTATTACCGCCGGCTGTTTTCCTCTTCTAAGAATCGTCAATTTGTTTATCTGTTGTTCGTTATCTAAATCCCCCGAGGCCTTAAGACAAAATTCTCCCTCATTAACAAGGACTGCCTCCCCATTAATGGGAATATCAACTATGCTAGGGACATATCCCTCAAGCCGGTCTCTTCTTTCAACTGCTGTCTCAAGTTTAACTCCCATAATCTAGTTCTATAGCACAAAAGGTTATGCTTTTGCAATAAGGAAAATCTAAGTAAATTTCTTGCTTTTTAGGCTTAGATTCTATACGATTCTATTATGAAGCTGCCTTTCCGGAACAAACTCCTTCAGCTTGTTTTTCTATCTTTGATTATTTTTTTCCTAAACCAAAACCAGACCAATGCACAAACTTATTCCAATAATGAATATATAATTGAGACTTCGGAAATAGAACAAAAGACATATCGCCCTATTGCACCCGTTGAAAATTCTGAGAATCAAAGAGTAATCCAAGGGGAAAATTATCAGGTCGTCTTAGGCTTTGAAGATATATTAAGCGAAGATTTTTATTCCATTCATTCCTCTACCTCTTTAATGGATTACGGCAGGCTCTACCCTACAAATCCTGTAGTAAGAGATTTAAAGCTTAAGATCGATGCAGGATCGACTCACGGATATTCGGTGTTGGCATACGAGGATCATTCCCTTTCAGATCCATCTTTTATTAATCTTATTCCGGATACTTCATGCGATAGGGGCCTATGTTCACAGTCTATTTCTGCTTACTGGGAAGATAGTCTGACATATGGCTTAGGTTTCGGATGTGAAAACATAAAAGGTAAGCCTTGCCTTGAAGAAGAAAGTAATCTGTTCAGAAAATTTTCGGATGAGTCAAAGGGAGAGAAATACGAGCCGGTACTTAAAAATGATAAAGAAAATGATAAAGGAGCCATAGATGAAGGAAAAATAATCTTTAAGTTAAATATCTCTTCTTCCCAGGAAAATTCCATATATTCAAACACGATAAATTATATACTTGTTCCAAATCTGTAATGAATAAAATTGTTTTAAGTGTAGGCATAACTCTCTTGGCAATATTTTTTTTGTCTTCTCCTTTTAAGGCACATGCAGAAGGACTAGGAGTCTTTCCTCCGATAATAAAAATAAAAGCGAACGCAGGACAAGAGCTGAGTGCTTCTATAAAGATAAAGAATTTAGCTTCCGAAGCTACGGAGGTTCAGATCAGCTTTAGACCTTTCAAAGAAGAGGACGGAAGAGTAAATTTCATTTTATACAAAGATTATACGCCCGAAAATTCCTCGATATTAAAGAACGTTAGGGTTTTAGAAGGTAATCAAAATATATCAAATATGGTCCTTTCCCCCGGACAAGAGAGAAACCTTACTTTAAATATAAAAATCGATAATAAGGCGAAAAATCAGGATTTCTATTTCTCGGTTGTTTTCCTTACTGTTTCTAAAAATAAATCGGAGAATAGTTACTCGGCTGTACGAACAGGTATGGCCTCAAATATTCTCCTTAGCGTAGGAGATGATTCCCAAGTTAGCGTAATAAATTTTTCATCTGACTTGTTTGCGCAGGAAGGCAAGCTAAAATTTGAGGGAGAAATAGAAAACTCGGGCAGAAATTTTATGACAATCCATCCTCGGATTAGGATAAAAAATATTTTTGGAAAAACTATAGAAGTTATTGAGATTGAGGAGATTAATCTTCTGGCAAATTCTTCAAGAAATCTAACGGGAAAATCAAAGAAAATCGAGTCTAAGAAGGAATATCTCTTTGGGCCTTATAAGGCTACACTTGAGTTTTCGTCCTCAAACAAACCTGTTTTAACCTCTAAAAATCTACTAATAATGATTATGCCGGGAAGAAAAACTATCCTTACAAGCGCAGTACTGTTGCTGATTCTGGTTATTTATATTAAAATAAGAAAAAGAAGGTAATAATTTGTTCTCTCAAAGTCTCCCAAAATTCATAAATAGTCTTATCTTTTAAAATAGCCCAAAAGAACAAGCCAAAAAACGGATCCAAAATATTTATCACTTGTATAAAATCTCTGCCAAGTTTTAACCTCTAGTTTTAATAAAACCGAGAAGTAATCCGGAAAGAAAGTTAGCAAATTAGGGCTTATAAAAACTCTCAACAAGTTCGCGGAAGCATTTTTCCAAAGACTATAACAAATGACATCAGGGAAACTTTTTGGCCCTATGCAATAGATTGTTATAGATTGATTGTATAAAAGACAACATTGAAATACGAATAAAAATAGAAAATATGCCAATTTTTATATTTTCATATAATTTTCGTCCTTTTTTACATACTATAGACCTTTATCTTTACTCCAACAAACGATATACTTTTATATCATTTTTGCCTTACTCTAGGATATTGACAAGATGTTAATTTTCACTCTATTCTTAAATAAGACTTATTATATTCAGTTTATAAGCAGTATAAACCGTATAATCTTGAGGCTAAAGTTGATTTTTCACAGAATTTGCTTAAGTTAATAAAATGGGATTTATACAAGAATTTAAAAGCTTTCTTGAGACTCAAGGGGTTACCAGAGTAACTTTAAAAAATTATCTCTCAGACCTTAGGTTCTTTTTAAACTGGTATAAGCTTTGTTACCTTTCAGAATTTACCCCTGAAAATCTTGACCAGTCGGTAATCGAAAATTTTAAACTACAGAATTCCCCCAAAATGGCATACTCCTCTCTTAAAAGAAAACTCTCAACGATCAGAAAATTCGCACATTATCTTAAAGAGCACGGTTATTTAACATTAAACCCCCTTGATATTCCTGGCAAAAAAGGCGATGAGGAAAATGAAGATCTTAGAAAGATAAAAAACTATTTATTTATAGGGGGGGTCTCTGCCTCCTCTATTAAAAATTATTTGGGGGATATAAAGCAATTTCTCAAATGGGCAGATAAAGTTATACTGCCCGAGGCCCCGTGGCTTTTGAAAAAGAATATGTACGAGAGACTAGATAAAAAACTGGTAGATGAATATAAGGAAAGGCTAAAAACACTTAATCTTTCTCCCCTCTCTATAAATAGAAAACTGTCCTCGATACGAAAATTCGTAGAATGGGCTTATTCTGAAAAAAGGATTACCGGTAATTTTCTAAAGAGAGCCAACGACCTGCCCCAACCGCGCCAACCCTTAATTACGCTTAAGAATATAGAGTCTGCCCCCAAGGGGGATATTGATCTTGCTTCAGAACTTAAGTATTCAGGAATACCGCCTTTTCGACTCTTTCAAAGAGTCCTCCGAGATCTAGATAAGCTTCTTGACAAGATGGTAGATAGTTTAAGCTTCGCCGACTTTTTCTTTGAGGACAAGGAAAAAATTTTCAGAGCAAATGTCACGAAAATCCCGCGAATTCAAGATCCCTTGAAAATTTCAAATATTAGCAAATCCTTTTACGATCCGCTAAGTGTCTCCCTAAAACATCTCTCTTTCCCTCAAAAAATTATCTATATGATAAGATTTAATAGACCAAAATGGTATTTAAGATATCATTCATATCCAATCGTTCACTACATCCACTTTGCAATTTTTGTGGTAGTAATGACGATTATAGGGCTTATCATATACCAAAATACGCTAGGAGGATATACTTCTGTCTTGGGAACTTCGATAAATCCGCCTCCGAGGGTTTTATCTATTAAACAGAGACTTCTCGATTCTTCCGGCAATCCCATAACCTCCCCTTCTGATGTGAGATTTGCTATTTACGATGACAAGGAGGCATCCGGCTCATCGCTTCTGTGGGAAGAGGTAGATAGGGTTAACCCCGATGAAGATGGTGTCTTTAATGTGGTCATCGGGCAAACAAAACTTATTCCGCCGTACATTTTCCAGATCTATCCCTCTCTCTGGCTCGGAATGTCTGTAGGAAAACAGGAGGAGCTTAGGCCCCGACAACAACTTGCCCAAGTAGGATACGCACAGAATGCACAGACGCTTGAGAATATGGGAATAGCAAATTTAAATAATTATACAAATGCCGTCTTAGCCTTGGATTCAACGGGAAATCTCTTAATAGGAGGAGAGGCATCACACACTCTTGAGGCTTTATACGGCGAGCTTATCCTTTCGGGAAATAAACTAACATTAACAACTGTTTCAGGCACAAATACCAACATAGAGATCTCTCCCGATGGCTTGGGCATAATCGACATTCAAAAACCAATTCAAAATACATCAAACAATAACAATATACTATCTGCACTTGGCAGTGTGGAATTCGATGATAATGTAAGTATATTGGCTACCTCAAGTGGTCAATCGGCCTTTACTATCAACCAAAACGATATAGGACCCCTGATTAGCGCCTCCTTAAGCGGGATTGCCAAATTCACCGTGGATGCGTTTGGTTCAACAACCCTAGCTGGAGATTTAAATCTTTCGGGAAATAACCCGAACATTTTCTCAACGGAGCTTGATTCAAATTTGTCCATAGGAACATCGGGCGAAGGAAGACTGACCCTTCAACCAACATCAACCGGAGATATAGAATTTTTTTCTTCTTTAAATAATATTTCTTCCTCGGGCAATCTAAGACTTACCGGAAATATAGTACTCGCCAGTGAATCTGCCACTACCACTTTCGGCGGAATTACCTATACGTGGCCCGAGAGCCAGACTGACGGATATTTTCTTAAAACAAATGGCTCGGGCAATCTTTCGTGGTCCGCCCTTCCCGACTTAATAACCTTATGGGACCAAACGAATGCCAATGCAGGGATAGGAACAAACTTTCCTAATTTTAAACTCGATGTTCAGGATTCTAAATCCGCAACCTCAGCCGCACAGATATTTAACACGAGCACAAGCAATACGGCGTCAGGACTTGCGATAAAACTCGGAAATACGTCATCAAATACTGACATCAATAATAAATGGGTAACTTTTGAACAATCCGGCAGGGGAATCGTAGGACTGATAAAAGGCAACGGAGCTTCCGGCGTAACTTTTCAGGGAAACGGAGTCGCAGATTTTGCAGAATATCTCAGAAAAGACGAAAGAGAGAAAATAGTGTATGGTTCGGTTGTCTGTCTTACCGAAGAAGGAATAGTCCGTCCCTGCATATTGGATAATCAAAATATCATAGGTATAACTTCGGAAAATCCTACATTCCTTGGAGGAGAGAATCTCGAAGATCAATCAATAGCAGTAGGCCTTTCAGGGCAAGTTTTAGCTCGGGTATCAAATATATCGGGAGACATAAAAGCCGGAGACCCGCTCACCTCTTCTATAATACCGGGTGTTTCCGCAAAAGCCACCAGAGAAGGAAGAATTGTGGGAAGAGCGCTTAACAAGTTTGACTCTTCTGACTGCTTTGACCCTCAGGAGAATTTTGGGCTTATCCAAAATAATTCCGGGAAAATTTGTCAGGGCAAAATATATGTTCTTTTAAATGTTTCACATTACGAACCAAGTTTTCTTGAGAAAGGTACTCAGATTAAAAATATAGCGATAAGACAGAGTGGGGAAGGTTTTTATGAGCTCTCAGACGAGCTGAATCAGGCAATTTTAAAAGTAGAATCATTTCAAACTGCAATAATTGGAAATTTAACTGCGGGATTCATAGATGCTCAAAAGATTATAACAGGTTCAATTGAAGCTAACACTATAAAAATCGGAGGAGAGAATATTAAGGACTACATTGCCCGTCTTATAAATAACCAAACAGAAATAAACTCGCCGATAGTGGAGGCGGACGAGGTTAGGACAAATCTTATTAGTCCTCTACCTAGTAAAAATCTTACTGTCAAACTTCCTCAAGGTTCGTCCTTTACCATAGCAAACTCAACAGGAAGCAGTATTCTAAAAGTCGATGATGAGGGCGCGAGCCTTTCGGGAAGATTAATCGCAAACGAGATCAATTCCCAAAACTTAAATTCGGATAACGCTTCTGTCTCAGGGACTTTAAGAGCAGGAAAAATTATCGCAGATACCATCGAAGGATTCAAAGAGGCCGAAGTTATTAATAATTATATCGATCTTTCCTCCTCCTCGGCAGATTTAGTTTATGCAAATAACTTAAGGGCTCTAACGGGGAACTTTGTTGAAGGTTTGGTTTCCCAAAGTCCATCAACATTTGCAGACCTTTCGATCTTTGGACAGCTTAAAATTGACAACAGTCTGGTTTTGGCAGGCAATTCAATAAATGTACTTGGAGTGGACCTTGAACTTCAACCACTCCGGCAAGGAGGAATATCAATAATGGCAGGCCTTATATATATTGATACAGATGGCAATGTAAAGTTCGATGGAAATGCGACATTCTCAAAAGATGTTTCCATAAAAGGTGTTTTGTCTACAAACATAATTTCACCTCTCCCCGACCAAGACATTACTATTAATATAGGGGGTGACTATAATGCTAATTTTGTGGTCAAAAATGGAACCGGTTCTGCCCTCTTGTCTTTAAACCAATCAGGAGACCTTAGGGCATCGGGGGGGGCATATTTTAATAAAATTAATCTTCCCTTCATAAAACCTGCTTTTGCTATATCACCGACAGAGGTTATCGCCACAGGATCTGCCGGAATAGCAACGATATCTGCCTATCAGAAAGAGATTACCATTAGAAATTCATTGGTCACTGAAAAATCGCTTATCTATGTCACCCCAAGAACTGATACGGGAAACCTAGGGCTTTTTCTGCTTAGACAAGTTCCCGGAGTATCATTTACTATTGGGATAGGAACACAACTTGCAAAAGAAATTTCATTTAACTGGATCATTATAAACTAGAAGTTATCAAATTGTTAAATGTTGGATTGTTCGATTGTTATTGAAATTACTTTCTATCTTGACATGGTATAAATATTGTTGATAGATTAGAAACATGGAATCAAAAAAAGAATTTTATTCAAACCTTGACAATTTTTCTTTATACCTTCTGGGAATCCTTCTTCTTATCTTCCCCATCTCTATGCTTACAATCACTACAGATTTCTATACCCTTCCTAAGCAAATAATATTCGGGGCAGTTGTTCTTCTTGTAATATTTTTGTTTGGATTGAAATCTTTGATAAACGGGCAAGTTGTAATAAGAAGAACTCCGTTTGACCTTCCCATCTTTATTCTTACTGCTGTTGTACTCGCCTCCTCTGTCTTTGCCGTAAACAGGGCTGATTCTTTAATATCCTTCGTCCCTTTTCTCTTTGCCGTTTTATCCTTTTTTGCAATCGTAAATACGGCAAAAGGCAGAAATGAATCGCTCCTTCTTGCTACGGCTCTTGCCACAGGAGGAGTTTTGGTTTCCATACTTGGGATTCTTAGTTTCTTTAAAATCTATCTACTTCCTTTTGCTTTTTCTAAATCTCAAACCTTTACCCCCTTAGGCTCTCTTCTTGATCAAGCCTTATATTTAGCTCTTATTTTGCCTTTAGTCTTCTATCTTGCAAAACCTGCCTTAAAATTTGTAAGGAAAGGGGCGGAAGCCTCAGAAACAATGTCCGGACACGAAGGAATAAAGAAAAGCATTGCAGCAGTTTTTGGAGTAGGTTTAGCAGGAATAGTAATAGGACTTCTTGTTTCGATGTTTCTGCTTTTTAAAACACCTTCCTCATCAGGAGGACTTCTCATGCTTCCTTATGAAACAGGTTTTCAGACAGGTTTTGCAGCAATATCCCAAGATACCGGAAGGGTTCTTAAGGGATTTTTGTTTGGCTCAGGATATGGCACTTTTATAACGGATTTTACTCGCTTCAAACAGCCGTCAATTAATCAAAATAATAATCTTTGGAATCTTACCTTTTTTAGATCTTCAAGTTTTCTACTTGAACTTTTGGCAACAACTGGAATCCTAGGGGCTCTTACGCTTATTTTTCTATTATTTAAAATCTTAAAAAATAAGTTCGTCCTAAGTCTGACTTTTATTGCAGTAGCAAGTGCTATTCTTCTTCCCTTCTCATTCTCGATTCTTGCCCTATTTTTTGTTCTTCTTGGACTTGTCTCATCTTTAAGAGGAGACTCATCGAAAACACACTCCGAAGGCTTTCAGGATGTTGAGCTTCAGCTTGTTGCGCTTAAGAAGGGTCTTATTTCATTTGATCCGACAATCTCAAGACAAAAAAGCACGGCTCTTCCTGCAATAATCTTTGTGGCAATTGCAATCATCACAGGGGTTATAGTTTATTTCGGTGGAAAATATGTAATCTCTGATGTAACTTTCCAACAATCACTCATTGCGGCATCCCAAAATAACGGATCTCTCACATATCAGAAACAGGTCGACTCAATATCTATGTTTCCCTACCGCGACGCCTACTACAGAATTTTTTCTCAGACAAACTTAGCGTTGGCAAATTCTCTTGCATCTGCACAGCCTCAGGGGTCATCGCCAAGTTCTCAGACACAGCAGACGATACTAACCCTTATTCAACAATCTATAAACAGTGGCAGGGCAGCCGTTACATACGCCCCCCAGACTATGCTTAACTGGCAGAATCTTGCATCTATCTACAGAAGTCTCATCGGATTTGGGCAAAATGCAGATCAGTTTGCGCTTATCTCAAATCAGCAGGCAATTGTACTTGACCCCAATAATCCTCAGGAATACATAAATCTTGGAGGAATTTACTACCAGCTTACACAGTGGGATGAAGCCATAAGACAATTTCAAATAGCGGTTGCTTTAAAACCCGACCTTGCAAATGCTTATTATAACTTAGGGCACGCTCTTCAGGAGAAAGGAGATTTAAACGGTGCTCTTGCGCAGTATGAGGTCGTTCAAAGAATCGTTGCAAATGACAAGCCAAATCTTGATAGAATTAATCAGGAAATTGATGCTCTTAAAAAGAGAATAGCAGGAACAGTGGAGCAGGGGCCCAATCCGGGTTCTGAGGAACCGCTTGGCATAAATCAACCGGAGACTCAGCTCCCTCCACAAAACCCACCTGTTAAGATCCCTGCTCCCTCGGGGTCCCCAACCCCAACTCCCAAGGAATAATTTACCTAAGTTTCTGAATTATGCTAAAATTAGCTTGAACATTTGGGCTTGTAGGTAAATGGTATACCGGTACATTCGCAATGTACTATTCCGAGTTCGATTCTCGGCAAGTCCACCACACTTCGCTCTTCGAGCTTCGCGTGGCGCAGCCACAGAAAAGCGAGAAGAAAGAAGTGTGCTCCAATGAATTTTGAAAAATATTTAAAAAGTTCATCAGGATTTGCCTTTAGGAACAAAAGGTTATTATAAACTGGGGCCGGTGGCGTAACGGTAGCGCACCTCCATGGCATGGAGGGGGTTGAGAGTTCGAATCTCTTCCGGTCCACACTTCGGCGCTCTCCGCTTGCTCAGTGCAAGCAAACGCGTGAAGAAATGATTTTAAGAAATGAGAAGTTTACCCTGAGCGAAGAAGTCGAAGAGAACCTCTTCCGATCCCTAAACTATTGTTACTTGTTAACTGTTAATCGTTAGTAGTTCTACTGAAGATAAGGGAGTGGATTAACCAGGACTCCGTTTTTAATGATTTCAAAATGTACGTGGGATCCTGTAGTTCTTCCTGTCATACCTACCCATCCTATAACAGTTTTCCCAGCGACAACCTCGTCCCCGATCCCGACATTGACTCCTGACATATGGGCATAATGAGTAACTGTTCCCGCCCCATCATCTATATACAGATTGTTTCCGTACCCGCCGTCCCAGCTCCCGAGAACTATTTTTGAAACAGTACCATTGCTTGCGGCAACAATTGGTGTACCAATCGGAGATAAAATATCAATTGCCATATGATACCAAGTGGCAAACTGACTTATAACACCGCGGAGGGGCCATGTAAAACCGGCCGAGGAGACGGAAACCGGACCTTGAGCAATAAATGTCTGTCGTCTTGGCGTACTTGGTATCGCCGAAGGCTTTACTCCATCAGGAACTATTAATATCTGCCCAATGACAAGGGAAAAAGTCTGAGGATTGGCAAAGTCATTGAATGGAAAATCTACTATCTTCTGAGCTTCCGTATCATACCTTTTCGCAATAGAATAAACTGTATCACCGGATTGGACCTTGTGTGCCATTCCCGAAACAGGAAGTATTTCAAGTCCGTCTCCAATTCCGATATTGTCATTCGTAAGATTATTTGCCCATCTTACCGTGTCCTCCGAAACTCCAAATTTCCTTGCTATTGTAGATATGGTATCTCCTCTTTCAACCTTATATGTTATTATTTTGTCCCTTGGCTTTTGAGAAATTTCCGTTTTAAGTACATCCTCGTCTATTATGATGGACTGGTTTTGGGAGGGAGAGTCTAAGGCGTAGGTTGAGGAATTGTTTGAAAAGACAGGATAAGTGCTGGTTAAAAATGGGGCGAGTAAGACTCCAATGCCCAAGACCGCCATTACCGCCAAGTGCAAAAAAGACCGGCTGTACCGACCCCTTTTCATCATAAAAAGCCTGACTATGGAATTTTTATAATTCTCAAATATTCCAGATCCCGAAATAATTTTTTTTCTTATATACGAATAAAAAAAAGAGAGAAAAGATGAGAAATCGGACCAAAATTTAAGAAAAACTGTTATAATCTGGGAGATTGGGTGCTTTCGCATATGGGACAACTTAAAAGATTAACAGAAAGACAGGGTTCATGTCAAATCAAAATTAACTTCCAACTCCTGATTCCCAACATCTAACAATCGATAAACAGAGACGAAAGCAAGTCATTTGAGAATGAACTGAAAGCCAAGTAAAAATATGTATTTAAATCGCCACTCCGCAGTTGAATACATGATAAGTTAAGCGAACGACTCAGGGGGATTCCTCACCCCGATTTAATCGGGGTTGAGGAGGGGGTGAAATCACCCGAGGAGTGAGCTTAACTTCGAAAGCATGAAACAAGGCGTGGCGAGAGCTTTTGGTACTTTTGTCGATACAAAAGTACAAAGAAAGCTTATCCTTTTCCCAGCGAATTGAGGAATTCTTCGTTGGTTTCTGTCTTAGATAACCTTTCGACCAAAACAGCTGTTCTTTCCTCAGGGGAAAGCATGTCAAGCATTCTTCTCATTGTAACTACTTTCTTAAGTTCAGGTTCTGAAAGTAAAAGTTCTTCCTGTCTTGTACCCGATCTCTCAACATCAATACTCGGAAATATTCTTTTATCGGACAGTCTTCTGTCCAAATGAAGTTCCATATTTCCGGTTCCTTTAAACTCTTCATAAATAAGATCATCCATTCGGGAACCTGTTTCGACAAGAGCAGTTCCTATAATAGTAAGCGATCCTCCGTCTTTGCAGTTACGGGCAGCCCCAAAAAACCTTTTGGCGGGCCAGAGAGCAGCCGGGTCAAATCCTCCAGATAGGGTCCTTCCAGATGGCGCAACCGAAAGATTATAGGCGCGGGCAAGTCTTGTGATCGAGTCAAGAAGTATGATTACATCTTTTCCCTGTTCAACGAGTCTTTTTGCCCGATCCAAAGTAATTTCCGCGACCTTAGTCTGTTTCTCCGGCGGTTCATCAAAATTGGAAGCAACAACGTCACCCTTAACCGAGGCAGATATGTCTGTTACCTCCTCCGGCCGCTCACCAATTAAAGCTGCCATAAGATGGGTCTTTGGAAAATTCTGGGAAATCCCCGCAGCTATTTCCTTAAGAATTGTGGTCTTTCCGGCCTTAGGCGGAGAAACAATCATTCCCCTTTGTCCAAAGCCGATAGGAGCGACTAAATCCATTATTCTTGTTGAAAGAGGAAATTTTCCGGTCGCAAGAGTAATTTGTTTCTTAGGATATATGGGAGTTAGGTCATCGAAATAAGAACGTCTTAGAGACTCTTCCGCATCTATGCCGTTTACCCTCTCAACTTTTAATAGTCCGAAATACCGCTCCGTATCCTTAGGCGGTCTGCCCTGCCCTTCCACCAAATCGCCGGATCGAAGCATGAATCTTCTTATTTGAGACTGAGAAATATATACATCATTCATCGAAGGCGTGAACCTGGGTCGCAAGAATCCGTGTCCCTCGGGTTGAATATCCAAAATTCCCGAGACCGGTTGTGTCAAAGCCATATCCTCTGTTGAGCGAGGGTGATAAGGTTGCAAAGGAAGACTTTCTTGAGGCTTTTCCATCAGAACTTTCTCCGCGGGCTCCTCAGGAGCTTGCCCTACTAAATCTTCTAAAGTCTTTTTTGTCTTTGTTTTTCTTGTATAAGCCATACTGAACAGATTTATGAATTATGAATTATGGGAATGATAAATATATTCAATTGGTATCACGCATTTACCGTAGACTGTAGTCGGAAAGCTGTAGTCGGTCCATGCGGGAATTTCTGAAGAATCAGAACAAGTGTATTACAACACAAGAAAATCCGCTTGTCAAGAAGCAAAATATTTGCGGGGAGCTTGCAAAATTTTCGCTGTGAGCATTCGCGCCATTAACCTTTTTGTCTGTGTACAAACTTTATCCGCGTTGTGAACACGCAAATTTTCGTAAGCGACCTCAGCAAATATTTTGCCTAATTTTGCCCCCTTGACAAGGCCTATATTATGTGTTAATATCCTTTGCATCTTAAGATACTGCTTATTTAGTCAGTATCTTTTTTTTTAGATTGAATCATGACCCTTCGATACTCAGGGTCATATTGAGCAAAGTCGAAATATGAATAAGATTTTTCTTTCAATTTTTGCAGTCGCATTTTTTGCGCTGTTTGCAGTTTCTCAAAAATCTTTTGCTGATACTGTCTGTCAACCAATTTATGGTGGTGGACAAACATGTGTTCAGGTCGGCAATCTTCTAGTAAATAAAACCGTTAAGAATCCTCAAAGCGGAGCTTTCGTTGACAATCTTTCCGTTAATGACCCTAAATACGAACCTTCCTCAACTGTAACTTTTAAAATTACAGTCACCAACACCGGTTCAGGAAATATTTCAAAAGCAACCGTGAAAGATACTCTTCCCAACTTTGTTACATTCGTATCGGGTCCGGGGAGTTTTGATTCAAATACCAAAGTTCTTACCTTTGAAGTTGTGAATCTTGGCGCGGGCCAGTCTCAAACCTTCGATATACAGGCAAAAGTTGCCGACTCCGGAAGTCTTCCGGCAGATCAGGGTATTACTTGTGTCGTAAATCAGGTTTTGGCAACAGCTGATAGCATGCAAAGCTCAGACAATTCACAGTTTTGTATTGAGAAGCCGGTGCTCGGAGTTACAAAAGGCGGACTCAAAGTTTTCCCGGCGCCACAAGTTGTAACTACACCTCCAACTGGTCCTGAAATGCTTCCTCTAATCGGGCTTATTCCAGGAGGTGCACTCGGATTCTTCCTCAGAAAAAAAACCTCAAAGTAAGATATTTTCCATTCTTCAATTTTCCATTTGTCATTTATTTGTTAATTTGACAATTTTTAAATTTTAAAATCAATGGAAAATGGCAAATAATAAAATGGCAAATCCAGTTATACTGGCTTCGTATACTTTTCCCTTGATACTCTTATAACCTTTTCTCTATTTTGTGTAACGCTTCGTGGAAGAGGAAGTGTGGTACATAAAAACGGCGACTGGGTGATTCCGTCAACCGCAAGCTTTATAACTGCCTGAAAGTTGCCGAGCAAAAGTAAATCCTCTGCCTTAAATCTTTCTCCGAATTCTTTTCCGATATACGCAGAATCCTGAGCACCTATCAGAAACGACATCATGGTCCCGACATTTCCAAAGATTGCCGCTCTTACATCTTCTGGAACCTGAGAAGTATATTGATTGGCCAGAATTAAATTGAGCCTGTATTTTCGCGCTTCAGATAAGATCTTGATAAAACTGGTTGTCGCGAAATTCTGAAACTCATCAACATAAAGATAAAAATCCCGCCTTTTCTCCTCCGGCACTGAAACTCTGTTCATTGCGGCAAGCTGGATCTTTGTAATTGTCATTGCTCCCAAAAGTGCCGCGTTGTCCTCGCCGATTCTTCCTTGTGATAAATTCAAAATCAAAATTTTTCCCTCATTCATAATCTTTTCAAGATCAACAGTTGACTTGGGATTTTTGATAATATTTCGCATCAAGTGCGACGACGTAAACTGCCCTACTTTATTTAAGATAGGAGAGATCGATTCGCTCTTAAGCCTTGGTTGCATTTGTTCAAACTCATTTATCCAGTAATTGCGAAGAACCCTGTCTGTCATCCTCTCAACAACTCGGTGTCTGAAGTTATCATCGGTTAAAATATCCTGAACCATAAGAAGTGTCGCATCCGGAAGACTTATAACCGATAAAAGGGCATTGCGCAAAATATATTCAAGCCGCGGCCCCCATGTGTGCCCGTAGAGTTTGTGGAAAATTGCAACGATTCCTGAAACCACAAGCTCCTTCTGCTCAGGATTATCAACAGACAAGGGATTTAGAGAAAAAGCATGCGTTTTATCCGCAGGATCAAGATAAACTACGTCATTGACTCTAAAGGACGGGATATAATTTAAGAGTATCTCGCAAAGATCGCCGTGAGGATCAATTACGCAAAGCCCCTTGCGGTTTCGGAAATCATTTATTGCCATGTTTGCGATAAGAGTTGATTTTCCCGTACCTGTTTTTCCGATAAGATAAAAGTGTTTTCTTCGATCCTCCGATTTAATTCCAAAATTTGTAATTTTATTTTTAAACTGGGTTTGGGCAAAAAAATTAGTTTCTTCCTTTTCCTCCGAAGTTAAATATTCGGCAACAGGAAGGTTCTCGGGAGGCTCTGAAAGTATGGTCTTGTGCCACGAGATATTGTGAAGCGTTGCGAATTTGGCAGTTGGAAAATGGAAAAATGTGGCAATCTCTTCAACATTTAAAATCTGACTTCCGGGGACAAATCTTTTGTTTCTTTTTATCAAAGCATTTATCATTCTTTTTCTCTGCCAGAGATAACAACGGCGTAAAAGAAAACTGTTTCCCGAAGGATTATTAAAAGATGAGAAACTGTTTGCAATTTCATAGAGAAGCTGATTGCTCCTGACTCTTTCCTGCGATGAAACCGCAATTCTTATCGCTGTTTTAAAACCGTTCAGTTTTATCTTCTCCGTAATTACCTTAGCGTACGGATTTTGCAAAACCGCGCCTGAGGAATCTTTTTTCTTATCCAAAATTTTCCTCTCCCCTGCCCTCTGCCATCCCGAACCTATCGGTATTAGTAAAACCTGAAGCCATATTTTGTCCTCTTTCTTGGCTTTTGACAAAACCGAAACCATAGAAGACATCGGGTCGACTTCCTTAAAATCCCGAAAGGTTCTTAAAGGATAAAGAAATCCCGATGTCGTTTTCATTTGTCCTAAGGAAAGAAAACCATCGGATAAAACCGAAGGCAAAGGATCGCGGGTTTTTAGGAAAAGCGTCTTGGGATATTGAGAAGATAGCTGTGATTCTATAAAAGTTGTTAGAGTTTGAGGGATTGAGATATAGAAATGGATAGTCTGATCCAGTACCCCGATTTCCAAAGTTATGGGGATTGCGATGGGAATAAAATTCAACAACCTCTTTCTCAAGGACACAAGACTTGAGAGGAACTGGACCATCGCCTCCGGCGTCTCCTCCGAAGTCCGGGAGGTTTTTACTTCCAAAAGTACTCTTTCGCTCTTATCGCTCATACTATACTATTATATGACATATACGTCTTATAAGTCTTATACGACTTATCTCCTGATGGAAGCTCTTTTTCGAAAGAGCTTCTCCGTATACCCGCCTTCCTTAATAAAACCTTCTTCAACCGCAGATATTTGTCTGTCGAGAAGAAAATTTGTTTGATGAATAAGACAAAGTATGCAATTTGCCGCTTCTTGTGGGTTTCTCATATACGACATATAAGTCTTATATGTCCTATCCGACTTATAGGCAAGAGCTCTCACTCCCCGCGCTTCTGCCGATTCTTTCCCCCAGATCTTAAGTTCTTTCTGTCTTAAAAAGTCCTCATAATCTGCGAGAAGTTCTTCAAGACTTGCCCGGGCAACTCCCAAAAGTTTTAGTTCGCTTTTCTTGGAAGTCGCGGAAACCATAGATGCCTCTGCTATATTCTGTTTTCCGGAACGCGCCGCCTGAACCATTTGATCATAAGTCCTATACGACCTATTGGTCTTATAAGACATATAACGTCTGCAAAAGAGAACTGTTAAGTCATAAATAATAGTTGCGTTCTCGTAAGATTTAAGTTTTCTATAACCGCCGTAGTTTTTATTAATTCGTTCCACGAATTAATTATACGACATATAAGTCTTGCATGTCCTATTCTTTTTTTGTCTTATACGTCTTATACGACCTATCTTTTTCCACGACTTATTCGTCCTATCTTTCCAGCCCTTTTTAGCTTGACATATCCTATAATATTTGATATACTCCTTCAGCTTTTTTCGCCTTATACCCATTTTGCGGGTATTTTGCTTGTCCACCGGAGCTTTAGCGAAGGCGGATGCGAAACAGGCAGTGCTTTGAAGAATTTGTCGCAAGACTTTTTCTCTCAAAGAACGTTCTTTGAAAAGGTATGCAGAATTAATTTAAACGTATAGGTCTTATACGACTTATACGACCCATGAAAGGAGTCCAATAATGGACTTTCAACTTCCCTACCAGGCCGTCTTAGCTTCACTGGTTTTGGCCGTTGCTCTCGTAGTTTACGGGGCAATCTTGGCCGATCCGGAGAAAGAAAGACAATTCTGGAGAAAAGTAGGTCGAGTGGCTCTGGGCATGTCTATCGCCTCAAGCGGTATCGGCATAGTCCTCGGCCTCGCCCTGCTTAACCAGTTCTAGCGCTTGTGCATGCACTAGGTTTTGCTTCGAAAGAGGCTGACAAAGCGCCCGCACGAGCCTAGCCTTCGCGAAAACGCGATTGTAAAAGAAAGGGGACGTATGGAAACTGCTTTTTGGATTGTAACAGGCATTGTTGCTGCAACATACGTCATCGGATGGATGATGATCAAGGGTTGGATTCTCGGTATGAGAAGGCCTCTGGGAACTCTCCTTCGACAACTGGGGATTGTAGCAGCGATAGGCCTGGTCATCTGGGCAGCCATAATCAATCTCGTACTCTAGCCTTCGCGCTCAAAAGGTGCGATTGTAAAAGAGAGGACGAAATGTCCGCAACAGACATAGCCAACATCATAATAGTTCTAATCATGGTACTTATGGTGCCACTAGGCATCTGGGCATGGTTAGTGGAAAGACGAATTGGACAGCCTGAGAGGGGATGGTTTGTTATTTTTCTCATCTCGGTGGGAGAGATTATCGGCGCCCTCAGTCTCGCAGGTGTTATCTAGCCTTCGCGAAAGCGAAGAGGGTGAAAGGAGGTTGAAAGTGGCTGTAGTAGTAATGTTCGTTGGGTTTCTGGTGTTAATCGCAACCATGCTCGTATTCCTTAACAGGGTGAGCTGGTACACAAGTCGATTGGGCGAGTGGACACCGGAAGGTGCTATGGGCATCATACTTCTAGGAATGCTCGTGATATTCCTGGAAGCTGGCCTAATAGCTATCCTGGTGTACATTCTTACCTAGCCTCGCCTTAGGCGAGAGACTCTGAAAGGAGGTGAGGCCCAATCCACCCAGCCGCTTGTGTTCGCTCGAGTAAGTTTCCAATCGCGTCTGACGCGACAAAGAGACTCACGAAAGGCGCGCACAAGCTAAGTCACGTTCGACGTGGAGAAAGGAGCTCCTATGGACAGGGATAAGATTGTCATCCTCCTTTATGTCCTGGGAAGCGGCCTTTTCTTCGCGTTCTCAGTGCTGGCATTCCTGGGATATTTCGATTAAGGAGGGGCAGAATGTGACAGAGAAACGGCGACGACAACTGAATAGAAAGCACAGGCGGCGCAAGCGCAACAGGCGGACGAGACCTCTACCCATCGTTCAGACCCTTAAAACAGGGAGGTAACGTGGCATCCCGCATGCACAAACGACCCAAGAAGAACAGCCAAACCAAGGGGGAACGCAGGGAGCAACGACATAAGAACGGTAAGAGACACCTGAGGAAACCGGGAAGGCAGCGGAAATGAAATTCCTGCTTGGCCTGACCATCGGCGCAACCATCGGGTACGCCTACATCATTCTGATGTCGGCCGAAAGGGGGAAAAGACTCAAGGCTGAACTGATCGGAGAAGCAGATCCTCGAGATCCACTCGGAGCGAGGCCCGCCAAAAGCGACTGAAGCATCTGGCGACCTAGAAGAGCGATGAGACCCATTGCGGCTATCTCAAACGAAAGGTGGTGATGCGCAAAGCGTTAACTGCAATAGAATATTGACGGGATTAAGCGGTTAAAAACCAACTATCCACCCAGTCTATGCGTATACCGCAAGGTGACGCTGTTCCAAAGGAGAAACAAAGTGAACACAGCAAGAATCGTAGCGGGGATAGCTGGAGCCCTGGTGGGGATGGCCGTATTGGTCGTCCTTTTCCTGCTGTTCCTCAACGTCGTGGGTGCGTGGCACGTCTTCTGGGGCGGCGGCGGCGACAACACGCCTACGCTTGCTTGCGGATCCGGCACGCATGAGTCCGACGGACTCTGCGTCGCAGACCCGGCTACCCCGACGGACGGCGACCAGCCCGCGCCTACGCAGGCACCCGCAGGCGGCGGAACGACGACCAGTGGCGGATGCCGATCCACCAAGGACTACCAGCTTCAGGACCTTCCCGAGGTGGCGACTTCTGGAAGCCACATCAGGGTCCAGTTCTGGGACGACGGCACTCCGGGCGAGAAGGAAACCTTCCTTCCTGCCTCGGCCGCAGACGGCGGACGGTTCATTCTCACTCAGCCCCTTAAGGGCCACGTGTGGGAATTCGACGGTTGCACCGACCAGCAGATGCTGCAAGACGCGAATGCGACGACACAGCGCCGCTTGGCCGGACACGCCGATAACAAGGGCTACGTTGAGTGGACCTCAACTGGTCTGTTCCAGCCTTCCGGCCTGACCCAGATCGGCACGGCAGCAGTCCAGCCACCGCAGGTCGCGGCAATACCCGCTCCGGCAGCCGGTTGCGATGGCGTGACCGAGATCCACCAACCGGTGGCTCAGGCTTGGACGCCTAGCGGCCAAGGAGGCTACGTCGTGGTCAACACCTGGTCCAATTGGCCAGGCTACGATCAGACGGTCGAGTACACGGTCCTCTTGGGACCCGGCGATCTCGCTAGCTTCAACGGAGGCGGCGACGCCACAGCCTGGTCGGCATCATGCCAGCAGGCAGCCCAAGACGGCTACAACAATTCGTCCTACAACAAGACGACGCTCGCCGACCTGATCTCCATGGGCCGCGCCCAGTAGCCGGACAACATCCGGGGGCATAGTGGAACTCCGCCTGAATCGGTAAAGTCCACCTAGACATGCCCCTACTCTTGAGGGCGCGTGGAATCTTTCGAGGCCCCCCCTCCTCCGGAAGAAGTCCACCCAGATGCGCCCTCTCCAAGGCATCGGATCCATCAGGGACGCTGAAGTTCGTTTGTTAGGAGACAAACGAAATATCTCGTGATTTAATCACGGATCGTCCCATCACGGGGAGGTTACACAAGCGCGAAAGCGCAGCTTAGGAATCATTTTGATTCTCTCTTGCTTCACCAATTGCGGTGATACCAAGACTGATCAATTTGATCCTTCGCTATCTGCATACCTTCCCTTTCCAATCCATAAAGAGATTTGTGGCTTGAAAAGGGACTCATTAGCAATTTGTCACTCCGTACGTCGAATGCATGAGAAGTTGAGTGAGACGTCAAGGGATGTCCCGATTAAATCGGGACTGGGACCCAGACAAGTGAGCGAAACTTTGAGAGCATGAGACTAGGCGTGACAAGAGTTTTTCGTACTTTTGTCGATACAAAAGTACAAAGAGAAATATGAAAATTATCACCGCCAAGGCGGGATCCCGACTGGAAAATACCAGCGGGAAAAATTCAAAATTAAAAATTACAGAAACCAAGCCTTTGGTTTCTGTAATCATGCCTGTTTATAATGCCGTCCCTTTTCTTAGACAGGCTATCGACAGCATCTTAGGTCAAACTTATAAAAACTTTGAGCTTATTATTATAGACGACTGCTCTACCGACGGCTCATGGGAAATGATAAAGAAATATGAAAACAAATTTCCCCGAAGAATAAAAATCATAAGGACTGAAAAAAATCTCAACCGCGGAGGAGACTCATGCGCCAATTTGGGAATTGAAATTGCCAAGGGCAAATATATTGCCAGAATGGACGCGGATGACATTTCTGTCCCAGAGAGAATCGAGAAGCAGGTCAGATTTCTTGAAAAAAATCCCGATGTTTTCCTCTTAGGCTCAAATGCATTCGTAATAGACAAAACAGGAAACATTATGGGAGAAAAACTTGAGCCCCAAACTTCAATGGCTATTTACAAAAGCTACTTAAGGTTTCACCCTATGATTCATCCTTCAACCATGTTCAGGCGCCTTATAGAAGGCCAAAAATTCTTTTATCAAATTAAATACAATGCAAATAACGACTACAATACTTTTTTTAAACTCATTTGCCAAGGCCACAAATTCGCAAATCTTAAAGAAAAGCTTGTTTACTATAGAATCCATGATTCAAACGATACATTTGTGAATATAAAGGGGAAGTTTTTAAATACCTTAAGAGTAAGGCTAAATATGGTCTTAAGCTTTGGCTATAAACCGACCTTAAAAGACATTTTAGTAAGTGCTGTTCAAACCGTAACCTTGTTTTTTCTTCCCGAAAAGATCACAAAAACTTTATATCTTATTTCAAAGGGAATTATAAAGCCGCAATTTCCAAATCTATCCTTAAGGAAATATATGCCCTTTTCTGTATAATTGACTTATGGTCTATATTTTCCTTCTTATCCTTCTTGAAGTTTTCCTATTTGTAACAAATTATAGACCGGGAGCTTATCTCATCGGCTGGGACAACGTAATGCCCGAGTTTAATTTACTTTTAAATTTTAAACGCTCCCTTTTTGGTGTCTGGCAGGACTACCGTGGGCTTGGGATTCCCGATGGAATGTCGCATGCCGCAAATCTTTTCCATACAATTTATATTTTCTTACTTGACCTTTTCTTGCCTCAAAATCTGTTAAGATATTCATTTATTTTCTCAACTCATCTTATCGGCGGTATCGGATTTTTTGTCCTTTCCTCTTATCTTTTTAATCAGTCGGAAAAAAAAGTCAAGATTCTCTGTTTTATCGGAGCCTTATTTTACATGCTCAATCTTGGGACAGTTCAAGTGTATTTTACGCCTCTTGAGGTTTTTGCAGTCCATTTTGCCGCCCTTCCCTGGCTTACGCTTTTTATAATAAAAGCTTTAAGAGAAACTTCCAAAAAAAATCTTCTGTTTCTTTTTATAGCATCCCTTCTTTTCTCCTCCCAAGGTTTTGTCCCGACTGTCTTTTTTGCATTCCTTATCCTTCCTCTCTCTTTTGTTTTTTTCCATATCCTGCAAACTAAAAATTTTAAAGTAGGACTTGCCGTTTTACTTACTGTTCTTCTTGCAAATGCCTTCTGGCTTTTGCCCTACTCCTTCAATGCGATCGCAAACCAGTCAGTAATTAGAAATACCAGAATAAATGAATTTTCATCTGAAGAGATTTTTTATCGAAATAGGGCACACGGAGATCTAAAAAGTGCCATTTCGATGAAAGGCTTTATGCTAAATACCATTGAATTTGACACGACTTTGGGAAAAGACGTTCTTCTCATGTTTCGGTGGTGGGAGCATTATAATTCCCCTCTCTATCAGATTTTGTTCTCTCTTGTTGCATTGACAGCGCTAATCGGTATATCAAGAGTAGTTTTAAAGAAAGATAAGGCTCTGTACCCTTATGCCCTTTCAATGCTTATTGCATTTGTTTTCCTTGCAAATAACACCATAATTTTGGAACAGGTAAACAGCATCTTAAGAGGGTTAGTCCCGGTCTTAGGAGAAGCGCTTCGTTTTCCTTTTACTAAATTTGTAATACTTTTTGCCTTTTGCTTCTCAATATTCTTAACTTACGGGCTTATTTTTATCTCAAGCAAAATAAAAAGGGCAGAAATAGTCCTAGGGTTAGTTTCATTTTTTATAATCCTCTATCTTTCCTATCCTGCATTTAAAGGTCAGTTTATTTCCCCCCTTCTTCGTCTTAGTCTTCCAAATTATTATAAAGAGGCTTTTTCTTATTTCTCAGACAAAGATAATGGCAGAATTGCCATCTTTCCGATGTATACTTTCTGGAACTGGCAGTACAGGAGTTGGGGCGCAAGAGGCTCGGGCTTCCTCTGGTATGGAATCCCAAATCCTATAACCGAGCGCGCATTTGATCCCTGGAGCAATTTCAATGAAAAGTTTTATAATGAAATGTCCCATGCAGTCAATAGCGCAAACCCCGATCTCTTTAAGGATCTAATTCTCAAATATAATTTAAGATATATTCTCGTTGACACCACTGTTCTTAACTCAATAACACGCTATGGAATAAATTATGACAGCCTCTTGAAATTTCTTGATGATAACAATTTTGCATCTTCAAAAAAGACATTCGGCAAGCTTATTTTATACGAGCTTTCGCAAAACTCAACTCCCGTTTTTGCCATTAACAATCCTCCAGAGGTTTATCCTGTGCCGAAATTTCAAAAAGAAGACCTAATCTATAGCACTTTCGGGAACTATCTCGCGGCTGAAAAATCTGCAAAAATGTCTTTTCTTTTCCCTTCGCTTTACATGG
Organism: uncultured Gammaproteobacteria bacterium; assembly: GCA_964408825.1. Lineage (GTDB taxonomy): Bacteria > Patescibacteriota > Microgenomatia > Levybacterales > UBA12049 > CAYPAU01. The sequence goes on from CAYPAU010000009.1 coordinate 24,157, forward strand.
AGAAACTTCAGGAAGATAATGAATTTGAGGCAGTAGAAGATAAAGAAACCATAACTTTAATCTCAAAGAAAAAATATCCAAAGCTTGCGGCAAATTCCGTCCTTTCAATCCCCTCATTTTACGATTCTGGCTTTCTTATCCCTGTTGAAGTTAAGGCAGAGGGAAACAAAATAACCATATTTACCCTTTATCCCAAACTTTATATAAATGGGGAGAGAATTGAAGCCAAGGATAAACCTTTAGAAATTTCAACAAGTCTAAACGTTTCGTACATTACTTTTTCAGATATAAATTACTCTGTTCCCTTTAAAAGGGGTACTGTTAAATCTTTCCTTTTAAAAGATTTCCCAAATAACATCAGGGTCGGCGACGGAACACGCGGAGAGAATATTCTAATCGACACAAGAAGTACAGACAAACAACCCTTTCTGATACCCTTTGGAAAAAATGAAATTAGTGAAGTAAAAATAGTAGTAGACAAGGTAAAAGGTTCCTTTGGATCGGATAATATAATCTCTCAGGATTATGATCTTAAGAGAAACATCGGAGGTTTTGAGCTTTATAAAAACCCTGTTTCAATCGTTAAGAAAGAAAAAGAGAGGGCTTTTCTTGAGGCGCAAGGAAATTCATCATCTGAACTCTCCTTCTACAAAGACAACCTCTTTCATCAGGCAGAATATATTTTGTTTGCAGAAAGTAAACATAAATCAGGTCTTCCTGTAAATTTCTATATGGATAATCCGTTTCAAAAAAGGCCTGAAATTGAGACAAAACTTTCCAAAGAAAAAGAAGAAAATGTAATTGTGATCCCCAAGACTGAGGAGGTATTCAAGGGCTACGGTTTTCATTTCGTCGTAAAATCCGTAGGATCGGAAAAGGCAAGTGCTTCAATTGAAAAGATTTCCCTATATCCTTTCCCAGAACGTTTAATTCGAGACATTAAGATTTTGACGGACACAAACCCGATAGAAAAAAATACCAATATTATAGAGGTCGAATCCGAAAAGCTAGCTCCGTCTGTCTATATAGCAGAAGCTCCAAAACAAGATTCCTATTTGGTTCTTTCTCAGGCTTATGACAGAGGCTGGGCGGCCTATTCAATGGCAAATGGCAATCCATTCGACAAGCTCAGGACGAGCAGGCAAAACTCAAAAGTCAAAAGTTTAATGGCCGCAGTTTTTCCTTTTGTTTTTGGGGAGGAAATTAAAAACCATGTACTTGTAAACAACTGGGCGAACGGCTGGGACCTAAATGGCAAATGGCAAATGGCAAATGGCAAATCTATTGTTATTGTTTATCTTCCCCAATATCTCCAATACCTCGGCTTTATTCTTACAGCCGGAACAATAATAATTATTTTACTTAAAAACTTAAAAAGATCCCGCCAAATCAACCTGCCTTGACATTAAAATATATTTTGCTATAATCCTAGTCTATGACTGGCAGATGCAAAGAACAATCTCAAACTCCCCTATCTGAAGCAGCTTTATCACGAAGAGAAATAGAAGTTAATGCGTACAGTCTCTCCCAAAAATTCTCCCAAGCCTTCATGGAGGCTCCTGATTTTCGGTTTGATGCAGCCCAAGTATTTCTTGGCGCTGACTCTCACGGAAACCCACTAGACATGTCTTATGATGATCCAAGATTAGTTGAGGTAGGAAGACATGTAGGATTATGGCATTTTGCCTGCGATTATAGCGTCGAACAGAATTGGAGACAAATAAAAATTTACAGATTTGATCGAAATGTCCCTTCAGGAACGCGTTTAGACGAATCAATTGTTATTCAATCTAAGTGGGATTCTGCATTTCCTGCCAGCAGAAAACCAAGAATTACATACACAGTTGAGAAAAGTGAAGTTATAAACGGAAAGATGACCATAACCGAAAGAGAAACTCAGAGAAACAATGCGCAAGCCGTAGGAGAGGCGAAAAAACTTTTGCAGGATTTTCTTCAAACAAGCCCTTCTGCTTAAGCATTTGAAGAGGCAGGAAGGAGCTTATAAAAACCACCTCCAAACTTTAAAAAGTTGACATATGGTGACCCGTTTGATAAACTACCAAAATCATGAAATCCCGCCTATGGCGAGGTAAACTGCCCCAAATGACATAATTGCCCCGTAATTTAACAAATTCCAAATTATGAAAGACGATAAACCTTTAATTTCAGTTATTATTCCGGTTCACAATTCCGCTAAACATCTTCATGCCAGCCTTAAAAGCATTAAGACCCAAAGCTATAGAAACTTGGAGATTTTGGCTATAGATGACTTTTCAAGCGATAATTCTTACAAAATTCTTCGAGAATTTGCCAAAAAAGATAAAAGGTTTAAGGTAAGAAGGAATGTAAAAAGATATGGAATAGGAATGACGTTGAATAGGCTTTTGGCAAGGGCAAAAGGAACCTATATAGCCTTTATGGATTCTGAGGACATAAGTGCTAAGGATAGATTAAAAAAACAATTATTATTTCTAAAAGAAAACCCTAATGTTGCAGCCGTGGGGGCCCAATGTTATTTTATAGGAAGAAGTGATAAGAGAATTGGGAAAAGTAAGTTTCCTCTTGAGAATCAAGAGATATATCAATCGCCACTCCATGGAATTTCAATGCAGTTTGAGACTGTTATGATAAACAGAGCTCTTCTGCCAAAAGACCTTCTTAAATTTAGTCCTAAAGGAGACCCTTTCATCTATAGTGATATTTTTTTAAAGCTCCTGCCCTACGGGAAGTTTGCCAATTTGAAGAATTTTCTTCATTATCATAGAAACCATCCCAACGAGTATTTTAAAGACCTTCGAAGAAATCCGTTATCATTTCTTAAGCTCTGGCTAAAATCTATGGCGCTTTATAATTATAGTTCTCCTTTAAAAACCTTCAGATCCTTTTTCGCCCCAATCGTCAAATCAGCATAAAATTAGCAACTAGTGACTAGCGACTAGCAATTAGCAATAAGGAGCGCGGGGAGCTTGTAAGTTTCGGGTTTTAATATATTCGCCACTTCGGTATCGAATGCACGGGAAGTTGAGTGAGTCGTTAGGAGATCCCCTAACGGGGAGAGGCTCCGACAGATGAGCGAAACTTTGAGAGCATGAGAGGAGACGTGGCGACAGTTTTTGGTACTTTTTTCTGTAAAAAAGTGCAAAGAAACTTTGTTAGGAGCTTTTGCTTCTTTTTTCGGTAGAAAAGAAGAGATCAAGTCTTACAACTCTCATACACAGGTTATCCACATTTTTCCATTACTTAAAAATTGGACTGATTTTAAAACCTAAAACCCCATCTTTTTACTATAAGTCTGGAACTTTTTCTTACTTTTTTAGGCTATAGGTTTGACAGGACTTGACAAGGTGTGATAAAATAATTTCTGTTATGAAGTTTACACTTTTTAAAGGTAAGAAAGAGAATAAGAAATCAATTCCTGATTACAAACAGGAACAGCTTTTAAAGCAAGGCAGGGAGCAATTTAAGGCTCTTATAAAACGTGGACTTTCGGTTCCGGTAGCACTTTTATAGAATTGTAAATTTTTGCTAAATCCGCCTATGGCGGGCCAAAAAAGAGCATCGCTTTCGTTACTCTCAATGATAATTTCAGTACGACAAGCAATGCTCTTGCAAGATCGGTAACTAGTTCCTAGGCAGGAAATAAAACTAATTACCTGATAAATAATTAAACAAAAAGAGGACTTATTGTCAAGAAAAATTAGCGAAGCTAAAACCGATAGTTTTTCTTGTTATTGCTAGATTTTTTTAGAAAAAATTCTGAAGCAAATTTACAGTTTTAGAGGAGGTAGGAGTCTTGGGCAGGGATTCCTACCTCCTTTAAGATTAAGTCTTAATCTTTTTTGAAAACAGAATTCTTCCCGCAGTAGTCTGAATTACTCTTGACACCAAGACATCCAATTCTTTCCCTACATCCCCCGCTCCCTGGTCGATAACTATCATCGTTCCATCATCAAGGTACCCAACCCCCTGCGTTGGATCTTTACCTTTATGTAAAACCCGAATGTGCAAAGCTTCCCCCGGAACCGCCCTTACCTTAAGAAGCGTTGCTAAGGTATTAATATTTATTGCAACAACACCTGAGATATTTGCCTTTTTTTCTAAGTTATAATCGCAGGTAATAATTTTTCCCCGAGTTGCCTTGGCAATATAAATTAGCTTTTCATCGACCTCTTTTAGATCCTTTAATTTGCCGTTTCCCTCCCCTTCAATTACTTTAAATTTAATTCCTCTTGCCTTTTTTAATCTCTCCAAAAGCTCAAGACCCTTTCGTCCTCTTTCTCTTTTGACAGTATCTTGAGAATCCGCAATATGTTTAAGCTCCAAAAGTATACTTTCTATGACTACAAAAGTTCCCGAGAATAATCTAAGATTTACTATGTCAAAGATTCTTCCGTCAATGATGGCCGATGTGTCCAAAAATATTGCGTTTTCAATCTTCTGAGTCTTTTTCTTCCTCGCGGGTCTTCGAAAATGCGGGAGTCTTTTTATCATGGTTTTTGCAACCTCATCAGCCAAAATCCCCACAAACCTTGGGGAAAAGGCCTGACGCATTGCTTTTTCTTCTTTTGATTCTTTTTTTGGTCTTTTCTTTTTTGCCATAAGTTAAAATTTATCTATTTACGGCTTTTATTACATCCATCAACGTCTTATATGCTTTTCCGCTTAAAATCTTTTTAAAGCCTAATTTTTGGGCTTCCTTGACCCTTTTTTCAAAGAACTGAGCATTTCTTAACTCCCCTAAGAGCCCGACCTCTGAAATTGCTACGACTTTTGAAAGAGATATGCTTTTAAAGCTTGAAAATATCGACAAACATACTGCCAAATCGGACGCAGGGTCGGACAATCTAAATCCTCCTGCAATATTTACAAAAACATCCATTGTGTCTATCGGAAGTCTCACCTGTTTTTGCAAAACTGCAATTAGAAGCTCGAGCCTTCTTCCGTCGATTCCGTTTGCAACCCTTCTTGGCATTGGGAATTTTGAAAAAACCGTTAGAGCCTGTATTTCAACAAGAAAAGTACGGGTTCCTTCAATTGCTACAGTCAAAATAGAACCGGGAGTATTCAAATTATCAGGGTACATAAAAAGATGATCGACCTCTTTTACTTGAGCAAGTCCAGACTCTCCCATTGCAAAAATTCCAACTTCATCAATAGGCCCGAATCTGTTTTTAAGACTTCTTAAAATCCTCGTCTGGGTGAATTTTTCGCCTTCAAAAAACAAAAGAGTATCAACCATATGGGACAAAACCATAGGCCCTGCCACCATCCCCTCTTTTGTGACATGCCCTACCAAAATGACGGGTATTCCCAAGGTCTTTGCTATTTTTATAAAGGTGAGGGCAGCATATCTTACCTGACCGACCGATCCTGAAAGCCCCGAAAGATTCTCCGACTCCATTGTCTGAATCGAATCAACAATTACCATTTCAGGTTTTACTTCTTCGATTATATTGAAAGCTGAGTCTGTATTGTTGAGAGAGGCTACAAATAAATCACTTTCCTTATCTTTTTGAAGTCTCATCGCCCGCATTTTAATCTGTTCCTCAGACTCCTCCCCCGAAATATAAAGCACCCGATGATTTGCCATTTGCCATTTTTCATTTTCCATTGAAGACGAAGGCAAGCCATCTGAGAATGAACTGAAAGCCGCCTGATTTTTTTTGCTTTTTTGATTTAAACCTTTAGAAAGGCTTTCACTTAGCGAGTGAGGCAAACTTTGTTTTTTTGCCAAACCCAAACGAGCGTCATTCTTCAAATGTGCTTGCCGAGTCTTTAAAGAACCATCTGAACTAGATAAGTTTAGGGCAATCTGAAGAAGAAGCGTTGACTTCCCTATTCCCGGATCTCCTGCAAGAAGAGTCACGCTTCCTCTTACCAAACCTCCTCCTAAAACATTATCGACCTCTTCGTATCCCGTAGAAATCCTGTCCCTATCGCTATAAGAAATCTCGCTTAATTTTTTTGCCGATTTTGTTTTTTCAGAAGATAAAGAAGCAAATTTCGAATCAATTTTTAACTTTGGATTTTCAACTTTAAACTCGCGAAGTGAATTCCATTCCCCGCACTCAGGACACTTCCCCAAAAACTTGGGCGATTCGTATCCGCACTCCTGACAAACCCAAGAAAGCTTCGCTTTCATAATTAATATTAGCGACTAGCAACTAGTGGCTAGTAGCTAATTGCTAGTTGCTAGTTGCTTACCGGTAGGTAAGCGGTTTTTCTTTAAGAACAGGTGTGAGCATAAGCCTTCTTCTTTTTTTATCGATATCTGAGACTACGGCATCTACTGTATCGCCTGTCTTAAAAGATACGGTGGGTGGAATTTTTTCTTTTTTAATGAGCGCTTCTATTTCATCTCCCAAATCTACAAAAACTCCGGCGGGGCCTATTTCTTTTACAACCCCCGCTACTTTTTTGTCTTTTGGATAGTTTTTTATTTTTTCCTCAAAAGGATCTGTCTTAAGCTTCTTAATCGAAAGATTTACCCTTCTTGTCTCTTCGTCAAAACCTGTAATCACAGCTTCGATAACATCCCCGACCGCATATTCGCTTTCGATATCCAAAATCTTTTCCCATGAAATCTCAGAAATATGTATAAACCCGTCGAGTGCTCCCCCGTTGAGCGAGACGGAAACAAAAAGTCCGTAAGGTGTTGTATTGGTAACAGTTGTTTTAATTTTTTCTCCAATTCTCAATTTTTGGGTCGATTTTATAAAATCCGAAGAGCTTACGGACTGGCTCTGAGAAAAAATAATCTTGCCGGTACTTCTGTCTGCCTCAAGAATTATTGCTTTTATATAAGTTCCAATTTGCGGGTTTTCATCGTTTGAGGCGGCAAAAGAAACTTGGGAATTTGGAAGAAAACCCGAGATCCCATCGTCTGTTGAAACAAGAAGTCCTCCTTTTATAACATCATTCACAGTGGCATCAACTACTTTTTTATTTTTTGAAAGATCGGCAATCTTGTTCCAGAGTCTGTTATTTAAAAATCTTCGAAGGGAAACAACAGGATGTCCCATCTCGGATTCCGTATTTAAAACCTGTACTGAAACAGTATCTCCTACCGCAAGAGAATTCAAAATATTTCGAAGAATTTTTTTATCCTTCTCCAAAACTACTGCTTCTGCCTTGGCGTTTACATCAACAAGGATTTCGCCTGAGGTAAGCTTGGTGATTTTACCCGGAATTTGGTCTCCCTTATGAAGAGTTACCAGAGAGGTTTTCTGCAAGCTCAAAAGCTCCGCCATCGTTTTGGGTTTTGCGTGTTTCGTGTTGCGTGTTTCGTGTTCCGAAACTGCTTTTCCGCCCTTTTGCCCAATTCGAGTCAAACTTAATCGAAGCTTTTTAAAAGCCTTATTTGATATTTGACCCCGATTAAATCGGGGTTGATATTTGACCCCGATTAAATCGGGGTTGATATTTGATATTTGATATTTTTTATCATTCCTCCTTAATTTAAAAGTTTATCTCGCCTCTGGCGGATACTCTCATTGTACCACAACTGATATAATTTAGGAATGTCGAAAAAGGCTCAGATTCTCATTGCGATTGGTTTTATTTTATTGGCTTTAATCTTAATCCTTCTTTATTTTATTTCCCGAGAATTTTCTGAGAGCATTCTTTTTTTAATAAAAACTAGTCCTTATCTTGGTCCCTTGATTTTGATCGTCTGGAGAATAGCAGGGATAATTATTCCTGCAATTCCTGCCGGCATTATTTCCTTTGCGGCAGTTCCTATTTTTGGCTGGTGGCAAACATATATTTATACTGTTTGCGGAATTTTAATTGGTACTTCTATAAGCTTTTTTCTCGCCCGCAAATTTAGAGAGCCGCTTGTAGGCAAATTTGTTCCCTTAAAAAAACTCCATAAACTCGAGGGGGAACTTTCGGAGAGAAAAAGGTTTTTAGCAATAGTTGTGATAAGACTTTTTACAGTGCCTGTTATGGATTTTTCAAGCTACGCGGCAGGACTTACGAGAATAAGTTTTCCCAAATTTTTTCTGGCTACTTTTATAGCCTCTATTCCCGATATAGGAATTTTTTACTTTGGAGAAAAACTCTATCAAACTTTTTTCGGAAGATCTGTAATAATCGCGGTCGCCGCCTTATTTTTCCTTTCAGCCGGCTATTTCATTGTCAAGAGGTTTATTTTCGATAGAAATAAATAATACTCAACCGTCATCATACCCACTCAAACCAAGAAAAAAGAAGAATTCCCAACCTCTAACATCTCCTCATTGTATAATATATTAATGTATTATACATAAAAAAATGTTGTTTTTAAGACTTAATTAATACTCTTTATCTTGAAAAAATGTTTTACTTAAGAAGTTTTGAAGCAAATTCGATCTCATCAGTCACAATATCCGAGATTCCCGCATTTTTAAAATAATTCAAGCCTTTTTCATTATTAATTACTCCGGCCATAACCTTAAACCCGTTCTCTTTATAACACTCTCTAAGTTTTCTTAAAAGTGCAGGTCTTAATAAATTTTGAAATAAAAATTGGCTCCCGCGCCACTCATCAATCCATCCCAAAAACAAACCATAGCTTTTTTGAGGAATTTTGACAAAAGAAAAGGGAGGAAAATTTACAAAAGGCATTACACGAAGTTTCGGATATTTTTTTTGAGCCTTCAGAGCACTTTTGATGACTGTTGAAAATCCAATGATGTGAACAAATTCCCAAAGGTTTTCTTTTTCTATTTTTTTGATAATTTTTTCAATGAGAATCGGCGATGAGCTTTTTAACTCGAGAAAGAATGGCTTTTTTACTTCTTTTATGTAATCAAAAAGTTCAGGTAGTACGAGCTGATCTTGAGGAATTGGACCAAAAATTTTATCATGAGAGACAATTACTCTGTTATCAATATCTAATCTTAGATCGCACTCAATTCCCCCGGCTCCGAGTCTAAAAGCTTCCTCAAAAGCCTCCAAAGTATTTTCTTTCTTCCCAGTCTTCTTCCCCCTATGCGAAATAACCACGAGAGACATGATACCATAAAAATTCTCCTGAAAAAACCCTAAGCGCCTTCTTCACCCTCCTCAAAACCTCCCCCTAAGCGGCTCTTGGGATCTCGGCGTTGTTTATCAATTGTCCATTTGAGTATCTCATGGTCTTAGGATTAAATCTTGATATATAAAAGTGAAATAGCTTGCATCAAATTTAGGCTCCCCTGATGCAAAATCCACATCAATTGATCTTATACGGGCAAGGCTGTCCGGAGCAATAACATCAGCTCCCAGCTTCTCCGAAATTTCCTGAGCAATACCTCCTTCCTGCCCGGTACTGCATGAGACAAGAATTATTGTGGGATGATCTACGAAAAACTCCCCAGATCTTTTTGTTCCCTCACCCTGAAGATCTTGAATTGTAAGTAATGATCCTTTTCTCCATCTCGGACCAAACTGTATATCTTCTTTCTGGCCGTGTCCTGTAATTACAGCGAACTGAATTTTATTTGAAGATCCGTACTTCCTATCGAGTCTTACTAAAGACTTTGCAACTTCTAATCTACTACCTGCTTCAACAATTCTTAGATGCGATTTTCCTTTAATTTCTCCAGCAAGTTTTTCAATAGGTTCTCTGGTAGTTTGAAATACGCCGCTTCCATCTGCTCTGGCAGAAAGATAAATTCCATATGGAGTTTCTAGATTGTCTCTATTATCGAACTGGTCAACCAAAACATCCTTGGAATAAAACCCAAATAGGGTAATTCCGAATTCGGAATTTAAAGCATTAACTATGCCGGGACGCTCTTTCTCTAGAGTTTCTACGGAGAGTAAATTTTCCTCTATCTGTCTGGGATCTAAATCTGCTCTTATCCAACTACTCACTAAATCTGCGGAAAAACCATTCTCCCCAAGAAAAACTCTCATGAGATCACTCCCTGCTTGCCGAGAGCCATCGCCCTTTTTTAGTCCGTTAACTATATTTGCACATTTTTCAAATTTACTTCCATCGGCATTTCCTCTATTTATACGATCCTTTAACGCATTAAAAATAAGTTTATACTGTTCAGGCTGTTCCGTGGTCTCATAATCAAAATAATTGTCCAGTAGTCTTTGAGAAATTTTTATCAAACCTGGTTCCTGAAAATAACTAAGATTTCTTCCCAAACCTTCGGCAACAATATCCAAGTTTCCATTAAGTCTTGTCATGTCATAATTTTCCTCAATTTCAGCATAATTTAACAAAGATCGAAAACATTCAAGCCTTGTATCAAGCTCTGCATCGGATAAGGGCCCCTCATTACCTCTGTTAATTCTTTCGGTTATAACATCTAAATGCCGCCTCACAAATTCAGTTGCAACATTTGTCTCATCGTTAAGGAATGCCCCCGCTTCCGATTCTGCTAATGAGTTTATTGATTGAAGAACTTCTGGCAGAAGCTCTTCATCCTCAATAGCTTTATCGAACTGTCCCATTTCTTCTCTTATTTGAGAAAGTCTGGCCTGTCTTTCTTCTTTACTTTCCATGCTGTACTGATCTGTATACCTATCGATGTTGTCTCTTAAGGCGTTATATT
>CAYPAU010000010.1:0-29887 GCA_964408825.1 uncultured Gammaproteobacteria bacterium
AGAGAGAACATAAGCTATGTCCCCATCTTGGTATAAAATTTCCCTCAATTAAAGTCTCATAGAAAGGGATTGCTAAAGTTACATGAGTCGACAGATCCCCGCTTTCATACGACCCACTTCTTAATAAACTTACTAAGGGCAATAGAGATACCAATACTATAATTAACAATGGATGGAGAGGTTTTTTAGGGAAAATAAAGACATAAACTAAAAGAAGAATTGCAAGAGTTGTAGATGAGGCAAGGCTTACTACAACCATTCTGTAGGGATCAAGCATAATTGATATAATATAGACTAAGCCCAGACTATGCAAGGGATTATTGCTTCTTTTATTTCAACTTCGCTTAATGAGGAAAAAAATATAGAAAAATTTCTCCGCTCCTTATTATCAAACACATTGCTTCCTTCAGAAATAATATTGGTAGACGCTTATTCTAAGGACAAGACATATGAAATATTTAAAAGATTTCAGGAGGAAAATAAAGAGAAGCTCAAAATAAAAATTTTTCAAAAAAAAGGTAATAGATCTGTCGGGAGAAATGAAGCAATTAAAAATGCCAAAGGGGATATTATTATTTGTTCTGATATAGGGTGTAGCTTAGATAAAAATTATATTAAACGTATTTTAGATCCTTTTAAGGAACGAAACGTAGATGTAGCATCAGGCTTTTATAGACCTATTGCAAATACGGTTTTTGAAAAATGTTTAGCTTCCTATACAAGCGTTATGCCGGATAAGATAGATCCTCAAAATTTTCTACCATCATCACGTTCCGTAGCTTTTAAAAAAGAACTATGGGAAAGAGTAAATGGGTATCCGGAACATCTTGATACGTGTGAAGACTTAATTTTTGATATAAAACTAAAAAAATCAGGGGCAAGGTTCGAGTTTAACAAAGATGCAATAGTGTATTGGCCGCAGAGAAAAAATTTATTAGAAGCATTTAGTCAATTTTTCTCTTACGCATATGGAGATGGTATGGCACATTATTTTAGAAAACAAATTCCATTTCTTTATACTAGATACTTCTTAGGGTTGATTATTTTTTATTTTGCAATCAGCTTGAAATCATATTTTCTAACCTACAGTCTACTTACGCTTTTTATTTTATATTTAATTTGGTCAATATGGAAAAATTTTAGATACGTAAGAAAACTTGAGGCAATTTTAATACTTCCTATTCTTCAGTTGACTTCAGACATTGCAGTAATTGTCGGAACTACGTCGGGTTTTATAAGAAGTATATGGGTTACACAAAAGATGCTTTAAAAGGTATTGGTTGGTTGGGATCATTGCGCCTTGTCGTAAGAGGGACGTCTTTCATAAGGATAATTATTTTGGCGCGTCTTCTTACCCCTTTGGAATTCGGAATTTTCGAAATTGCGGCGCTCGTTCTTGCAATTCTTGAAATATTTTCCGAAACTGGAATAAATATTTTATTAATCCAAAATAAGGAAAATTCGAAAAAATATATCAATACCGCTTGGGTTATCTCTATCGTAAGGGGAGTTATAATAGCACTTTTTATAATAGGTTCCTCCGGTTTTGTTTCAAGATTTTTCAATGCTCCAAAAGCTAATGAATTGATCCTTCTTATTGCCATCGTGCCTTTACTGCGAGGTTTTATAAATCCTTCGGTAATATCTTTTCTAAAGAATCTTGAATTTAATAAAGAGTTTATTTATAAATCGTCAGTATTTTTTATTGAAGCTTTGGTCTCTGTGATACTCGTTTATCTATTTAGGTCTCCCGTAGGTATTGTAATTGGGCTTATTGCATCCTCATTTTTTGAAATTTTTATATCATTTGTATTAGCTAAACCAGCACCTCTCTTTAATTTCGATATAAATATTTTTAAAGAAATTATAAAAAGAGGCAAATGGGTAACTATGGGAGGAGTATACAATTATTTATACCAAAATTTAGATAACGTAGCGGTCGGAAAAATGCTAGGACCATTCTCTTTGGGCATATATAACATGGCTTACAATATATCCCTTCTCCCGATTACTGAAATCTCAGATGTGGCAGCTCGAGTAACCTTTCCTGTATATGTTAAAATTTCATCCGATTTAGACAGGCTCAAAAGGGCTTTTTTTAGAACTCTTATCGTCGTATCGATAGTTGTAATGCCGGTTGGGATTCTTTTTTTTCTTTTTCCAAGAGAACTAATTCTCTTGTTTTTAGGAGAAAAATGGATCGAGGCTTCAGGTGTCCTTCGAATACTAGCTCTTTTTGGAATCGTTCATTCGATAATTTATTCTATGACTACGCTAATGCTTTCTTTAAAAAGACAAGATCTCTCAACTCACATTAGTATGGTTTCCTTTTTAACATTGGCAATTACGATAATTCCTTTAACAAATTTATATGGCATTGAGGGCGCAGCCTATTCGGCTCTTTTGGGAGCTCTGTGCTCGTTGCCATTTGCCATATATTTTGCTATAAAGCTTATAAAGAATTTGCCGCATGATTAGATATATATTAAGGAAGGCCAATGGAGGGTTAAAACGTTTTATCTTGCTTTTTTATAAAGACGCATTTCCTCAGAGAAATGTTCAGGATTCCAAAGATCCCGAGATGCTTGCTTTAAGGCCATATTGCAGAGGTAAGGGTATCGATGTAGGGTGTGGATCCAAAAAAACTCACCCAGACGCAATCGGGATAGACATAACCCCGAAAGGAAAAGCGGGAAGATATGGTTCAGAAACGAGGCAGTTGAGTGATGCAGATATTAATTTATCGGGAGATGATTTATATATTTTCAAAGACAATATTTTTGATTATGTTGTGTCCCGTCATAATCTTGAGCATTATAAAGATCCTGTAAAAGCACTTCTTGAATGGAAAAGAGTTCTTAGGATGGGAGGAATACTTGGAGTTGTGCTTCCCGATGATGACGAGACAGATACAATAAAAATGGATCCCACTCATAAACATGTCTTTACTCAAAAAAGTTTTAGAAATTTATTAAATACAATTGGAGGGTTTAAAATTATTAAACTAAAACCCTGTATCGTACACTTAAGCTTTGTTTGTGTTGCAAAAAAAGTTTAAAACTAATGAAAAAAAATCCTCTCGTTTCAATAATTATCCCCTTTTATAACGAAGAAAAATATTTTGATAAATGCTTGAGTTCTTTGACTAGTCAGACTTACGAGAGACTTGAGACAATCTTGATCGATGATGGATCAAAAGATAATAGTTTGAAAATTGCAAAAAAATATAAATTTAAGATATTAAGACAGAAACATCAAGGTCCGGGAGTTGCCAGAAACAAAGGGGCAAGGGTTGCGAAGGGAAGTATTTTATGCTTCATGGATGCAGATATGAAATATGATAAGGATTACATTAAGCGTTTGATAGGACCCATTATTAAAAAACAAGCGATAGGAACCTTTAATTTAGAATTTGTAGCAAATAAAGAAAAAATCTGGTCTTCTTGCTTTAGTATAAACTCAGATTTACCTCCGGGAGAAAGAACTCACGAAAGGAATGCAAAGGAAAGCGATATCTTCCGAGCGATATTGAAGTCAGAATTTGAAAAGAGCGGAGGTTTTAATCCCTCATTGGGCTATGTAGATGATAAAAGTATCTCTACTTCTCTTGGTAAGAAATCTACTCTTTCAGAAGGTGCAATTTCTCATCATTACAATCCAGAGTCACTTAGGGAAGTTTTTTTATCTTCAAGATGGGTTGGGAGAAGTATTTATTTTAAAAGAGATGTACAAACTCTATTAAGATTTTCCATGATGAACTCAATCAGAAATGCTTTTAAAAAAATATCAAAGGGCGCGCCCCTTGCATTCCTTATTTTTAAAATTGTTTATGACTTAGGTTTACTTTCCGGAGTATTTTTTAGCGGAGGGAAAAAAGCGAAATGAAAACAATGAGGATCGCAGTACTTGCACAATCGCCGGATTTGGGAGGAGCAGAGCAATACTCTTATGATTTAATCGATGAATGGATAACAAAGGGTCATAGGGTTTGGGTTGTAAGCGACGGAGAAAAATACTTGAACCTTTTCAAAGATTTAAAAGTGAAGACCATTAAAGTTCCATTTACTCTTGACATAATCGGAAATTACAAAGGCTTAATTAAAACTTTTCTTCTTCTACCATTTGCATTTTTGTTTTACCTTAGGATTTTTAAAAAATTAAAAGGACAAGGATTGGACCTAATTTTTGCAACGGGTTTTTCCGAGAAACTTTTGGTAACATTTATAGCATGGATTCTTAAAGCACCAATAGTTTGGGAAGAGTATGGCCCTCTTGGTCCGGTTTTTAAAAAAAATTTTTATCTCCCGAAACTACTATACAGATTACTTAAGAAGATCCCATCATTTATCATCGTTCCCTCGGATAATACGAAGAAGAGCCTAATAACCGATGCCCGGGTATCTTTATCCAAGATCAAACTAATACCTTGCGGGATTAATGTAAAAAATATTACAGGGAACACAACCCCTACTCCAGGATGGGAGAATAAATTTATAATAGGTAATATTTCGAGATTAGCAAAAGAAAAAGGACAAGAATATCTAATAAAAGCGGCTCCTTTAGTTTTGGAAAAATATCCCGATTCAAGGTTTCTGATAGTCGGAGATGGTCCGGATAAAGATTATTATAATAATTTGATAAAAAGATTAGGATTGGAAAATAAGTTTAAAATAACAAGTTATGTCAGGGATGTTAGTCCTTATTACCAAATTATGAATTTATTTGTTTTTCCTACTGTTTGGGAGCTTGAAGGATTCGGACTTGTTGCGGTTGAAGCTATGATACATAAACTGCCCGTTATTGCAAGCAAGTTTGGTCCAATTCCTGAGATTGTGAAGGACGGGAAAACAGGTTTGCTGACGACCCCCGAGAACTATAAAAAATTAGCAAAAGCAATAATAAAACTTATGGAAGATAAAGATTTAAAGAAAAGATTGGGAACTGCCGCAAAAAAGAGAGCTTTGAAACTTTACGATATCGCCAAAATTTCAGATCAGATGCTTTCGGTTTTTAGAAAAGCGGTGGGAAATAAACAGGTAAAGAGTCGATACTAAAAAAGTAATAAAGGTGATAATGCCCCCAATATAGACAGAAAGCGGTCTAAAAACAAATTCGTATAGATGATTACCTTTTTCTGTTTGAACCTTAAGAAACCTGTTCTCGATCAGCTTATTTTCTTTACCATCGATGTATACTCTCCATCCCGGCATATAACTTTCTACAATAGTTAATGTATCACTGTTTAAAGAATAAGCTTTGAGGGTTATTTTGTTCACGCTCAGTCTCACATTGTCTATGTTCTTGTTTGGAAATTTTCCTAGACTGGCATAAGGAGTGTAATTTTCAAGTTTGTATATAACGTATTTTTCAGAAGATAAAATGGACCTACCCTTAAATGCTTTAAGCGGTATGTCTTTTGGTAAGACTGCGTATTTGGGTATTATGTCTTGGTAGTCTTTATTCTCAAAGTCGTAAGGGACATGCTTGATTGCCGGGCTATCTTTAATAAGAAAAGGATAGTTTTGGATAGATTTTTGTGGAATTTTTATATTTCCTACAAGAAAAACATTGCCGAGGGATAATCTTTCAGAAACATAATAGATACTCTTGTCTTTTTCATGGAGGACTTTTAGAAGTCTTGAAGGTGTTGTGTCAATAACCGGTTGGACTTTTTTTATAAGTATATATTCAAACAATAAGAGAGTTAAAATTAAATTGGAAATTAAAAGAATTATGGGTAATTTAGAATACTTTTTTGGAAGAATTTTCTCTAAGTCTTGGAGTATTAAACCTGTCAGAACCAACAAGATTACTCCTATTGGGAATAATGCTCTGGAGGGTACGTGAAAAGTCTGTAAAATTTCAATCTTATTAACGACAAGATTAAATGGATTAATAGGAAGTGATGGGGTGGCAATCAAAATAAAACAAAATAGACTTCCAAAGAGAGTGAATCCGTGTGGAAGTTTTATAACTTTTCTTTTAAATAGATAAATCAGTAGGGCGAGAAAAGGAAGCGGCCCTATGAATGCAATTTTTTCCCACCAAGCATATGACGTTATTATCTGGTTTGAAATTCCAATTAACCTAAAAAAAGATTTAACCGGGAAAAACATATAATAAATAAATGAAGTTAAATTCACTGAGCCTACCAAGGGCTCTTTTACTTTATATAGATAAGGAGATGCTTCAACTACTGGAAGAATTTTTATAGCCGAGAGTCCTAAGAAAAGAACAAATGAAAAAATGAAAAGAGGAAGCTTGTTGGGTTTGGTAATTAAAATATAGAACATAGTCAAGGTATATAAAACGAAAGAATAAAACAGTGTGTATAAATCTCCAGAAAAAAAAATCAGAGTAAAAGAAAGGACGTTTATCATTAGAAAAAACTTTGAGGGTTTTGTAGCAAGCATGATTGTCGAAACTAAAATGAGAGGGAAAATTGGGTAACTTAATAAAAAATTTCCGTGAGCAGCGACAATACGAGAAGCTAAAAATCCTCCTGTGATATAAGTAAGGCCGAGGAGAGCAGAGAATAGGGGTTTAATCCCAATTTTTCGGCAACAATAATACATTGAAGCTGTAGATAAAAATGATATCAATAAATAGGTAGTTTTGATAGCTAGACTAACCGGAAGAATAATTACCGGAAGCATTACCAATGGATTAAAAAAGTTAAATAAGGGATCTCCCAGAACTGGAATTCCTTGATTTGCATAAAAGTTCCACAAAGGGAACCCGTCCCCATTAAGAATCTCTTGTTTTATGTATAAATTAGCAAATACATATCCGAGATCGTTTTGGCGAAAAATATTTTGGTCAATTAAAAATGGGAAAAGCGTAATTATAGAGAATATGAAAAATATGGTTACAATTTTTAGGGAAGGCTTCCTTTTAATTAAGGTGTAAAACTTCATGTAATATATGAAATTATAACATTAGTTAATTATCGTTTTTTTAGCAAACATAATCTATAATTAGAATGTGAAAAAGATTCTCCTCATCGCAATAATTTTGTTTTCACTTTTTTTAAATTTGAATAATATTTCAAGAAATTTTACTTTTATAGGCGACCAGGGATGGTTTTATTTGTCAGCAAGAGACATGATTTTGAAAAACGAAATTCCTCTCGTAGGGATAACTTCTAGTCATACATGGATACATCAGGGGCCCTTTTGGACTTATATTCTTGCCTTCATTTTTCTACTATTTGGTTTTAGCCCGGCAGTCCCCGCTTACTTTACAGCTATTATGGGCACATTTTCTGTGTGCTTACTGTATACCCTGACAAAAAGGTTTTTTTCTGAAAATGTGGCATTATTTTCGAGTTTATTTTATGCTTTTTCGCCTCTTGTAATTTTGAGCTTTAGAATGCCTTATCATACAACGCTGATACCTATTTTCTCAATCCTTTTTTTATACTTCACAATAAATTGGGTAAAAGGTTCAAAACATTCTTTTATCTTTTCAATTTTTACCCTTTCTGTTCTTTATAATTTCGAACTTGCAACACAAGTATTATGGGGAATTGTCCTAACTCTTCTTGCATACGGGTTTTTAAAAAAGACAAAATGGTTCAAGAATTTAATGGATAATAGAATTATCGCTTTATCAATAATTGCTTTTATTGTGCCTTTAATCCCCGTAATTATTTATGATTTTAATCATGGATACAATCAAACTGTAAAGTTTTTTGGATGGGTTATCTATAGCATATTTAAACCAGAAGCAGGTAGATTCGAGATTACTGAATACATTAGTTTATTAAAATTCTTCTATGAAAAACTCGGAATGTTTATATTTCCCGTGAGCGGATTTATATCCGTTTTAATTTTCGGGCTTTCTATTCTATTGTTGATTATAAAAAGAGCAAAGTTAAGAAAAAGCGAACTTGTTTTACTGCTTTGCCTATTATTACCTATTTTAGGAATAGTAGTTACGAAAACTCCCTCAGATGCTTATCTACCTCCCCTTTTTCCTTATTTAGCAATACTTCTTGGACTTGGTTTCAATGGTATATTTGGAAACAAAACAAGTGTTATACTGTCAGTTGTTATTGTGGTTTCAATTGTAAATGCGGCTTTACTTTTAAAATCTAGTTATTTTCCGGGAGAAAAAGGAGCTGGGCTCTCATACAGTCAAAGAGAAAATACTGCAAGGAAGATCATTAAATTAGCAAATAGCAGAGACTACAATCTCAAAACAAAAGAAGAAACATTTGAAAGCTATTTAATGAATTATAGATATATTCTTTGGTGGATGGGAAATGAGCCCAAAGAAGAAGATGTAGAAATTAAATTTTATATAAGCGAGACGCAAAATTCTGTAAAATTAAAGTATACAGATGAAAAATAATATTTCCGTCGTAGTGTTGGCAAAAAATGAAGAAGGGAATATTGAGCAATGCATCAAAAGTGTTCTGTGGTGCGATGAGATAATTTTGGTCGATGATAATTCACTAGACAAGACAAGGGAAGTAGCAAGAAGGTTAGGGGCAAAGATTTTTGAAAGAGATGTAAACAAAGATTTTTCAGCGCAAAGGAATTTTGGATTAGATAAGGCAAAAAATGAATGGGTTTTATTTGTAGATGCAGATGAAAGAGTATCTCCTTCGTTTCGCGATGAAATAATCCAATTAACCAATAATTCAATTAACCAATACAGCGGTTTTTATATAAAAAGAAAAGATTTTATATGGGGCAAGGAATTGAAATATGGGGAAACAGGGAGTATTTGGCTCTTACGACTTGCAAAAAAAAGCACGGGGCATTGGGAAGGTAAAGTTCATGAAGAATGGAAAATCAAAGGAAAAGTGGGCAAATTAAAAAATCCTCTAAATCATTACCCTCATCCTACAGTAGGTGAATTTTTAAAAGAAATTAATTTCTACACCGATTTGCGAGCAAAAGAATTATATATGTCAGATATACCAGTGTATTGGACATCGATCGTACTTTATCCATTAGGTAAGTTTATGCAGAATTATTTTCTTAAATTTGGCTTTCTCGACGGAATACGGGGTCTAATATTTGCACTTATGATGAGCTTTCACTCATTTTTGGTTCGTGGAAAACTATGGCTTTTATGGCAGGAAAAATAATTTTTTTTATATTTCTTCTCTGGAGTCTTTTAATATTAACTAACTATCTCATTTTTATTCTTTGCCGGGGAGCCGTATGTTTGAACTCGCCATTCTAATTGGTATATATTCATACTTAATTTTTTTCCTAGGTATTTTGGGATTACTAAATAAAGGATGGGTAATTTTAACAAATTTAATTTTTGTGATTCCTGCCGTTTTTTATATTTCCAAAAGTATAGGGAAGGTGAGTTTTAATTTAACTAAATTTAATAAATTTTCTTATATATTATTTTTACTATTGTTAACTCTAGCTTTGATTAACTTTATGGGAGCTTTGGGTCCCGAACTTGGCTTTGATGCCGTCTGGTATCATTTAACTCTTCCGAAACTTTATCTTCTGAATTATTCAATCAGTTTTATTCCGGGAGGACTTCTTTATTATTCCGCAATGCCTAAGCTTGCCGAGATGCTTTATTTGGTTGGTTTACTTTTAGGGAATGAAATCTTTGCTAAGCTTGTCCATTTTTCTTTTGGAATTCTTACATGTTTTGTAATTTTTAAGATTTTGAGAAAGTTTACGAATATTCATTTATCTATTCTTGGCGCTATTGTTTTTTACTCTAATCTTGTTGTGGGATGGCAATCTATAACAGCTTACGTTGATTTATCCCGCACATTTTTTGAAACCATGGCTCTTTGGGGGTTTTTGAATTTTATTGAGAAAAAGGAAAAAAAATGGCTCATAGAATCTTCGGTAATACTGGGCCTTGCGATTTCGACAAAACTTATTTCTTTAAGTTCTTTACTAATCTTTACCATTCTTATTATTTATTATGTTATCGCTACTAAAAAACCCCCGAAAGTTTTAATGACCAGTATACCAGTATATTGGGCAATTGCTCTTTTTATCCCCCTGCCTTGGTTTATATTTTCAATCATAAACACAGGTAATCCGATTTATCCTTTATTCACAGACTTATATCAAGTAAATATAAGCTTAAGTCTCTTAAATCCTGTAAATTTTATAAATGATACACTTACTGTATTATTAAAAGCTGATGATCCGGTATCACCCATATATCTTATAATTTTACCGTTAATTTTTATTTATTTTAAGAAACTATCCTTTCCAGAAAAGACAATTGCTGTATATTCGTTTATTAGTATTATTGTTTGGTATCTTGCCCCAAGGACAGGCGGAGGCCGTTTTATTTTGCCTTATCTACCGGCTTTTTCCATACTTACTATTATTTTAATCTCAAAAATAAAAATTAAATTTTTGTATCTTTATCTATTGTCCCTGATTATTTTAATTTCTATTTCTTCAACAGCGTATAGAGGAGTGGCTAATTTAAAATACTTACCGGTTTTGCTAGGCAGTGAAGCAAAGGACTCCTTTCTTTCAAGAAATCTTAATTTTTCCTTTGGTGATTTTTACGACACGGATAACTATTTCAAAAAAAATATCAAAGAGGATGATAAAGTTCTTCTCTACGGTTTTCATAATTTATATTATGTCAATTTTCCATTTATAGATTCTTCTTTTGTAAAGAAGGGGGATGGGTTTAATTACATTGCAGTTCAAAATACTACTGTCCCAAAAAGATTTTCCGACTGGGATCTTATATACTATAATCCGAAGACAAAAGTGGAGCTTTATAAAAACGGAGATAAGTGGTGGGTGTATTAAAAATTTTTTTTATTGTAAGTTTAGTTTCTTTTATATCGGGAGAGTTAATCCGGATAACCATATTTGGTTTGGAAACAAAACTTCTTGATTTTACAATTTTAATTCTTTTTTTGCTGTGGATAGGGTACAGCTTATTCAATAAGGCAAAATTTACAAAAATATTATATCCGTCAACTACCCCATTTATCCTGACTGGAGCTTTTTCGCTACTTTTAGGTTTAAGATTCCTAAGTCTAAACGAGGTTTTTTTATCATCCCTTTATTTATTAAGGTGGATAGGATATGCCGGAATTTTTTCCCTTATAACTGTCTTTGATAAAAGCTTTAAAAATACAATAAAAACTTTGCTATTAATTTCAGGGTTTTTTCTGGTTATAGCAGGGTACGTTCAGCTTGTTTTTTACGAAAATCTTAGAAATCTTTATTATCTTGGATGGGATGAGCACCTGTATAGAATGTTTTCAACATTTCTCGATCCCAACTTTGCCGGAGCTTTTTTCACGTTGTATTTCTTGTTTTTATTAGATTTAATCTTCGCTAATTTTAAAAATAAATCGAAGCAGATAATTTTCTTTTCAATGGCAGTTCCAACGCTTTTCGCCATATTTCTTACGTACTCAAGAAGTGCTGTGTTTATGCTTATTTTTGGGGTTTGCCTTTATCTTATTTTTAAGAAAATGACTATTTTAATCGGTATTTTGATTCTATTTTTTGTATCTCTTACTTTTCTTCTTCCGAAGGCTTATAAAACAGAAGGCACAAATTTTCTCAGAACCGCTTCTTCTGAGGCAAGACTGACCTCATACAAGGAGGCTTTTAATATTTTCAGGCAAAATCCTTTATTTGGAGTCGGGTTTAATGCTTATAAGTATGCAAAAGAAAGGTATGGGTATATAACCTCCCCACCTGCCATAAGCAGTCACGCTGACGCAAGTGCTGATAATAGCTTTCTATTTATCCTTGCGACAACGGGTATGGTAGGTCTCGTAACATATTTATATTTATGGTACACAATTTTGAAATTCAATAAAAAAAATGCTTTAATCCTGTCCTCGATAGCTGCACTTTTTGTAAACAGCTTTTTTATAAACAGCCTTTTCTATAACTTCTTTATACTTTGGATGTGGATTTTGATAGGAGTTAGGGAGAAAAGGTAACTTTCATAGTTTTTTCTGTTTTGTTTCCTGCTTCGTCTGTTGCCACTACCTTAATGATATTCTCACCGTTTTGTAAGGTAAGGGTATAAGAAAAATCCACACCATTCATAATTGCCCAAAAATCATTAACGGTTACCCTTACTCCCTCATCGGTTGTTCCAGTTACCTGAATTGGACTCTGGTCTTTCTCAAATTTTTGACCGTCTGAGGGGGATTTAATCTCAAGGGTCGGTTCTTTTTCTTTGTAAGTAATTATTTCCTCGTCTGAATAATCGCTTTCCACATTATTCATCGAAGCTTTTGCTTTTATTTTGTTCTCACCCTCCTTTAGAAAAATTTTAAATTTAAAAGAACCATCATCATCGACATTTTTTGTATCCGCAAGGACCCCGTTTAGATAAACTGATACTTTTTCGCCTTGTGAAGCTTGACCTTTCACCTCAAGTTCAGGCTTATTTGTCGCCGAGGGTAAAGGGTCAAGGATAGGTGGGGAAACAAAATCAGTCTCATTTTTTTCTTGGGTTGTGTTTGTTTTGTTAAAACCTGAGATAAAACCAGCAAAATTTGCAAGAAGAGGAATCCCAAATCTTACCATAAGGAACATAATCACAGCGATTCCAATAATACTTAGGACTAGATTTCTTTTTCCTTGAGTCTCAAGCCTTCTTGAGAGACGGGAATATTTTCTGGCCATACTTCGATTTCACTCAGCACGAATGAGCCGATGGGGGGAATCGAACCCGCGACCTAGTGTTTACGAAACACTTGCTCTGCCACTGAGCTACATCGGCAAAACCAAGTTTGACTTGACAACATGTTTATTTTATAAAATTTGGCTAGTGCTTGACAACTCTATGAATATGTTTATAATGTTTTGTAACTGCCCGAAGGTATGGCAAGCGAAGCAGACCCGCGAAAAAAATCCCCAGACAGAAAAGAAGGAAGTTCAAAATCTCAATTCGTCGAAATGCTTGAGGCCCGCTGGGCAAAAGGAAATTTTGTCTGCGTCGGCCTTGATTCAGAACTCGGAAAGATTCCTGATGCAGTTACGAAAAGAGAAAGGTTTATTCCCGATATAGTTGTAGCGTTTAACATAGGCATCATAGAGGCGACTAATGGGTATGTTTGTGCGTTTAAACCAAATATATCTTTTTATGAAGCTCATGGCGCAGACGGATTTAGAGCTTTAAGGCAAACAGTAAGACATATAAAAAGAAACTTTCCTGACATACCTGTTATTCTTGATGCCAAGAGAGGAGACATAGGGAATACAAATAATGGGTACTCTCAAATGGCATTCGAACAGATGGATGCAGATGCGATCACTGTGCATCCATATCTTGGAGCGGAATCATTAAAAACTTTTTTAGATAAACGTGATAAAGGAATTTTAGTTTTAACAAAGACCTCAAATCCCGGAGCTGGAGAATTTCAGGATGTAGAGTTAGCTAATGGAACGCGGATGTACGAATATGTTGCCAGCCAAGTAGCCCATGGAGATTGGAATAGAAATAGGAATTGTGGTTTAGTTGTTGGAGCTACTTATCCAGCAGAGCTAGAAAGGGTAAGGTCTATTGTCGGGGATATGCCAATCCTTATACCCGGAGTAGGAGCGCAAGGTGGCGACCTAGAAGCTTCTGTAAGAGCGGGTCAGGACAGTAGGGGATGGGGCATGATTATTAATTCATCGAGAGGAATAATATTTGCCTCAAGTGGGGAAGATTTTGCCCAAGCAGCAGGAGATGAGGCCAGAAAACTTCGTGACAGCATAAACCAAATAAGACAGGCTGCATAAATATGACAATAAGCGAAGGTTCTCCAAAAGATCCGCATCCCGAAGGACTTACCCCAAATCAAGAAATTTTAGCAAACATGCTTTTTGATACGAAGCAAGTAGCTCCCGTAACAAGAAGAGTGGGGGAGCCTGGGAATTATAGGTTCGAAAAGATTGAAAGACCAACTAGCCCGATTGATTTTGCCCAGGAAAATGAATTTGCACTCAAGCTGCACGAAAAGAAACCTGATGCTCCCCTATCTCCTGTTTATATTAACTTAAGAAATCTTCCCGAAAATGTCCTTGACCAGGTTGGTCTTGTGATGTCAGAGCTAACCATGGATACCCCAGCAGATTTTTGCGCAGGTATTCCAAAGGCGGGAGTTCCATTGGCCGAAGCTTACGCTCGTCGTACAGGAATACCTTCGATAGATGTTTTCGAAAAGGAAGAGACACAAGAGGGAAGAAGAATTGTTTCCGGTAATCAGCAAAACCTAACTGGAGCAAGTCTTAGATTAATAGATGACCTTGCAACGGGCGGAGACACCAAGCTTGAAGCCATAAAAGCAGCAGAAGGACTTGGTTGCAGTATAGCTGATGTTGTTGTTTTGGTGGACAGACAGCAAGGAGCGAGAAAGCAATTAAAAGAGGCGGGTTATGATTTGAAAGCCGCCTTTACATTAGAGCAATTATTAAGATATGGTCTAAGAAAAGGAAAAATCACAAAAGGTCAATACGAACAAGTCACAGTCTATCTGGGTCTTCATTAGGGTTAAATCTCGGTAGGTTTTCGGGAGTGTCGTTTGTGTTTGGTTGCCACTTTTAGCTGGGTGATTGCTTTGATAAGCTCTCCTTGGGCGATTCTGAAATCATGTTCGCTCGTTTTTTCCTCCATAAGTTTTTTCGCTCTCCTTTGGGCTTCTTCGGCTTTTAAAACTTCGATGTCTTCAGCTCTTACCGCATAATCGGCGAGAATATTTACATTATTATCTTTAACCTCAAGAAACCCTCCTGTTATTGCTAAAGCCTGTGGGCTTCCACCTTTTTTTATTATAATTTCCCCGGGAACAATTTTAGTGAGAAGACCTACGTGATTTGGAAGTATTGCTATCTGCCCGCTGTCTGTCGGCACTATTATCTCATCGACCTCGTTTTTATAAACAACTTTTTCGGGTGTAACTATTTCGATATGTAAGGTCATATTTTATTTCCCTTTTTTTACGACTTCATCAATGGTTCCGGTCATGTAAAATGCGGATTCCGGAATTCCATCATGTTTTCCTTCAAGAATTTCCTTAAATCCTTTTACCGTATCAGCGAGTTTTACATATCGTCCCGGCTCCCCGGTGAAGATTTCAGCTACAAACATAGGCTGAGAAAGGAATCTTTGAATTTTTCTGGCTCTTGCAACAATAAGTTTATCTTCATCCGAAAGCTCATCAATTCCCAGGATCGCAATTATATCTTGAAGGTCTTTATATCTCTGAAGAACCCTTTTTACCTCCTGAGCTACTTCATAGTGATCTTTACTAACGATATTTGGGTCTAAGATTCGAGAGGTTGACGTTAAAGGTTCAACGGCAGGATAAAGTCCTTGTTCGGCGATTGATCTGTCAAGCGTTAGGGTTGAATCAAGATGTGAAAAAATAGTCACAGGGGCAGGATCGGTATAATCATCGGCAGGTACATAAACCGCCTGAACAGAAGTTATGGAGCCTTTCTTGGTAGAGGTTATTCTTTCCTGAAGATCTCCCATTTCGGTAGCAAGCGTTGGTTGATACCCTACAGCCGAGGGCATTCTTCCCAAAAGTGCCGATACCTCCGAACCTGCTTGAGCAAAACGAAATATATTATCTATAAAAAGGAGTACGTCTTCTTTTTCCCGGTCTCTGAAATATTCAGCCATTGTAAGAGCAGTCAGAGCAACTCTGAGTCTATTTGCGGGAGGTTCATTCATTTGTCCAAATACCATGATGGTTTTGTCAAGAACCTTTGCTTCCTGCATCTCCAGAAGAAGATCATTTCCCTCTCTGGTTCGTTCACCCACCCCTGCAAAGACTGAATGGCCCTTGTGTTCTATTGCAATATTTCTGATAAGTTCCTTAACAACAACTGTTTTGCCAACCCCGGCGCCCCCGAAAACTGCTATTTTACCTCCTTTGGTAAAAGGGGCAATTAGATCCAGTACCTTTATTCCGGTTTCAAGAATTTGGGGTTTAGTTTCTTGTTCGGCAAGAGGTGGAGGCGGTTGATGAATCGGTACAAAATCCGAGCCTTTTTTATTAAACTTTTTTCCATCTATTGGTTCGCCCAAAACATTAAATACTCTTCCAAGTGTCCCTTTTCCTACGGGAACTTTAATAGGAGAACCTGTGGACTGCACGGTCATTCCCCTTGAGAGCCCATCGGTTGGACCAAGAGCAAGAGCTCTTACTTCGCGCTCTCCCGTAACAAACGCCACTTCAAGAATTAAGCTCTTTTTATTTCTTGTTTCTACAATCAATGCCTCGTTTATCGATGGTGGATTTTTATCAAACCTCACATCTATAACCGGTCCTTGAATTCTTACTACGATTCCTTTGGTATTTTTATTCATACATTAAAAATGAAGCACCGCTTCCTATATCTAAAATTTCGTTTGTTATTTTTTCCTGCCTTTGCTTGTTATATTCAAGCTTAAGATCCTCAATCATTTCTATTGCGTTTTCTGTTGCATTTTTCATTGCAATCATTCTTGAGGCTTGTTCCGATACATAGCTCTCAAGAAGAACCTGATACAGGTTCATCTCAAGATAATGTTTCAAAATGGCAGGCAAGATTGAGCTTATTTGAGGTTCAAATAATGTATAACTATTTTCCTCATTTTCCTCCTCCTTCTCTATCATAATGGGTAAGAGTGCTTTTATCTTCGGGGCTTGAGTAAAGACGGTCGAGAAATGGCTGTAGAGAATTTTTACATCAGATACCTTTTTACCAAGAAATTCCTCATCTATTATTTTGGCAATTGGATAAACAGCATCAAACAGGGGTAGGGTAGTTCCGAATTCGAAAGAGGCAAGAATTTCTTTTCCTGTTTTTGCGACTACCCCTTCAAGTTTTTTTCCGATTACTAAGTATTTTACATTTTCTAAACTTTCGTTTGAGACTGTCTCCTTTATCAAATTAGTTATAAGCCCGCCGCATAAACCCTTGTCGGGAGACAGGATAACTAATAGTGAAGATTTTGTATCTAAATTAACTTTCATATAATCACTTTTGTTTTCTTCCTCTATCTCTCTTGTGAGACTCCTTGTAATATTTGTAAGTTTCTCTACATACTCTCTCGAAGACAAAGCAGCATCCTGAGCCTTCTTAAGCTTTGAGGTTGCGATCATTTGCATCGCCTTTGTGGTTTTCGACACATTCTGAGCCGTTTGAATTCTTCTTTTAGTAGTCAGAATATTTGCCATATTAACCAAACATCTTTTTAAATTCCGAAATTACTTTCCCCATTTTTTTAATAGTTTCTTCCTTTGGTTTTTCTCTTGTGTCTAACGCTTTAATGATGTCAGGATACTTTCTTTTAACAAAGTTATGAAACTCGCTTTCAAACTTCTGTAATTTTTCTGTCTGGACATCGTCAAGTTGTCCTGAGGTTGCTGCCCAAATACTTAGTATCTGAAAGGGCTCGGAGAGTACCTTGTATTGCGGCTGTTTTAAAATTTCAGTAATTCTTTTTCCTCTTTCAAGTTGTGTTAGGGTTGCTTGATCAAGCTCTGATCCAAATTGTGCAAAGACCGCAAGTTCTCTATATTGTGCAAGTTCAAGTCTCATCTTACCCGATACGGATTTTATTGCGCTTGTTTGAGCCGCTCCTCCGACTCTTGATACAGAGTTACCTATATTTATCGCAGGTCGTATACCTTGGTTAAATAAATCTCCCTGTAGGTAGATCTGACCATCTGTTATAGAAATTATATTCGTTGGGATATACGCTGAAATATCGTTCGCTTGAGTTTCTACAATAGGAAGCGCTGTTATTGAACCTCCGCCGTAAGTCTTGTTTAGCTTGACGGCTCTTTCAAGAAGTCTTGAATGGAGGTAGAAAATATCGCCGGGATATGCTTCACGACCCGCAGGACGCCTTAAAATTAAAGAAATTTGTCTATAGGCCCAGGCGTGTTTTGATAAATCGTCATACACAATAAGTACATCCTCGCCTTTTTCAAGGAAGTATTCGGCGATTGCAATTCCTGCATAGGGAGCAAGATATTGAAGAGCGGCCGGATCAGAAGCTGATGCGGAAACGACTATTGTGTAATCCATTGCTTCAGCTTCTTTGAGTTTTGCGACAACCTGTGCCACCGTACTCTGTTTTTGTCCTATTGCGACATAAACACAGGTAACAGGTTTATTTTTAGAGATTCTTTCAGGTTTTTGGTTAATTATTGTATCAATTGCAATTGCGGTTTTTCCAATCCCCCTGTCTCCGATAATTAATTCCCTTTGACCCCTACCTATCGGGATAATTGCATCAATTAACTTAATCCCTGTCTTAAGAGGAGTATTCACCGGTTCTCTTTCTATAACACCGGGGGCAATTTTCTCAAGAAGCATACTTGTACCAACTTTAACTCTGTCTTTTCCATCAAGTGGTATTCCAAGAGGAGAGATCACTCTTCCAATAAGTTTTTCGGAAGAGATCACCGACAATATTTTTCCGGTGGTTTCGACTTTTTCTCCCTCGGTTATATTTTCTCCCGAACCGAAAAGAATAATATTTGCATAATCTTCATCAAGCCCCAATACTACACCTGAGGTGCCGTCTTCAAAAATAACCTGCCCTCCTATAAAAGATTTTGAGAGTCCTGAAGCAGAAACTACTCCGTCGCTGTTTTTTTCAACAATACCAATATTTTTGGCTTTTGCACCTTGATTAAAATACGCAAGGTTTTTCTCAAGCTCCTTTATAATTTCTTCGTTTTTAATCATAAGATTTTCTTAAATAATTAATCATATTTTCAAGCGAATCTCTTAAATTTAACTCGTAAATCATATCATTGTCTACAATCCGGATGCCTGCTAGAATTTCAGGTTCTTCTATAAAATCCAGCTCTTTTTCTTGAAAAAAATTTAGAAGACTATTTTTAATCTCCCGAGTGACGAGTCTTTTATTTGGAACATAAACCTTTACCACTCTTTTCTTTGTAATAATCCTAAGTGCTCTGACATAGGTTTTAAACTCCCTCCTTGTAAAAGTTCTAGTCACCTTGGCTATGACTTTTTTATCTAATTTACCGTTGATAAAAGAGTTTTGCGCAATTTTTCTTATTTTTTTTGTTGTCATGAGTTATTTTCTAATTTTTTTTATGACAATTTGCATAAGTTCCTTTTGTTTTTTGTCTCCAAACAGTGACTCCAATGACTTCTCAAGAAATTCTACGGCGACTTTACTAACTTTTAAGGTCAGATTTTTTTCTGCTTCTTTATATCCTTGTTCTATTTGTTCTTTTGCGCTTTTTATCAAATCCTGCGTTTCTTTTTTTGCCTTTTCCTCTGCTTCTTTTAGAATTATTGATGCCTGTTCTTTGGTATCGTTTATGATCTTTTCGGCTTCTAACTGGGCGTTCTTCAGTATGTTTTTTTCTTTTTCCCTTGCTTCTTCAAGCGTTTTTACTCCTTCTTCTGCATCCATGAGACCCTCCTTAATTGTTTTCTCTCTTTTTTTAAGAATTTCAAGAATAGGCTTGAAAAGAAATTTTTTAAGTATAAAAAAGATTATGAGAAAATTTACAATTTGGGCTAGAAGAAGCAAAGGATTTATGCCAAAATTTTCTATAATTTCCATATTATCCAATAAATGCCAAAATTAAAGCATATATTGCAATTGCTTCAGCAAAAGCCATTCCCAAAAGCATAGCAGGTAAAATTCTTCCTGCAGCTTCCGGATTGCGTCCAATAGCTTCCATTGCCTTGGCTCCTATCAATCCAACAGCTAAGGCCGGGAGAGCTCCTCCCAATGCTATAACTAATCCTCCTGTTACCGAAAAGGTCATAAAATCACCTCCTTTACCCACTCAATGTGAGTCACCGTGGGGAGTAGTAAGAATTGCCATAAAAGCCATAGTAAGCATTGAAAAAACAAGCGCTTGAACAAGACCTACTATAATCTCGAGCATCATGAAAGGTAAGGGAAGTATAAAAGAAAAGATTGATGAAACAGTTGAGAGAACGACTTCTCCTGCAAAAATGTTGCCAAAAAGTCTAAATGAAAGCGAGATAATTTTAGTTATTTCCGAGATTATTTCAAGAAAACCAATGAACAAATTTATAGGATTAAAAGAAAAGTATCTACTTAAGTATTCCCCGATACCTAGCGTTTTGACACTCATTATGTGAGTTGCAACTACGGAAACTAATGCAAGACCAAGAGTCGTATTTATGTCGCTTGTTGCCGGTCTAAGAAGCGGAATAAATTCTTTATGCCCCTGTCTAATTTCAAAAAACCCGATGCTTCCTACACCGGGTAAAAGTCCGCTCCAGTTGGAAATAAGAATAAAGAAGAAAAAAGCCATAAGGTAAGGAAAAATTTTAGCGGCTTTTTCCGAAGCAACTGATTCTGTAAGTTCATAAAAGGTTTGAATAACAATCTCAGTGCCATTTTGTAGAAGACTTGGAACAATTTTTACCTTACTCGTTATAAAAAAACAAAAAGTTATGATGAGAGCATCTACAAACAGAGTATATAAGAAAGAATTGGTAAAATTAAATTGTCCTATATGAAATAATGTTTCAGATGCAAAAGGCATGCAACTTTATTTTATGCGTAAATTAGCCTTAAGTCAAGAAGCGAAATTACCAAATGGAACAATTTTTTCCGCTATAACAATTGGTCTTTCATTTTTCGTGTCTACTTTTCCCTCGATAACAACAACAGAATCTTTTTGAAGATACCTTTTATATTGTTCAAAAATTTTTGGAAAAACAATACACTCGACAGTAATTCCTTTTTCATCGCCCAAGGCGATAAATGCCATCTCGCTTCCTGTTTTTTTTGTAAATATCTTTCTAAGATTCTCAATTATCCCTCCTGTTTTTACTCTTGCTCCTTCAGATTCCTCAATTATTAAATTAATTTCATGAGTAATTTTATTTTTTAGTGACAGGAGTTCGTCCATCATCGGGTGAGCCGTAAGATAAAAACCTAAAAATTCCTTTTCAAAACTAAGCTTCTCTTTAGGAGTAAAGTCTTCGATATCAGAGTCCAAAGGAGCGTTTACTGTTTCTTCTTCATTGATTCCAAAAAGAGCCCCTTGTCCTCCCTCAGACTGTTTTTTCTTTCGGTTAGTTTTTTCGACAATTTCGGGATATTTTATGAGTAAATAGGCTCTTTTCCCAAATATATCCAGTGCTCCTGCCTTGATAACGCTCTCTATAGTTTTTTTATTTACAGAGGTAAGATCAACTCTTTCCAGAAAATCCTCAAAACTTTTGAATGGACCATTTGTTCTGTTTTTTAAAATACTCCCAATAGCAGCATCTCCCACATTTTTAATGGCAGACAATCCGAATCTTATCCTTCCATCATCTTCAATAGAAAACTCACTGCCTGACTCGTTAATATCGGGCGGGAGAATGGGTATATTAAGTCTTTTACATTCTAAGACACCCTCTGCTATTTTTTCATTTTTCGTAGGACCTGTCGTTCCACGGGACTCGGCTGTAAGCATGGCAGTCATAAATTCTACGGGATAGTGAGCTTTGAGATAAGCGGTCCTAAATGCAATCGTTGCGTAACATGCGGCATGTGCCTTACCAAAACCGTAACCTGCAAAAGGTTCAAATAGTATCCACAAATTTTCCGCGTTTTTTTTGTTCATTCCATTACCTATGCATCCTTGTACAAAATTATCGTGCTGCTTCTTCATTTCTGATGGAATTTTTTTACCTACGGCTTTTCTGAGCTTATCAGCTTCTGCCCATGAATATCCTGCGACTTTGATAGCGGTTAGCAAAAGATCATCTTGAAAGGTTATTATTCCATAAGATTCTTTAAGAATTTCCTCAAGTCTTACGTCTGGATACCTTATTAAAGATGGGTTATTCTTCCGCCTTATGAATTCAGGAATATTTGCCATGGGCCCAGGCCTATAAAGAGCTACCATTGCTTGTAAATCAAATATTGAAGTGGGCTTAAGTTCTTTTATATAGCGTCTCATTCCAGAAGATTCAAGTTGAAAGATTCCAGTAGTTTCTCCAGATGACAGAAGTTCGAAGGTTTTTTTATCTTCGAATGATATCTTTGAAAAATCAATGTCAATATCTTTGTCCTCTTTTACAAATCTAAGGGTCTCTTGAATAATTGTTAAATTTCTGAGTCCTAAGAAATCTATCTTAAGAAGTCCCACGCCATCTTCGCCTACGGTATACATGTCGTATTGCGTTATTATTTTATCTCCGTTGGGTTCCCTTTGAAGGGGGGTGTACTCCGTCAAAGGCTTATCCGCAATTACAACACCTGCAGCGTGAACCGACGCATGTCTTGCCACTCCTTCGACTTTTCTAGCAAGGTCTAGAAGTTTTTTCGTATCGTGTTCTGTTTGATATGCAATCCTAAGCTCCGGGCTTTGCTCAAGCGCTTTTTCGAGTGTCATCGCATGTCCTTGCCATCCCGGAGGAATCATTTTTGCTATCCTGTCAGGAGCGGAGTAGGGCATTCCCAATACTCGCCCTGTGTCTCTTACAGATCCTCTTGCCTCAATTGTTCCATAAGTAATTATTTGAGCTACTTTATCTCTTCCATACTTTTCCGTAACATATTTTATTACCTCGTCTCTTCTGTTATCTGCAAAATCTAAATCAATATCGGGAGGTGATGGTCTTGCAGGGTTAAGAAATCTTTCAAATGGAAGCTTGAAAAAAAGAGGATCAACGTCTGATATGCCTAAGGCATAAGATACTATTGACCCAGCGTTTGAACCCCTTCCAGGTCCAACGGTGATTTTTTGATTTTTTGCCCAATTTACAAAATCTGCAACTATTAAAATGTACTTTTCATATCCCTTTTTTAAAATTATAGAAAGCTCATACTCTGCCCTTTCTTTAATTTGTTTCGTGATTATTTTATATCTTTTTTTTAATCCTTCATCAACTTTTTTCTTGAAATAATCTGCCGATGCCTTTCCCTCCGGAACATCAAAAATCGGCATTATCCATTGTCCCAATTTTATTTCTAAATTACACATTCCTGCTATTTTTACCGTATTTTCTATTGCTTGGGGAATTTGCAAAAATAAGCCTATCATTTCTTCCTTGCTTTTAATGTAGAAATCCGGAGAAGAAATCATAGAAAGTTTCCTGTCCTTGTCAGATAAAAATGTTTGAGTTTGAATGCACAATAATACCTCTTGTGCCTCAGCATCCTGCTGATTTATATAATGATTATCGTTAGTTGCCACAACTGGTATGCTTAATTTTTTTGATAGATCCAGAAGTTTTTCGTTTAATAAATCCTGGTCTTTGACATCTACGTGTTTTTGTAGTTCTAGATAAAAGTGTTCTTCTCCAAAGATTTCATTTAGTTTTTTTGCCCTTTCTATTCCAGTTTCATCAAGGCCTTGAATTAAAGGTTCTGAAACATATCCATTTACGCAAGAAGAGAGGCAAATTAATCCTTCGCTATGCTCAGAAAGGAGTTCTATGTCGCTTCTTGGTCTGTAATAATACCCCTCTAAATTTGAGATAGAAATTATTTTCATCAAATTTTTATATCCCTTCTCATTCTTTGCCAGAAGAATTAGGTGATTTGAATCCCCGTCAATACCTGCTTCCTTATCATGTCTTGACCTTTTGCTAATGTAAATCTCACAACCTATTATTGGCTTTATCCCTTGCTCCAAACACTCCTTGTAGAATTTTATAGCAGCATACATGTTTCCGTGATCTGTTATCGCAAGCGCTTTCATTTCAAGTTCTTTGGCTCGTCTTACCATATCTGTTACTTTGGACAAGCCATCCAATAAGGAGAAATCGCTATGATTATGAAGGTGGACGAAGTCAGCCATTTTCTTCGACAGCTAAACTGTCATTTTATAATTTTATTTATAACTTCGATTATTATTTTAGGATCAACTTTTCCTTGCCCACCGGTAGGCAGGTCTATCAGCTTTTTTATTGTCTTACCAATTATGAACTGCAAGGCTTGAGTTTTCCCTTGTTTATAATCTCCAAAGGCCTGAGGATTTTCTTTTAAAACTTCCTCTATGGTTTTTGTTAGGTCTTGCATATCTATTTTAGCATAACTTGATGTCTTACTCATGGTTTTAATTAAGGTGGCCGGTAACGTTTCTTTTACATTAACTTTTTTGTTAATGATAAGGTTGGCTATTGTTTTTGGTTTGATATTCTCTTTTTTTCCAATTTTTACTGCTTCTTCAAAATAATCTGCTGTTTCCTTTTCTCTTGTCAGAATCTCTGCATCATATTCCGTTAAATCATACTCTTTCTTAAACCTCTCCCGTATTACTTCTGGAAGTCTGGGGATTTGTTTTTTAATTAATTCAAGTTTTTCCATTGTCCATCTTATCGGCGGGATGTCTGGTTCCGGGAAATATCTGTAGTCGCTTGCTTCTTCCTTCACCCTTTGCGTTACTGTTCTTTGCTTGGCCTCATCCCACCCTCTTGTTTCCTGGACCGGCGTTTTTCCACTTTTTAAAATTTCCGTTTGCCTTTTTATTTCATATTCAATAGATTTCTCAACGAACCTAAAAGAATTTATATTCTTAACCTCAACTTTATAATCTGGCAACTTGCTGCTTGTTTCTTGTCGCTTTTCTCTTATTGAAATATTCGGTTCTAATCTCATATCTCCTCTTTCCATGTCCGCGTTTGAAATATCAAGATATCGAACGATTCCCTGAAGTTTTCGTAGATATTCTTTTACGTCTTTTGGGTTATCAAAATCAGGTTCTGTAACGATTTCAACCAATGGTACTCCTGACCTATTAAAATCAATTAGCGTGACGTCCTCTCCATTTACATTCTCGTGAATTAGTTTTCCCGTATCTTCTTCCATATGAACTCTTGTAATTCCAATAGTCTTCCCGCTATTAAGCGTAATTTTTCCTTTGAGAGCAAAAGGTTCATCGTACTGGCTTATCTGATAGCCTTTAGGGAGATCAGGATAGAAATAGTTTTTTCTGTCAAATTTTGAAAATAGAGGAATATCGCAATTTAAAGCCATCCCAAGCATTACGCACCATTCAATCGCAGTTTTGTTTGGTACGGGAAGTGCCCCGGGAAGTCCAAGACAAACCGGGCAGGTATGTGTGTTTGGTTTTTTTCCAAAATAGTCAGCCGAACATCCGCAAAACATTTTAGATTTCGTTTTTAACTCCACATGAACTTCAAGCCCTATTACCGGTTTCATAAGTTTGGTTTTCTTGCTTTTAGGAATTCTGTCTCTTTTTCAAAAGAGTAGGCGATACTAATAATTTCAGGTTCGGAAAACTGCGGACCTATTATCTGCATTCCTATAGGAAGCCCTTCTTGTGAGAATCCCGACGGCATATTTATTCCCGGCAGACCCGCAATGGAAGATGGTTCTACCAATACATCGGCAAGTTCTCCAAACATAACTTGTCCTTCCGATGCTCCTATCTTAAGAGCAGGGGTGGGGCTAGTGGGCGCAAGTATAAAGTCAACATTTTCAAATGATTTTTTAAAATCGTTAATAATTATCGTTCTTACTTTCTGCGCCTTTTTATAGTACGCATCATAGTAGCCTGATGAGAGGGTAAAAGTGCCCAGCATTATTCTTCTTTTTGCCTCTTCGCCGAAATAACTTCTGTCATTTCCGAATCTTATACCATCATATCTTGCTAAGTTCGATGAAACCTCAGACCTTTGTAGGATTGTATAAACGTCAATTGCGTATTTAGGGTCAAAAAGTTCGAGCTCTACAAAAGTATGTCCGAGCTTTTCCAGTATTTTCTTTGCCTCTTCAAAAACTTTAACAACTTGGGTATCCACGTCTTGAAGGTAATTTTGTGAAATTCCTATTTTCAGTTTTTTATCAGAAGTTTTTAAATAGTCAGTGAATTTTGGAACCGGTAGGATTGAAGATGTAGCGTCTTTGGGGTCATGTCCTGCGATTACTTCAAGAATTAAAGCAGAGTCTTCTACGGATTTTGTTATGGGGCCAGGAGAATCAAGAGATGAGCCCATCGCAATAACTCCATACCTAGAAACTCGTCCATACGTAGGTTTTAACCCTATAACACCACACCAACTTGCCGGCTGCCGTATCGATCCCGCAGTTTCCGAACCAAGAGATCCGATAGTAACATCAGCCGCAATTGCTGCCGCAGACCCCCCTGAAGAACCTCCGGGCAAATGTTCTGTATTCCATGGGTTAAGAGTTGGACCATAATCAGAAGTTTCAGTAGAAGAACCATGTGCCCAGGCGTCCATATTGGTCTTGCCAAGCAAAACCATTCCCGAGTCCTTTAGTCTTTGTGTTACCGTAGATTCATAAGGAGGACTATAGTCGTCAAGAACCCTACTTGATGCCGTTGTTCTTAAGCCTTTGGTGTTAAAGTTGTCCTTAATAGACATTGGTATTCCAAGAAGAGGTAGGTCGGATTTAACGTTCATTAATTTATCTGCTTTTTTAGCACTCTCAATCGCTTCCTCCTCCGCAATAGTCACGAAAATATTTAGCTTACCTTGCAGTCGTTTTGTTCTTTCAAGACAAGCTTTGGTTAGCTCAAGGGAAGATATTCCTTTTTTCTTTAATTTATCTTTGGCTTGGGTAATAGTTAAGGAAGTTAAATCACTCATTGAGGACCGCCTTTACTTTAAACATTCCATTATGCTTATTTTTTGTATTAGATAATGCTTCTTCTTGAGATAGAGAAGGTTTAGTTTCGTCCGCTCTTAATACATTCTCTTGTCCTGTGACATGATCCGTAGGTTCTACATTCTTAGTATTCACTTGGTTTAGTCCTTCAATATATATCAAAGTTTCTGAAAGTTGTTTTTCGAATTTTTTTCCTTCTCTTTCAGTTAGTGGTAGATTTGCAAGTTTTGCTACATGTTTTACATCAATTTTCATATTAATATTATATTGTTTGAAGCTACTCATATCAACAACCAAACTTGACTTTCGGCCTATAGTCCTGTATAATCCACGGATTATTTAACCATGGGCAATATTGTATTGAAAAACCTTTTTAGAAAGCAAAGGCTCCTTAAGAAGAAGGACAAAAATCATAAAAAATTAAAAACCGCTTTAGTAATTTTAGGAGGCGGGATGCGTGGTGCGTATGGAGCAGGTGTGGTTACGGCCTTGGAAAAAGCTGGTTTAAATGAGGTTTTTGATGTAGTAGTAGGTGTTTCCGCAGGATGTGCAGATGCTGCCTACTTTCTTGCTGACCAATCAGCTTTGGGATCGACAATTTGGTACGAAGATTTATCTAACAGAAAATTCATTAATTTGTTCCGATTAAATAAAATAATGGATCTTGATCTTGCAACATACATTTTTGAAAAAGTAAAACCTCTTAACGTAGGCAAGATAAGGTCTTCAAGATCGAGATTTTACGGATTTGTCACAAATGCAAAAACCGGAAAATCTGAATTTTTGAATATGAAAGATAAAAGTATAAATATAATTGATGCAATTATAGCTTCTTCTGCCATTCCTGTTATTTACAACAGGCAGATTAAAATAAAAAATAAAATTTATTGTGATGGATCAATAAGCTGCGCAATTCCAATTGAATTTACTATAAGAAAGGGTTGTACGGACATTTTAGTTATAGCAAATAGTCGTCTCGAGGAAAGGAGAGAAGAGAACACGTTTTATGAAAAACTGATATCAGAAATTTCCATGAGAAAGTTTAGTAAAAAGCTAAAAGAAGCAGTCCTTTACAGAAATAAGAACCATAATGAGTCCCTACGCTTGCTTAAAAATCCAGCCTTGAAGGCTAATATTCAAATTTTGTACCCTCGGAGAATGCAAATTAGTCCAGTTTCCATAAACGAAGATAAAGTTAGAGAAACAGCAAGAAAAGCGGAGAATCAAACCTTTCACCTTTTATCCCAAAATGCTATATAAGCTTTTGCAGGATTGTTTCCTTAGCTTTTTTAGAAAGGGAGCCGTCGAGAGTCTCTAGCTTGATTTTCTTCTTATATTTTCTCTCTAGCGCTTTTGATATTAACCAATCGGCAATTTCGGGATTTTTGGGGAGAATTGGACCATGAAGGTAAGTTCCTATAGAATTCTTGTAAATTGCGCCTTCCGTATCGTCTTCACCATTATTCCCAAATCCTTTGATAACTTTTCCAAATGGTTTTAGATTTTTTCCAAGATATGTTCTTCCTCCATGATTTTCAAAACCCACGACCTCGCAGGTCCCAAGCTCACGACCTGCGAGGTCGGTGCCTATAATGATGTTGCCAATTAGTCTTTTATTTTTTTTTCCGGGATGTTCCGTAAATAAATCGAAAATTCCAAGTCCTTTTATTGCCGTACCCTCGGCGTCCTTGTAGCTTTTACCTAAAAACTGAAAGGCGCCGCAAATATAAAGCCCCGGTGTCCCATTTTCTACCTTCTTTTTTAGAGCTTTAATCTTTTCAGCGGTGAAGTCTTTTGCAACGATTTGCTGTTGCACATCCTCTGCCCCTCCCATAAACAAAATGTCTGCTTTGTCAAGTTCATTCTCATTAAATCCTTCATTAAGATTAAACACTTCTACTTTTATTTCTCTCCACCCGCATCGTTTCTTAAACACAATAATATTCCCCCGGTCTCCATAGGTGCTCATAAGATTGGGGTAAAGCCAACCAATTGTAAGTTTGTATTTTGTATCTCGTATCATGTATTAAGTATTAAATTAATTTCTTGCCGGTAAGTATTTTACGTAAGTCAAGCATTGCAGAATAGGTAGGTAGTATGTATAAGATTTCGTGGGTTTTAATTTTCTTCAAAGAATAACTAATGGCATCTTTCAGGTTTGGTTTAATTTGAAATTTGAAATCTGAAATTTGAAATTTAGAAGAATACGAATATTGTATCCTTAATCCCATATCATACGCGCGATCGCCTGAAATCGTGATTGATTTAAAGTTTCTAAGATAGATTTCAAAATCCACATCCCATATCCATGAGACGTCTCTTCCATCCGGTATTCTGTCGTTTAAAACTATTAGGACATGCTTTGCAGAAAGTTCGGCAATAGTTTGTAGAGACTGATTGAAGCTTGCCGGGTTTTTTGAAAGAAATATTTGTACGTTTTTATTATTAGATATGACAACTTCTTGTCTTCCAAAGGCAGGCGTGAAAGTCTTTAGTGCCTTTTTTATTTCATCAGGTCTTATGCCTAAAGCTTTTGCAGTCAGAACAGCGGCGTGGACATTATATTTATTATAAGAACCGGAAAGAGGGTAATAATCGTAATCTTCAAGATCAGATTTTGGTCTTTTAAGTCCACAATTTTCGCATAGCCAATCTCCCATGTGCGAGAACACAATTTTCCGATATGCAAGTTTACTGCCGCATTTTGGACAGTATATCGAGTCAGATGCATGCTCCTGCAATGCGGTTTTACCCCCTTTTACAGAAAAATAGCGGGGTTTGTTTTTTAAAGCACTTCCCAAAAAAGCAATTTTAGGATCATCCGCATTGAAAATAAGAGAGGTCTTTACATCAATCTTTCCCAAAGATTCTCTCCATTTATCTGCAATTATATTAACCTCGCCATATCTATCAAGCTGATCGCGGAATAAATTTAGGATAATTAAAACTCTTGGTTTTAAATTCTCTAGGGATAGGGGGAGGGTATTTTCGTCAACCTCAAATATTACATAATCAAACTTTATACTCCCGATAGGGTTAGAGTTTTTTATTAAAGATGAAGCAATACCGTTGAGCAAGTTAGCACCCGCTTCGTTATGAAAAACTTTATTTCCATTTTCTTCTAGAATGGTTCGAATAAGTTTCCCTGTTGTTGTTTTTCCATTCGTTCCGGCTGTTAGTACAATTTTCAAATGTGTATTTTTGGTCAACAGTTTTGTTATTTATTTTAGTCTTTTTTCGTTGCTGTTGTTTTTATTTTATGAAGTTTTTCGCAAAAACTTGCGACTGCTTGAGCCACAGTTCTTATCCTCAAAAATTCGGCTCAATGAATCTTTTATTCCGCCAA
>CAYPAU010000010.1:29897-34225 GCA_964408825.1 uncultured Gammaproteobacteria bacterium
TTATTTCACATGTTTATTGTTGGTCAACAGGTTTTTTATGAAATTTTTATCCGCCTCAACAGCTATGTGACCTGGCCATGTAGAGCCAGAACCGATATTGAATGTTTTGCTAATAAAAATAATTATCTTACCAAGAAGGATGAATAAGTAAAGCATTACATTGAGCGAAGGATTTTAATTCTTTCTTCTATTGGGGGGTGGGTGTTAAAAAGACCTGAGAGAAAATTTTTACCTTCCTTGTTTTTAAATGGATTGGAAATGAAGAGATGAGCTGTAGCATTGTTTGCATTTTTCATAGAGCGAGGGTACTTAGCTATCTTTTCAAGAGCTGAGGCGAGTCCTTCGGAATAGCGGGTTAGTAGAACTCCCGATGCATCTGCAAGAAGTTCTCTTTTTCGGGAAACTGCAAGTTGAATTAAAACTGCGGCAATAGGAGCAAGTATCGCAAAAATTATACCTATGAGTATCAAAATACCCTGAGAGGAGTTTCTTTCATTATCGCGAGATCCGCCAAACCAAAGACTTCTCATAAAAAAGTCTGAAACAAGAGCAATAAATCCAACTAGAATTGCGACAACAGCCATAAGTCTTATGTCAAAGTTTTTAATATGAGAAAGCTCGTGCGACATAACTCCTTCAAGTTCGGTTTTTGAAAGTTGGTCTAAAAGCCCTGTTGTCACAGCAATAACTGCATGTTTGTGATCTCTGCCTGTTGCGAAAGCATTCGGAGAACTGTCATTTATAATATATATTTTTGGCAAAGGGAGACCGCCTGCTATAGTAAGGTTTTGAACCGTATTGTAAAGCTCTTTATGATCTTCTCTTTTTATTTCCTTTGCACCCGACATTGCAAGAACCATTTTGTCTGAGTAGAAATAACTGCCAAGACTTATAAAACCTGATATGACAAGAGCGACCCCAACCATAGAAAGTCCGTAACCTAAGGCGTTACTAAAAACATATATTACAGTGGTTATAAAAAGGACGAAAAGAAACATGATCAGCCATGTTTTAAGCTTATTTGAGGAAATTTCGGAATAGACCTTCATCTTCTAAAATTTCACCTCTACCTTCTCTTTATCTTTGCCTTCTGCGCCGAAGAACTCCGCTCCTTTGAAGTTTAATACCCTGGCAAAGAAAACATTGGGAAATACTTGAATTTTGGTGTTGTAATCAAGAACGCTTGAATTGTAGAATTGTCTTGAATAGGCAATTTTATTTTCTGTGTCTGATAACTCTTCCTGAAGATCTAAAAAATTCTGACTTGCCTTAAGATCGGGATAATTTTCCGCAACTGCAAAGATTGATTTAAGAGTTTCAGATAGTTGATTATTTAACTTTGCTTTTTGTGCCATACCTCTTGCTGAAACTAGAGCAGTTCTTTGTGCTGTTACTTTCTCAAATAATTCTCTTTCGTGTTTTGCATATCCCTTCACCGCTTCGACTAAATTTGGTATCAAATCGGCTCTTCTTTTGAGCTGAACATCAATTTGAGAAAAAGCTTCATTAACGCGGAGCTTTGCTGTAATTAAGTTATTGTAAATAAACCATAGAAAAAGAAGTATAATCGCTATTGCAACTACAACGTACATTTCTTTTCCACCTCCTTTACAAATTCACCCATTTTATAAATTCATTATAGCTTAAGGTGTTTAATATGTCACTCTTTTTCGCCCAGCCGCGTCTTGCCATTGCGACTCCATACTTCATATTATCCATATGGCTTACGGCATGGCTGTCTGTGTTGATTATTATTTTTACGCCCGCTTCAACAGCCTGTCTTATTACAGAGTCCGGAAGGTCGAGTCTTGTCGGCCATGAATTAATCTCAAGGGCCTTGCTGTTTTCCTTGCAGAATTTAAATATTTTAGGCCAATCAAGTTCGTATCCCGTTCTTTGATTTAACATTCTTCCTGTGGGGTGGGCAAGAATTTTAGCTTTCTTGTGAGATAGGCCAGACAGGACTCTTTTAGTCATCTCAGCTTTACCCATCTTAAACACGCTATGGATAGATACTATTGCAAAATCTAATAAGTCTAAAACGTCATTATCAACAGCCAACATACCAGTGGGTAAAATATCTATTTCGAGCATTTTAAATACTCGAATACTTTTATTACCTGATAAAATATGCTCAATAGCCTTATTCCTCTTTTTAACTAATGCTAAGATCTCCTTTTTGGTATGCTTAGAAATGCTTGGGTTGTGCTCTGAGAAACCCATGTAACTGTATCTTAACGATGTTGCTTTATCAACCATTTCCGGAAGGGTGCTATTTCCAACATCATGACTCGGTTCTATTGGAAAGTTTGAATGAAGATGAAAATCACCTTTTATGTCTTTCAATTCGACAAGTTTTGGTAATTTGTTTTTTTCTGCAAGTTCTATTTCTCCAGCGTTTTCTCTAATTTCAGGTGACATCCACGGAAGACCTATAGCATGATAAAAATCTTCTTCATCTGCAAATTGCATAAGCTTAGACTTTTTAATTTTGAGATTTTTTATTCCATATTCTGAAAGAGAAAAGCCCTTTTTAATTGCAAATTCTCGAAGGGCAATGTTGTGATTTTTACTTCCGGTAAAATGTTGAAGAAGCGATCCAAAAGCCTCAGGAGGTTGAATCATAAGATCAACTTGCCGCCCTCCCGAAACGAGTATTGATGAAGTTGTATCTCCTTTTTCAATAACTCTTTCTAAATAAGGATAGGAAATAAAATATTTTATTACCTTATTGGGATTATTTGAGGCTATAGCGATATCTATATCGCCTACTGTTGGCAGCATTCTTCTTAGACTGCCAAGAGCGTAGACTTTCTCAACGTAGGGGTTTTTTTTAAGATAGCCCAGAACCTTATCGGAAATTTCTTGTGCAAACGGTAATACCATTCTTGTTGTCTTGCCTTTCCCTTTTTTAAACTCCGTAATTGCTCTTAATATATCTTTTTCCGATCTCTCACCAAATCCACGAAGGAGAGAAATTTTTCCTGATTTTGCAATCTGTTTAAGATCCTCAATAACAGTTGCTTTATTTGTAAGATTAAACTCCTTGACCAGCCTATAGGCTTTTTTTGGTCCGAAGGTAGGAATTTTCATAAGTACGAAGACGGTTTGAGGAATTCCCTTTAGTGCCCAATCAAAATGTCTTACCTTACCATTCTTGAATAGTTCTTCCAAATGACTTCTTAGGGAGGCTCCGACACCTGGAATAGCGTCAAGTTTGCCCTCCTTGTAATAATCGAGAAGTTCAATCGAGCTTCCTTCTATTGAATCGGCGGCCCTTTGATATGCAATAATCTGAAAGCGAAACTTTTTTTCGTCTTTTATTGTATATGAGGCAGCCACATTTCGAAGGAGGTCTGCGATTTCCTGATTTGACATTTCAGAGTGATAATATCAGGGAATTGACTATAATTCAAATATTTGTTAGGATAACGTGAGCTTGGGCTCGTAGTGAAGAGGCCTATCACGTCTCCCTGTCACGGAGAAGATCGCCGGTTCGAATCCGGTCGAGCCCGCCAAATCAATATAACTGCCCCAAAACTTCTGCTCGGAAAGGAGGAAAATGCCAAGAAAAAGAAAGAGTGTCAAGAAAGAAAATGAATTATTTTCTTTCAGTAAAGATTTCCTATCAGGGATTAGATGGGATGAGTCGTATGTAAGTTTAATCGTAGGTGTTATTGTAGTCATATTAGTCGGTATTTTAGGCATTGTGTTTATAAGAAATACTAGGGACACACAAACCAGCTCAACAAAATTTCAACCTTCCGTAGAGTTTGAAAAATTAGAGGAGAACGGAAACAGTATTACAGAGGGTGGAGGAAAAAGTTACACCGTAAAAGAGGGGGATACTTTATGGAGTATCTCTGAAAGATATTATAAATCCGGATACAACTGGGTCGATGTGGCCAAAGCCAATAATCTTTCAAATCCCGACTTGATAGCTGCTGGAAATAAGTTAAATATTCCTGATGTTCAGCCTAAGCAGATAACTGTTGTAAGTAGCCAGGCTCCAAAAAGGGATATATCTGGGAACTCATATAAGGTCCAGAAAGGTGATTATCTATGGGATATAGCGCTTCGCGCATATGGAGACGGATATTCTTGGGTAAAAATAGCAAAAGCAAATAATTTGAAAAATCCTGATCTAATTTACTCTGGGAACGTTTTAAAAATTCCAAGATAAGCTTAACTGTAGCCACAATTTGAGGAAAGGACAGAATCTGTGACTTTCTCGTTACCCGTCCTCTATGACTTGAGCGGTGGAAGGGAATCGAACCCTCGACCTTCTCCTTGGGAAGGAGACATTCTGCCGCTGAACTACCACCGCA
>CAYPAU010000011.1:0-15428 GCA_964408825.1 uncultured Gammaproteobacteria bacterium
CTGGCATTAGTAACTGTCCCAAAAGTTCTATACCTCCTAAAGTAGTCGCTACCATTGGATACCCAACACCACCGTAGGTTTTACCTTGCGGAACAGTAACATTAGCCATACTTTGGAGGTCTCCAA
This sequence comes from uncultured Gammaproteobacteria bacterium, assembly GCA_964408825.1. Taxonomy (GTDB): domain Bacteria; phylum Patescibacteriota; class Microgenomatia; order Levybacterales; family UBA12049; genus CAYPAU01. The sequence continues at coordinate 127 of CAYPAU010000011.1, forward strand.
GTAGATAACCATCAACGAATTGCTTGAAAAATTCATCAATAACCATAATATTTATACTGAAATGCGATCCCTGTGGCAGAGACGATCATCTGTTTCCAGTGCCGACATTCGTTCCCTAACAGTAAGGTACTTTCACCACAAAGATCATTCGGTGAAAATATTATACAAAAATATGGAAAGAATTCAAAATAAGGAAGTTAAAGAGAGAGGAAGCATTCGTGCTTATTGCTGAACTTTACCTAATTTTACCAATGAACCAGGCACCATTTTCCCTGTAGAGATATCAATTTGAGCAGTACCCGCTGAATTATCGATTTGGAAGAGCTTGACTTTGATAATGTTATCTTTAACCAGCTCCCCATAGGAAACTATCCAGTTGCTTAATTCTGTATTGCCTTGACTTAATCCTTTAGATACTACATCTCCATTTAGAGTGAAAATTAAAATATCGTTTGCGTCTGCACCTGCAACAGGAACAACAATATGGTTATTAACTATAAAAATTGGCGGATTGAATCCAATCGCAGACGGAAAATCAAATTTATATATAGATTTAATACTAGAACTACTCATATTGATATCGGCAATTTTAAGATTCTCCCCAGTATTATCTTTTGTAATAAATATAGTTTTTTCATTCACTGGTCCAGCATCTCTATATTTCATTAGGTATGTGATATTCTTAAATTGCCCTGCACCTTGAGAATCCGAAGAAGTTTTAGCAACTTGAGGTGATGGCTCAGTAGTCTGTTTTGTAGCTGGTTTACTATTGAATAAATAACCTCCAGCTCCACCCAGGACAAATGTTGTTAGGACAATTATTACGATAAGGTAAATAAAATATGATTTTTGCGAAGGCAAAATGGGAGATTGCTGGTTAGAAATGTTTTGTTCCATATGTTATGAGTATTTCAAAAAAGACCCTGAAATACAAGATCTAAAGTTAATAAGTTACTGTTAACTTCTTTCATCTATTTTTAACAATTGTTAACTTGTGACCCCAACGGGAGTCGAACCCGTGTTGCCGGGATGAAAACCCGGCGTCCTAGGCCACTAGACGATGGGGCCTCTCACAGACAAAACACTGACTAATTTCTGATTGTCATCAGTGTTCTGTCGTATTATATCTCAAATAGAGTACGAGGACAACCTTATTTAAGTTTTCCTCTTATGTCCTCTATTATATCTTTTGCGCTATTTTGACCTCCTAGGCCAAAAGCAATACCACCTGCTATAGCAAGCATTGCAACAAATCCCGTAAACAGGATTCTGATAAGATCAGATGCAACGCCTAGCTGGTTAAGAACCGCCAAAATAACAAAAACTCCTATTGCCCATCTGGTAATAGAAGCAACAGTTCTGGCAGTTTCCGGTGAAACACCCTTTACGGATGCCAGTACCACATCATGCGCAAGTCTTGCAAATACAAGACCCACCATTGCTATCACAACAGCCACGAAAACATTCGGTAGGTAAAGGAGTACTTGGCTTATCACCGTATCAACTTTTGGTAGGCCCCATACGTCTGCTGTAGGGAGCAGGAATAAGATAATAACGAACCAGCGTACGATTTCGGCCAAGATATTTGTCCACGAGAACTCGTCTTTTGCTTCGGGTACGCCGTATTTTCTCAAGAAAGATTCAACACGTAATGCTTTCGACAACTCTACAACTACTTGTTTAAGAATTGAAGCTACGATGATACCGATAAGAAGAACGACGAGTCCTAAAACAAATCTTGGAATAAACGCTACCAACAGTACTAGACCGGAATTTATAGAGGTTACCAATGTCTGTCCGATATTAGCCATTTTATCACCTCCTTTCGGTCGGGTATAAGCTAAGATTATATAAAGTAGGTTGTCTTGTCAAGTTATGCTCAGATTGGTATAATCTTAAAGCTTGGGTCGCTAGCTCAACTGGCAGAGCAAGAGCCTTTTAAGCTCTGGGTTCAGGGTTCGAGTCCCTGGCGACTCACACTTCGACAAGCTCAGTGTTTATCGCTGAGATTGGCGAAGTTTGGCAGGGATGAGAAGTTTACCCTGAGCGTAGTCGAAGGGAGTCCCTGGCGACTCACACTTCGACAAGCTCAGTGTTTATCGCTGAGATTGGCGAAGTTTGGCAGGGATGAGAAGTTTACCCTGAGCGTAGTCGAAGGGAGTCCCTGGCGACTCACCATTTTTTCGGCCGCAAGGTTTTAATCCTATAGCTTATTTTTATCTCCTGTGATATAATCCTCAGTTACGATATGCAAAATTTCAGAAAAAGGATTGATTTTGCGGTCCGGTTTATAAAAGCTCATAGAATTATTTCTACTATTGCTATTTTGGCACTTATAGTAATTTTATTTTTAATAAGACCGGGTAAGCAACCTCCTATTGCCACAGAAACAGTAAAAAAGGGAGATCTCTCCCAATCAATCTCAATAACAGGATCTGTAAAATCCGACAATACGGTTAATTTATCATTTAAAGTTCCCGGTAAACTCGTGTATCTGGGAGCTAAGAAAGGGGTTTATGTGAATGCATTTCAGACAATAGGAATCCTAGATGAAAGAACAACCCAGAAGAGTCTTGAAATTGCGCTTATCGATTATTCTAAACAAAGAATTACTTTTGAGCAAACTCGAGAAAATAATCAAAATAGAACTATAGAAGAAGCTTTGAATGAAAATATAAGAAGAATTCTTCAAAACAACCAGTATGACCTTGAAAAAGCCGTAAAGTCTGTAGAACTTCAGGACCTTGCCAAACAAGAATCTATTCTTACAACTCCTATCTCCGGAATTATTACAAGAGCAGATGTTGAAAACGCGGGCGTCAATGTTTCAACAACCGTAACATTTACAGTAACCGATTTAAATTCGCTAAATTTTGAAATGGATGTGGATCAGGCAGATATAGGAAAAATAAAAATTGGGCAGGAGGTTAACGTAATACTTGATTCTTATCCTGAGGAAACGCTTAATCTAGACATAGACAGCGTAGATTTTGTTTCCCATACAACTTCAACAGGAGGAGATGCATTTACGGTTTCGGCAAACATACCAATCCCCCTTAACCATAAGGATTATAAATATAGAGTCGGGATGAATGGAAACGCAGAGATTATTGTAAATGAAAAAAACAATGTACTTTCTGTTCCGATTTCAGCTCTTGAGAATGATAAGGTTTATGTGAAAACAAAATCGGGTTTTATAGCACGAAAAGTTAGATTAGGTCTTCAGACAGATACAAGAGCAGAAATTACAAATGGACTCTCAGAAAGCGATATAATCTTAAGCGATATAGGTTCACTACCAAAAAGAGAAGGACCGAGGATCCCAATCTTAGGAAGATTCGTAAGATGAGGCATGAAAAATCAGACACTTATAAATCTAGAAAAAATCACCAAAGACTATACACTGGATGATGTTGTAGCAAAGGTACTAAAAGGGATAACGCTTAGAGTAAAAAGGGGAGAGTTTATTGCAATTACAGGAAGGTCAGGATCGGGAAAATCAACGCTGATGAATTTAATTGGATTACTTGATACTCCTACAAGCGGATCTTATATTCTTCAAGGTTCGGATGTTTCAAGATTTAATGAGGACGAACTTTCGGATTTAAGAAATAAAAGGATAGGTTTTGTTTTTCAATCTTTTAATCTTCTTCCAAGATCAACAGTTTTAGAAAATGTAATTCTTCCCGGTGTCTATGCGGGACTTAACCAAGCTGAAAGAGAAAAAAGGGGCGGTGATATTCTTTCGAAATTAGGATTTTCGGATCAAATGGGTAAAAAACCGAATCAATTATCCGGAGGGCAGCAGCAGCGTGTCGCAATAGCCCGCGCGCTTATGAACAATCCGGATCTAATCTTAGCGGATGAACCTACCGGGAATTTAGATATTAAATCAGGTCAAGAAGTAATGAGTGTTTTAAATAATCTTAATAGGCTCGGAAAAACTATTATCCTAATAACTCATGAAAAAGATATAGCAAAACACGCAAAAAAAGTTGTTGAACTTGTTGACGGAAAGATTAAAACCGGAGAGAAAAGAATCAATTAATATGGAAGTAAACGAACTTTTAAAGCTCTCGTGGAGAGCACTTTTAGCAAACAAACTCAGAAGCTTTTTGACAACACTTGGAATTGTTATAGGAGTTTTTGCAATTATTCTTCTTGTTTCAATCGCCTCAGGACTTCAAAGTTATATTACAAATCAGATACAGGGGTTTGGATCAAATTTAACATTTGTAATTCCCGGAAGATTGGGTGGTGCCCGAACTCCGGGAGGAGTTATGGTAAATAAGTTGACAATTTCCGATGCGCAAAACATTTCTTTAAAATTAAAGAATACAGCGACGGTTGCTCCTGTAATTCAGCAGATAACAACAATAAGATATAAAAATACGAAGAGCGAGGGTACTTCGGTTCTTGGAACAACTGCAAACTATACAAAAACTGTAAAAAATGCAGTTGTTGAGAAGGGAACATATTTCTCAAAAAGTCAAGAACTATCAGGAGCTAAAATTGCCGTAATAGGACAGACGGTAAAAAATAATTTATTTGAGTCTGAAGAACCTATAGGAAAAAGATTTTTTATAGGAAATAATATTTACACAGTCATAGGAGTTTTGAAAAAAAGAGGAGCAATTTTTGGGATTGACCAAGATAATACTGTTGTAGTTCCTATTTCTTCGGCAAAAAAACAGTTTGGGGCAAATCAAGTCAATGCCATTTATGTTTCGGCAGAAATTGAATCGCAAATCCCCTTTATTAAAGACGAAATTAAAAGTGTTCTCTCAAAACGTTTGACTGAGGATGAATTTACTATCCAAACCGCAGAATCAAGTCTTGAAATTGTGACCAACATAACAAATATTTTATCTATTGCACTTGGTGGAATTGCAGCGATTTCCCTTTTGGTCGGAGGAATCGGAGTTGCCAACATAATGCTTGTCTCGGTAACTGAAAGGACACGGGAGATTGGTCTTAGAAAAGCGCTTGGAGCAAGAAGACGAGATATATTAAAACAATTTCTTCTTGAAGCTGTGATTCTTTCTCTAACCGGTGGCGTAATAGGAATAATTCTTGGAATGGCAGGGTCTTTGATTTTATCAAGACTTTTAGTTTCGCAAGTTACGATATGGTCTGTTTTTATAGCTTTTGGATTTTCTGTTTTGGTAGGAGTTGTTTTTGGTATGGCTCCTGCCATAAGAGCGTCAAAACTTTCTCCGATTGAGGCCTTGCGATACGAGTGATCTTTATCATCGGTTGTTTTACCTTCTAATTTCCTCTATAATAGTAGGTCACAAAAATCTCTAGGATATGGATAAAATTATAATAAAAGCCCTTCGACTCGCTCTGCTCGCTCAGGACACATATTTATGAATGAGAAAATAATCATAAAAGGCGCAAGAGAACATAACCTCAAGGGGATAAACGTTGAGATCCCCAAAAATAAATTAGTTGTTTTTACGGGGCTTTCGGGTTCGGGAAAATCTTCGCTTGCTTTTGACACTATTTACGCCGAAGGCCAAAGAAGATACGTAGAGAGCCTCTCCTCCTACGCAAGACAGTTCCTCGGAATTATGAAAAAACCGGACGTCGATCTCATCGAAGGCCTTTCTCCCGCAATTTCGATCGATCAAAAATCAACATCTCATAACCCCCGGTCAACTGTCGGAACAGTTACCGAAATTTATGATTACTTAAGGCTACTTTTTGCAAGAATCGGTCATCCTCATTGTCCAAACTGCGGAAGAGAAATAGAACATTTAACACGCGATCAGATAATCGATTCTATTTTTGATCTTCTTAAAAGACAGAATGTAAATATTAAGCTTGCCAAAATAAAACTTTTGATCCTTTCCCCGATTGTCAAGGACAGAAAAGGGGAATATTCGCAACTTTTTGCGGATCTTAAGAAAAGAGGATACAAAAAGGCAAGGGTAGACAAACAAATTTTCTCGCTTGATGAAAACTTTGTTCTTATCAAAACAAACAAACACACAATTGAAGTTGTAATCGATGAGCTTATTCTCACAAAAGGAACAGACAGGCTTAGAATTTCAGATGATGCGGAGCAGGCGTTAAAGCTGGGGAATGGGGAGCTGATAGTTTCCGTGATAAAAGATTCAGGATTCAGCCTCCCAGACAAACCAAAGAAAATGGAGGATGAACTTTTTTCGGAAAAATTCGCATGTCCAACCTGCGGAATATCGCTTCCCGAAATAGAACCAAGAATTTTTTCATTTAATACTCCTCACGGCGCGTGTCCTGCCTGTAATGGCTTAGGAACAGTCCTTACTGTTGATAAAGATCTTGTATTTAATAACAATCTTTCAATATCTGAAGGAGGAATTCTCCCATTCCCAAACATTTATTATCAGGATACATGGTTTTCAAGAACTTTCATAACTTTTTGTGAGGAGAACGGCATACCGCTTACCAAAAGATTCTCGGAAATTCAAGATGATAAAAAAAAGCTTTTGATTGACGGAACCGGGGACAGAGAGTATGAGGTAAAAGGGAAAAACCCGTGGGGGAGGCAGACAGTAATATATGAGCCCTTTTCGGGAATTCTCTCCGAAATAAAACAAAAATACACGGCAACCGAATCCTCTTTTATTAAATCGCAAATTGAAAGATTTATGAGATATGAAGTTTGCTCCATATGCCACGGGGGAAGACTTAAGAAAGAGGCTCTATCGATTACAATTGACAAAAAATCTATAGTAGAGGTCTCGGATATGGCAATCTCCGATTCTTTGAATTTTGTAAATACTTTGATTTCAAAAATTTCAAAAAGGGAAGAGCAAATAGGAAGATTAATAATAAAAGAAATTAAAGAAAGGCTTATCTTTCTAATGGATGTGGGACTTGAATATCTGACCTTATCACGGGGAGCGCAAACTCTTGCCGGAGGAGAGGCCCAGAGAATAAGACTTGCATCTCAAATAGGATCAGGACTTACAGGAGTTTTATACGTTTTGGACGAACCGTCAATCGGCCTTCACACCCGAGACAATAATAAGCTGATTATGACGCTTAAAAAGCTTAGGGATCTTGGAAACACCGTAATCGTTGTTGAGCACGATAAAGAAACCATGGAAGAATCGGATTTTATCCTGGATTTTGGCCCGGGAGCAGGAGAAAAGGGAGGAGAAATTGTTTCAAAAGGAACGGTTGATGAGATTAAAAAAGACCCAAACTCGTTAACAGGTGCATATCTTTCGGGGAGAAAAAAAATTTATACAAACATATCAAAAGAAACGTCACCTGATAAGGTCTTAAGAATTTTAAAAGCAAGAGAGCATAATCTTAAAAACATAAATGTCGAATTTCCGCTTGGTAAGTTTATTGTTATAACAGGGGTATCGGGATCAGGGAAATCGACTCTGATAAATGACATTCTTTATCATGCCTTAATGCAAATTAAAAACCCGTTTCATAGAAAAAAACCGGGAGATTTTGAAAACCTTGAGGGGTACGAAAATATAAGACATGTTTTTCTTATAGATCAGTCGCCAATAGGAAGAACTCCAAGAAGTAACCCCGCAACCTATACCGGATGTTTTACTTATATAAGAGAACTTTTCGCAAAAACCAAGGAGGCAAAACTTAGAGGATACAAAGCAGGAAGATTTTCTTTTAATGTAAAAGGCTGAAGATGTGAGTGATGTCAGGGGGAAGGACAGATATAAATAGAAATGCAGTTTCTACCGGACGTTTATATAAAGTGTGAATCGTGTGAAGGAAAACAATACAATCAAGAGGCTCTCGAGGTACAATTCAACGGGAAAAACATTGCAGAGGTCCTTTCGATGAGCGTTCTTGAAGCTCTTGAGTTTTTTTCTTTTGTTCCCGGTCTTTCCCACAAACTCTCTACACTAAATGACGTAGGACTTTCCTATATAAAACTCGGTCAGCCGGCCCCAACTCTTTCAGGAGGAGAGGCTCAAAGAGTCAAGCTTGCCACAGAACTTTCTAAGAAGGGTGGAAACTCTCTTTATCTTCTGGATGAACCCACAACCGGCCTTCACTTTGCGGATTTAGAAAAGCTTCTTTTGGTTCTTAGAAAATTAGTAGATCAAGGAAATACCGTAGTGGTAATCGAACATAACTTGGACATCATTAAAAATGCCGACCACATTATAGATTTAGGCCCTGAGGGAGGTCTAAATGGAGGACAAATTGTTGCCGAAGGAACTCCTTCTTCAGTTGCCGAAGTCTCAAGCTCTTACACTGGCCAATTTTTAAAAAAAATTATTTAGCTCTACAACTTTAAGTTAAGCTTTAAATTTTAAGTTTTAAATTATATACTTGTTTAATGAGGAAGGTTTTACTACTTTTCATATTTTTCCTATTTTTATTTATTACCCCAAAATCGTACGCTTCAGATTTTTCTACCGACTATAAAGTAAAATATGCGATTTCGGAAAATCAGAATGCCAGAGTTCAGATAGATATTACACTAACGAACAGGACAGATATCTACTATGCTTCTTCCTACAAAATTTATTTAGGATTTGAGGATATAAGGAACGTGAGAGCAAACGACCGACTGGGAAATATTTTAAAAAATATTGAAGAGAAGGATGACGAGAAAATTATAAATGTAGTCTTTAATGATAAAGTAACTGGATTAAATAATAAATTAAATTTTTCGATATTTTTTGATACATCAAGCGTTGCCCATAAACTTGGTAAATTATGGGAGGTCAACATACCGGGACTTAGTAGCCAGTCGGAGATTTCCAATTTCAACGTTTCAGTTTCTGTCCCTGAAAGTTTTAAAACTCCGTCATTTATAAAACCAGGAGTTAAAAATGAAATTTCCGGCAATATCTTCAGCTTTTCAAAAGCTGATCTTGAAAAATCTGGAATTTCGATGACTTTTGGATCTGAGCAGATATATAAGTTGAACTTAACTTATCACCTCTATAACAAAAATCTTTTCCCTGTACGAACAGAGATAGCCCTTCCTCCCAATACTAATTATCAAGAAATCGAAATTGATAATATAAATCCGAAACCAAATGACGTGGTTATTGATAAAGATGGTAACTGGCTTGCCCAATACACTCTTTCTCCTTCTGAGAAAAAAGACATAGTGGTTGATTTAAAAGCAAAAATTAAATTAGACCCAGAAATCACCCCTCAAACAGAAACAATGCTTTCGGAATATCTAAAGGGGGACGAGTATTGGGAAGTAAATGATAAAAATATTAAGGACAAAACCAAGGAACTTAAGACACCTTACGAGATTTATAAATTCGTCTCCGAATATCTAACATATGACTATTCAAGAGTGACAGATAATAAACCTAGGCTTGGGGCTCTAAAAAGCTTAAGAAATCCATCCTCATCGGTTTGTCTTGAATTTACCGACCTTTTCATTACGATAGCAAGAGCAGCCGGAATCCCCGCTCGGGAAGTCGATGGATTTGCATATACTCAAAACACGAAAGAAAGACCTCTATCACTCGTTAAAGACGTTCTTCATGCATGGCCTGAGTATTATGATCGAGAAAAACAAACATGGATCATGATCGATCCTACCTGGGCAAATACTACCGGAGGAATTGACTTTTTCAACACTTTTGATTTTGATCATATAGCCTTTGTAGTAAAGGGACATGACAGTAATTACCCCGTTCCAGCAGGAGGCTATAAGACAGCGGGAAAAGAAAGCGTAAGGGATGTCAATGTAACCTTTGCCGATACTTTTGAAAATAATAGTTCCATAATCGAGTTAGAGAATAATCTGCCAAAAAAGGCAGTTGCAGGATTTCCACTTAATGGTAACATTACAATTAGAAATACCGGGAAAAACATCCTACCAAAGCAAGTCATTCTCTTTGAATCCGGCTTCCTAACGCCTAGGATTCAAAAGAAAGAAGTAGGAGAAATTCCTCCCTATGGGAGTAAAAATATTTCTGTTTCATTTAACAAAACGTCATTTTTGACAAATAAAACCGATGCCATTAGAATTGTTCTCGGAGAAAGCACGTTTGTTCATGGTGCTAAAATAACCCCTCTTTTCTTAAATGAATGGAGCTTAATAGGAGGTGCTGTAGTTCTTGGAATATTCATTCTTGTCATATCGACTATTACCTTCAAACCCTGGAATCTATCTGTTTTTAGACGAAAAGGGTGATGTTCTTTATGTCGGAAAAGCTAAGAATTTAAAAAAAAGAGTTGCGAGTTATTTTGCAAACAGAACTAATTTAGGTGAAAAAACAAAACAACTAGTTAAAAAAACCCGAATCATTAAGGCTGTTAAGGCTCACTCCGAAATTGAAGCTCTTCTCCTTGAAGCAAGTTTCGTAAAAAAATATCAACCTTATTACAATTCAAGGCTTACCGACGGAAAAGCATATCCTTTAATAAGGATTACGAAAAGGGATGAATATCCAAAGGGTTTGATAGCAAGAAGACAAGAAGACAAAAATTCTCTTTATTTTGGTCCCTATCCAAATGCCGGCGCAATGAAACTGGTTTTAAAAACAGTAAGGAAAATTTTTCCATTTCAATCGGTATTAAACCATCCAAAAAAAATATGTCTTTATAATCATTTAGGACTCTGCCCATGCCCACCGGTTTTTAAAAGCGGATCTCTTAGGAAAGAATATATGAAAAACATCAGGCATCTTATTGACTTCTTAGATGGCAAAAGTAAAAAAGTAATAAGAGAGCTAGGAAAAGAAAGAGAGGAAGAGAGTAAAAAACAAAACTATGAAAAGGCAATGGAAGTTCAAAAGAAAATCGATTCAATTAATATAATAACAAACCCCACATATAAACTTTTTGAGGAAGAAATCAATCCAAATCTTAAGGAAGACTTACATACCCAGGAAGGAAAGGAATTGGCAAATTACTTACAGAATACAAGTTCGAAAGTTGAAAAAGTCAAAAGGATTGAATGCTACGATATATCAAATATTCAAGGTAAATTCGCAGTCGGATCGATGATAGTATTTGTTAATGGAAAAAAAGACACGGCATTTTACAGGCGGTTTAAGATAAGATATAACAAACAAGAACCAAATGACTTTGCTATGATGATGGAAGTTTTAGAAAGAAGGTTCATGCACCCGGAATGGCCATATCCTGACCTTATAGTGGTAGACGGTGGTAAAGGACAAGTCTCATCTGCGTTAAAAGTTTTGAAGAAAAAAAATCTTGACATTCCTCTAATTGGTCTTGCCAAAAGAGAGGAGATAATCATTGTATCTGATCTAAAAGAAATTCAACTACCTAAAGATTCCAAAGCATTATTGCTCGTTATGAGAATAAGAGACGAGGCTCACAGATTTGCAATTTCATACCACAGGAAGCTACGCTTGAGAAACCTATTGAATAATTAAAAAAATTAAGCCTAATCTTTCAATTTCGGGAAACTGTATAAGTATAAGGAAGATAGAGAAACGAGGCGGGGGAGTCATCCAAAAGATACTTCTGAAAATCTGCGTAAATTTTTTTTCTTTCATTAAAATCCACAACTTTCCTTCCATCCTCAAGAAGCTTATCGATTCTAAGATTTTTATATCTTGTTATATTGCTGCTATGACCCGAGTGCCATAATACATACTGATCCGGGTCTTTTGATAAATTAAGATTACCTAAAAACATTTGAAAGCGATCAGGCACGGCTTCGACCTCTTCTATTTCGATTTCTACATTTATCTTCTTAAAATTTTCTTTTAATATTTCTGCCGTATCTTTGTGCTGAGAAAGAGATTTTAATTTTAACTTTAAGGATGAAGAAGAGGAAGCACTTTCAGAGCTTTTCAGAAGTTCTTCAGATTTAGAAAAATCCTGAATATAATCTACAACTTTAGAGGAAGCCCAGAATGACGGGGAAAAGGGATCAGAATTTCTTTGTCCCTCTGAAAACACATCAGGGATTGCGTAGGATAAGGCCTGTCTTACTTTTTTGTCTGACAATATCGGGTCTTGAGTATCATAAAATAAGGTAACTAGTTGCCTTTGATTAAGATTTTTTCCAATTTCTATCTCTTCAAATTCCGAAAGCTCTTTATTTTTAAACGATAAATCATGAATCCCATTTATTTCTGAAACTTCTCCTAAGACAAAAGCCATCTTTAAAGCCTCTTCTGTTGGATAAAACACATATTTTAAAATAGGGGAAGAGCCTTTTGCCTTCGCAAGATCTATGTAGGAAACGAAGTCGCCATTTTGCTTAAGGCTCTTTACCTTATAGTTTCCTACGCCAATAAAGCCTTTTTTAAATACCGGTCTTGAGACAGTGACCAAAAAAGGAGAATAGGCATCTTTTAATTTAAAAACCACAGTATAGTCGTCGGGTTTTTCAACCGTTGCATCTGTAAAATTATAGGTTATGTGCTTACTGGTAAGAGACGTGCCATCTGAAAAATAAATGTTTTTCTTAAGATAGAACGTATACTCTCTCCCATCTTTTTCAATCTTCCACGAAGAGGCTATGTCGGGTTTGACTGTGCCGTCTGGGGAAACATAGGTAAGGCCGCGTGATATTTTTTCAAGAATAACTGGTGGAAGATTATTGATCGTGTAAGCACCCGACATACCAACTATTTCCCTTGAAAGAAGTGGAAAAGATGATGGAAGAATTTTTGCCGCATATCTTAAAGCAAAAAATCCAATGAGTCCTATAATGAAGAAAATTAAAAAAGTCTGTCCCAACTTACGAAAATAAGCTCTTATGAGCCAAAAGATTAATCTTCTTCTAAAAACGATCATAAAAAAAATTTTTTACTGTCTTGGGGTGAAGAGCAGTGATATAACTGCAAAGAAAAAAGCGAGAACTATTGTAAACCAAACTAAGATTTTTTCTATACTTTGTCTACTCCTGTAAAACTCGCCACCGCCTCCGAAGGTTCTTGATAAACCTGCTCCCTGAACCTGAAGAAGAATAACGATAATTAAAAGTACAGGTATCGCAATTTGAAGTATGCTGATAAAAATCATAAATAGAATTATATATTCTCAGCTATTGTTTTTGCAAGTTTTCCTGAATCGTGGTATAGAGGGAATTCCTCAAAAACCAAATCCCCCTGAACAATTTTAAAGGGAAGGTTATTTTCGCGCTCAACGAGGGGAACATATTTATATTGTTGTTTCCACTTTTCGGGGATTTCCGGCTTGTGATTATTATTGAGAAAAAATGTGTCGAATAGGTTATCCCCGCAATGTTTTTTTATAGCTTCCGCAAAGTCAACAATCGTGTATCTTGGAGTTTCAAAAGGCTTGTTGGCAACGTTTATAATATATAATTTTCTTGATTTTGATTTTTTGATCGAATCAAGAATCGAAGGAACCATAAGAGTCGGTAAAATTGTCGTATATAGATCTCCAGGTCCTGCGATTATCAAATCTGCATTAAGTATTGCGTTGACAACATGATCACCCACTTCAGGATTCTTGGGCCTTATGAAAAGTTTCCTTATCTGTCCTTTAAACCTACCTAAATCTATATTTTCCTCTCTTGTTACGATGTGCCCCGTTGAGGTCTTTGCCCATATAGAAATGGGAGTTTTTGTGCATGGATAAATCTTGCCCTTGGTCTTAAATATTTTTTGAATCTCTAAAAGTCCTTTGTTAAAGTCACCCTTGATAAAGCTTAAGGCCAAGAGAATAAGATTGCCGAGCTTGTGTCCGGGCAGTAAGCTATCCGGTCCGTATCTTCTTCCTCTGAATCTAAATTTCAAAAGATCAATAAATATTGGATCAGCCTCGGAAAGTGCAATAAGGCAATTGATGATGTCTCCAGTTGGGAAAGTTTTGTAGTATCTTCGAAGTCTTCCGGCCGATCCTCCGTCGTCTGCCATTGAAACCACAACAGTAATATCATCAAAATAATCTTTTATTCCTCGGAGTAGATTGGCGGTCCCGACTCCACCGCCAAGACAAACTACTTTCTTATTAACCATGTCAAGAAGGTAATTATAGCAGAAAGTGTAAAACCTGACACGGCAAAGGCCATTATCTGGTTGAACTCAAAACGAGGAATAATAAAACCCGCATAAGAAAATCCGGGAAATATGAAGGAGACAACTTGTATCTGAGGCACAAACATTGTTAAAAGGAGAAGTAAGATTACGTTGCTTAGGAAGGAAAAAAGTCCCAATGTTAGAATGTTTAGTGGAAGAGAAATTAAATTAAGAACGGGTTTTACGATAATAAACATTATCGAAAGGACAGTTCCTCCTAAAATAAAGGTTGGTATTCCACCTGAAATTTTAACTCCGGAAAGTATTTGCGATAATGCAAAAAGAGAAAATGAGTAAAAAACTATATTTCTAAGAATTGTCTTCATGGATTATAATAAATTGTATACTAAACTTTATGAAAATTCCAAATTTTTCTTTTGAGACAACACTCTGGAATAAAGGAATAGAGTATGTGATAGGGGCAGACGAAGTGGGAAGGGGCTCGTTTGCCGGTCCTGTGGTTACCGCTTGCGTAGTTTTTAAAAAGTCTTCTAAACGCGAGGAGGGGCTATTTTCGGAAATTAACGATTCAAAACTTCTTAAAGCAAAGAAAAGAAAAATTCTTTCGGATTATATCAAAAGAGAGGCTTTGGCTTACTCGATAGCAAAAGTCGGGGTAGGGGACATAAATAAAAAGGGGATTGGTAAATCTACGCAAAAGGCTACGAGAGAAGCTATAAAAAATCTTGTTAAAGAATACAATTTAAATCCTAAAAAAATTTTCTTACTGGCTGATGGTTTTCCTATTAAATATATTAGAGGAGTTGGGCTTAAGCGGCAAAAAGCAATTATTAAAGGGGACCAAAAAAGCATAACAATTGCCGCAGCATCAATTATTGCTAAGGTTTACAGAGATAAGCTTATGAGAAAACTAAACAAAAAATACCCGGGTTATGGTTTCTCAAGAAACAAAGGATACGGAACTGCCTTTCACCAAACTTCGATGAAGAAAAAGGGTCTAACTGACGTCCACCGCACCTCTTTTAATCTCAGCAAATTTGTCTAAACAAAATAATAAAATCATAATCATCCAGGGAATGCCCCTATTCCCCGTAGGGATATTGTTATGACAAATTACATATAGTATACTTATTTCGACCCATTTTAGCTTTGGGCCGCTAGCTCAACTGGCAGAGCAATTCCCTCTTAAGGAATCGGTTCGGCGTTCGACTCGCCGGCGGCTCACACTTCGACAAGCTCAGTGTAAACTATATTGAGATTGCCGGAGTTGTTCGGCGAGGAGAAGTTTATCCTGAGAATATCGAAGGGACTCGCCGGCGGCTCACACTTCGACAAGCTCAGTGTAAACTATATTGAGATTGC
>CAYPAU010000011.1:15528-20695 GCA_964408825.1 uncultured Gammaproteobacteria bacterium
TCGGCGAGGAGAAGTTTATCCTGAGAATATCGAAGGGACTCGCCGGCGGCTCACAGGCGCCTGTAGCTCAACGGATAGAGCACTTCGCTTCGGACGAAGGGGTTGGGGGTTCGATTCCCTTCAGGCGCGCAAAAGGTTTCGTATTACTAAAATAACCCCATGAACAAAATCCTAAAATTCCCATTCTCTCTCTCCGAAATAAAATGAACAATAAATACTTTTCAATTTTTAAATTTTTAATAGGCTGGCCGATTTCAATTCTAGCATTTATTTTTTTAGGAAATTTAGTAATTTCTAAATTTCAAGAGATTACACCTTACTTAAGGACGCCGACACTCCTTCTTCTTATTCCCGGAATTTTAACATTTCTTATTTTCTTTTTCTTAAGAGCCTTTACGTGGCAGAAGCTTTTGGACTTTCACGGGCACACGAATATTCGATTTAGGGAAACATGTTTTCTATGGGGGGTAGCCGAGATTAAAAGATTTGTTCCGGGTTTTGTTTGGTCGTACTTGGGAAAAACTGAGTCTTTTTCAAAGAAGGGAGTGGATAAGAAAAAAATTGCAAACATGCTTCTTACCGAAATAAGCTTGATAGTAGTTTCCGGATTTATTGTTTCTCTTATCTCATTACCCTTTATAACCTCAAAATTTATCCCTATGGGAAGTTTTCTCATCTTATTTATAAACCTTTTTGTTCTTTTCATGGCTTTGTTCTTTATTTACAATAAAAATTTATTAGAAAAAGCTAATTTACCAAAGCCTTTAAATTACGTCAAGTTCGCATTGCCTGGGTTTGAGCCTTATCAGAATCTAATTCTTCTTTCTGTTTCAAGTGCCTCAGTTTTCGTATTCAGCCTTGCTACTTATTTAACAATAGCTTCGATTGTCTATTTACCTATTGACATGTCAACCCCGCTCATCGGTTTTTTTGCCTTATCGTTTCTCATAAGTTACTTGGCAATAATAGCTCCTATGGGACTTGGTGTAAGAGAAGGTTTTATAACATTTGGTCTTTCCAAATTGATGTCGCTTGAGTTAGCCGGATTTTCAGCTATATTTACAAGAATTATACTAGTTCTCTCCGAAGTTCTGTTCCTTTTTTTGGTGGTGGTCTTAAAAAATGTAAACGGGAACTTATCTCTAAAGTTTGAAGGAATTATCAAAAAATTTTGGAGAGAAATCATAATGACCTTGACTATCTTTTTGTATATTTTTTATTTTACCTACGTTTCCTTTCAACGCTTCGAAAACTTCTTCACGGGAAGATTTGATTTGGGAAATATGGCTCAGGTTGTATGGAATACGATCAACGGACGCCTTTTTTTATTTACCAACCCCGATGGAACAAACATAATATCAAGGCTTTCATATCATGCAGATTTCCTGCTTGTTCTGCTTTCACCATTTTATCTCTTGTGGGAAAGTCCTAAGATGCTTCTTTTAATTCAAACTCTAGTACTGGCAATGGGAGGTGTGCTCATATACGTAATAGGCAAAGATATCCTTAAGGATAAAACAATTTCCCTTATTTTATCTGTTTCATACCTTCTAAATCCTTCTGTTCAATACTCCAATCTATATGACTTTCATCCTGTTGTTCTTGCGACCACTTTTCTTTTGGGAACTTTTTACTTTATGTATAGAAGAAAATATATTTGGTTTCTTATTTTTCTTTTTCTTTCCGTAATTTCAAAAGAACAGATTTGGATTATCGCTTCAATCTTTGGACTTTACTTATTTTTTGTGTCCAGAAAGCGTCTATTGGGAGGGATAATTTCTACCCTATCTATATTTGCATTTTATTTTCTGATTTCTTACGTAATACCATACTTCCGACAGGGGCAGCATTTTGCCATTGAATATTATTCGGATTTCGGAGATTCCCCCTTAATTATTATAAAAAACATTTTACTTTCTCCGGATTTGGTGCTTAAATCGGTTTTCTCGAAGTTATCTTTAAATTATCTTCTGAAACTTTTCTTACCCTTAGGATTCACTTCCCTTTTTTCTCCTTTGAATTTTATTTTCGCAGCTCCTGATCTTGCAATTAATCTTCTCAGTAAAAATCCCCAGTTTAAGCAGATCTACTATCAATATACTTCAGCCATTACCCCCTTTATATTTATTTCTTCCATCTATGGACTGAGATTTTTATCACAGAAATTTAAAAAGATATCCCTGAATCTTCTTAGCTGGCATGTAATCATATTTACCCTGCTGGGAGCCTATTTATACAGCCCCCTCCCTTTTTCCAAAAAACCAAGTGTTGATGTTTTTACAAAACAATTAAGTTACAGAGTAGAAATAGAGGGAGCTTTGAGAAAGATACCGCAGAATGCTAAAGTAGCTGCAACTAATAATCTCGGCTCTCATCTCTCCCAAAGGGATTATATATTCACAATACCAATTGGAGTAGGTGAAGCGGATTACATAGTTCTTCTTTTAAATGACCCTTTTGCCCAACCATCCCTTGCCGCACAAAAAGAACTTGCAAAATCTTTAAAGAATGACCCCAGTTATCAGCTGATGTACGAAAAAGAAAACTTTATAGTTTTCAAAAAAATTAATTAGCTTTGCGGAGGATTAAGAAAGATATATAGGTGGTTAGCTTTGCGGCCTATAAAACCAATCCTCCGGCCTTGAGAACGGAAAATTCATTCTTTGACTAAACTCCTGTCTAAAGCGGCCGCTTTCAATAACAGTTTCTTCATCACGATCCAAAAAAGTGGGGCTCTTGATCGTCCTTCCCTGGGAATCAAGTTTCTCAAGTCTGAAAACAAAAGGCATTGAGTATTCTAGAATTTCGGAATTTATTGGCATCACTTTTTCTCCCTCTCTAAGCCTAGCTATATCTTCCACATCTTGTCCGTCCTGAATCGCTAGAGGAGTGTATGGATTCACCTTGTAGCGTTCGTCGACTTCTGCACCTTCCCTAAGAAGGACTTCTTGAGGTGTATAAATATAATCCCAATACCCCTGTGTTATTGCTAATTGCCTAAGTCCCTCTTCGTTGTCATATAAATTGATGCTATGGTTTTGACTATTACGAGCTTCAACTTCTCTAATTAAAGCATCCATTGCTGGCGTCGTTATCTGACCCATGGAGTATAATTCTAGCGCTCTTAGAACCTGCCTGGTAGTCTCGTATTCAGCGAGCGAAGCATCCGCAACTTTTCTAATTTCTTCTAGAATCTCTTTTTCTCTACGTTTTACTTCTTCTTTTCTGTTCTCTGGTAAAAAGTGGTAGGAGTCCTGCGCAGCTTCAGCGTCAACTTCACCAGTGACACGACCTGTTTGACAATCAATAGTGGTCCATCCGCTAATTCGTCTTGCTCTGTCCACTTCTTCGAACGTCAATTCTTCAGCTCTACCTAACTTTTCCGCATCTACTCCTTTTTCGGTAAGTCTTCTTACCAGAATGGGAACAGGAACATCTGGATCTTCATCCCACAGAATACCCCCATAGCCCGTACTACCTATATTTTTATGTTCTCTGGGAGTAAGAAGTGCGCTATGAAATCTAAATCCTTTCTCGTAGATAATTTCAGCGATTTCATCTAGAAGAGTTGCTCCTTGTTCTTTTTGGGAGGGAGCTAGTATATCTTTTGTGTACAAAATCCAATGCTCGTGTCTTCCTTCCCGAAGAACTTCTGCACATTTATCTCCAAGACCCATCACTGACCTTCCAATACTTTCTAAAAATCGGTCAACTTTAGTACCTGCATCATGCAACCAAAATGTTTTCCTGACTTGGGGATCATCGCTCCATTTATCGTCTTCGGTTATAGGAGTCGGTTGATCCTGTGATTCTATTTGACTTGTCATTGCAAAGAATTATAACACAGAATGGCAAATTGTACAAACTATAGGACGGTACTTGTAACTTTTGAGAAAAAAACTTACGATAATACTAATGGTTAATGTTGTTAAGGCGACGGGGGAGAAAGAGCCATTCTCGGAAGAAAAGGTAAGAGGCTCAATACGACGTGCTGGAATTCCGGAAGGTTTAGAAAATCAAGTATTAGAACACGTAAAATCAAAGCTATTTGAGAATATCACAACCGCTGAGATTTATAAGCACATAGTGGAATTTCTGGAACAATCTTCACAGCCTCAGCGTGCCTCAAGATATAGCCTCAAACAGGCAATTATGGAGCTTGGGCCAACGGGTTATCCTTTTGAAGACTATGTTTCAGAAATTCTCAAAACTCAGGGATATGAAACAAAAGTCAGACAAATTCTTGCGGGAAAGTGCGTAACGCATGAAATAGATGTTATTGCGGAAAAGGATGGAAGACGGATTATGGTTGAGGCAAAATTTCATAACGGAGCGGGGATCAAATCCGATGTTCATGTAGCCTTATACACCAAAGCAAGATTTGATGACCTCTCTTCAAGATATGGTTTTTCAGAAGCGTGGATCGTTACAAACACTAAGGTGACAGAAGATGCTTTGCAGTATGCTCTGTGCAACGGTATAAAAGTGGTGGGATGGAATTATCCGGCAATTGGGAGTCTTAGAGATTTGGTTGAAAAATCAAAACTTTATCCGATTACAGCTATACGGTCACTCACGCAGTCCCAGAAACAAATGCTTCTTCTTCACGGAATAGTTCTTTGCAAAAACATATGCTTCAGTCCCGGTCAAATAAAAATCCTGGGGCTAAATCCCGATCAGGAAGAGACAGTTCTCTCCGAAATGAACTTCCTATGCAATGAAAACCCAGAGACCTAAATTTTATTTACACCCTTGGGGTGTTTATAGTTTTAATTTAATAAATGAAAGGCCATCAACGAAAGCAAATTGAAGTAATCAATCGGATCGAGAAACAGGTAAAAAATAATACCTTAAAATTTAGCACTGTTTCCCCTGTTGAAAACTACAAGAATGATACAAGACTCTGCCTAACAAGTGTTCATTTACCCAATAAAATTCTCTTAAATGAGCTCTATAAGTCATTTATAGAACCCCTAAGTCAGATAGAACCGGACTACTACTATTACCCCAAAGACTCCCTACATATAACTATTAAAAGTGTCAGGGTAATAAATGATCCGCCACATTTTACGGAAGAAGTAATATCAAAAGCAGAAAGAGTTTTTTCGCAAGTTATTCCAAAACACAGAAAATTCAATATATATTTTTATTCTCTTCTCTTTTTATT
>CAYPAU010000011.1:20705-31302 GCA_964408825.1 uncultured Gammaproteobacteria bacterium
TTTCAAATAATCTTGCATTTATAGGAACAACCGATCCAGAGTTTGATGAACTTTTTCTTGATTTGGATAAAGAGTTAAATAAAGAAGGAGTACCCGACGATAAGAAATACAGCAATCCAAAGTATTATTTCGTTAATATGACATTAGCAAGATTTTCGAAATCTTCGGATGAATTTAAATCAAAAGTCAAAGAATTATCATCTAAATTTCCTCTTAAGCCATACACCGTTGATTCTGTTACTCTTCTAACATGCAATGCAGTTTTTAAGAAGCGAAGAATTATTAACACTTGGAAGTTAAAGTAGAAGATCACCAAAAATCAAGCAAAAGAATGTGTATACTATAATCCAAAGACAAATAGTATGAGCGAGTCGGAATCACTTCCTGAAGCACAAAAAGCCTTATTGCAATCCCAAATTCAAAAAATTGATAATATTGACTTTGAGAACTCTTCCGAAGATGCGACAAGAAACTTACTTGCCGGTCTTCTTTCTAACACAAGAGGCATTTATGAAAGCTTTGGTATAAGTCTTGTTACAATTCCTCCAGATGTTCTGCCAAGTGAAATAAGAGAGGAACTTGAAGAACCATACGGACTAGTGTCTATTGGACTAGGTAAGGGCCCTGACTGGGCAAGAGTCAAGGAGGATAGAGGTAAAGAGGCCGTAGCTGTGGAAGGATTGGGACCTGGTCTTGATATATGGATTTTATATTTTGTTTTAGATACAGATAAAGTGAGGTTAAGGGAAGAAAGCGGCTCAGGGAAAAATTCAGTTTTAAGTTTACGGTTTGTAAAAAAATATAAAGATGATCAAAAAACCCTAATGAAAATGGTAGGTCAGCTCACAAAAGCATCGTTAAACCAAACTCTAACGCCAGCACCTATTAAGCACTAACTTGTTCTAGAAATAATCACTAAAGTTGGAGATTGAACCTTGATTATCCTATTGTTGTAATCTAAGCCCTGTCTAATTCCTCTGCCTTAGGGATACATGGATTCCTTGGCGAGCTTGGTTCTTTCGTATTTATCCGCCATATAGCCATTTGGTTTTGTGCTCAACTTATCGCTGTAAAGTAAAAAACCATTGCGCATCGTATGATCTCCGAATCTATTATTTATTTTATCAATAGTATTGTTAACCTTATCTCTTTTAAGTTCATTTTCAAACAGGGAAAGCGTAAGATTATCATTTTCCTCAAAAGAGGAAACCCACACACCGATTTGCCTTATGTATGAATCTTTAAAATCAAAAACTTCTTTTTCTTCCAAAAGGAGAGACTTAAATAAATTAAATATTTCCTTTGAATCATCAAAATAAAAAGAATAAGTTTTTCTTTTGTGAATAGTTATATTCCCATGAAGATAAAAGCCGAGTGTTCTTGCTTTCTTGTTAAGCCTTCGAAGTTTTATGCAAACTTCTTCCCAAAGTTCACAGACGTTCTGAAGAATTTTCCTTTTATCATATTCATTTTGTGGCAGACAATAGTTTCTCCCGATTGATTTTACGGGAGGCGTTATGGTGTAGGGGATAATATTTGAATCATCAAAGCCTATTCCAATATTCTTAAGAAATTGAGAATAAACCTTTCCAAATTCCTTTTCTAAAATAAAGGCATCTGCGCTTCTTAAGCTTAGAAGGTTATATATCCCCAGCTTATTTAATCTATCGGCAATTCGTTCGCCTATCCCGCAGACATCTGTAAGCTTTACCTTTGAATAAACTTCATCCAAATTATTTTGGTTAATCTCAAAAATCCCATCAGGCTTATTTATTCCCGATGCAAGTTTTGCCAAAAGTTTATTGTAAGATATTCCAACCGATACTGTTATAAATTCCCCGATCTCCTCTCTTATTCTTCTTTTTATTTCAAAAATAATCTTACGGGGATTATTGTCAAACAAATGCAACGTTTTGGTAATATCCATAAACACCTCATCAATTGAAAAAAGTTCAACCAAAGGAGTATAGTCTTGAGAGATTCTCAAAAACTTTTTCGAAACCTCAAAATATTTTACAAAATCCGCCGGTACAAGTTTAAGCTGCGGACAAATTTTTAAAGCTTCATATGTGCGCGAACCCGTACCTATTCCAAGCTTTTTTGCTTCGCGACTTGATGCAATGATGCAGGTTCTGCCATTAGTTGCAGTAACTCCAATTGGTTTATTGCGCAAACTGGGATCAAACTCCTGCTCAACACTTGCAAAAAAGGAGTCAAAGTCAATATGAAGAATAATTCTATCCATCAGAAATAAAGTAGAACATTATTCGAACAAAATCAATACGACAAAGCAGGTCACAAGGAATCAATTTTTGATTAATGATAAAATACAAACATGGAAAAATATGTTTATATATTTGATATAGATGGTGTGATTACAAACCCTCAGACGAAAAAAGTTAAAGAAAGTAAAATATTAAAAGCTATTGCAGGGAAACTTAAAAATGGAAATCCCGTGATATTCAATACGGGAAGATCTCTTAAATGGGTGTCCGAAAGGGTACTGGGAAATTTTTTAAAAGAAGTCAAAAATAAAGAAGATTTTAAAAACTTTTTGGTGATCGGTGAATTCGGAGCAGTATGGCTTACGATTGATCTAGGGGGAAATGTTATTTATGGAAAAGATGAATTTTTGGTAATTTCAGAACAGCTGTCGTCTGATGTAAAGAAATTGATTGAGGAGAGATTTAGTGAAAGCATGATGTTTGACGACACGAAAGAAACAATGATATCAACCGAGATGAGAGACAATTACTCTTTGGAAAAGTATAGAGCTCAACAGAAAAAGCTTGAAAAAATGTTTAGAAAACTTTTAGAGAAATACAAACTAGAACATAATTTGCAAATTCATTTAGACACAATTGCAGTTAATATAATGAGCGATAAGCAAGGAAAGGACTTTGCTATTGAAAGGATTTTGGAATGGCTAAGAGACAGGAAGGTTGCAATAGGTAAATTTATAGCCGTAGGAGACAATAGGCCTGATTTGCAAATGGGAAAAAAACTTGCTGCGAAAGGCCTTAAAGTGAAATTTGTTTTTGTAGGCGATGATAGTATCGACGTCTCAGGTTATAATTTTCCCATCATCCTTACAAAAAATAAATACGACAGAGGAACTTTGGAATTTTTAGAATCGGTGCGCTGACTCTTTCTTAATTCTTACGTTTTGCTCATCTTTTCTTAATACATTAAATATAAGGTTGATATAAATTTATGTCGGTATTTAATTTCATAATCCCCACCGAAACTTCGTACGTAAAATTCCGAAGAATAGAAAAAAAGTTCGAAACTCCAAAACGTAAAATAGTAACCGGAAGGATTTTAAATAATTTCAAAAAGGAAGTTATTAAAAAATTTAAAGCGTTAAATTAAAATGGCAAAAGTGAGACTTCAAATCTAAGTAAAAGAAATTATAAGAAAATTATAAAAAGTGCTTAAACTTAGAATATGAAATTTGTCGAACGGTCTCCTCCCTAAAACAAGACTTATCTATGTTATAATTGCCTATACCCTCTTAGATGAGAGCATTTCTCCTTTTTAAGGATATAAGATTTTATATTCTTGTTTTTAGTTTCCTGCTCTCGGCTTTTTTTGCAATATATATAAATAATTCTTTTTCAGGAAGTATCAAATTAATTAAAATAACGCAAACGTATGCCTTAACAGCCGCAGGGTATCTGTATTTTGCCCTTCTTGCCGGTCCGTTTTGCTATAATTTCAAAACTCCTTTTAATTCTGCCTATCTTAAGGCAAGAAGGGCAATTGGAGTCTCCGCTTTTTATTTCGCACTTCTTCATGCTTCTTACGGTTTTTTCGGAGAGCTGGGGGGTTTTGAAAGCCTACCGTTTCTTAATCTAAAATATTTAATTGCAATCAGTTTAAGCTTTACTGCACTTTTAATTCTTAGTCTTATGGCCGCGACATCTTTTGATTTTATGGTTAAATTTATGACATTTAAGAAATGGAAGTTTCTTCACAGGTTTGTATATTTGGCCAGTTTCTTTATTCTTATTCATGCCCTTTTGATAGGAGGACACTTTAGGGATTTCAAAAACCCAGTCTCGGTTGGCTTCGCAGTTTCCATTTTATTTCTTGTCTATCTTGAAGGTAAAAGAATTATTCACAACATCAGAGTAAAATTATCGGATAGGAATTTATGAGATTCCCCCATTTCTTCAAAGCAAAATCAAGGCTTGGCACCCATAGGCCTCCATATCGGCAAAAGGGGATAAACTTCGGAGTGGAGGAAGCACCGGATTTTATTCTTTCAGAAAGTTTTATAAAAAAATTTCCTCAAGCTAAAATAGATACCTTTGACTTCCCAAAACCCGAGGAGATAGAAGAAAAACTTCTCTTTTCATATATAGCAAACTATTACGGGGGTGTAAAGAAAAATATTAATAGAATGCTCACAAATGGACAAACACAGGTAGTAATCGGAGGAGACGACAGCGTAACATTGCCTTCGATTCTTGCAGTTTTGGAAAGAGTAGGGGGCAGTAAAAATTTTGGCTACATTAGATTCGACAGTCATGCAGACATGAATCTTTTTAGAGAAAGTCCGACGAGAAATTTTCATGGGATGTACATGAGACCTTTATATGACTCATTTGATATTCCCGAGATTAATAATATTGTTGATTTTAAAATTAAAACGGAAAATTCTATTTTTATAGGAAATCTCGATCTTGACTCTGAAGAAAAGATTTTTTTTTGAGAATTTGAAAATAAGAAATTTAGGGAAGCACGAACTTAAAGATATGGAAGAAACAAAAAAAATTATTTCAAAATTAGCAAAATCGGTGAAGCATTTGCATGTAAGTATTGACATAGATGCTTTTGACAAAAGCATTGCTCCTGCAACCGGAATTCCCGCTCAAAATGGGCTTTTTAAAAAAGAAGTCTTTCCTCTTTTAGAACTAATAAAAACAGCAAAAAATTTATCAATTGATCTGGTTGAGCTAAATCCTTTAAAAGAGGGGGCAGGACGAACCATAAGTCTGGCAAGGGAAATATTGAGAAAATTTCTTGTATAAAAGTTATTCTTCTCTAATTTTCATTCTTATGAGTCTTTCTACTCTTTCTATAAGCTCCGGCTCATCTGTCTTATCCTGCAATTTCCTTAGGCCACCAACTGATACATATTTACGAAGCATCGGAGTCGTTTCCCAAATTACCACAAGTTTATTAGGTTCTATTTCGATATCGCCTAGGATTCCTTTCGCTTCGGATATGCTTCTTGCGAAAGGCGAATCTGGATGTCTTTCTATCATCGTTTGATAAAACGCGCGGTTGTCTTCCATAAATGCATAGGCAAAAAGGGTCAATTCATCCGAAAATCTTCCACTGGTTAATAACTTTACGATGGTACCCATTACGGCAGCTTTCATAAAGCCGCTAAGATACGGAAAGTGGTCAAACATTAAAGCTTTTATATTAGAAGAATCCGGAGTAAGTCTCCCAAAGCGCATATCCATCCAGAAAGCCATATACTCAATACGTGGATCTTTTTTCCTGTATTCTTCTCCTGCTCTTCTAATCTTAAGCTGTTCAAGGGAATAATTAAGTGTGTCTTCGGCAATTGGGTAATAAAACGATGGAAGAAGTACCCCTAAGGCATCGCGACTATAATCTCCGCGAAGAGGAATTTCTTCAATAAAATCTTTTGCTCTGTTTAGATTTCTACCAGTTAATCTAAGAACTCTTAGCAGAAACTCTCCTATGTTTCTCGTGTGAACAAAACCGTGATGAACAGCTGCCGGAGGCCCATATCCTCCGTCGTGCACTTCGTATCTCTCTTGAAAATCTCTTATTATAAATCTGAAAGAGTTCCTTAGTATTTCTTCTTGCTCCTCAGGGTACATCAAGTCGACCTCTTCCGCCATTACTTCCCTAAATCTTGCCACAGGGGCTTCAGACCGATATATTTCATAACCCATCCATAACATCATGACATCAAGATCGCTGGGGTCTTTATGTCTGATAAGATCTACTATTTGCCCGTTTGTTAAAACCACACCCTTATGTCTTTCTTGAGCAAATCTTACATCATTAATCGGCACTTTCACTGGAGTTAACTCTCTTTTTGTCATAGTAAAAAATTATAGCACAGGGAGCCGATTCTATCAACTATAGGATTCTTCAGGGATTAGAGGCTTTCAATTATTGCGTTTGCCCAAAGAGAATAGCCTCTGTCCGATGGGTGAAAGCCGTCTTTTGAAATTAGATCCGAATATTTCTTGCTATATGTCTTGCTCCCATCGTAAAGGTCAATAAGTATGCACTTAAAACGTTTAGCGTGTCTGTAGATTACTCTGTTCAAGCGTCTGGTAAGAAACTTTGAAAGATACCTGACAAATATTGACAGTGAGGGCAACAGAGATACATCGGGAATATTGCTTATGATTATCGTTGCGGAAGTTTCCTCATTAAGCGTTTTAATAAGTTTAAAAAAATCTTTCTCAAAATGCTTAAGCCGAGTTCTTTGATGCAAATCATTTCCTCCCACCGAAATCGTTACTAAATCAGGCTTAAGTTCGATGGCTTTTGGAAGTTGAGATTCAATTACGTCTTTTATTCTTGCTCCGCCTTTGCCTAAATTGTAAAAGACAGCCTCCTTTTTATCTTGTTTGATCTTGCGAAAAACCAGTGCCGGATATGATTTTGAAGGATGGCTCGCGCCTATACCCTCTGCGGTGCTGTCTCCCAGGGAAATATAAACAAACTTTTTTGGCTGCCAAAATAATTTCCTTAATTTAGCTAACCACTTGAAATTTATATTGGAGGCTATTTTAAAAAGTTTCATATGGGTGGAAGACGGGTGCCGCCCCCGCGACCTTCAGGTCCACAACCTGATGCTCTACTGTTGAGCTACATCCACCATGATTATAAACTAGTAATTCTTCTTTTTAAGTAAGCCCTCCCAAATCCAGTTTTTAACGCTTTTTCTCTTTTAATTGCATCCCGTTTGTTTAAGCAAGCTTCATAATACACTAGCTTAAATGGTCCTCTAAATTTTGTCGACAAGGCTCTGCCTTTATTATGTTTTACCAGTCTTAATCTTAGATCTATTGTCCATCCTACATAAAGTTTTTTATCTTTTTCACTTGTTAATACATATGTATAATACATGCTGTTGACCCGCCTGCAACGCTTTGCGTAGCAATGCGGGCAGGGCTACATCCACCAAGTACCAGAAGTATATCAAAAATTGAGCTCAGATTCCACTTTTGGCCGCAGCAGAATTCCAAAAACAACACCTGTTAAAAATCCTCCCACATGCGCCCAAAACGCAATTCCCCCTCCGCCTTCGTAAATACCTATTGAACCGGCCCCTGATATCACTTGAAGAACAAACCAATAACCAAGCATAAAAGGGGCGGATATGTTTACAACAGCGGGAAAACCAAAAACAGGAAGAAAAGTTTTTATTTGAGCATGTTTAAACAAGATAAAATAGGCACCTAAAACACCGGCTATTGCTCCTGATGCACCAAGCATCGGAACTCCGGAATCGGGCATAAAGAAATATTGAAGAAGACCTCCTGCAACTCCTGAGAAAAGATAAATCAGGGGATAAAAAAACCATCCCGTATAACCTTCAACATTATCTCCGAATACCCAAAGAAACCACATATTGGAAAGAATATGCAAGAATCCGCCATGCAGAAAAATTGAAGTAGCGAAGGGTACAAGAGTAGGGAAGTCCGAAAAATCAACAAGAGCAGGAATTAGAGCGTATTTTGAAATTAAAAGTTCAGGAACCGCTGTTGTAATTTGTAAGAAAAATATGTAAACAGTTACAACAATCAAAAAAATATTTATAAAAGGAAGCCTTCTTGCCTTGATGGAATCGGATAGGGGAAACATAATTACAATTTAAAGTTTAAAATTCAAAATTTAGAATTAAGGATGAAAAAAAGAAAGAACCTCGCTGCACTGGTGAGAGGAATCGAACCTCCAACCTACTCCTTAGAAGGGAGTTGCTCTGTCCATTGAGCTACACCAGCTTTCCTTTGTATTTTACCAAAAATTGACACAAATAAAAATATTCCTGCTATAATTAGGCTGTGAGAGGAATAGCTTTCTATCTTTCAAAAAATCAGTTTATAACTGCCCTTTTAGTAATAGCTCTTGTTTGGTTTATTCTTGAAATAAAAGAAATTCTAATTCTTCTTTTTATTTCCTATATAATAATGACGGCTCTTCAGCCGGCTGTCGAGTTCTTCAAGAAAAAAAATCTTTCTCACGCTTTATCTGTTTTTATAACCTACATTCTTTTCTTGGCTTTTATACTACTTCTTCTTGTGCCTATCCTTCCTTTTTTTGCTTCTCAAATTCAAGCGCTTTTCTCAAATTTTCCACAAATTCTTCATAGCGCAACGCAGTCTCTGGGCTTTGGATTAAGCTATGAAACTTTAAGCGCACCGCTAAATTCTTTTCTTCAGTCTATTGGAAAAAATATATTTTTCATAACCGGAAAAGTTTTTGGAGGATTTCTCTCGGTTCTTTCTGTAATTGTCGTCACCTTCTATTTACTTTTGTATCATGAAAGGTTTGAAAAACTTCTGATAAATCTTATTCCATCTGATCGAAGAGAAAAAAATAGGGAAGTGATCGACAGAATTGAAGTAAAGCTTGGTCACTGGCTAAGAGGGCAGCTTATTCTTTCTCTTTTTATAGGTGTCCTTACTTGGGTTTTTCTTTCGGTTGTAGGAATAAAGTACGCACTTCCCTTGGCTTTCCTTGCAGGGCTTTTGGAGATAATCCCAACGATTGGACCTATCATCTCATCCGTTCCGGCTATTATAGTGGCACTTACTGTTTCTCCAACTCTGGCTTTAATTGTTGCAGGAGGCTACATTGTCATTCAGGCAATTGAAAACAATATTCTAGTCCCTAAAGTAATGCAGGCAGCTGTGGGGCTTAATCCGGTTGTGGTAATTTTTGCAATCCTTATAGGAGGAAATCTTCTTGGATTTTTAGGTGCTCTTCTTGCTATACCCTTTTTTACAGTCCTCACCATCCTCTTTAGATCCCTTCAAGAATAATGTATTTAGAAAGACTAAGATGAAGCTGCTTAAAAAAATCTTTAAAATCCCAATTCCTGAAAAATCTCAACCCTATAATTTTGGTTATTTTCTTACCCATTATGTTTTCCAGCCTTGGGTGATTGAGGAAATGGAACTGGTTAGGCTTTTTAAGCTTACCTCCGGCAAGTTTGTTCTAGTTAGGGTTGGTTTTAAGGAAAAGCCACAACCTGCGCTTTTAATTACTCTTATCTCAAAACAAAAATTAACTGCTGAAGATAGAAAGTGGGTTATCGACATGATTTCTTGGAACTTTGCAGTTAATGAAGAAGTCAAATATTTTTACGAGGTAATTTGCCAAAAGGATCCGGTTTTAAAAGCAGCAAGCGAGGAAATCTACGGTGCTCATCTTAGAACCGATCCTTATGTTTTTGAATCAGTAATCGGAGTAATTGTTGCCCAAAATGTCTTTTTCAAAAGGATTTACGAAATGACAAGATTACTTTGTGAGAAATTCGGCGAGAAACAAGAATTTGATGGGAAAACTTATTATACTTTTCCCACGCCAGAGCGCTTAGCAAAGGCAGAGCTTGTGGAAATCCGAGCTTGCAAAGTAGGTTACAGAGATAAATATATAAAAGGAGTTTCGCAAAAATTAGTTAAAGAAAAAATCAACTTAGATGTTTTAAGAAAGACTTATAATGTCGAGCTGATTAAACAAAAACTCATGGAATTGCCAGGTGTTGGTCCTTATACGGCCGACTTAGCGGTCGCCATTGGATTCAGGCTCCCCACATTTCATCTGGATTTATTCAGCAGAGAAGCCATGTATCAATTCTATTTCGGAGGAAGAAAGGTTAAGGATGAAGTTATCAGAAAATTTATTGCTAGGAGATGGGGTAAGTGGAGTCACCATGCAATGCTTCTTTTGACGACCAATACCGATACTTGGGCAAAAAAACTTGGTAGACCTTTCCGACTCAAATCCGGAGCAAAAAACAATTAAAGAATTTAAATTTAAAATGGAGCGGGATAGGGGAGTCGAACCCCTCTTTTTTGCTTGGAAAGCAAATGTTGAGCCGATCAACTAATCCCGCAGTTTTTAGATTATAACTTATCATTATTGACAGCGCAAATATCTTGTGCTATAAAGAGCCCATGGAACAAGGAAAACCTCAAATTCTGTTGAATATTCTTGAAGAAATAGACGTAAGAGAAAAAGCCCAAGCAATAGAACAGGCAGCCAAAAGGAGTAAGGAAACCGTTACGCTTGAAAAAGGCAGAGAGTTGTATTCAGCAATTCAAAAACTTAACTTAGAATACGGAGAATCTAAAACTAGATATGTAGAAGGCAATCCTCATCGGGGACCAGGAGTCTATGGACATAGACTCTCGGCTGTACAAATTTAGTTACCCCGATTATTAAAGTTAAAACAGAAGAAAGAACAATAAATATGCAAATAGTTCAGCACACACCTATGCATATTTATGATGATAAAATTGGGTATGTAGTTCTTGCAAATGGGAATACCTTGGTAGATGTGGATTCTGAAGGTAAAGTTATAAAT
>CAYPAU010000012.1:0-13565 GCA_964408825.1 uncultured Gammaproteobacteria bacterium
GGCTCTTGCTCTTGCTTCTAAGAATTACTCCGAAATTTTAGCCCAGAATGACTGGTTTTCTCATGATGGTCCGAATGGATCAAGTCCTTGGGACAGAATGACTCAAGCGGGTTTTCCCTACAATACTTTTAAAGGTGAAAATCTTGTTAAAGGAGATATTCAAGGTGATCCGCAGGTTTTTTTTGATAGCTTAGTAGAAAGTGAGGGTCATAAAGCAAATATGCTAAACCCAAATTACAAATTTATTGGAGTTGCTTGTTATGTAAGAAATCTTTTGTATCATACTCGGTGGTGTGTTCAGGAATTTGGTGGGGAGTATGTGGAATGATAAAACCGGGCGTTGTACTAAGCTAGATCAGATCTTAAGCTCATCCATTAACCTGCGAACGCTTTCAGATACTGATGAGGGAATTTTATCGAGTTCAGGATTCCAGCCAGCAAGTCCTCCTCCCAGAACTCGAGCTGCAAAGAGGACAAATTGGGGAACATCCAGCTCATAAAAATTTGAGACCGTTACTTTCCCCTCGGAAAAAACAAAAGGGTTTCTCTTATAGCTTCTAGACAGGTTTGCATCAATTTCTGCAAAAACTTTCGATGCCTGTTTTACCCCTTCTCTAACCCCTCTAAATTCCGCGTGCTGGATTCTTCTGAAACCATGTTCTAGATTAAGTTCTTGAGCTTCTGCCTGGATAACACGCCCGCAGTTAAATGCTATATCAAGCAGTAATCTTTGTTTAAGTTCGGCATCAACGCTTTCATCTTGAAATATTCCTAAGATTGTATCTGTGGAATATCTGGCAAATTCATTAATGGGCATTGCAGGCAAAGCACCCATTCTTATACTTTCTGTGTCTCCCCAAACAAATCCAAAGTCCTCAACTGTTCCCCTATTTAAAGTTTCGATAGCATAGCTCATGGGAGAGGATTATAACTTAAGATGACGCTTTTTTCAATCGTTGTATCATATATCGATATATGGTACATAGTGCGGGATCGAGATTAGAGTTTATCTACTGATGTATCATAAGTTAGTATATGATACATAGAGTTGCGAGTTACGATTAGAATTTAAATCTTCAAAAATTTGCAACTTGACTATTGAGACGGGAATGGGCGATATGATATCATTACAAAACCGGTTAAAAGGATTCTTTGATCCTCTTTTATCCTTTAACATATATCAATATGCAGTTTCAGAGACAAGTTTTACCAAACGGACTTCGGGTTCTCACCATTCCGATGCCTTCGTTTAACAGCGTGACTTCGATGATCTTGGTCGGAGCAGGTTCAAGATATGAAACCAACTTGAATAACGGAGTTTCACATTTCTTAGAACACATGGCTTTTAAAGGCACGAAGAAAAGGCCGTCTGCTCTTGAGATCTCAAGTTTGATCGACGGAATAGGAGGAGAGTTCAATGCTTTTACAAGCAAAGAATACACCGGATACTACATTAAATCTTCTTCAAATCACTTAGAACTTTCTCTTGATGTTATGTCCGACATGCTTACCAACTCACTTTTTAGGGAGGAAGAAATAGACAAGGAAAGGGGAGTAATAATTGAAGAACTTAATCTCTATGAGGATACACCGGCCCGAAAAATAGGAGACGTCTATGAAAATCTTTTGTATGGAGATACACCAATGGGTTGGGATATAGGAGGAAAGAAGGAAGTAATTCAGAAATTAGAAAGAGACGATTTTTTAAAGTACATGGAAAGTCTTTACTCAGCAGATAATATGGCAGTAATAGTTGCAGGAGGGATAAATCAGGATAAGGTTTTAAAATTAGTAGAAAAATACTTCGGCAAAATGAAATCGTTTGATATAAAAAGTTATAGAAAGGTCGAAGAAATTCAGTCTAAACCCAAAGTGTTTCTTAAGAAAAAAAATACGGAACAGGTTCATATTGCGCTCGGGGTTCGGACAGTCTCATTATTTAGCTTAGAAAAATATCCCCTGGCGGTCTTGGCGGCAATTTTAGGAGGCGGAATGAGTTCAAGACTTTTCCATGAAGTAAGAGAAAGACGCGGACTCGGATACTATGTCAGAACTTCTTCCGAGCATTATCAGGATTGCGGAACTCTTTTTTCAACCGCCGGAGTTGATCCAAAAAGAGTAGATGAAGCTATCACAGTTATTGTTGAAGAGCTTTCAAAAATAAAATCTGAAAAAAAGGTTACATTAAGAGAACTTGAAAAAGCAAAAGAATACATAAAAGGGCATTTTGTCTTGGAACTTGAAGATAGCCGTGCTGTGGCAGGTTTTTATGGAGCACAGGAAATTTTGGAAAGAAAAATTGATAATCCCAAGGAATATTTGGCAAAAATAGACAGAATAAGTTTGTCCGATATCCAGAAGATTTCGGAAAAATACTTAACTGGCTCAACCTTAAATCTTGCGATTATCGGAAATTTCCCCGATAGACAAAGATTTGAAAAGCTATTGAAGCTTTAATAGCTATTGACCATTTACTATTGATCATTTACCATTTAAAATAATATTAATAATCAATCATAAATAATAAATTATAAATCATAAATGAATTCTATGGAGCAGACAGTCGTACTTATAAAACCCGACGGGGTCAAAAGAGGTTTGACCGGCGAAATCTTGAAGAGGTTTGAAAGAACAGGGCTTAAGATCATCGCCATGAAAATGGTTAAGGCCTCAGACGAGCTTCTTATCAAGCACTATCAGAGCAATAATCCTGCGACTTTGAAGAGATGGGGGGAAAAGACCTTGAAAACCTACACGCAATATGGTAAAAACGCGAAAAAGGAATTGGGAACAGATGACCCCATGGCACTTGGGAAGATGGTTAATAAATGGCTTTTTGATTATGTAAAATCAGGACCGATTGTTGCGGTTTTGCTTGAGGGAAAACACGCGGTTGAAAATGCTCTTTCTGTTTCAGGTCCTACGATGCCTTCTCAATCTCCTGCAGGGACAATTAGAGGAGATTTCTCAACGGATTCTGCAGCTTATGCTAATGATGAGAAAAGGGGAGTGCAAAATTTAGTCCACGTGTCGGCAAGTTTAGAGGAAGCAAATCTAGAAAAAACTCTCTGGTTTACTCCCTCCGAAATCCACGAATATAAGAGAGTAGAGGAATATATTTAAATTTAATTTTCCATTTTTCGATTTTCCATTTTCCATTGATTCGATGATTTACCAATTTAAAAATTAATATATAAATGTAGATGGTAGATGACGAAATGGCAAATCTTAGACCTTAAAGTTCTTATTTCTCCAAAGTAATAAAGATAAAACAAAGATTAATAGAGATAAGACTTCGGATAAAATGCAGTATTGGCAGAAGGAGTGGAGTATAAAAGCCTGAATTAAGAAAAGAACAACGGAAACAACAAAACCCACGAAGATAAGCGGATATAATATATTAAGATATATTTTTTTATAGTTTGTTATTAAAAGAAGACTCAAGATAAGGACTGCAAGATAGAAGATAACTCCATATAGAGCAAGCGGCATTGGTCCTAAAGTTGAATACTTGCTTGTCAAAACTGCTTCACATCCTAAATTGATACTACAGGGAGGAAGTGCGTTTTGATAATGGAGAATTGTAAGATAGGCAGAATCCAGAAAACCCAAAAACGAGAGAACAAGCAGAATTATAAAGAAAACTTTACTTTTTATTAATTTCATCCTCGATTATTTTCTTAAAATCATCATAAGTTCTTGGGTTTAGAATCTTCGCTCCGTTAACAAAAAAAGTTGGAGTAGAATTTACACCGATCCCAGCGCCCTCACTATATTGTTTCTTAATAAATTTTTTAGTTTCATCGGAATTCATATCGGCTATGAATTGTTCGATATTTAATCCAATTTTTATTGCATATCCTATGTAGATTTCCTGAGGGTTGCCTTCATTTGCCCACGAATTCTGATTTATGAAAAGCATATCTTGCATTTCTTTAAATTTACCCTGTTTGTGCGCCGCAAAACCAGCTTGGGAGGCAATCATTCCGTTTTTATGATTTGGAAGAGGGAAGAAGCGATATGCAAAAAGAAGTTTTCCTTCAAATTCCGAGATCAGTTGACTTACAAGAGGGTAGTAAGCCGCGCATGCCGGGCATTGGAAATCCGAATATTCTATGAGGGTAACGCCGGCACTCGAAGTTCCAATTTTTATATCTTCATCTGATATTGGCGGCGCTTCGGTTTTGTCTTCTTTATTTGGGACATAACTGGAAAGAACAATAAGGCCCCAAACAGATGCGCCTAGAATTATCGCAGCTCCAATCCAGATGGCTAGTTTTTTAAGCATATCGTTTCTTTTTTGCGCCTTAAACCTTTCCTGATTTTCCACTCGTCTCTGTTCCTTAAGTTCTCTTTTCGTAAGTTTCGCCATAAAAAAGATTATAGCACTAAAACCCGTTATAGAAAATACACATTAATTTCTGTTAAACTGTTATTAGTTTGAAGTATGCTTCATCAACATCCGGTTCACAAAAAGTCCGATTCCTTATTTCATAAGGCTTTAAACTTGATCATCGTTGTAGTTGCAACCGCATCTCCTCTTATTACTCTTCCTCAGTTATTTGACATTTATAATAACAAAACCGCCTCCGGAGTTTCTTCCATAACTTGGCTTGCCTATATTTTTACTTCAACAATCTGGTTAACTTATGGGGTTATTCACAAAGAGAAGATAATTATGGTCAACGGAGTCTTGGGAATTTTTCTTGGCGCCTCAATCTTCTTCGGCACTATTTTGTATGGTTGAGTCGGGGTGCCGATTAGATTTTTTCGTAAATGCAGAGTTCGGGTTCTGAGACTGCTTCAAGCCAGGATTTTATAAATAATTTTTTGCCTACTTTAACATTTGGTTTATCCGCAGGATCATGAAAGATTACAGAGTCGTCATTTTTATCTAGCACTACTACACGATGGAGAGAGAATCCTTTTTTACCTTTTAACGTTCTTGAATCAAGAACAACTTCACAGATTTTTCCATCTTTTACATTTTCTTCTAAGTCAGAAAACATTGGTTTTCTTCTTGAAAAGGAAAATTTTGGATTCTTCAAAACTCTGGCTATATCTTTTGAATAAGTCTTGATATCCTTAGTGTTTTGCTTGTAAAATTTAAATTCTTTTTCTGAGACTGATTTTCTTAAACCTTCAACCCCTTTCCTTATCCAAAGTTCATAGTCTAAGGTGTCGTATTCTTTTATTCTGACTCCTTTACTCATAATCCAAAGCCAAAATTTAAATGACCAGACCACGTACCCCGGCTGCCAAGCCGAAATTTTTGCAATTTCGTCAAATGTGACTTCGGGAAAAAAATATTTTGCAACCATTGTATAACATGCCAACGCGCATGATTTAGAATCTGGCTGCTTTATGTATGGAACATTAATCATAATTTGGTCGGGGAGAAAGGGATCGCACCTTCGACCTCACGGTCCCGAACCGTGCGTTCTACTACTGAACTACTCCCCGATATACAAAACCCATTTTAACAGAGTCCATAAAAATTTTCATAGCTGAATATATTTGACAAGCATTTCTTGGAATGTTTTACTTAATAAGCAGGGATCATGATGCAAAAATTTAGAAAACCTACTTTATTATTACTTGCGTTAATATGCTTGGTTTCACTAGGGATTTACCTAGGTCGTATTAAGAGTTCAGCCCAAATCCCCACACTTCCTTTACCCACTACCGCTCTGCCTATCACGCCCCCTGAGATTTTACCTACCAATACCCCCGTGCCACAAAACCCTACTTCAGCACCCAATCCGACCCCCGCGTCTTCATCCCAGCAACCAATCAACCAATCAACCCCCATTAATAATTCTCAGAACAATAATTCTCAAGGAAATACTTCAAATACTCCAAATACTGAAGGAAATCAGGTTCAAAATGTCGATCAAACCGGAGTCGGTTTTAAAGAGCTTGCCGCTCCTCAAAATAAAATTGAGGTAGAGAAAAAATTTTTCCCAAGCGGAAGACTGCTTCTTCCCATCAAGGATACTGAACTTATTTTTACAAAAGAAACTTTTGGAACTACCGAAGAAGGATGGCTAATTGTTTTTCCCAAAAATGATATAACGGTTATACTTAACTTTAGTGATTTTCTAAAGGATGCAACACCTGCAGGAACAATACTTATTCCCGAAAAAATTACCTTGGAAAAGCCAGTTGGAAATGAAAAAATTACTCTGGTAATATCCAAAAATACTTATATTTCTACATCCTCGGCTTCCCAGGATAAGAGTCCTTTTGACGGCAGGATTATCGGTCCAAAAATCGTAGCAAATACGGGGTTATGCAATAGCAATAGGCAGATAGATTTTGGTTTTGAAGTAGGAAGAGAGGAAAGACAAATCTTTTTTGACAAACCTGTTCGGATGGAGTTTTCTGGTAAAAATAATCAACTTGCCGGATATTGTTTGAATAAAGAAATGAGAGAGATAAAAACCATTTGTGGAAAAGAAAAATCTATAAAAGGAGAGGGCGAATGTTATTCTTATGAAGACGGGAATTTGGTAGTCTTGAGTAAGCACTTTACGCAGTTTGTTCTTTTTAAAAACCAAAATATACCAATTCTCTGGATTGTTTTAGTGATTTTATCGGTACTAGTTTTAGGTTCATATGTTCTAATATGGAGATTTCAGGGAACTGCCAGAGTCGATGAGTATGTCGCGACAGTCGTACATGATCTTCGTACTCCGCTTACTGCCATAAAGGGGTATCTGTCGATGCTTAGAAAAGGAAGTTTCGGTCCCTTAAGAAGCAGCGTAAAAGAGCCTCTGGATATTGTTGCCGGTTCTGCTCAACAAATGAGCAGCATGGTTAGTGATATACTGGATGTATCCAAATTAAATGCCGGTAAACTCAAACTTAATATTTCAGAGTTTTCTATTGAGGAAGTTGTTTCTGAAGTTATTAAATCTCTTTCTTCAATTGCCAAAGGAAAGGGAGTTGTATTGCAATCAGAGGGGATGGATGGGGTTTATGCTCGCGCAGATAAGGATAAGGTGAGGCAAATTCTTACAAACCTTGTAGGGAATGCATTAAAATTCACAGAAAAAGGTTCTGTTACAATATCATCAAGGAAAAAGGACAAGGATATGGTTGAGGTGCTGGTAGCTGATACGGGTGCGGGGATTTCCAAAGAAGATCAGGATCGTCTGTTTGCCAAGTTTGAGCAGGCAGGCGGAGATATGAATAAAAGTGTCGGGACAGGACTCGGCCTTTTTATATCAAGAGAGTTGGCTAGAAAAATGGGCGGAGATTTGTGGATCGAAAGCTCAAAGCCTGGGGAGGGTAGCATATTTATTTTTTCTTTGCCCATGATGGCCACGGGAAAAGTTAGATTGCCAGATTCGGATGCCGACAATAGAGAAATTAAATGAAAAAAATTTTGATAGTAGAGGACGAGCCAGCTATATCAAAAATGTACCAGACTGCATTTCAAGCGGAAGGTTTTAATGTAGAAACCGCACTAAATGGAAAAGAGGGATTGAAGATCGCACTCGAAAACCACCCGGATCTAATTATCTTAGATATTAAGCTGCCTGATATGGATGGACTAACTGTACTAAATAAGCTTAGAGATGACAGTTGGGGAAAGAATGTTTCAGTGTTCATGCTTACAAATTTAGATGATTCAGAGAGCATATCAGAGTCGATGAGAAAAAGGGTGCACCAATTTATAGTAAAAACTGACACGGATCCAAATGCAGTGGTTGATGAAGCAAGAATGGTCTTGAAAAGTTAATCGAGGAAGTGAAATCTATGAAAAAGGTTTTATTGGTAGATGATGATATTGCGCTTGTGAATCTTTATGAGAAAAGTCTTAAAGATGCAGGATTTGATGTTTATAAAGCACATAACGGGATAGAAGGACACAAGGTTGCCTTAAGGGAGCATCCCGATCTAATCTTACTTGATATTAAAATGCCAGGAATGGATGGGATGACGATGATGAAAAAAGTGCGGTCAGATTTTTTGGGAAAAAATGTGCCAATAATTATGCTTACCAATTTAGATACGGATGATAAGATTCTTCAGGGAATTGTCGAAGATCAGCCCGCATATTATTTATTAAAAGATAATGTTGATCCGGAGGGAGTTGTTGAAAAGGTTAAAGAAGTGCTCGGTTATAATTCTTCTTCTTAGATTACCCAATGAGATTCCTCTTGTCGGGGTAGCCCGATTTGAACGGGCGACCTCACCGTCCCGAACGGTGCGCGCTACCACTGCGCCATACCCCGAAGTTTTTTTATTTTAAAACTTCATGTGCTAAAATACAAGTGAATTGCTCTCGTAGCTCAATGGATAGAGCAGTCCCGTCCTAAGGGAAAGACTGGAGGTTCGACTCCTCTCGAGAGCGCTTTTCTGTTATCATAGATTTATGAGTCGGAGGGACGTTATTCGCTTTTTGATTCTGCGAACGTTGGGGAATTTTCTTCTTCTTTTCGCAATTTTTGGAGTTTTGGCAACTTTTGGTCCTTCACTATACTACGAGGTTTATTTTAGAATCGCGCAGGCAAAAGGCGTAACTTACACGGTCCCTGACGAAAAAACTCCGCTTGGAGAAATTCTTAAGAAATATAAAGAGGACCAAATAAGCGGAGGGCTTGGAGCTCTTCTGACAGGAAGTAAGGAACAAATTTTGATACCTAAAGATGCAGAGTTTAGCATTTTGATACCCAAAATTGGAGCATCTACCAAAGTTTTTCCCAATATTGATTCCTCAAAAGAAAGCGAGTTTCTTCCCGTTCTTCAGAGGGGTGTTGCGCATGCCAAAGGAACATTTTTCCCCGGAATGAAAGGCAATATTTATATGTTTGCTCATTCAACCGATAATTTTTGGGATGTAGGGCGGTATAATGCTATATTTTACCTTCTCAAGGACTTAACCGCAGGCGATGATGTAGTAGTTTATTTCGAAAACCAAAGACATAATTATGTTGTTAAAGAGTCCAGAATAGTAGACGAAAAAGATGTTTCTTTTATAACCAAAAGCAATACAGGAAAAGAAGTTTTAATCCTCCAAACATGCTGGCCGCCCGGCACAACCTGGAAAAGACTAGTTGTTTTTGCCGAGCCTAAGTAGATTAAGACTCAGCAAGCACGTGTTGAAAATGACGCTCGCTGAAGTTTATTCCAAAATGAATGTCCGCTCCGCTTGCTAAGTGAAAGCCTCTTTAAAAGAAGATAGAAAAAGCGATGAAAGTATAAAACGGCTTTCAGTTCATTTTCAAATGACTTGCCGAGCCTCCCGCTTGGCGGGCCGCTGGAACTACATGGAAACGTTTGCTGGTTTTCGCAGAGCGAGAAACCTGAGGTGGTGAGTTGAAAATATTTATTTTTCAGATTATGATAATCATATGGCATATGGATAGCAGGGAGCCAGGTAACGAACAAAACCCGTCACAAGAAGCAGAAAGTATAGCAGAAGATTTGCCAAATTTAACCGAAAATCAAATGGCAGAAGTTATAGCAAGAGACCTTCTAGATAGAGAAAATAACTTGTACCGAAGCGGCAACACTGTTCCAGCTGATCATAAGATTCTATTTCTAATAGGAGATGAAACGAATGATGTTACAAAAGAGAAAGATTTAAGAGGAAACCGTATTTATACTAAGGACTATAATTACCCAAAAGCTCCAGAGATTCCCGAAGTCAACGCTTCTATTTCTCGATATTTCGAGAAAGATAAGCAGAATCTGCCAGAAGTACTGTCGGAGACAGCAGATATCTTCTATAACCTTGCCCAACTAAGAGAACTCGATCCTGAATTTAGAGATGTGTACGGTAAATGGATGAACTATTTAGCGAGGAGCATAGGGTTAGACCTAAGAGAATTATTTGGGCTTGCAATAATAAAATATAGAAGGAGGTTAATTCAAGAGGGGGGAGAGAAGGATGTTTTAGAGGAGGAGAAGCTACTTCAAAGCTTTGTGACAGAAGGTCAAAGCCCAGGAAGATTTTCAGTAAGGCGACCCGCAGACGATGGTTTAAAAAAGTTCTATCGAGTAGTGAATCTTTTAGGGAATAAGATTTTAGTAGGAAGATTTACTCAATTGAGGGCTAACCTATCTGCCGAAGAGGAACTAACAGGTTGATTTTCCAAAGCCGAAATAACATATATAATTCCAATTTTTTTCTTGTACTTTTGTACCGCCAAAAGTACCAAAAGCTCTCGCCAAATCTCGTCTCATGCTCTCAAAGTTTCGTTCGTTTGTCGGGTGATTTCACCCCCTCCTCAACCGCGTCAGACGCGGTGAGGAATCCCCCTGATGCACTCACTCAACTTCTCGTGCATTCGACATTCGAAATGGCGAATATAGGTTTAAAACTATACGCTATATGCTATTTTCTATTACGCTTGAGATTACTTCAGGCTTATTGTATAAAGATTTGGGGAAGTGTCGGGATTACCCAGACTTGTCAATATTACAATCTTTGAAGCATCAGGCCAGGGAAATACATAGTTATCAATAAAAGGGCCTGCATAGATCTTCGTATTATTTGTTCCGTCATACTCCATTATATTTATTTCTTTATCGTGTACAAATACGAGATGGTTTGAGTCCGGGAGCCAAGTTAGGGATTCTCTTTCACTTTCGAGTTTATCTTTGATTTTATAGTTTCTATCCTCTTTTATGTCATATACATAAATTACTTTTTTTTCAATATTCCTCTGCTCAGGCGTCGAGTTTACTCCAATAAGGCGCGGGGTTATTATTATGGGAAGGGTTGCGGACTCTGACGCCTCATATAGAATTTTAGTCTCATCAGGAGAAAATGACAAAATTTTGAAGTTATTTTTAACCATTTTCCTTATTTTTGCGGGAGTACCTTCTATTGTTGATCTGTCCCTATCGGATTTTATCTTATCCCAGGATATCTTAAGATTTGCAAGCGTTGCGGTAACATCACTGGGGTTCTCATTAAAAGTATTAGGTCTTAGTAGGAAGCTACTCAACGAATTTTGGGCAGAAATTGAAGCTATTAGTTCTGACCCGTCGGGGGAGAAGCTCAATTTTGCTAACGAAAAAAGGCCGACCGTATCGTCTGCTATTTGAGAGGATGAGCCTTGAAGAGTTAGAATCGGCCTTGTCGTCATATCAAGGATGTAAACCCCATTTTTCTTAATGCTTTGACCTGAGACCGTATAAGCAATTTTGGTGTAGGTTGGATCTATTACGGGACTGTCCACTCCAAGGTTAGTAATACTTTGAAGCTGTGGCGCAACGGGGAATAGACGCGCGTTGGCCTTACTTACAACCTCTTTTTCAATTTTTATTTTTTTCTCCCAGGGGAAATATCCCTCTTTTGAGATCCTGACTTTATATTCTCCGGGCGAAAGATTCAGATTATTGTCAGTTGCCGTTGTTAAATGATCATTTATGTAAACAGACGCGCCGTCGGGTGTGCTTGTTGCCACTAAAACCCCGGTGCCGGAAAGATCTTTTCCATTTCCAAGTCTGTATCCTTTAGCGTAAAGCACTATTACGGCAGTCGCCAGAACTAAAAGAGCAAGAATCATAGAGGTTAGAAGAACTTTTTTCATAAAATGAATTATACCCTCCCCGCACTGACTTCTCACGACTGCTTTTATCAAATGAACTTACATATAAGGCGTAAAGGGTCTTGCAAGACAAATTAAGTCTCTATATAATCGATGATACAAGGCAAAAAAAGTTTTTGATATATTAATATAATAATTTGATATATTAAATAAAGTCAAAAAATCAAAATTTAAAGAGTTTTCCCGCAAATAATTTTTTTTGGATTTTAGTTTTGACTTTTGACTTTTGAGTTTTAAATTTAATTTATTATGTTATCTAAGCGCATAGGTATTGATCTTGGAACGGCTAACACTCTTGTTTATCTGGCAGGAAAGGGAGTAGTTCTTAACGAGCCTACTGTTGTTGCAGTAACTGCCGAGGAAAATAGAGTCGTTGCAGTAGGACGCGAGGCAAAAGAAATGCTGGGCAGGACGCCCGGAAATATAGTTGCTCAGAGGCCGCTTCGAGACGGCGTTATCGCAGATTATACGATCACCGAGGCTATGCTCTCTTATTTTATTGATAAGGCGGCCGGGAAATCGAGATTTTTCAAACCAGAAGTCATGGTATGTATCCCATCCGGAGTCACTCAGGTAGAAAGACGGGCGGTCCTTGATGCAACGATGGCGGCGGGAGCAAAAATTGCTTATCTTATCGAAGAACCTTTAGCCGCTGCCATAGGAGCGAAAATTCCGATTGCGCAAGCTGCAGGACACATGGTGGTTGATATGGGAGGAGGCTCGACCGAATGTGCAGTAATTTCTCTTGGTGGAGTCGTCGTTCATAATTCCGTTAGGGCAGGGGGGAATAAAATAGATGAGGCCATCGCCATCTATACGAAAAGAAAATTTAATCTTTTAATCGGGGAGAGGACAGCCGAGCAGATAAAGATTGAGATAGGGAATGCCTTGATAGAGAATGGAGGGAAAAATGCAAAAAAGATGGAGATTCGTGGCAGGGATAGCATAAGCGGATTGCCGCGCACGATTGAGCTTTCAGAAGAGCAAATAAACGAAGCAATAAGCCCTGTTCTTATGGATATTATCGCTGCTGTTAAGGGAGTTTTAGAGCAAACTCCTCCGGAACTTGCAAGCGATATAATAGATAAAGGAGTTGTTATGAGCGGTGGGACGTCTCTTCTTAAAAATTTTGA
The DNA here is from genome assembly GCA_964408825.1 of uncultured Gammaproteobacteria bacterium. GTDB lineage: Bacteria > Patescibacteriota > Microgenomatia > Levybacterales > UBA12049 > CAYPAU01. The sequence goes on from CAYPAU010000012.1 coordinate 12,704, forward strand.
TAAACTTATTACCAGACAGACTGGAGTCCCGTGCCACATTGCGGAAGACGCACTTCTTTGTGTGGTAAGAGGAACTGGTGTGGCGCTTGAGAACATTGAGCTTTATAAAAGAAGCATAGCAAGAAAATAAATTAATTAAATCTTCAAAATTAACCTATAATTTTTTATAAAACTTTTTAATCTTATCCCGATGCACGCTATTTTTAAAAATTTTCACAACATCATAGAATTATAGTAATTAATTTGCAATGACAAACAAAACATCAACTTTTTTTGAACCTACAGGTTTAGTTTTCACGAGTGATTTTGAACATTTTAAATACTCGAAGAATAAAGTTTATTTACCGCGCCCGTTATATGAATAAGACTTATAGTAAAACTCAAATGTTTAAGAAAAATTTTATACTTCAAATTGGGTTCAACGACATAAATATAAAGCAAGTCCTAGAGTATATCGATAAAATTTTGAAAAACAGCGAAGAAAACCGATTTTTCGTTACCCCAAATCCCGAAGTTTTGGTAATGGCAAGCAACGATAATTACTACAGAGAAGTATTAAACTCTGCAGATTTAGCTTTGGCCGACGGCATGGGAGTCATTTTGGCAAGTAAAACACTCGGAAGACCAATAAGGAACCGAATAACCGGTGTAGATCTTGTAGGGAACATCTGTAATTGGGTTTCAAAAAAGCCTATAACAGTGGGATTTTTGGGTGGAGGACTTGGAGTAGCAGAGAAGACCTCCGAGTGCTTAAAGAGAAAATATCCCGGTTTAGAAGTAGCTTTTGCCCAAGAAAAATGGACAAATGGTCGCAAATTATCAAAGACTCGGCAAGTATATGTTGAGAATGACCATGATACTC
>CAYPAU010000012.1:13575-25395 GCA_964408825.1 uncultured Gammaproteobacteria bacterium
GTCCTGTTGCCAGTTTCCCGCCCGCCAGTGCTCCTGCAGCATCCGCACAGATGCGCGCTGTCGGGATCCCTTCTACCCGTGCCACCCCTCGCTTAATGTCGTGCGATATCCTTTTTGTCGCCTTTGGGTCGCCAAAACAGGAAATTTGGATTTATGAAAACCTTCAAGATCTTCCTTCAAAGTTAACCATAGGAGTAGGTGGGGCATTCGATTTTATTTCGGGAAAAGTCAGAAGAGCTCCGGTTTGGGTGCAAAAAATAGGCCTTGAGTGGCTTTTTAGATTGATAACTCAGCCATGGCGAGCAAGAAGACAGATCTCTTTGATAAAATTTATGGTATTGATTCTTTTGGAAAGATTCAAGGAAAAATGAAAATAGGAATGATCGGCCCAATTTGGTATAGGATTCCGCCCAAAGGTTATGGGGGAACGGAGCTGGTCGTTTACAATTTGGTTAATGGTTTGGTGGATAAGGGACATGACGTTACACTTTTTGGTGCCAGGAACTCAAAGGTAAAGGCTAAAATTTTTCCAACAATAGAAAGACCACTTCGGCAAGATAATGTTGAGTGGGAAAATATAAATTACAGTCTATATCATATAACAGAGGCATTTGACAGGGGGAATAATTTTGATATTATTCACATGCATTTAAACAAGAGTCAGGATTATATTTCTTTGCCCCTCGCCCAAGAAAGCAAAACTCCTGTTGTTTCTACTCTTCATTTTTCTCTTCCCACAAGAGAAATCCATCCGGATAGATATCTTATGCTTAGTAAATACAGAAATCTTCCTTTCGTTTCGATTTCAAATTCACAAAGGGAAGGAATTAAACTCAATTTTATCGGAACGGTATATAATGGCTTGGACTTAAAACTTTACCCCTTTGTAGAAAACCCAAGTGATTACTTTGTCTGGATCGGAAAGGTAAATCCAGTTAAAGGAACAAAAGAGGCAATATTGGCAGCAAAAAAGGCAAATGTTAGATTAAAAGTTGTCGGGGCAGTGGAGAAAGCTATTCCTCATCTTAGAAGTTATTATGAGAGAGAAATAAAACCTTTTATTGACGGAAAGCAGATTCAATGGTACGGAGAGATAGAATTAAGCGAAAAGACAAGAATACTTGGACGTGCCAAGGGTTTTCTAAATCCGATTAAGTGGAGTGAACCTTTTGGGCTTGTTATGGCAGAATCTCTTGCTTGCGGAACACCCGTAATAGCTTTTAATAGGGGTTCTTCTCCTGAGCTTGTTGTCAACGGAAAGACAGGATATTTAGTCAAAGACATCCCGGAAATGGTTGAAAAAATAAAAATTATAGATAAAATAAACAGGGAAAACTGCAGAATAAATGTTGAGAAAAATTTCAGTATAGAAAAAATGGTAGAAAGCTACGAAAAGTCGTATAATACTGCAATATCAAATTGGAACTAAATGAAACCTCAGGACTTAAAAGATTTCTTTGAAAGAAAAAAAATTCAGATGATCCTGGCTGCCGATGCTGAACCGCGAATCCACGATAAAAAAAATGGCAAGATCACATCCATTATTCCGGCCGGAGGAGTATCGGTTGCGCTTGACCCAATTGCTCAGATATCAGGAGGAATTTTTATCGGAAGAGGAAGAACTACGACAGATGAAGAAGTTTTGGATAGAGGCAAAATCAAGATAAGAGGTAATTTAGGAAGCTATCTATTAAAAAGAGTATTTATAAATGAAGCCGAATATGAAGATTATTATTTAGGTTTTTCAAACCAGACTCTTTGGCCTCTTTGTCATATTGCATATGAAAGACCGGTTTTTGAAAAGGACTGGTATAAAAATTATGTCAAGGTAAACCAATTTTTTGCAAAGTCTATCATGGAAGAGGCTAAGTCAAATTCTTTTATTTGGATACATGATTATCAGCTGTCTTTGGTTCCTCTTTTTCTTAAGAAGCCAAGAAACGGAACAGTTGCAATGTTTTGGCATATTCCGTGGCCGACATGGGAAATATTCCGCACACTCCCTCAAAAAATTGAGATCCTTGAGAGTCTCCTTAACTGTGATTTTATCGCATTCCATAGAGGCTATCAGGTACGTAATTTTTTAGATACGGTAAGAAGAGAACTTGAAGTTAGGGTGGATGAGGAAACGAACAAAATATATTATAAAAAGAAAGTTACGACGGTTCGCAATCTCCCCATGGGGATAGACACAGATGTAATAAGGTCCCTTCTCTCGGAAAATCCGAGAGAAAGTCTGGTCGGCAGTGTTATAGATACCTTTATTGGCAAGGAAAATAATACACCTAAGGAAAGTGTCTTAGATGAATTTTTCAAAAAATATAGCGTGATCGTAGGAATAGACAGACTTGATTACACCAAGGGTTTAAGAACCCGTCTTTTGGCTCTTGACAAATTCTTTGAGAAATACCCTAAGTACATTGGGAAGGCAGTCTATATAGGGATCATCTCACCTTCAAGAGAAACAGTGCCATCTTACAAGAAATTAAAGGAAGAACTAAAGAGACTTGCACATGAAATTAATCTTAAATACGTAAGAAGGAGTTGGTTACCCGTGCATCTTATTTATTACACGTTTACAAGAGAAGATGTGATAAAGTTTTACAGGAAATCAAAAATTTGTCTGGTTACGCCTTTGGACGATGGAATGAATTTGGTTTCAAAAGAATTCGTAATAGCATCTTCCAAAGAAAAAGATCCGGGAATCCTGGTTCTCTCGCAATTTGCTGGCTCTGCGATTGATCTTACCGATGCTATTATCGTAAATCCTTATAACATTGAAGAGATGGCAAATGCAATAAAAGTTGGCCTTGAGATGGGAAAGAATGAAAAAGCAAGGAGGATATCTTCAATGACAGAGGCTCTTGAGGCAAGAAATGTTTACGTCTGGACCCAGGATTTTGTAAGAACAGCACTAGAAGCATCAAGATAACTACTAACTACTAACAATTTACAGTTAACAATCAACAAGGGTTCAACTAATGTCTAGTAACTAATAGCTTATTGTTTTATACTGATGTTATGGCGGATTTTAAGTTCCTGGAGAATAGAATAACGGGTAAGTGGATAATATTGGCTCCAAGAAGGTCCACGCGCCCGGATATTTCAAAGGGAGTTTCTCCGGTATGTCCGTTTTGCGTAGGTAGAGAAAAGGAAGAGCCTGATGTTTATAGAGTCCCTGCCCGCAACGCCTCAGCTAGCGAGGCGGGCTGGCAAATAAGAGTCGTGGCAAACAAATTTCCGTTTACTGCCATCCACGAAGTTATAATCCACTCTCCCGATCACCACAAAAACTTTGACGAATTGCCGCAGGATCAGGTAGAAACAATAATTAAGACCTACAGACAAAGGTACAATACTCACAAAAATTCAGGACATGTATATATATTTCATAATAGAGGAGAAGCAGGCGGAGAGAGCCTTCCCCATCCTCATACCCAGCTTGCGGTCGTTCCAAATTTCGTCAAGCTCGATATTCCTCCTCTTGAGAACGAGGATAGCGGAAAAATTAAGACAGAATTCTTTTCCATATTTTGCCCGAAGGATAGTCAATGGCCGGATGAGATCTGGATAAGTTCGAATAAGAAGGGAGATTTGTTTGGCGACATTTCAGACGATGAGGCAGCAGATTTAGCAATAGTCCTAAATAAAATTATAAGAATTCTTGATCTTCGTCATGGGCACGAGTTTCCGTTTAATTTTTATATTTATCCGGGACACGACTGGTATCTTAGAATTATTCCGCGAGTAAAATCTCTGGGAGGATTTGAGCTAGGAACCGGTGTTTTTATAAACACCCAAGACCCCAATGATACATTTTTATTTATTAAGGAACATTTTTCCGCCAAAGGCGGACCAGCCTCTGGCTGGGATATCGATGAAGAAAAAATTAAAAGGGAGCAGAAGGCAGAGTACGCAAAGGGTGTTTAAAGATTTGCTTCTGTCAGGCCCAGAAATATACGTACCTCGTTTTTATAGACCTTAAGGACTCCTGTATCTATTTTCATTTCCTTGTCTTTCCCATCTAACTGGTGAATTATAATTTTACCTCTTATTACTGATATGAAATTCTCATGTTCTGGCAAAACATCAAAAATTCCCCTCTCATTATAAGAAGTTAAGGCTCTGACCCTATCATTATAGGTTACTCCATGCTTTGTCTGTATTTTAAGATTAAGTACTTCCTGGTTACTTTGATATTGCTGGTCCATTTTCAATCACTCTTCCCTGCGTATTACCGGGTTTTATTTTGAGAGTCGGTGGCTTAATGCTTTGTTTTACTTCTCCATCAGGTTTAGAAGAGGTAGCTAAAAGCTCCTGCCTGCCGGCAGGCAGGTCCTTTGCCGATCCTATATACAAAAATTTTTCCTCCGGAATTTCATCATATTTTCCATTTAATATGTCATTAACGTCCTCAACCGCTGTTAGCCTTGTTACATATGCACCCGGTCTTCCTGTTTGGCTCTCTGCAACATAAAATGGCTGAGTCATGTAGTTTCTAAGTTTTCTTGCCCTTTTGTATTTAAGCTTGTCCTCGGGAGAAAGCTCGGCCTCTCCGACCAAAGACACAATTCTTTCAAGTTCGACCGCTTCCTTAAGTAAATTTTGGGCAAGAGGTGCTACTTTATAATGAAGTTCTCCCACCAACTCCGAATCCAAATTCGAGGAGGTAGACGAGATAAGATCCACGGCTGGTAAATGACCCTCCTGATAAGCAGATCTTGAGAGTATTACCGTTGAATCAAGATAGGGAAATATTGATTGAACCCCCTGATCCAAAATATCATCGTTTGGAATATAAATTGCCTCGATTGTTGAGATTGAGTTATTGCTCACCGAGACGAGCCGTTCATGGAATGATGCCATCTCGGAGGAAAGAGTTGCCTGATAGCCGTCTTCTGATGGAATTGTACTCATAAGAACCGCAAGCTCATTTCCTGCCTGAGCAAACCTAAATACGTTGTCTATGAAAAATAAAACGTCCTTTTTAAGAACGTCTCTAAAATATTCGGCAATCGTCGCTGAGGTGTAGGCAGTTAGAAATCTAATGGCCGGGTTTTCTCCCATAGGTCCGAATACTAGGGAAACTTTGGGAAGAACATTTTGCTCGGAAAGTGTTTGATGGAGCTCATGCCCTTCTCGAGTTCGCTCTCCAACCCCCGCAAAGACCGACACATTTTTTTCCTGACCTTCTTTTTTAAGAATAACAATATTATGAATAACTTCCGTAAGAAGAAGAGTTTTTCCGACTCCTGCCCCTCCGAACAGTCCTATTTTTCCACCTTTTGCGATAGGAGAGAAAAAATCTATTGCTTTTATTCCGGTTTCAAGAATTTCCTGATGGGTCGATAGATCAGTGTAAGTAGGGAAACTTCCGTATATTGGTCTTTTTTCTTTTGTAATTATCTTTCCTTTTCCGTCAATCTCCCCCCCAAAGATATCCATGACTCTTCCCAGGACCTTCTCTCCGACTGGAATCAGTATTGGTTTTTCGGTATTTATTACGGTTGCTCCTCTATAAAGATTTGTGGTATGAGAAAGACAAAGACAGAAAAAAGTCGAGTGACCGGATGATCTTATAATTTCCATCTTAGTTTCTTTATCATCCTCGAGAACGAGAAGGTCATGTAGATTGGGAGGATTCTTTGAAAATTCTACTTCAACCATATGCCCCTGAATTTTTAAAATTCTCCCTTTATTTTTTTCCATTTTATATCAATTCCTGTCGGCTCGGATTTTATCCTCCCCAGAGAGGAAGACTTGAAAAAGTCTCAAGTTGCTTTTTGTTCATTATTCTGTGCCGTATTTTTTCTTTTTCAAAACCCACCGCTTTTAAGATTAATTTTATATTTTCAACCCTCATCTCCAGAGAAGTCATTCTGGCTGCAAATTTGGCAAGTTGATCTTCAAAGATCGTCTGTTCAAACAGGGATGAGAATATCTCTGCCTCAAAAAATTTCATTATCTTTTCAAGCGAAGGTTCGAAAAAATATTTAACCTTAGGTACTGCAAGGTCTTGAGGGAGGGGATCGCCTGAAATACCTGTTATTACAGGCTGTTGGGAGATTACATTTTCAAATCTTCCATAAACTACAAAAATTCTTTCATAAGGAAGAATAAACTCAACAATTTTTCTAAGCGCCTCATTATCGATCTTTGAGTCCGGAAAATCAAAGTAATTATAGGTAATTAAAAGGCCGGCATTTTTAAAGATTTCAAGGCCGACTCTACCTATTATTACAGCATCTGCCTTTTCTTTTGTAATCAGATTTAAAAAAAGTTCGGTAGTTTTTTTTACTATGTCCCCATAAAGTCCTGTATTTGAGGAAAGAAGAACATACAGAGTTTTTCCGTTTCTTTCAATAAACGTTAGCTGTCTTTCATCTTTTACTTTCTTCCTCTTCATTCTTTTTAACATCTCATCTCCATAAGATAATTTGACTTGTTGAAATATATAATTTAACTCGTCTATAAAATAACGACTCTGAAGTACCGAAGATCTGGTATTTTGCATTCTTGAGGCAGCTATTTCTTCATATGTCTCCAAAATATTTTTAAACGTGGAGACTCGATTAAACTCTTCTGTTATTTCTTTTTTAGTTTTCATATGATTTTATAGCCTGAAGTAGTTTTGGACCCTCTACTTTAATCTTTCCAAGAAGCTCGTTAAAAGAATCAATTTTTACCAGACTGTCAATTTTATCTCTTATTTGCCTATTTGAATTATAGACTTCTATAATTTTCTCCATATCCTGTTTTATTGTCGCAAGACCCGCTACTCCCCATAAATTAGCCCAGAGCATACAAAAGAGAACCACCTGAAGATTAAGAGGAATAACATCACTCGTGTATTGGTTAAAAAACTGTATTATTTTTGCCCCTGTTGAGAGAGTCATTTTTATATTTTCGTTAAGCTCTGCTCCGAAATGTACAAAACTTTGCATTTTTTCATAAAGAGTTAGGAAGCTCATGATTTCACGGCTTATTTCTCTTCTTAGATTACTTTGTGTTTGTCTTCCGACACGGGTTACCGATAAAAATGGGTTTATGGCAGGTCTTCGGCCAAGATAAAAGAGGTCTTTGTCAAAATATAAGTGGCCATCGGTCATAGACATTAAATTGGTTTCGATGTATCCTGATAAATCTCCCTGGGCCGTCTCAGCCACGGCAAGACATGTGATAGAAGCCTCCCCTCCCTTATCTGTTACAAAATTTCCTGCTCTCTCCAGGAGTCTTGCATGGGCATAGAAAATATCCGAAGGATAGGAATTTCTTCCGGGAAATCTCTTGCCAAGAAGGGCTATTTCTCTGTAGAATTTTGCGTGCGTTGAAAGATCATCCAGTACGACCAAGACATCTTTTCCCTCGTTTCTGAAGAATTCGCCTACTGTCATTGCAGTATATGGGGTAAGATATGTAAGCCCTGTTGAATCCTCAGAGCCCGATGCTATAATAACCATTTTATCCAAGGCCCCATGTTTTCGGAAAAGCTCTTCGATTCTTTTTACATCAAGCTTTTTCTTGCCTACAGCGGCATATATGCATATATTTCCCTTTGCGGTTTGACTTAGTATTGTCTTTGTAAGAAAACTTGTTTTTCCTGTTTTTCTGTCTCCTACTACCAGTTCTCTTTGTCCGTGTCCTAAGGGAATGGCAAGGTCGACAATAAGGACTCCGGTTTCAAGTGTCTTTGTTACAGATCTCCTTTTTACTATGCCTTCGGGACGGACATTAATAGGCATGATATTCTTTGGAACTTCGGTTTTTATCGCACTTATCGTAGAGCCTAACGGATCTATCACTTTCCCCAAAAGTTCAAAGCCAACGGGTACTTTGAGTATTTCGTTGGTTCTTGTAACTTTGATTCCGGGTTTTATAAGGTTCTTTGAGAAAACCAGTATTTCGACAATCTCTTTTTCTATACCGAATACCTGACCGAAATCACCCGTTTCAAATATTACTATCTCCTCGGGTTTTATTCTTGGAAGGCCCGAAACATAAACTATAGCATCTGCTACTTGCTCAACATATCCTATTTCCTCTGTCTGACTAAGATATTTATTGAAGTCTTTCATTTAGTAAAAATGGAGTGAAGTCTATCTTTTTGTCTAAAAAAATATTTTCAAGGCTTTTCCGTACGGAAAAGTCCTTGTATTTCCCATCCATGGCTATAATTGCTCCTCCTAAGATTGACTCATCCTTTTCTATGTCAAGCAGAATTCCACTTCCTATATTTTCTTCCACCCACGAATATATATTGCTTACGACTTCTTCGGCAGGATCAATAGCAAGAGTTATTTTTAATGTCTTTGCGTTTTTAAGCTCCAATTGAACCTTTGACAGCACTTTGTTTGCCGAGGCAAAATCGGAATTCGACACGGTCGAGGACCTAAGAAGACCTTTTATCAAAGAAGCATAAGACTTGCCGACTGTTTTTGAGAGTATCTCATCTATATCTTTATTTTTAACTTTAAAAAAACTTGAGAGAATAGAGCCTATGGCATCTGAAAAATTTTCAGCCTCATCAACCGTTTTTATTTCCTTAAATAATTCATAAATTAATTTCTTGTCATCCATAGGCAGGCCCCGATTAAATCGGGGTTAAAGGGATCATTTTTGCATACCGTCTTTTTTTGCTTTCTCCAGAGCTTCTATAATAAGCTCTTCATGCATCGACATTGGAATGTTCTTTCCTATGGCCAATTTGGATATATTCTCAAGGATCTTATAAATCTCCTCGTCCACTTTTCTAAACATTTCTTTTTTGTATTCCTCAACTTGCGTCTGGACGCTTGAGTATTCTTCTTCTATTTTCCCCTCAACTATTTTTTGGGCAGAGAAAGTTTCTTTGGCAAGAATATCATCGAAATCTCTCAGCTCCTTTTGGGCATCTTCTTCGATAGCATTTGATGCATTTTGAGCTATTTGAATAGTCCTGCCCTTTAAGCTATCGAGTTGTTTTTTGTATTCCTCAAGGAAATCCAGCGAAACCTTTTCAAAATATGAAGTCTGGTGTTTAATCAACGTTTCCAAAGCCTCATCCAGCATTTTTCTTGCGTCTTGAGAAAGAGTTTGGCTATCCGATATAATTTGCTGTGCTTTTTTGCCTGCCTCTTCGATCATATCCGATGCTTTTTGCCTTGCGTCTTTTAAAAGATCTGCGTCTTTTTGGTTGATTTCATTTAATATATCGTTATATTTCTTTTGATTTGAAGAAAGCTTTCTAAGAAGATGGGAATATGAGACTGCCATTGCCAAAAGCGCCAAAGAGAGTATGAAGACAGCTGCGATAATATCAAAAAAAATTACCGGATCGATTGTCATATAAATAATTTTACCCCGCACATTTCTTAAAGTAAAGAATTTAGATCTAATTTTTGCATCATGCGGGGTTTACAAAATCAAAATTAAATAAGCTATACCGACTCCTATCAAAATTATGCCTGCGGTTAAGCCAACATTTAGTACGATTCCAAGCTGGATCATTCTTGCTGCCAGAGGATTTCTTCCCAATGCCTCAACTCCTGTTCTTGCAATTCTGCCAAAGTAGATGAATCCGAGAATAAAGGATACGATAACTATTGTTGCCGCAAGAATATACCTTAGGGTAGTAAGGGGAGACAGAAGGGGAGCTCCCGCTACCACTTTTAAATTCTGTATAAGATTGGTCTTAACTGCAATAAAAGTTGCATTATAATGAGGGTCTGTTGAGATTACAATCTTGCCTATGGCATTTGGGTTGGTATTGCTATATTCCTCAAGCGCCATTCCCAGAATAAAACCATTGGCATCTGCTTTTTGCCCTACTCCCGGAATTTCAGAGCTTGTTATGAGGTCATTTTTCTTAATCGGGCCATTTATCGTTGAGACCCTGACTATTGCATTGCCAAAGGAAACAACCGAATATGTTTTGCCTGATGTGTCCTTAATATAGACTGCGGGGTTATTCGTCACTATCCCGTACAAGGACGGATCGTAGGCGTAGGTACTTAATTTATAGCCATTTGTCGTTGCAGTAATAATATCTCCTTCTTTAACATTTTTTTCATTGATGGCAAGAGGAAGGGCAATACTTCCTGTGATATCCTGAGCCAAAGCCCTCGCAACCAGAATTATAAGAATTAATAAAGATAATGCGATTGATATCTTTTTCATAACTTAAACCACTACTCTTAAAATTTTGTATAGTATACTGATCTGCCTTTTCCTCTCTGAAAAATATAACCTAGAGTATTTAGTTTTGATAAATCTCTCGATGCTGTAATTTGAGATATTTTGAATCTTTTTTGTACTTTTTTATTGGTTATGTTACTGTTGGGTTCTTGAAGCAAAATTAGTATTTCTTTTTGTCTGTCGTTTAAGTCCCAAAATGATTTATCAAGGCCTATATTATCAAAACCTTGAGTTCGGATTTTGTCCAAAGTCTGAGATAAATTTGCCAGTATTTCTCCTGCAAAAAATTCAAGCCACAGAGTTATGCTTTTGGCAGAAAGTCCTATTCTTAATGCTTCTTCAAAGACGGTTCTATCTTCCGCCCATCTTTTTTCAATTTGAATAAGTCCGCGAATATCATACCCGTTTTTATACAAAAATAGATACGACATTAGCCTTGCCAGTCTGCCATTGCCAGTATTGAAGGGCCTTATATTTTCTATTCCCAAATAACAGACTCCTGCCTGGACGATGGGATTTTCTTTATGGGCTTGTAAATAATCAAGAAGTTCTTGTATGCGTGATACCGGCACAACGAGCCTACCATTACAAAATGTATCATAAAGCATCAAAACATCCCGAGATGACAGATTTTTTTGCTCTACAAGCCAATCTTTCAAGATTAAATCCAGGGTCCTTTTGTACCCAAGCATGTCTTTCTCTTCCTGGGAAAGATTTTTTAAGCTTTCTCCCTTCTCTAAGTTTATTTGAGCCGTTAGAGTTTTTGCAATCCCTTTTTTATCAAGAGAAAAGTTTGATAAAAAGACAGAAGAGTAAATCTTGTCCACCATTGTCTCCCATTTAAGACGGACTTCATCCTTTGGTGATATGGGGAGAAGAAGTATCTTCTGACGAGTCTCATCGATCTGTCTAAGTCTTTCTTTCAAGATTGTCGAAAGCGTATAGGAAAGGTTAAGCATAAATAAAATTTATCACAATCTTATCATCATTGCAAGATGCATTTTTGTGAAAATATTTAGCTTGAGAGACTAAAAATAAGTACTAAAACCTAGAATAGTTTGATAAGCTTATGATAAGATTATAATACCACTTGACAAATTTTCACATATATGTAGTAATATATATATTATTAATAAAACTTGGACAAAGATGGACATGAACATAGACAAACTTAGACAAAAACCTATACAAAGTTTTCAAAACTTGGACATCCTGAAAAACTTAATTGTTTTATTGAAAACCTTTTTAGAGTCGGTTCGGTTCCTGCCCTATGGACAAACTGTTTAGTATTCAAGAGGCTGCTAGCTTTTTGGGAGTCTCCACAAAGACTCTTCGAAGATGGGAAGAGAAGGGAACTTTAATACCTCAAAGAACTCCGGGAAATCAGAGAAGATATACGAAGCAGCAACTTGAGCATTTCACAAGAATTCAAAGCGGAGAACAACAAGAGACTCCTCAGCAGGCACCTTTACACCACCCACAGGATGCATCTTATTGGGTTCACGAAGGATTTAAAAGTATAGCCGAATTTAAGAAGTTGACCCTTTGGGGAATTTTGATAATGGTTTTTATAGCCGTCTCGGCTTTTGCCTTTGCAACCTTAAAATCCGCAGGGCTTAACAAGGATAGTTTCGGCAAAGTTTTATC
>CAYPAU010000012.1:25405-26716 GCA_964408825.1 uncultured Gammaproteobacteria bacterium
CATCGCAGGCATAGGCAGTAAAGGCGGGGAAAAAGCTGTTTATTCTGATGTGCCAAGATACGACGGCCGTGCCGTCTTGGGGATAGGGACCGGGGAGAACCTTCTTTTTGGAGTCAACATTCCAAGCGAATTTGCAAAATCTGCCCAGTTTCTTGAAACAATCAAGGTCTCGGGGATTGCGACCCTTTCGGGAGGAATAATTACCGAAAACGCCGATATCGATGCGGGGACGGGAAAACTGACGGCATCAAATGTGATCTACAGTCTTGTCGCAGGAGACGGAGTTGAGGTTGGTCCGGGACAGACGCCTACGATTACAAACACGGGAATCTTAGAGCTTACAGCAGGGACAGGAATAAGTGTGGGTACGGGAACAAAGCCAACTATATCAAACACAGGAGTGACTTCCCTTGGCGGCTCAACCGGAGCGCTCACATTAAAAGCGGGAACTGGAATATCGGTTTCAGGACTTACGATAACCAATAGCGACCTTGGATCGTCCCAAAATATCTTCAAAACCATCGCGGTAACCGGAGCAACCTCAATTTCGGCAGGAAGTAATACCGATACTCTAACTTTTGCAAGTGGTTCGGGAATACTTTTGTCTACCGATTCGACAAACAAAAAGGTTACGATTACCGCAGCCGCGGACGCTTTATTGTGGCAGGAAAACAGTGGGGCGCTTGCCCCGACAAATATAACAGACGACCTCTTACTGGGCGGAACTAGTACAAGTTCTTCTAAATTTGCCTTTATAAATGTCGCAGGAGGAACGCCGACTGCAACAATATCAGCCTCATCAGGAAACAACGCAACCTACATAACAGGAGACGGAACAATTGCGACTACCAACAAGCAGACTTTGACAATTGGCTCCTCATCGACAGGAAACATTGTTCTTTCAGGATTTGGTGCAGGAGTAATCCATTCAAATGCCTCAGGAGTCCTATCATCCTCAGCGGTTAATCTTGCCGGTGGATCAACTGAGATAACAGGAACTCTTCCTGTTGGAAATGGCGGTACAGGACTTGATGCATCAGGGGTAACAGACGGACAGCTTCTCATAGGAAATGATGCGGGGAATGGCTTTACCCTTGCTAGTCTAACGGCAGGAACAGGAATAGCAATAAGCAATGGTTCAGGTTCTATAACCATTACCAACAACCAGGGTAATATTGACTCTTTCTGGAACCAGACCTCAGGACTCCTCTTTGCCAATAACTCAACAGTTGACTTTGCCATTGGTGGTACCGCGTCAACCTCTGCCAAGTTTGCAGTACTTAACATAAACTCAGGTACTCCTACAGCCTC
>CAYPAU010000013.1:0-24036 GCA_964408825.1 uncultured Gammaproteobacteria bacterium
AAATATCAAAAGGATCTTATAAAAAAATTTTGTAAAGGTTTAAAAGTTCTAAATTTAGGAACAGACAGACTTGTTCCATTGATAGAGCAAGGAGCAGGGCTTGCCGTTATTAACAGCTCGGAGTTCACCCGTCTGGCTCGAGACGCTCGCCAAAGCTTATTTAAGTCTTTAAAAATTCCCCGCTCGCTAAGTGAAAAAGGATTACGAAGTAAATTTTCAAAAAAATCTGGATCCTTTTTCAGTTCTCTCGCAGACGGGCAGAACTCCTTGCACCAAATTTTAAAAGAAGAGTTAAAACCTTTTTTAGATTTTAAAATTGATGTCCTGGTCTTAGGATGTTCTCATTTCCCGTTAATTAAGAAAGAAATTGGGCAAGCTTTGGGGAAGAATGTCCAGGTTTTGGACTCCGGTGGTGCAGTTGCAAGACAGACAAAAAGAGTTTTAGTTTCTGAAAACTTGCTTTCGAGGTATAATAAGCCAGAGCATATCTTTTATACGACGGGAGATTTAAATAAGCTTATTAAGCTTTCAAAAAAACTATTAAAAGAAAAATCTGCGAAAATCACAAAGTTTAAAAAGATAAATTTATGATAAAAACAAATGAACTTACTGAGGAAGGAGCTGTTGTAAATGAAGATAGACCAGCAGCAAAACCAGTGGGGATCGGTGAATATGTTATCCCTGAAGAGGGAGTTATGGTAAGATACACGAGATTTCTACCAGATAAGGAGACATTCCATGATCTTATCGACGATGGTAAAAAAACAGATATCCCTCCTTATCTTTCTGCCGTTTTTATACACATGGATGAGACTATCGATGTTACTTTTGGGAATGCAAGAAATCATTATGAGATTGTATTGGCAGTAGAGCATGAAAAAGGAAGAAAGGTGGGTCAATGGGACTGGAGTCATATTCAAATGGAGCTAGACAAAGAATCAGGTAAACTTAAAAAAATAAGCATGGGCGGTTTTGGGAATGTAAAGAGGAATTTAATGCTTTTATTGGGAAGAATTAATCCCCAGTTATTTGTCCCACAAGAAGTACCTATTTCAATATGGGGAAGACACGAATCTTATGTTTACGATCCTTTAAGTAGAGAACTTAAAGAGGAAGTTGAAGATGTTGCCCCGGGGAAAACAGTTTTAAACCCATTGGGTAAAGTAAAACCGCTTTATTAATATGTCTGATAGATTCAAAAATAAAAAAATTGCGGTGATAGGTGCCGGAACAGAGGGGCAATCAAGCGCACTTTTTCTGGCAAAAAAGGGAGCAAAAGTTTGGGTTTTGGATCAAAAGAAAAAAGGGGAGTTAGATCAAAAATCTATTAAAATATTAAGAGAAAAAGATATAAAGATATTATGTGGGAGAAACTACCTTGACGATCTTAATAAGTTGGATCTTGTTGTCAGAAGCCCGGGGATAAGAATTCAGAATTTAGAATCTAGAATTAAGAATAAAGAAATAACATCGCAGACTAAGATTTTTTTTGATCTTTGCCCTTGTAAAATCATTGGTATAACCGGGACGAAAGGGAAAGGAACGACATCGGCATTAATTTATGAAATGTTTAAAAAACAAGGTCTTGATGCATATTTAGGAGGAAATATAGGAAGACCCCCATTGGGTTTTTTGGACAAATTAAATCCTCAATCAATTATGGTCCTTGAACTTTCAAGTTTTCAACTTCAAGACTTGACACGCAGTCCACATATTGCAGTCATGCTTATGACGACAAGTGAACACCTTGATTATCACAAAAATACAGAAGAATATGTACGAGCAAAAAGAAATATTTTAAAATTTCAAACCGCGGGAGATTTTGCAATTCTCAACAAAGACTATCCGGCAAGCAGAGAATCAGACATTCACACGAATGCAAAAATGTTTTATGTTTCAAGAGATAACAAGGTTGAAGAAGGATGTTTTGTTGAGGATGGAAAAATTATTGTGAGATTAGATTTCTCAGATTTGCCACGCTTGTCAGATGACGCTCGCTCAAGTTTTTCTAAATCATCGACCACCCTCCGCTCGCTAAATGAACGCCGACATCCAAGTTTAAAATTCAACCAAAGTAAATCTACATCGCCGTTCAGTTCATCTGAAAGCGGACAAATCATCGAAATCGAGTTAATGGATACTAAAAAAATTCTTCTTCCCGGGGAGCATAATCTTGAAAATGTTTGTGCAGCGGTGATGGCTTCAATTTTATCAGGAGTTTCTAAGGAAAATATAGTAAAAGTTCTAAAAACTTTTAAGGGTCTTGAGCATAGACTTGAGTTAGTCGCAGAGATAAATGGGGTGCGTTTCTATGATGATTCCTTCTCAACAATTCCTGAGACAACAATTGCAGCGATTCTGGCCTTCAAAGAACCTGAAATTTTAATTTTGGGTGGGTCGAGTAAGAACAGTGATTTTACAGAACTTGGACGCGTCATAAGTGATTCGAAAAATATAAAAGCAATTATTGGAATAGGGCTTGAATGGCCGAAAATTAAATTAAAAATTAAAAATGAAAAATTAAAAATTGTGGAAGGTTTGAAAACAATGAAAGATATTGTTAAAACAGTTTTTGAACTTGCAGAAGCGGGGGATGTGGTTCTTCTTTCTCCTGCCTGCGCCTCATTTGACATGTTTAAAAACTACAAAGACCGCGGAGATCAATTTAAAAGGGAAGTCTCTAAGTTACCCGTTAGAAATTAATATTTATATTAGACTGGGACTTGACAAACTTCTTTGATATCACTATACTAGTACGATGAAATCAAATAATGAGATCAGGGGTTTGGTTGAGATTCTATTGAAAATTAATAATGGGGATGAAATGCTGGATTTTTTACAGGGGATTTTGACGCCAAAGGAATTAATAGAAATTCCCAACCGTTTGGCTATCGTAAAAATGCTTAAAAAAGGAATTTCCCAGCATGATATAGCCGGGAAATTGCATGTTGGTGTTGCAACGGTAACACGTGGATCAAGAGAAATGCAGAAAGGCAGATTTAAAAATGTTTAATTCTTTTAAAGTTATTTGTTCATGGCAAAGCCTCCTTAACGGGAGGTAGTTTTGTTGAAATAGAGATATTTAGGAAACAAACCTCCCAAAAGGGGAGGTTTTTTTTGATGGAGGTTTAAGGAGGTGAGTTAATATGTTAAGAGAAATTAATAGAAATAATCCTGAAGATGCGCAAGATTTTAAAGCTCCTAAGGCGCCAAGGAATATAGATGAGGCTGGAGTAGCACATTTCGGGATTTATATAGATCCTGCTGCGGATAACCCGATGTTTAATATTCCAGGAAATAAAAATCAAGGAGATAAATAATATTAAAGTTTAATCTAGCAAAACATGATAAACTAAAAAGTATGAAAAAGAGAGTTTTGTCGGGAATAAGAGCGACCCTCCTTCGCTTAAAGCTTCGGAAGGGCAAGCGGGAAGGATTTAATTTATGAAAAGAGTGCTTTCGGGTATTCGGGCGACGGGAAGACTCCATTTGGGAAATTACCTTGGGGCTGTCAAGGGAATGCTTGAGCTTCAAGATCCTTCGGCATCCTTCGGTAAAACTCAGGAAAAGGGCTCAGGACAAGTTTATGAAACTTTTTATATGGTTGCAGATGTTCATACCATTACTACACCATATAATGTTGAAGAACTGCGAAAAAACAGACGAGAAGTAATTATTGATTATTTAGCAGCCGGACTTGATCCACAGAAATCGGTAATCTTTCAACAATCAGAAGTGCCTGAGCATATGGAGCTTGCCTTTTATTTTTCATCTGTTGTAACTGTTGCCAAGATGCAGCATCTTCCGACTTTTAAAGAAAAAGTAAAACAATATCCTCAAAATGTAACAATGGCTCTTTTAAATTACCCGGTTCTTATGGCAGCAGATATCCTGATTTATAAAGCAGAACTTGTACCTGTCGGCATTGATCAGGAGCCGCATCTTGAGGTTGCACGGGAGATTGCAAGGCGTTTTAACCAAGATTATGGAACAGACTTTCCGGAGCCGAAGAAGTTTGCCACAAATGGCGAATACATTCCATCACTCCTTGGTAAGGGAAAGATGAGCAAAAGTGTTGAAGGAAGTTACATAAACTTAACCGACGATTTGGAAAAAATCAGAAAAAAAATTAGAGCAGTTCCGACTGCTGATACAAGCGGTGGAGAAATGAGTGAAGGAGTAAAGACACTTTTTACTTTGCTTAAACTTTTCTCTCCTATCTCTTATGGTGAGTTTGAACAAAAGTTTAACAGTGGAAATTTGCAATACTCAGAGCTTAAGGATTATTTATCCGAAATTATATATAAAGAACTTGAGCCCATACAAAAGGAAAGAAAAAGATTGGAGCACGATACGGAATATGTAGACCTGATTATAAAAGAGGGAAATGAAAAAGCCCGGGAAGTTGCGAGACAAACCGTAAGAGAAGTGCGGGAGAAAATGGGGCTCGGTTAGAATTTAGAATTCAGAGTTTAGAATTCAGAGTTTTTTTGTTTCCGAAGAACTAATAACTAATAACTGATACTAAATAACTGTCATTATCTCTTGGCAAACAGCCTCAAATGTGTTATAATTTTCCCCATGGCTAAATTCTCAACTAAAAAAACCAAGAAACAAAAAATAGGAAAATTTAAGATTAATACCTCATGGAAGAACCTAATTCTTTACGGGTTTTTAATATTGGTTGCAGGATTTTTATTCTTAAGCGCCACGATTCCAACGACACCGGTTAATACCGTACCTCTTTCACAAGTCGTAAAAGATGTAAAGGATGGAAAAGTTAAAGAAATTACGGTAACCGACAACAAACTGACCGTCAAAAGAGAAAACAACGAGACAGTACAAACCTTCAAAGAACCCGGCTCAAACGTATATCAACTCTTCAAAGATGCAGGAGTCTCACTCGATAAGACAAAAGTTGCCGTAAAAGACGAAACAGGTCTTAACAGTTGGGTAAACATCCTTTCTTCAGTTATCCCGATTCTTCTTATGGTTGCATTTTTCTGGTTTATTTTCCGTCAAGCAAGAGGAGCTCAGGAAAGTATTTTCTCATTCGGTCAGTCGCGGGCAAAATTATTCTCAAAAGATACCCCAAGGATAAGATTTTCAGACGTTGCCGGAGTCGATGAGGCAAAACAGGAGCTGACCGAAATCGTAGATTTTCTTAAAAACCCGGGGAAATATAAGGCTATGGGAGCAAGAACACCAAAGGGTGTTCTTATGGTAGGACCTTCTGGAACCGGAAAGACTCTTTTGGCAAGAGCAACCGCAGGAGAAGCAAATGTGCCGTTTTTTTCTATGGCAGGCTCTGAGTTTATGGAAATGCTTGTCGGGGTCGGGGCATCTCGCGTACGGGATTTGTTTAACAACGCCAAAAAAGCACAGCCGGCAATAATTTTTATCGATGAAATTGATGCAATCGGAAGACAACGGGGAATAGGAATAATGGGGGGACATGATGAGAGAGAGCAGACACTAAACCAGATCCTTGTTGAGATGGACGGATTTGCACCGACTGAACAGCTTGTCGTCATGGCGGCAACCAACAGACCCGATGTATTGGATCCTGCCCTTGTTCGCCCGGGAAGATTTGATAGGCGTGTAGTTTTGGATATGCCGGATATTGAGGGAAGGAAGGCAATTTTGGCAATTCATGCAAGAGGAAAGCCGTTTGAGAAAAAAGTGGATTGGGAAAAGGCTGCCAAAAGGACTGTTGGATTTTCAGGAGCAGATCTTGAGAACATGCTTAACGAGGCGGCGATTCTTGCAGCCCGTCTTAATAAAAAGGCGATTGATATGAGTGATATTGAAGAGGCGGCAACTAAGGTAAAGCTTGGACCCGAAAAAAAGAGGCTTCAATCAGATGAAGACAGGAAAATGACTGCGTATCACGAGGCGGGACACGCTCTTGTTTCATGGGAGATGCCTCATATGGATCCTGTGCACAGAATCTCAATTGTAAGTCGAGGTTTGTCCTTAGGCCACACAATGATGGAGCCAACAGAGCATGTACATGAAACAAAAACAAGATTAATAGAGCAAATTTCGGTAATGCTTGGCGGAAGAGCTGCGGAGAATTTGATTTTCAATGAGGAGACAACCGGAGCTTCCGATGACATTGCAAAAGCAACGGAAGTCGCAAGAGCAATGGTGGTAGAGTTTGGTATGAGTGAGCTAGGACCCATAAGTCTTGAGGGAGACAAAAGAAGATTTTACCCCGAACAGACAAATATTTCAGATGATATGGCCTCAAAAATTGATGCGGAGGTTCAGAAAATTACCAAAGAAGGTTACAGGAAGGCCGTAGCGATTCTTAAAAAGCTTCGAGGAAAACTTGATTTACTTGCAGAAGAATTACTTAAGAAAGAGACAATTGAGTCTGAGGAATTTGAAAGACTTATCGGTCCTAAGAAATCAGCCGGTCGTCTTGCATTCGTCCCCGCTAGATCATAGTTAGCCTTTAATCATTGACAAATAGCTCTTGCCTTTGAGACACTTAAAAAGTGGAAAACACTAATACAGCTCCAATTAACTCAGTCCCAACTCAAGCATCATCCACCACTCCGGTAGCTTCCCCTGCATCAAGCTCATCCAAAACTACCACAACTATGTGGGACGCCTTCGAGCATATCCTCATGTTTATAAGTCTTTACGTTTTGGCAACTTCTATAGCATTGACCTTATATTTTTTTGTGGATAAATGGCTTCCTGCAGTCACCTCAGATTACTATAGAAGTTATAATTGGGAGAATTCAAGGCTGGATTTGTTACGGGGTTATCTGGCAGCGTTAATAGTTTCACTTCCCCTATTTGTATTCTTTTTTCTCCATGTGACAAAAAGAACAATACAGAATTCTAATATGAGAAATATTAAATCTAGAAAGATTCTAATTTACATAACACTTGTTGTGGCCTTTATAATTATGTTGTTTAATATAATCTCAACAGTCTACAACTTTCTAAGAGGAAATATAACGCTTAATTTTTTTCTTCATCTTGTCGTGACACTATCTGTTACGGGGATAATTTTTGTTTACTATCTATTTCAAGTAAAAGAAGATAGAAAATTGAATGCTTAAATATTATATATTTATAACACTTCTTTGTCTTTTTGTGGTTGCTTTAATAGCGGAGGGGCTCATAATTGCTGGAAGCCCTATGTCTCAAAAAGATATTCAGCTTGATAGCAATAGGCTAGAGGCATTTAATAATATTAAATATCAAATTGAAAATTATTATACTGCCAACGGTAAGATGCCCAATTCTTTAAATGATCTGTCATCAAATGTAAACGTTAAGGATCCTGAAACCAAAATGGACTTTGATTATAAACTGATCCTGCCCTATAGCTATAATCTTTGCGCCACGTTTTCGACAGATAACTCTGAGCAAGTTAAAAACTACCCTAGTTACGATTCAGATACTGCGATTTATAAAAAACACAAAAAAGGCTATGATTGTTTAGAATTCAAAATTTCCGACTATGCAATAGGGTCAACTAGAGTCACCCCAACGACAGCAGTTCTTTCTACTCTTTATGTAAATTCTAATCCTAAAGGTGTTACTACGACCTCCATTGCAATCACAAATACCCCAGAATATGGTGGTACAACAGATTACACTAGAACAAAAAATGGAGTAATTAATACAACAATTGATGCACCTACATCAGTCTTAATTGGAGGAACAAGTTATATTTTTAGTTCTTGGTCTGGGTGCAACAATGATACCGTCGCAGATCAGTATTGCTCTGTTCTTGTAAATGGAAATGTTCTTACCATTACTGCTAATTACTCAGTTCAAAATCTTCCAAGTCCTTAAGCTTGATGATTGACAAGACCTTCTCTTCTCTGAAATACTTAAAACGGAATGGAAAATAATCCCGCACAAAGCCCGACTCCTGCTCAAGCTCCAGCTGCTCCTGCGGTCCCACCAGCAAAAGCAGTTTCAACTCGTTCTTTCTCAAAATCCGAAGCTATAAAATTTGGTTTTAACTTCTTTAAAGCTCATATAGTAGATTTTATAAAACTTACAGTGGTTTATCTTCTAATTCAATTTGCCGTGGGTTTTGTGAGCGGCCTTCTTAAGGATAACCCCTTAGGTATTCTATGGTCCCTGATTTCACTAATCGTATATATTGTCATGCAGCTTGGACTTACCAAGATTCTTCTTGATTTTTATGACAGCAAGCCTCTTAACCTTTCATACCTTTATTCTCTTTATCCTCTGAGCCTAAGATACCTTGGAGCATCTATTCTTTATGGACTAATAATTCTTGGAGGATATATTCTTCTTATAATCCCGGGAATAATCTGGTCAATCAAATTTTCATTTTATAGCTATCTAATAGTTGACAAGAACGCTTCCCTTATGGATTCGCTCAAGAAAAGTTCACAATTGACACAAGGAGTTAAAATGAATTTATTTATTTTTGGACTTCTTTTGGTTTTGTTAAATATTGCCGGCGTACTTGCCTTAGGCATCGGACTTTTTGTGACAATTCCTACCACAATGATGGCAGTAGTTTACGTCTACCGCAAACTCCTTTCTTCATCCCCCGGAATCTGAGTTTTGTTATAATCACTTCATGACAGCGATCTTGTTTGCTCTCGTTGCATATGTAGGGTGGGGAACTGGAGATATATTTGGAGCCATTGCCTCAAGAAAAGTCGGCTCTTACACAACTTCTGTTTGGAGTTTTCTTTTTAGGCTCGTAATTTTCGGCTTGTTTATACCCTTCTTTATCACCGAGCTTAAACATCTAACTCCGCAATTACTATATCTTAACCTTTTTTTAGGGTTCTTGCTTATTACTGGACTGACTTCTTTAAATGAAGGGTTGCGTATTGGAAATCCTTCTATCGTAGGTACAATTGGGGCATCTTACGCAGCACTAGCTGTCGTTTTTTCCTTAATAATTTTCCGTGAAACACTATCTCTGGCTCAAATACTTGCAATCTTTCCAATTTTTATTGGAGTCATTTTGGTCACCCTAGACTTTAAAACCTTAAGTAAAGCTAAGAATATTTTAGGAAAAGGGACCAATTTCGCTATACTGGCTGCAATAGTTTGGGGAATTTACTTCACCTTCATTAGGATTCCAGTGCATCAATTGGGTTGGTTTTGGGCCAGTTATATAGCATATATTCCAGTACTTATAATATTTATTACAATCAGCTTTTTAAAGAAAAAAATTGTCAAACCCTCATCTAACTCCTTACTTCCTATAATTCTATCTTCCGTTGTTTTTACTGCAGGAGATTTTGGATATAATTTTGCCTTGAGTAAGGGTCTAAATTCTGTTGTCGCTCCCGTAGCGGGCAGCTATCCAACACTTTTTGTTTTATTAGCTTTTTTAGTATTTAAAGAACCGGTGACGAAGCAACAAATTATAGGAATTGTTACAACACTTATAGGTGTAGTTCTCCTTTCGATTCTGAGTGTGTAATGATGGTTGCTTGAGGAGTCTAATGACTTGATTTATCCTGGGAAAAGCGGCTGGCGTTAAGAATAGTAAGCCCAATAATTTTATTCTTCCTTACTCTTCGAATAATGCCGTCTTTTCCCTGATAAGCATTATCGGCTTTTTGTGGTTTAAGGAAATTTATATAAAGAACATCAGCTTCATCATCATAATCCACCCAAAGTTTTGAATTTCCATATTGGGCCAACCGGACCAAATCGGTAACTGCGATGTGGGTTGAGTCTATTAACCTTTGTTCCATAATATCTTTCTCTGAAACAACCAACGACTATCTGTTGTTAGGTAGGCGGTGAGAATAAATCCGTCCTTACTGTCTATTTCTTTATATACTACCACAAACCAAAGGTTTTTTCCAAAGACTTTCTTTACAGCCAGCAGCTCTCCGACGTCACCCTTTAAGATTAAATCGGGATCGTTAACAGCACTGATAACTTTTGATTTATCTCTTATTGTAATTTCTCTATGTGAGTTTATAATGTGAGACCAGCGCTCTTGTGTTAAACGGATTGGAATATTATTTTTTGAGATGGCGGTAGCGATAATCACCAATTTATAATAGCATAGGGAATATTAAAGAAGTATAATAAGTTTCGATGGAGAAATTTATCTTAATCGATGGCAATGCGATTGTGCATCGGTCTTATCATGTAATGCCGCCCTTAACGCGCAAAGACGGCACTCCGACTGGAGCTGTCCAGGGATTTTTCTCAATGATTCTTAAAATTATTCAGGAACTTAAACCAGAGCATATTGCGATTGCCTTTGATAGTCCGAGTCCAAATTTCAGAAAAGAACTTTTTACAGCGTATCAATCGCAGCGTCCCGCGATGGAGAGCGATTTGTCGCCTCAGTTTGGGATTATTCAGGGAATTTTAGAAAAGGCAAAAATCCCAGTTTATGCAGTTGACGGACTTGAAGCAGACGATATTATAGGTACAATTTCCGAGAAAGCCAAAGAGACGGGGCATCTTGTTTATATTCTCACCGGAGATCGGGATATGCTTCAGCTTGTAAATCATAAAACAAAGATTCTTGCGCCTGTTAAAGGAATATCTGAAATGACTTTGTTTGATGAAGGAAAAGTTAAAGAAAAGTATGGAATAACTCCTTCGCAATTTGTAGAACTTAAGGCTTTGGTGGGAGATCCGTCCGATAATTATCCGGGGGTCTTGGGGATCGGTCCAAAAACAGCTTCGAATTTAATCAATGAATACGGTTCGGTTGAAAATATTTACAAAAATATCTCAAAACTTAAAGCTAAAAACTCAAAACTTGCGGAGAAACTTATGGCAGGCAAGAAAAATGCAAAGCTTGCCCATCAGCTTGCGACAATTTTGACAAATGCCCCTTTTGCCTACGATTTTTCAGATTGCGACATGAAAAATTTAAATGTCTTGGAATTTAAAAAAGCCCTTGAGGGGTATGATTTCAAAACTCTTCCAAAAAGGCTCGAGGAAATTTTTCAAAAAAACGGAAGTATTGAAAAAATATCGGACAAACAGATGAAGTTAATATGACAAGCGACAAGAAACAAGAAACAAGAGACAAGTTAAAAGTTGCTCTTGTACACGACTACATAAAGGAATATGGTGGGGCGGAGAGAGTTCTTGAGGCGCTTCATGAGATTTGGCCGGACGCGCCTGTCTATACTACGGTTTTTTTGCCTAAGTTTTTAGGTCCACATAGAGAAAGATTCAAAGATTGGAAAATAAAAACTTCCCTTTTACAATTTATTCCTTTTAAATCAAAACTCATAAGTCCATTTAGAATTATCGCGCCATTGCTATTTAGAGCGTTTGATTTTTCCAAATATGATGTTGTTATTGTTTCCGCAACAGGAGCATACAGCCCAAATATGATTAATAATAACAAGCAACACGTAACACGTAACACGTTAACTCATATCTGTTATTCTCATACTCCGCCCCGATATCTTTATGGTTTTGCGACGGCAAGAGAATGGAAAAATAGTTGGGTTTTTAGGATATTGGGGGAACTGGCAAATCATTTTTTAAGGCTTGTTGACTTTAGAAGTGCGCAAAATGTGGATTTTTTTATTGCCAATTCAAAAAATGTAGCAGGGAGAATTAAGAAGTTTTATCGAAGAGATGCGGTTGTTATTTACCCTCCGATTGAAATCACAAATCCTAAATCACAAATTCCAAATAAATCTCAAAATACTAAATACAAAATACATAATACTGAATACTATTTAGCAGGGGGGAGGATTGCAAGACCTAAAAACATTGAATTAATAATTAAAACATTTGAAAAGTTGAAAGTACCCCTTAAAATATTCGGACGAAGTTTTGGAGGACTTAATATCTCAATATCTAAATATCCTAATATCCAATTTTTAGGGGAGGTTTCAGATGAGGAAAAAGTTGAGCTTATGAGAAATGCAAAAGCATTTGTTTTTGCATCAGAAGATGAGGATTTTGGTATAACTCCGGTTGAGGCAATGAGCGTGGGAACCCCTGTTATTGCATACAGATCAGGAGGAGTATTGGAATCAGTTGTAGAGGGAGATCCTTCGGCCCATTCGGCAAGCTCAGGACAAGCAAGCTCAGGACGCTACGCGACCGGTTTATTCTTCGATGAACTGACGATTGATAGTTTAAAAAAAGCTATTCAACAATTCAGCCATTTGACTATTGACCCTGCCGATTGCATTGCCCGAGCCCAGAAATTCTCAAAGGAAAGATTTAAAAGAGAAATAAAAGAATTTTTAAACAAGACAGTTAAAGTAAGTTAAGGTCGATATTGCGCGCAATTGTACGACACTGTATAATAAAACCTGTGCAAAATCAGATATTAACAGTAAGACAGGCTTCAAAGCTTCTTCAAGTTGACCCCAATACTATATATCGCTGGGCTAGAAATGGAAAATTTCCAGCAAGCAAAATTGGTAAGGAGTGGAGGATATTACATAATGATGTTTTGGAATTCGTAGAAAAACACAAGAGAAGACATGAAGTTTTTAGTCATGAGCAGACCGCTGAGCTTATAACGGCACTTGCCGGAAGAAGGGAATTGCCGCTAAAGTTTCAATATTTAGGAGAAGGAGCAGACAGATTTGTATCATTTGAGCACACAAGCGAATATGGGGTTGGACAGACAGAGATAAATCTAATTTTAGATAATGAGGACAAGATACTATCCCATCTGCAAAAAAAAGAATACAGCGTTTTAGATATTGGATGCGGAGATGGAAAAAAAGCAGCCGCAATCCTAGCTAGACTAGAAAGTTCTTCTAAAAACGTATTGAATTATTTTCCTCTGGATATAAGCGAAAGGATGATTGATATTGCTACTGATAACGTAGGACTTGCTCATGAGCAGATACATATAGAAGCGTTTAAAGAAGATTTTGAAAAAGGAAATTTTTCCAAGATTACATATTATCTGCGAAGGAGATATCAAAGAAATAATTTGATCCTATTTTTAGGACAGACTATAGGAAACCTTCCAGCCTCGCATATAGTTCTTGTTAATTTAAGAGAAAGTATTACAGAAAATGAATTTTTACTTGTTGGGATGGCTATGCTATCGAAAAATAAAGATCCATTGGCGGGATATGATGAAAAAATAATCTATGATTGGCTGTGGACAGTGCCTGAGAGAATCGGTATTGCTAAGCAGGATGCTGATATTAAATTATATTTCAATAGCGTAAAAAATCAGATTGAATATAAATTGGAATTTACCAGGGATTGGGCGAAAAGTTACGGAAATGATCTTCTTAATTTCTACAAGGGACAAAAGATATTGATAGCTGTGTCTCATAAATTTACAAAAGATGAGATATTTAGTCTTTTTGCAGGAGCAGGTTTTAAAATAGAATTGTTTTTTGAGTCTAGGAAAAGAGATTACGGATTGGTTTTGTGCAGGCCTCATAGTTGGGAAAGACAAATATAAAAATAAAACAGGCTCAAAAATTCTCAAAAGAAAATTTTAAAAAAGAAGTAAAAGATTTTGTAGAGAAAATTTATAGACATGTCTGACGAAGTAAAAGAAATAAAACCTCCAAAGGGATTTGAGCATACTGAAAAATTCGGTGGTGCCCTTGTATCGGATGAAGGTAAAATTATATCTCTTGAAAATAGATCTTTTCAGGCCGTTGACGAGTGGTTAGGAAATCTTATATCTTCTGGAATTGAGGCAAAGATAAGGGAACAAGAGGGAAGAAAAATAAATATTCTTGATCTTGGAAGTGGCACTGATTCAGTTGCTTGTAAAGATATAGGGAATAAATATGGGAACCAAGTAAATGTAGTCGGACTTGATCTTTTTCCACAAATTCCAGGAGAAGCCGGTACTTCTGTTATTCAAGGAAATATCGCAAGTTTGCCTTTTAAGGATGAGTCTTTTGATTTTGTTTTTTCACACAAGGCTTTGGTGTTCCTAGAACATAAGAGCGATGAAACAGTAGTTAAAGAGATTAACAGGGTTCTTAAGCCTGGAGGATACGCGGTATTGGATTGGGATAGTATTGGTTATATGGATGGACATATCAGAAAAAATCTTACAGATCTTGCGAGTCAACTTGGTCTTGTTTGGAGAAGTTCGGTTCTAAAAAGAGAAGATAGAATGAGTCAGATGGTTCATGTTCTATTTAAACCACCAGTTAACCAAGAATTTTTGGCAAAGTTTAGTGAAGTTGATGAAAGATTAGGGCTTAAGGAGAATACAAATGGGGATTCTTAAAAATATTCAGTTTCTGCGGCTTTGGGGTAATCAAGTCCTTCTTCAGGTAGCATTTAACATGTCCAATTTTACCGCCCTTTTGATTTTGGCAGACCGAACTCACTCTCCTTTTGTTCAAGCACAATTTTATACAGCTCTCACCATCCCTGCTATAATTTTCGGTCTTATTGCAGGGCCAATTGTCGATATCACAAATAGAAAAAGATTGATTCTTATAACCGACGCGCTTTTGGCATTCCTTTTCTTTTTATATATCTTCTCTGCAAATGATATTTTTTTTATTCTTCTTCTTGCCTTTCTTACCTCATCAGTTGCCCGGTTTTTTATACCTGCCGAGGCGGCAACTATCCCTCTTGTTGTTGAAAGAAGAATTTTAAATCACGCCAACAGCTTCTTTCTATTTACACTTCTAGGCTCAGTTTTACTCGGTTATTCTATGGCAGGTCCTATAATGGAGACTTTCGGAGGGTTAAAAACACAAGGAGAGATTGCACCATTTCTTCTTGCAGTTCCATTTCTACTTTTAGGTTTTATACTTATGTCCGGCTTTAAGGATATAAAGATAAAAAAACCTAAAGTTCCCGAGGGCCACATCTTTAGAAAAACTTTTCATCTTTTCGGTGAGACGGTCGATGAGGTGAGAGTAAATAAAAAAATATCCCTTCCTCTTATTCTTCTGGTTTTCATCGAACTTATGATAGGACTTTTAAGCGTTATGTTTCTTGAATATGTCAGAAGATATCTTCTTTTCCCTTTAACTTCTATAACCTATGTGCTTATGGGGCCTTTAATCTTAGGTCTTGTGATTGGAGTCGTCGTATTGGGAAGGGTGGAAAGCGATTTGGGAAGAAGAAAATCTATTTTTCTTTCATTGATTGCAACAGGTGCAATCCTTATTCTGATTGGAGCAAGTCCGATATTTTTTGGTACTTTTATAACAAGAATTGTTGCAGTTATCTGCGCATTTTTTATAGGAATTCTTATTGTCATGATTGCAGTTCAGGCAAGAACGATTCTTCAGACAAATGCCAAGGAGCAGATGCACGGCCGGATCTTTTCGTTTCTTGATGTTTTAATTGCGATTGCCATCCCCGTCCCTGTTTTAATAACTGGATTTTTGGCAGACAGAGTTAGTCTTCTCGCCGCCCTTATATTTGTAGGAGGGATAGTTGTAATCCTGACATATCTTGGAAATAAATTCCTTCTGACAAAGTGATATAATCGGCCTATGGATGATCCAGAAATTCCCGGACAGGAGGAAAATGTAGATCAACTCTCTCCAGAAACTGGTTCGGGACAAGAAGGAATAGGATTTTCAACAAAGGCTCAAGGAGAATTTCTGGGAGGAAGCTCTCAGGAAGTAAAACCCTTAATTCCTCAACAGCATCCGAAAGAAACAGGAATTCATATACATAAAACTATCGAAGTAAACGGAAAAGAAATGGGGTATTACGAAACAGGACCTGAAGATGCAGAATATACAGTTTTGAATATTTCAGGGCTGGGTGCGGGTTCGGGCGAGGGAAATCTAAGATTAGATAATGCATTAAACGGTAGAGTGGAAGGATCTATAGGAATGCAAGCGCTCCGAGAGAATTTGCCAAAAGGTGCTCAGAAGATTGAGGAAACTGTTCAGAGCCTTGAAGGAAGATATCGAACTATTACACCTCAGCTTCCTGGATTTGGCTATTCCGAAGCTCTCGAAAATCCTACGCTCGATAATCTTGCAGATCACTTAGCAGATTTTATGAAGAAAAAAGGATTAACAAATTCAATTTTATTCGGGTCTTCTATGGGAGGAACTCTTGCTATTAGAATTGCTGCTCGTCATCCCGAGTTGGCGAGAGCACTTGCTCTTCAAGGAATAATGACCCAACCGGATGACCTACGCGAATCAGATTATAAAAGGATACAAACTTTCACCAATGCTCATGTAAGGCGGATTATTGAACTCCCAGGAGTGTCCTGGTTTGCAAAACAGATATTAAAGCAGGGTACAAGATTCCAGGATGACTTTAAAGTGGCTGATGAACAAGGAAAAAGACAAATGTTACGTGATACTGGTAAAGCTGAAGTTCATTCCTACATGCTTGCACTGCAGGGAATAGGACAAGATTTGGGAGAGGAGATAAATAATATTAACGCTCCTGTAGTGTTATTAGACGGTGAAAATTCAGTTGTAGTTTCGATAGATAAAACAAAGAAAATTGCAGGAAGATTTCATCCGGAAATTAGCGACGAAGACCCAAGGGAAAATTTAAGAAAAAAGATTGCGGAAAGACAGGTGCTATTTTATAAAATAGGCGGGGTTACCGGAGAGCATGCCCACAGCGTTCTCAATACATTTCCCGAAGGAATGGCTGTAATGATAAACCACGCAATTAGCAATTACTTCAAAGTTTGATTATGCCGGAATTGTCACAAGTTAAATTTCCACAATAATAAATTATAGTTAGGCTTCTGGAAGAATCAGAAGTAATGTATAATATACTAACTTATTATACATTGAGGAAATTGTATGCCTGAATTACCGGAGGTAGACCCCACTTAGCCCCGCCATGGCGGGGCTTCGAGGGGCGGGAACAATTATAATATAAAGTATGCCGGAACTTCCCGAGGTGGAGACTATACGATTAGGTTTGCAAAAATATCTTGTTGGGCACAAGATTGAGGAGGTTGATATAAGACTCCCCAAGATGGTTCAGGGAGATCTTAAAAACGTTGAGGGCGCCAAAATTACCGCAGTCCGGAGATTCGGCAAAGGCCTCGTCATAGATTTATCCAACAAATATTCTCTGGCAATTCACATAAAACTCACAGGACAGCTAATTTACCGGGGACCCAATCTTAAAGAAAAAGTTGTCCTTTCAAAAAAGGCCGGAGACTCTTTGCCAAGCTCAAGAACCCATGTAATTTTTAAACTGGACAGCCCGCCTTCGCTAAAGCTTCGGCGAGGTGAAAGCGGATTTTTGTACTACAACGATCTTCGCCAGTTTGGATGGATCAAAATAGTTCAAAGTTCAAAGTTAAAAGATTTAAGTTTTTTTAGAGACCTGGGCCCTGAACTCCTTCCTTCGTCAGGACAAGCTTTCTTAAGTTTGGAAATGTTTAAAAAAATAGTCAAATTATCAAACACGGCAATAAAGCCACTTTTGATGGATCAGAAAAGAATTGGGGGGATTGGCAATATTTATGCCAATGACGGGCTTTGGGAAGCAAAGATTAATCCTCAAAGAAGAGCAGGGACTTTGACTGATGCGGAGATTAGAAAACTTTATGACTCGCTTTTAAAAGTTTTAAAAGCAGGATTTAAATACAAAGGCGCTTCAGAACTTCAATTTGTTAATGCGAAGGGGGAGGAAGGGGAATATCAAAATCACAGTTTGGTTTACGGAAGAGAAGGGGAGCAATGCAGAAGATGCGGAAATACCATTAAAAAAATATATTTCGGCGGCCGCGGCACCTACTATTGCCCCGCCTGTCAACGCTAAAGGTTAAAGATTTCTACTTTTGTATATTACTGTATTATATATTAATATATAATACAGTGGGAGCTACAACTACTAAGAATAGATTTTAAGCTTCGTTAGTGCTAAAATACCCCGCATGAGCTTAGAGCTTCGAGAGGGACTTGCCTTTCATCGAAAATTATCGACCCCTTTATGGGAGGAAAAAACGTTTGCTGACAATTTAGAAGCTCCTCAGCATCAGGAGGGAATAAGACTAGATAGGCTTGTGATACTACCCGCATATCAAGATGCGGTTTGCCCGGTTCTTGAAAGACACATTGATCAAGGAGATTTAACTCCAGTAATCGAAGTAGGATGCGGAACCGGATCTTTCTCGCAAGATCTTGCTCCTGAATGGCTGAAGCCAAGACTTGTAAGCTTCGATCTTAATATGCATTCTCTAAAATTTCTGGCTGAGAAAGATAGTGATGCTCAATTATTCCGCGGGAGTTCCTATAGAATTCCCATTAGGGATGACGCAGTCTCAACTTTAATAGGTTTTTCTTCTTTTGATTCAATGCTCTATTTGCCAGTTGCGCTGGGAGAGGTGAGAAGAGTTTTAATGCCAAGAGGAAAACTTCTTTTATTTCAAGACTTAACTACAGACTTGTATGAATCAGGAAAGGGAAGTGGTCTTCGGAGTGCCGAGGATTATCATAAAATTTTAATAGAAGAAGCAGAAAATCAGGGATTTATAATATTGGAAGGGACAGAAGATTTGTTGGAAGCTGAAAGTGTTGAGCCAATAACTTCTGTTAGAGAAAGAATACCGGAGTTCGAACTGGATGAAATGCCTTTTCCTTTAATTATGATTTGGGATAGGGGTTATGTTTGGCCTCCAAGAACGAGAAGTAGTGATACAAGAAATACACAAAACACAAAAGAGGAAATAATGGAAGATTTGGCTCAAGGAATACCAAAAATGCAGAAGGAAGGATTATTCGATAATCTAGATGCAAAAGCTGGCGACTTAATTTCAGTATTGAAAATGAGACACTTAGTTCTTCAAAAACCGCTTTAATCATAATTGACAAGTTCTTGTATTTTGATACGATAGGTGGTAACATACTTTCTTAGCACTTGAGAATCGTGCTATTTTTATGGGCAGTAATAATAACAAGAAAGAGAAAATTGTAATGTCCATAGGGGGATCTCTTATAGTCCCCAACGGAGGAATCAATATTGATTTCCTCAAGAAGCTCAACGGGTTTATCCGAGCACAACTGGCGAACAACAAAAACCGCCAGTTTTTTTTGGTTACAGGAGGCGGATCAATCGCCCGAACCTACCGTGATGCGGGACGCGATGTCGTAGGACACGAGCTTACCCGCGATGATCTCGACTGGTTAGGAATCCACACTACTAAGCTCAATGCCCATCTAGTTCGTACTATCTTTCGTGACATCGCTCACCCTTATATTCTTAAGCACTATGAAATTATAAGAAAAGTTACAGAGCCTGTAGTGGTTGCCGCTGGTTGGAAACCCGGTTGGTCTACAGACTTTGATGCAATCTTACTCTGTGAAGATTACGGAGCAAGAACTGTCTTAAATCTCACAAATATCGATAAGGTTTATGACAAGGACCCAAAACAAAACGCATCGGCAAAATCCTTCGATAAAATTTCTTGGAAGAACTTTCGAAAAATTGTCGGAGACATATGGTCTCCGGGAATTAATGCTTCTTTTGATCCGGTTGTTACCAAAAAGGCACAAGAACTAGGGGTGACTGTCGTGGTTCTTAAGGGAGACGATTTTGAAAATCTTCAGAATTATTTTGACGGCAAGAAATTCGTGGGAACGGTGATAAAGTAGATTGCTAAATTGTTGGATTGCTAAATTGTTATATAATGTTTCAACAATCAGACAATAGAACAGTCTAACAATGTTTTTAAAGTCTTTAACTCTCCAAAACTTCCGAAATTACGAAAAGGCGCAGTTTAACTTAGATAAAGATACTATTATTATTGTCGGACCCAATACTTCCGGAAAAACTAATTTCACCGAAAGTATCTCAATCCTCTCTTTGGGTAAAAGTCCCCGCGCTGACAAAGATGAAGAATTTATAAGATTTGGTGAAACTTCTGCAAAAATTACAGGCGAGATGGGCAAATTAGACGACAAGGAACCAATACAGCTCCAAGTTATTCTTGCTAAACAGGGGGAAAAATTAAGTAAAAAATATACTGTAAATAAAGTTTCAAAGAGAAGAGTAGACTTTGCAGGCAATCTTCTTACGGTTCTTTTTTCCCCCGAGGATTTAGATATTATAATCGGCGGTCCGAGCCTTCGCCGGAGGCTTCTCAACGAAATCCTTGAACAGACAGATAGAGACTATCGAAATGCCTATACTGTTTATGAAAAAGCGCTAAGACAGAGGAACGCACTTCTTTATAATGCCCGGGAGACTGGACAGCGGAATGAGAAACAGTTCGAGTACTGGGACAAACTTATTATAGAAAATGGCAATATTGTGACAAAAAAAAGAGAGGAACTAATAGAAAATATAAACAATTTCCCAAAAGATATTTTTGATTTTGTGGCTTTCTATGACAAAAGTACGATCTCGGCAGAAAGACTGGCAAAATATAAAGATGCAGAAGTCGCTTCTGGCGTAACATTAGTAGGTCCTCATCGCGATGATGTCAGCTTTTCTATGCTTTTGGGTAATTCGACTCATGATATAAAATCTTTTGGCTCCCGTGGACAGCAAAGACTCACGGTCCTACAGCTGAAGCTTGTTGAACTAGCAATTATTGAGGAAAAAATGGGGGCCCGGCCTGTTTTAATTTTGGATGATATATTCTCGGAGCTTGACTCCGAACATATTAAGTTAATTTTTGAAATTTTAGGCAAGCAGCAAACATTTATTACGACCACACATAAGGAGTTTCTGTCGAATAAAGTTACAGATAATGCTTCTATGGTAGAATTAAAATTAAAGTGAGATTACTTCGAAGATTACTTCTTGTTACAGACGCATTTTATATGTTTGCAGGAGCAGTTATTGCTCCTATTTATGCACTTTTTGTAAAAGATATAGGAGGAGATTTGCTGGACGCAAGCCTGACCTTTACGGTTTATATGATAACAGCAGGAGTCGTAGTGCTTTTGCTTGGTCTTTGGGAGGATAAGGCAAGACACCAGACAAAATTTGTTATTGCAGGCTATGGAATAGGGGTAATCGGATATTTTCTTTATCTTTTCGTAAACTCCCCATCTTCTCTTTTTATTGTTCAGGGAGTCTTGGGTTTATCAGCGGCTTTGAAAGATCCTGCCTATGACGCACTGTTTTCAAATTCAGGCGGAAAACATCTTGCTTTTGCATGGGGAGAGTGGGAGGCTGTAGATTATATAGCACTAGGAATAGGAGCTTTTATTGGAGGTTTTATTGCTTCAGAGTTTGGTTTCCCAAGCTTACTCCTTCTTATGTTTGCTTTTTCAATCGGATCTTTTACCACCTCTCTTTTTTTGCTTAAGTATAGAAACAAATTATGAAACAGTTCGATCCACCGCAACTTAAAAAACTCTACATTCCGCCTTCGCCCTCTCATAAGGGGCAGAATGGGAAGCTTCTTCTAATAGGAGGTTCAAAGCTTTTTCATGCCGCGTCTTTGTGGTCGCTTAAAGTTGCATCCCGAATTGTGGATATGGTTTTTTATTCTTCAGTCCCCGAGAATAATCAAATTGTCCAAAAGGCAAAAGAGGAATTTAGAGACGGAATTGTTGTTAAAAGAAGCCAGCTTGAAAGTTATATAAATGAGGCCGATTGTATTCTCATAGGCCCTGGTTTGCCAAGAAAAGAAGGTCAGGAAGAAGGGGACGATGACACCAAAGAACTTACGGAGAGATTGTTAAAGACTTATCCGGGTAAGAGATGGGTGATCGACGGCGGAAGCTTGCAGGTGATTGATCCTGAAATCTTGCCAAAGAATTCAATTGTTACACCTCACCAAGGAGAGTTTAAAAAACTTTTTGGAATTAAGGCATATCCAGAAAATGAGCTTGAAATGGCTAAAAAATATAACTGCGTTATTCTCCTAAAAGGCGAGAAGGATATTGCATGTCCGCCAGCTGGCGGATGCATCGGGGTTTCAGGCGGGAATGCGGGGATGACAAAAGGCGGGACAGGAGATGTTTTGGCAGGCTTGGTTGCGGCTTTGTATTGCAAAAATGATGCGTTTCTCTCTGCCTGCGCCGGATCATACATAAACAAAAAAGCAGGAGAAAGTTTGTATGAAAGGGTCGGACCCTATTTTAATGCCTCAGATCTTGCTGACGAAATTCCAAAAGTGATGAAAGAACTACTCTACTAATTTTCAATTTTTAATTTTAAATTTTCATTGAAAACTTCAAATTTTAAATTTTAAATTATTACTTATGTACTGGCGATTTTTAAAAGTCAATTGTTAACTGTCAATAGTTGTTCTGATTGTTTTTCAAGTTTGTGGGAAAGACTTGTAAGTTGGACAGTTACAAAGACAGCTAAAATTGTAATGACAACTGCATAAATCAAAAGGGAAATTAAACCTGAATTGCCGGGAATCCATTTTTTAATATAACTGTTTACAAACTCCTGTATCAAACTATTCCATGCAAGAGCTGCAACTAATCCAAATCCGCTTGTTGCTAAAGTAACCATTTGCCTTACAATTTCAGTTCTAAGTCGCAGTTCCTGTTTGGTTTCTTCTGCCATGAAGATATTATAACATTTTATTTTCTCGGGAAATATGCGATAATTGTGTTTAGCAACTAGCCACTAGTCGCTAGGAACTAGTCGCTTCTGGAGTATGTATTTACCAAAGTTTACCATTACCAACAAAATTCTCAAAAACATTGGAATTATAGAAGCTTCCAGGGAAATTATAGATAAGGCGCCTCTTTTGCCATATTATGAGAAAAAATTTCAGGATGACGCAATGCTTCGAACTGTCCACTTTGGAACTCATATTGAGGGAAATGAACTTGATCTTTCGCAGGCAGAAAAAGTAATAATGGGTGATAATGTTGTCGCAAGACAGCGCGACGTACAGGAAGTCATAAATTACAGAAAAGTCGTAGAGTATATAGGAGATATTAAAGATGCCAAGATTACGGAAGATTTTATAAAAAAACTGCATGAGTTTACAGTTAGAAAGATTTTGGATGAGGAAAAAGTAGGAAAATACAGAAAAACTCAAGTTGTTATTAAAAATAGTTACACCGGAAAGGTGTCTTTTCGTCCGCCCCTTTCGGTAGCTATTCCAATACAGATTAATGACCTTATTGCATTTGTGAATAACCCCATGGAACAGGATATTCATCCGGTTTTGAAAAGCGGAATTATTCATTATGAATTTGTCAGAATTCACCCCTTTATAGATGGAAACGGCAGAGTAGCAAGGGCTTTGTCTACGTTAATTTTGTCTTTGGAGGGATATGATATCAGAAGATTTTTTTCGCTTGAAGAGTATTTTGATAAAGAGGCAGAAAGATATTATGATTCACTCCAGAGCGTTGAGAAACATGATGGAGACTTAACCAAATGGCTTGAGTACTTCACAGAAGGTCTTGCAATTGAGCTTTCGAAAATTAAGGATAAGGTAGAAAAGATTTCAATAGACGGGAGATTACGTCAAAAATTAGGCGGTAAACCACTTCTTCTTTCAGACCGCCAGCTTAAAATAGTCGAATATATTCAAGAGACCGGTTATCTTCAAAATAAAGCATTTGAGAGTCTTTTCCCAATGATTTCAGAGGATACTATATTAAATGAGTTGAAGGGACTTATTAAAGCAGGTATAATCCGCAAACAAGGAAAAACAAAGGCAGCGAAATATGTGATGAAATAATATGGAGAGCAGAAAGGAACAATTTATTCCAAGAGAATATCTTTTAACACCCAGAGAATATCAATTAATCGGCGGAACAACGGAGGAAGGTGACTGGCCGCAAGACATACCGTTTGGAATTACACAACGCATGACGATTGCAGAAATTGCCGAGGGAAGGAGGAGACTTGCTAATTATCCAGATCCTTTTATTGGACATGCCTTGGGTTATGGCAAACCGGTTGTGATCCAATTCCCTGAGATTGACCCGGAAGATGGACATGTTTTGGGGGAGGCAAAATTTATCGGGTTTTGGGACAAAGATAAAAAAGAAGCAGTCTTAGCAGAAGACCAGGAGGAATTTGATAGGGAAATTAAGAGGAAGATCGAAGAATTAATAAGAAAGAAGAAAAATATTCTATGAAATTTAAGATATTGGCAGAGTACTACGAGAAACTGGAATCGACTTCAAAGAGGTTGAAATTAATAGAAATTCTTTCAAAACTTTTCAAGGAAGCAAAGGCGGA
>CAYPAU010000014.1:0-23541 GCA_964408825.1 uncultured Gammaproteobacteria bacterium
GTTTTTTATTTGCTTTCCTTTTGTAAAACTCCAAATGTATTTGTCAAAACTTCCGAATTCTTTTTGCACCTCAAGGAATTTTTTCGCATTTATAATTGCTGCATTTATCTTTGCCCGATTGCGAATAATTCCTGCATTATCTATCAATCTTTCGTAATCTTTTTTTCCGTATTTGGCTATTTTTCGGAAATCGAAATTATCAAATGCGCGTCTAAAATTTTCTCTTTTATGAAGAACCGTCCTCCATGAAAGGCCGGCCTGGAAAGCATCTAGAATCATGTATTCGAAAAGAAATCGGTCATCATGAACGGGCACTCCCCACTGCCTATCGTGGTACTCAATCATCAAAGAATCTTTCGATGTCCAATTGCACCTTGTCACTCAAAAATTATAACAGGAACTGGTTAGAAACCCGGAAGGAAAAAACGGTTTGGAAGAACTCTTGTAAGAAAAGTTAGGAACCGGTAGGGACAGGAGTCATATCCACGTTTTGAAATTTAACTTCGGGGGAAGGAGAAAAATAACCATTGTCAAATTTCCAATTTATACAGCTGTAATTAATTATTTTATCGATATCCACCGATTCCTGATCGCCGGATGCCGCCTTTAGCTTGCTTTCCTCAAACGAAATCATATAACCAGTCTTTTTACCATTAAACCAAATATAACTTTTTCCACTATTAATAATCACGTGGGCCATAATTTCATCTCCTCCTGTATCGGAATTTAAATCTGCTCTTAATTTTCCCTTCCCTATATAAGCGACTCCCTCAATATCTACATCTTCGCTTTTGTCAACAAAAGTGCATTTCTGCGATTTTCCGCTTGTAATAAGATCTTTAAGAGAGGTTTTTGTTTTCGTTGCTTGTTCCTCCGTTGTCTTTTTGGTATCTTCCGGAGCTTTCCTATTGCCTTTTAGAAAAATTGAGGCCCCTCCTAAGATTATTATAAAGATTACGAGTCCCCCAACCAGTAAAAGATTTTTATTTATCGTCGCAGTCATAGTTCCACAACAATCTTTGTCTAATAAAAACTAAAAAACAAGAAGAATGCCGAAAGCAAAAACAATAACCCCAATCCATCTAATTGCATCTACTGTTTTTTTACTTACCGTAAGTTTTGCTCCAAACATTTTTACAATATTTATCTTAAAATCCAAGACACTTTTTGGAGATATTATCGTCCATGCTCCCAATATTAAAAGAAGAAGTCCAAATAAAAGACTCATATATTTATACTATTATTAATTAAATCCGCGCGTCAACCATCAAAAGCTATTTATTTTTTAGATCTTCCTCCGAGAGGCCGAAGTGATGGCCGACTTCATGAATTACCGTTGCTCGCACCTGCGCTTTTACATCCTCTTGCGTCCTGGAAACTCTTAAAATGGGGATTTTAAAAATCGTAATTTTATCAGGAAGAACTCCCGAATATGCTCCTCTTTTTGTTTGCGGAATTCCTTGGTATAGGCCGAAGAGCAGCGCCCATGGCGGGAGTCTAAGGCTTTTTAAAAGTTCTTGACCGGGAATATCTTCAATAACTATTGAGGTATTGCTTATCTTTTTGGCAAATTCTTTCGGTAAACTATCGAGCGCTTCTTCAACAAGTTGCCGGAATCTCTCCTCATCCATAGACAAATTGTAGCAAAATCAAAAGATTATGTATTCTGCGGGGAATTTTGAGAGTCCAATGGTCCTGAAGGCCGAGTGGAAAATGGACTAGCTTGTTGTCCTTTCTTGAGGGTATCAAAAGTTTCCGCTGTCCCAAAAGACAGGACTTTTCTAAACCAATTTATTGTCCTGCTTATAAAACCTTTTGTTTCAGCTTTTGGAGGAGTTGCCGGTGAAACTATGGGAATGTACTCTGCTCCGGCGACATGAGATTCTTGCTCGGGAGCTTCTTCATGAACAGTTTTTGGAGCTATTTTGTTTTGCTCAATGGAAGATCCCGGAGTCGGTGGCGAAGATGAAACGTTAACTGTCTCAGAAGGGACTCCGGCTTGTACTTCATCCTCTTGGGGAACCGGAGAAGCTCCTGGAGAATTTTTTTCTATAGGAGCAGAAACTCCCATAGATTGTTCGGGGCTATTCCCTATCTCTATCATCTACTTTAGATTACTATTAAAACTCGCCCCTTGTCAATACCAGATACTAAATTAATCTTTCTAATCTTCTTAATTTATGCAGTCTTTTCGCCTAGGAATGGATTTTCTATTCAATGGTTTGTATTTCTACAACATCTTCCAAGGGAATAGCAACATTTTCATGAGCTTTTCTTATATCCAAAGCACTATTTGCTTCTGTTATACAATAAGCAAACCCTTTTTCCATACTTAAATGGGCATGGAGTGGTCTTAAGCCCATTTTGACTGCAGACTCTTTGTAACCTTCGTATCCTTTTCTTACCTCATCTTCGGTCATTCCGGGATTTAATCTATGAACTCCCAAAAACTGCGCCATTTTCTATCACCTCCCTTCTTTCTTTTGAAAAGAATATCATTTTCAAAAATTGGAGTCAAACGGTTTGATGTCGAGGTTATTTTACATCGAGGAGTTGGATGTCAAAGATGAGTGTGGCGTTGGGAGGAATTACACCGTTACCTGCGCCTTGCTCACCATATCCAAGGCTTGGGGGAATGTGAAGTCTTCTTATTCCTCCAACTTTCATTCCTATTAATCCCTCTTCCCAACCCTTTATCACCTGTCCCGCGCCTACTTGAAAAACCAGAGGTTGATTTCTTGGAACTGAGCTGTCAAATACTTGCCTATTGGTAAAGGCGCCGACATAGTGGACCATTACAGAACTTCCGCTTGCTGCTGCTGAGCCGGTTCCTACTTTTAAGCTCCGTAACAGGAGCGAAGGTAGGTGCTGGTGCAGAAGTTGGAGTTGCGGTTTGGTTTTGATTTTGATTCACGGGATTAAAAATATTGTCGGGGAGTGTGAGAGACGGTCCGGATTTTTTTGTCGACGTTAGAGCAAGAAGAATTCCCATTCCTAATAATATAAGTACAATAAACACAATCGCCCAAAGATTATTTTTCTTTTCCAGCAAATCCATTTGCGCAAATTATATTCTTTTTAAAAGAAAAAGTGAAGATGTTTAAATGATATAATCATAGTATGCTAAACGCCGCACAAATAATAGATAAGTATATTTCTTTTTTTGAAGATAAAGGACATAAAAGAATTTTAAACTCTCCTCTTGTCCCTCAAAATGATCCGACGACTCTTTTTATATCCTCCGGCATGCAGCCTCTTGTTCCGTATTTGCTTGGCGAACAACATCCACAGGGAAAAAGATTGGTAAATGTACAAAATTGTTTTAGAGCTTCCGACATAGACGAGGTCGGAGACTCAAGTCACACAACCTTCTTCAGAATGCTTGGCATCTGGTCTTTGGGAGAGTATTTCAAAAGGCAACAGCTGTCTTGGTATTGGGAGTTTTTGACAAGAGTAATAGGACTTCCGAAAGAAAAACTTTACATAACTATATTTGAAGGATTTGAGAATATCTCTCGAGATACTGAATCCGAAAAAATATGGACCGAGATTTTAAAAAATGAAGGGCTTTCCCCAAAAGAGAGAATCTCAAGTTATGGCGTCGACAAAAACTGGTGGTCAAGAACAGGTACTCCGCAGGACATGCCATCGGGCGAACCGGGAGGACCGGACACCGAGGTATTTTATGATTTTGGAATTCCGCATAATAAGAATTTTGGGGAAACTTGCCATCCTAATTGCCAATGCGGAAGATTTCTTGAGATCGGAAATTCCGTCTTTATGGAATACATTAAAAGGAAAGACGGAACCTTTGGGAAACTTCCTCATCAAAATGTTGATTTTGGGGGCGGACTTGAAAGGCTTCTTGCGGCTTTGGAAAATCAAGCCGATATTTTCGAGACTTCGCTTATTTACCCTATCATAAAGACTCTGGAGACGGTGGTGGGGAAAAATTATAAAGACCACGAAAGAGAAATGAGAATTATAACAGATCACCTTATCGCCTCGGTATTTATAGCAAATGGCAAAGTTACCCCATCAAACAAAGAACAGGGCTACATTCTAAGAAGACTCATAAGACGCTCCTTTGACAATATTAATCTATTAAAAGGGGTTAATAATATTGCGGATAATACAAAAGCCGCAGTCGAATCAATAGTTGGAGAGTACCAGAAAACCGATCCCGAACTTTCGGAAAATTACGAAAGAATATTAAACGAAATACTTGAGGAGGTCAATAATTACCGAGCAACGATTGCTCAAGCGGTAAGTTTTATTCAGAAAAAATATCCAAAGACAGGAGATGAGCTAAAAGGAGTTGCAAAAATATCCCCGGATGATGCTTTTGTTCTTTACTCAACACATGGTCTTTCCCCAAGTAGAATAAAAAGCCTTGGATACGCATTTGATGACAAGGAGTTTGCTCGGAAGATGAAAGAGCATCAAAATCTCTCAAGAAAAGGAGCGGGCAAGAAATTTGCGGGTGGACTTTCGGACACTGCGGAGAAAACGATAATGGGGCATACGGCAACTCACCT
Organism: uncultured Gammaproteobacteria bacterium; assembly: GCA_964408825.1. Taxonomy (GTDB): domain Bacteria; phylum Patescibacteriota; class Microgenomatia; order Levybacterales; family UBA12049; genus CAYPAU01. Next base: position 4,539 of record CAYPAU010000014.1, read on the forward strand.
TCTCCATCAGGCCTTAAGGGATGTCTTAGGAAATACGGTTCATCAAACAGGTTCAAATATCACGAGCGAGAGAGTAAGGTTTGACTTTGCCTATGATAAAAAACTCACGGATTCGGAAATTGAAAAAGTTGAAAAAACTGTTAATGAAAAAATTAAGGAAAACCTATCTGTTCATTTTGAAATAATGCCACTTGCAAAAGCCAAAAAGCTAGGGGCAATCGGTCTTTTTGATAAGAAATATGAAGATAAAGTAAAAGTATATTTTATTGGAGGCCCTTCGACTCACTTCGTTCGCTCAGGGCGATTGAGTGCGGGTAAACCGTACTCAATCGAATTCTGCGGGGGGCCTCACGTGGATTTTACAGGGAAGCTTAAAAGGTTTAAGATATTACGAGAGGAGAGTATCGGAGAAGGAAACAGAAGAATTTATTCAAAAGTCCACGATCTATGAAAATAGGTTTTCCGTTTCAGAAAACTCCAAAAAAAGAATATTTCTTGGCATTGGTACTTCGCAATGAAAAAATAAATGCAGTTTTTTTTGAAGAGTCCCAAGGTGCGGTTCGCGTGCTTGGCAGCCACACCGAAAAATTTGAAAATTCGATAGAAGAGGCCTCAGTTGACGAACTTTTGGATACGGCAGACAAGGCCATATCCGCCGCCGAACAATATCTGCCAAAAACTACAGAGACTGTCAAGACTGTCTTTGGAGTAAAAGGAAGCTGGGTCGAAGAAGCAAAAATTAAAAAAGATTATCTTTTAAAGCTTAAGAAGATAAGCGGTGAGCTTGGACTTATCCCGATAGGATTTATTGTGATATTTGAAGCAATAGCTTTTCTTCTAGAAAAGGAGGAAGGAGCGCCAGTATCTATTATACTGGTTGAGACAGGAGAAAAATTTGTTTCGGCAGCGCTCATCAAGGCAGGTAAAATAAAAGAGTTTAAGACGGGAGAGATAGCAGACTCTCCCGCCTCAACACTTGATAATATATTAAAACATTTCACGTCTTCTGAGGTTTTTCCTCAAAAAATAGTCGTGTTTAATGAGAACGAAGATGAAAGTCAGGAATTTATAAACTTTAAGTGGAGCAAGGGTCTTCCTTTCCTTCATATTCCTCAGGTTACTACTCTTCCCTCTGACTTTGATGCAAGGGCGGTCCTTCATGGAGCAGCCAATCAACTGGGTTTTGAAGTGCTCAACGAGCCCCCACAAGATGAAGAAATGATTGGAACTATCGAACCAAAAGAGAAAGACGACAGGGATGAAATTCCGTATGGCAAAGTTAAAATTGTTCCCCAGGAAGGATCCTTGGAATATTTCGGTTTTATTAATGACCGAGATATCGGAAAAGTGCCTTTACCCTCACAAAAGATAGAAACCAAACAAATACCAGATGGGGAAATTTCCGATGAGGAAACTCCCCGGGAGATTGAGGACCTGCCTGCTCGCCTCGCAGCGAAGCGGGCCGGCGAGGCAGGAATTCCTGAGGAAGTAAAAGAGAAGGAGGCAGGCAAAAAAGCTTTGCCATTAAACGCACTTGCCATTCTTATGGGCGGAAAAAAAGTATTATCAACTCTTTTAAAGTCAGGGGGCGGGTTCCCTATCAAAAACTTTCCTATCTTCTCTTTCTCGGGAAGAGGAAAAATAGTATTTATTCCGCTTTTCCTTCTTATTTTTTTGCTTGTTGCGCTCTTTTTTTATTTTTTTTCAAACAAAGCAACTGTAGTTCTTGAGATAAATGCAAAAACTTCGGAAAAATTACAGGATATAATATTTGCATCCGATACGACTTCTGATCCGGGATCAGGTATTTTAGCATCGCAATTTCTATCTGTTACTAAAGAAGGGTCGGCCTCAACCAAAACGACCGGAAAAAAAGAAGTCGGCACATTTGCTAAGGGAACCGTTACTATTTTTAACAATAGTTCCTCTTCTCAAGCTCTATCTTCAAACACCACTATAACCTCATCAAACGACCTTGAATTTACGCTTGATAAAAATATTACCGTAGCCTCGGCATCCGGTGATATCTTTTCAGGAACCACCCCCGGCAAGGGTGAAGTTTCGGTTACTGCCAAAAAAATAGGACAGGAATATAATTTACCTTCAAACACCAAGTTTACAATTGGGGGAAGTTCTTCTGTTGCGGCAAAAAATGATGATGCTTTCTCAGGGGGAACCAAAAAAGAAGTTACCGTAGTATCGGAGGGCGATATTAAAAAATTGCGCGAAGAACTTCCTAAAACCCTTGAGGAAAAAGCAAAAGAAGAACTGTCAAAAAAAATTTCGGGTGATGATGTCCTCTTACCCGTCTTGATAAACGAGGGGCTGATTAAGGAAAAATTTAGCAAAGACATAGACGATGAGGCCGGTGAACTTTCTCTTTCTGGTACAGTCTCTTATAAGGGTGTCTCTTATAAAAGGGAGGATGCTTTAGATTTTGCAAAAGAAGTTCTAAAAAATGAAATCTCGGATAATGAGACAGTTGATTCTGACAGTCTTAAAGTAAACGTTGAGGGAATAAAACAAGAGGATGATAATGTCTCAGCAAGAGTATCAATCGAGGGTTTCATAATTCCCAAGATTGATAATAATTTAATTGTCAAACAAATATCAGGCAAGTCTTTTAACAGAGCTTCCGAAATCCTTATGAAACATCCTCAGGTATCGGGCGTTGAAATAAAACTTTCCTTCAGTCTCCCACTTTTGCCTAAAATAGTTCCCTTCTCAAAAGAGAGTATAAATATATCTACAAAAGTGAATGAGTAAGTATTATTACCACAAGGGAGATGGACTCCTTAGAAAAAAAATTGCGCGGATCCTAGGAGGAACTATTTTGATACTGGGTCTTTTGATATCCCTATACGTATTTTTTCCTCTTATTTCTTGGCAAATATATTTTGCTCCCGCACTTGCATATACGCTGGAAACTCCAATTCCAAGGAGAGAGGTAATAAATCCTTCCCTTGTAGGGAGCTTGCTCTCAAATGCTACCAATTTAGGAATTGATTATACAAATGCAAAAAATTGGTTTTACAATGCTCCCGAAGGAGGGAAAAAGTCCCAAGTTCCCTTTTATACGCTGTCTATTCCTAAATTAAATATTCAGAACGCTACTGTCGCAACGGTTGACACCAATCTTTCAAAACATCTTGTGAATTATCCCGGAACACCCGTACCCGGGACCAAGGGAAATTCTGTGATTTTTGGTCATTCAACTCTGCCCCAACTATTTGATCTCTCAAATTACAAAACAATTTTTGCAACCTTATATCTTCTTAAGGCAGGAGATACGGTAAGCGCAACAGTAAATGGAGTAACTTATAAATACAAAATATTTGACATTTCCGTAGTCCCTCCTACGGATACTTCTATCTTCACTCAGGATCTAAATGATTCTTATTTAACTTTAGTAACATGCACGCCTCCGGGAACAACATGGAAAAGACTTATCCTAAAAGGAAAGCTTGAGAAAATATGAATCAGGAAGACTCCCAATTTAAAATTTTTTTAATAAATATCTGGCCAAAAGTTTACAGAATAATAAACGGTTTTCTTTACTTTCTTCTTAATTTAATAAGAGCTATTGTCAAGATCGCAATAAATCAATTGAAGGGAGGAGGCGTATGAAACCTACATTTGAAAACAGTGAGGAACAACTAAGGGAAGCTCTTTTGGCAATCCAAAAAAAACTCGTCGGTAAAAAACTCACATACAGAGAAATTTATGCCGTAATGGATGAGATTTCCAAAAACAGACTCGGGGATGTTCTTACTACTTATTTTGCCGCATCAGGCTACTCTTCGGGTTTTTCCAATAAAGAACTTTATTTTTTAACAAAAGCGATGGTTGAGACGGGTGATAAATTGGAGTTTAAAGGGATTGTTGCCGACAAACACTCTATAGGAGGCGTGCCCGGAACTAGAACAACTCTTATTATAGTACCGATTGTAGCAGCAGCCGGATTTAAAATACCTAAGAGTTCTTCCCGTGCCATCACATCGCCGGGGGGAACAGCAGACGATATGGAAGTTTTAGCACCGGTCATACATCCTAAGGAAAAAATTTATCAGATAGTAAGAAAGACAAATGGATGTATTGTTTGGGGAGGAAGCTTTGGTATTGCCCCTGCCGATGATGTGATGATAAATGTTGAAAAACCGCTTCTTCTTGAAAGTTTTGACAAAATTTTAGTTTCTATAATGGCGAAAAAAATAGCATTCGGCTCAAATCGTGTAGTCATTGACCTTCCCTACGGTAAAACGGTTAAAGTGCACAGAAAAAAGGATGCATTAATTTTAAAAGAGAAGTTTCAATATTTGGCACGAGCATTCAATATAAAGCTTAGAATTGTAATCCATCGAATGAATGAACCTTTAGGAAGAGGGGTTGGCGCAATACTTGAAACAAGGGATGCAGTAAGTGTCCTTCAACAAAAAAAAGGGAGACCCTTAGATCTTGAAGAAAAAAGCCTGATGCTTGCCTCCGAGCTTTTGGAACTGTGTCTTACGGATTCATCGGAAAGTCTTAAAAAAGAAGTCAGGAGAAAATATGACAATTGCCTAAACTGGGCAAGAGAAATTTTAAAAAGCGGGGCGGCCTTCTTGAAGATGAAGGAAATAATAAAGGCTCAGGGTGGGAAGGCGGATATAGATAGTGAAGATTTAAAACCCGGGAGATTTTCCTTTCAAATAAAATCGGGGAGGGCAGGAGAGATAAGAACAATAAATATAAAAAACTTAACACTTCTTGCAAGAATCTTGGGAACTCCGGAGCAAAAGGAAGCAGGAATTTATCTTAACAAAAAAATCGGGGAAAAAGTTTCCGAAAATGAAGTTATCTATACAATATATAGCCAAAAAATGTATAATCTTAGGGAAGCAAGATTATCAAGTAGAAGATTTCCCATACTTAAAGTCTTATGAAGAGGTTACTCATTTTGATCCTTTTATTTATTGCCCTAATAATCTTAGGAGCAGTCTGGTGGAAAAATGGTACAAAACCCGTTGACTCAGAAAACAAAAAACCCCAAATTTTTGTAGTCGAAAAAGGGGCCGGTGTACGGGAGATAGCAAATAAGCTTAAGAAGAAGGGTCTTATACGTGACCCCGTTGTCTTTTTTCTTCTTACGAAACGCATGGGAGTTGATAAAGAAATTCAGGCCGGTGACTTTAGGCTTAATCCATCTATGAATGTCTATGATATTATTGAAAATTTAAGAGTCGGGATGCTTGATGTTTGGGTTACCTTTCCTGAAGGACTAAGGGCCGAGGAGATAAGTGAAATATTAAAGGAGAAGATGCCTACATACAAGGATTTTTGGACAGAGGAGCTTTTAAAAAATGAGGGATATCTCTTCCCCGACACCTATCTTATCCCAAAAGATGCTGAGATAAATGCCATAGTTACCATCTTAAGAACCAATTTTGATGATAAATATAAAACTTTGAATACAGAAAATGCAAATCTGGCTCAAAATCAAATAGTAACAATTGCCTCTCTTGTTGAGCGAGAGGCAAGACATGAAGAAGACAGACCCCTTGTCTCAAGTGTAATTTCAAACAGACTTAGAATTGGTATGAAATTGGATATTGATGCTACTGTTCAATATGTCTTAGGATATCAACCCGACCAAAAAAGATGGTGGAAAAAGGGGCTTACCAACGCAGATAAGACAGTTAATTCTTCTTACAACACCTATAAAGTTGCAGGGATTCCCCCAACTCCTATTGCAAATCCGGGGCTTGCAAGTCTTAAGGCAGCTTTGAATCCTGCAGAAACTTCTTATCTATATTACATAACTGATAAAAATGGGGTTAATCGTTATGCGAAAACCATCGAGGAGCACAACTCAAATATCGAAAAATACGGACTCTAAATCAACTTCCAACTAACAACAGCTAACAACTAACTAAACCCTCTATAAATCGTCGATCCGTATTACGCGCGGGGAGATTGCAAAATTTTCGCTGTGAACATTCGCGCCATAAGCCTTTTGGGTTTTTAAAATAAAACTTTCTCCGCGTTGTGAACACGAAAATTTTCGGAAGCGACCCCAGCACCCTGAATTAGGAGATTCTTTTGCGGAAAAAGAACGAGAAAAGATTTATCGGCACAAGAGAAGAAAAGAAGAATATTTTTTAAGATTTTCTTCTGAAGAATCTCTTGCGCACAGATGGTTTGTCTTCCTTTACCTTCTCAACCTTTTCCTTTACCCCATTTCCTGAAGGCGCATTATCTTCTCCTGAAATTTCTTCCACCTCTTCGTATTCCTCAACCCCCTCTTCCATAAGATCGGCCAAATTACCAAGTCCTTCTTCTGTTAAAGTCTTAAGAATCTTTTTTCCTCCCTTTGTCGAAAGAAAATAAACAACAGCACCTCCTATTATTGCGCCCCAGAGAAAACCTTCAAAAAACCTATTGCCACCACCACTTCCGTTATTCATCCTTGTCCTTTCTTTTTTTTGATTTTTTTAGAATGGATGCGATTGCTGCACCTACCTTTATCCCGGATGCCAAACTTGAGAGATTTGAAATGGGACCCGAGACACTTTCTGTAATAACCCCCGTATCATCCAGAACCTTATTTGCTTTATTAATTGTTTTTCGAAGTTCCCGGAGAATAAAAAAAACTTGAATTCCAAGCACAAGAAGAAGAATTGTTAAAACAATTATAACTAAGACCAGTGCTGTCTGGGCAGGATCAATCATATTATCTATAATAAGCTAGCACCAACATCTTTAAGTGTCAACATCTCAAACTATCTCATACGATACACATCTCTTCGATGTCCGATTTTAATAATTAAAATAGATTTCCTTTTTTTATCAATAACATTAACCACACGGTAATCTCCTATCCGTATTCTGTAACCTTTATCTGAAAGTTTCTCGCTTCCAAACCCATATGGATTATTTTTTAGAAGGTTGATTTTTCTTCCTATTCTAACTGCTATTTCATCCGGTAATCTATCGAATTCTCTTTGGGCGGACTTAAGAAGAATGATTCTCACTTTGTCGAAGTTCTTCTAAAACGTTTGTCAAAGTATTTCTCAAAATTGATACCTTTTTCATTTCTTCGACTCTCAATGGCTCTCAAGTCTTCGATATCTTCAAGCGCTTTCTCAAGGCTCTTATAGTGGTCAGGATCGACTAACACTGCTGCAGGCTCAGACCTGCTTATAATTATCATTGGATTGCCCGAAGACTTAATCTTCTTAAGAACACTTGAAGTTTTTTGTTTTAAATTCGTAACGGAAACTGTATCAATCATAGAAACATTCTATAATACTTCTAATAGTACTGTCAAGAAGTATTTAGACGGCTTATTTAACACAGACATATTGATAAAAATCGGCATCGGGATTTTCTCCCTGCTCATAATCGCTGTATTGCTCGATCTTTGAAAACCCCGCCTCTCTCAAAAGCCCCAAAAGCTCTCCCTTCTTGCATGGGTAAATCAGATAATAAGAAACTTCGCCTCTCTCTTGATCTTTATACTGAACCAAAACATGCTCATCTGTTATGTCTATGAAGCTCGCTTTTACTTTATTTGTCCCTGTGTAAAGATATTTTCCAGATGAATGAAGTTTTCCGCTTAATGCTTTTTCTTTATTATCTAAAAGTCTTTGATAGTTTCTCTCATCAATCAGTAATACCCCCCCCGGTTTGAGAATTGAATAAAATTGTGAAAGGGCTTTAAGTTGATTTTCCCGTCCGAACAAACAAGTCAGAGAATTTCCAAGACAAATTACTGCATCGAAGGAATTTTCAGAATAAACTTTTGAGAGCTCTCGCCAGTCAAGATTAGTCGGCTTAATATTAAATCCTGATTTTTTAGCGTTCTCAATCGCTTTTTCCCTGAATGCATTATCAAACTCATTTGAAGAAACATTAAAACCTTGTTGTAAAAGATAAATAGTATCAACACCGTCTCCAAGCGCAACGTCGAGAACTTTTTTTGCGCCAATTTTTCTAAGCTGATTGATAAGAAATCCATTCTCGCCTCTTCTTCTATTATACCACCCCACAAAATCTCCCCAAATTTCCGCTCGAATTCTGGAATTTTCTTCCGAACTGGCATATTTTATTAACTGTTGAAGATTCATTTGGGCTATTTTATCACAACGTGGCGCTCTAAAGTGGTTTCTTTACCAAAGCGGTTGACTGCCTTTACTACAATGGTTTTTTTTCCGGGAAATACAATAATTTCTTTTTTAAAATTTCCATTCCCATCCAAAGATACGGGAATATCTTCAACAGATACTGTTGCCTGAGGATCCGTCTTTCCTGAGACTCTCACAATTGAAGTATCTAAAATCTCCATTTCTTTAGGTTCTTCTATAAAAAGGGGTGGACTTATAAACGCATACCTATACTGAAAGAGAATATATCCTGAGAGCAAAACAAAAACTAAAATACTTAAGATAAAAATTTGTTTTATTTTAAATTTATAAAGCGGTATATCGGGTTTTCCTGAAAGCCCTTCGGGTAAAACTTTGTAATCCTTCTCTCCTGCGAATTCACGTCTAAAAAGCGGCAGTATTTCTTTTTCCGAAAGATTAAGGAATCTTGTATAACTTCTTACAAACCCCTGCGCATAGGAAGGTGAGGGAAGCTTATCGTACTCGCCTTTCTCGATTGCTTCCAAAAATTCTTTTCTTATTTTTGTGGCGCTGGAGACTTTTTCAAGCGAAAGTCCTCTCCTTTTCCTCTCTTCATATAACCTCTGTCCTGCTCTAATCATATCTTAAAATTGACCTAATTAATCTAACTATTCTAATTGACCTAATATTTAAATTCTGGAGTTTATTTAGAGTAATTAGAGCAATTAGAAATTAGAAATTCTTATTTTTATTGCTGCAGATTATTTATAATTTCCTCAGGATTTCTGACAAGAACATCCCTTGGCTTACTTCCCGTCCCCGGACCCACAATTCCTGCCGCCTCAAGCTGATCGATAATCCTTGCCGCGCGGGAGTATCCGATAGAAAGACGCCTCTGAAGAAGCGATGCGGATGCCCTATCATGCTGGCAGACGATCCGAATTGACTCTTCAAAGAAAGGGTCTCTGCCGTCCGCCCCGCTTACTCCGCGTCTTGGACCGACAAGTGGTGTCTTTGTCACTTCTTCCGTGTATTCAACCGGCGGTCCTTTTTCTTTAAGAAACTCGACGAGCTTTTTAACTTCCTTTTCCGAAATAAATGCCCCTTGAATACGGGTAGGCTTTGCCTGATCGGGTGGAATATAAAGCATGTCTCCTCTTCCTAAGAGCTTCTCAGCACCCGGCATATCGATAATGACACGGGAGTCAATCATTGACGAAACGTTAAATGCGATTCTGCATGGAATATTTGCCTTAATAAGTCCTGTTATGACATCAACAGACGGTCTTTGGGTCGAAACCACCAGATGGATTCCGGTAGCTCTTGCCATCTGGGCAAGACGGGCTATAGCATCCTCAACCTCAACCGGAGCAAATGCCATAAGATCGGCAAGTTCATCCACTAGAATGACTATATATGGAAGGGACTGAAAACCCGCAAGCTCATTGTATGAATCTATGTTTCGGACTCCATGCTCTGCAAAAATTTTATATCGCTCGTCCATTTGATTCATCGCCCACTTAAGGGATGCAAGAATCTTCTCAACATCCACAATAACAGGGGTCATAAGATGAGGTATTCCATTATATCCCGTAAGCTCAACTCTCTTTGGGTCTATCATAATAAGTTTTACCTCCGATGGAGATGCTCTAAAAAGAAGTGAGGATATAAATGAATTAATTAAAACTGATTTTCCAGAGCCCGTGGTTCCTGCTATTAAAACATGTGGCATTTTGGCAATATCTACAACAACCGGATTTCCTGAAACATCGAGCCCCAAAGATACCGTAAGCTTTGACTTGCCTTTTCTCATAACTGTTGACTCAAGCATGGTTCGAAGCGTAACAATTTCAAGACTTCTGTTTGGTATTTCAATTCCAACCAAGTTTCTTCCCGGAATGGGCGCTTCGATTCTTATCTGACCCGTTGGTGCCTCGGTAGCCAAAGCAAGGTTGTTGGACAAGGAGGTTATTTTTGATATTTTCGTTCCTTGAGCAATTTCAATTGCATATTGTGTAACGGCAGGACCTAAGTTTACCTCGGCAACTCTTGCCCTTATGTTAAAACTCTCAAGAGTTTCCTCAATGGTCTTTGCTATTTTATTTACATCTCCTCTGTCGGCTTTCTGACCCTCTGAGTCCGCAAGAAGAGAAAGGGGCGGGTATTCCCATACCTTGCCGTCTCCTGCAGGATTACTGACAAGCTTATCGGTCAAAAAACTTGAGTCTTTTTTTATCGAGGGCTCTGATATAACCATTGCCTTATCCGACATGCCTCCCTTTATTAGAGGCCGTTCCTTAATTGTCGGCCTTCTATTCTTGAAAAAATTAAAGATTGATTTTGGAAAAAATCTCGCAATGTTTTTTATAAAAGCTGCGATAATTGCAACAAGCTCATCTATTGATGTATCGAAAAATACGACGAGCCCTACGAAAATTCCTGCAGTATAAACGAGTGCTGCTCCTATATCTGTTACAACCTGTGAAATAGTTCTGAATAAATAATCTCCAACGAGTCCGCCTCTGAAGAGTGCCGCAGAGCTTATAAAAAAAAGTGAAAAGCCAATGGCCACGTTGGCTCTTGAGATAAACATCTTCAGTCTTAAAAAAAAGAATCCCAAGAATATCAAGGCAAGAGCAAATAGAAAACCTGTCCTTCCAAAATATTTGGTTATCTCGGAAGACAAGACGATAAAGGACGGCTGGCTTTGGGTAAAAGAGAGAAGAATAATAAGTCCTGAGAGAATTAAACCAAATGAAAAAATTGTATATATAGTGGTCTTTTTTAATCTGAATTTTAGCCTTGCTCTTCTATATCTTCTTCGTCTTGCCATAAGCTAATTATATATCTAAGGATGATCTTCTCACAAATCCTATTCTTCTATTACCACTGGAAGAACCAGAGGACGCCTTCGAAGATTTTTGAATATTGATCTCTCCGCTATCTCTCCTATTTTTTTCCTTATATATATAACGTCTGTTACTTTTCCCTTTTTTACCAAAAAAGCATCTCTTATATCTTTTGTAACTATTTTACTCAAGTTCTTACTTTCTTGAATAGACAATCCTCTTGGGATTATAGTAGGACTGCCTATAATTTGACTTGTTTCAGAGTCGATCTCAACAATAATTATAACGACCCCTTCCTTTGATATTTTTTGCCTGTCTCTAAGAACCACATTTTCTATCTCTTCTCCCGAGATCTGATCAACATAAATACTTTTTGTTGAAATCTTCCGTCCTGTTCTTGTCTTCCCGTTTTCAAAAATTAGTTCCCATCCGTTTTCAAGAAGGAAAATATCGCTTTCAGAAAAACCTTGTCTAAGGCCTAAGTTTTTATAAGCCACCATCTGTCTATATGTCCCTCCGATTGGCACAAGTTTCTTAGGCCTAACTAGTTCCATAAGAAGCATAAGATCATCGGATGCACCATGGCCCGATACATGAAAATCATCCGATAACTCAGAATAGATAACTCTTGCTCCGTATTTTGAAAGACTATCTATAAGCGAATTTATAGATACCTCATTTCCGGGAATCGGATCTGCCGAAAACACAACAACATCATTTTGGGAAATTGAAATCTCCCTATGCTCCCCATTGGCAATTCTTGAAAGAGCAGAGCCCGCCTGAGCCTGACTTCCTGCAACCAAAAGAAGAAGATCCCTTCCTCTATACCTTCTTAGATCGTTTAGAGAAACCTCCACTCCTTTATCTAATTTCATGTATCCTAATTCTTGAGCAAGGGTTGAGGCAGTAATAAGAGAGCGACCAACAAAAGCTACTTTTCTTCCTTGTTTCTTTGCTGCTGAGATTGCCTGATTGAGCCTTGAGATATTAGATGAATAAGTAGTTAGTATAAATTTCCCCTTACAGTTCTTCATCTTCTCTTCAATATTGTCGGCAAGCTCCTGTTCTGATTTGGTGTAACCTTCTTTTTCGGCTCTTAAGCAATCAGACATAAGACATAAAACTCCTTCCTGTAAAACTCTTGACAACTTTAAAAAATCGGTTTTCTTCCCATCGAAAGGTGTTAAGTCAAACTTAAAATCGCTCCCATGATAAAAATTTCCCGCAGGAGTTTTAATAAAAAGATGTGCACTGTCCGGTATAGAATGGGTTACTCTTATAAAAGAAACGTGAAATTTTCCAAGCTTAAGTTCTGAATCTTCATAATTCACCTTTTCGACTCGAAGGGGTATTCCAAATTCCTTGAGTTTTTCATTTGATAAAGCCGCCGTTAAGGGTCCTCCATAAATTGGGAATTTTATACCCTTGCCTAAAAACTGCGGGAGTACAAAAGGAAGCGCTCCTATGTGATCCTCGTGGCCATGAGTTAAAACCAGTCCTACAATCTTTTTACCTGCCGTGCCTGCCGGCAGGCAGGAACTCAAAAGATATGAGACATCGGGAAGAAGAAGTTCGACCCCAAGCATTGTTTCATCGGCAAAACCAAGTCCGCAATCAACTATAAGAATCTCGTCTTTATATTCGTAAAGATACATATTGCGGGTGACATCACCTATCCCGCCGATAGGAATAAAAGAAACCTTGTTCATAGTTATTAGTTTTTAGTTATTAGTTAAATTTATGTTGGCAAAAACTGTTTGTAATTTTCCGATGTTATATGTATAAAGCTTCCTTGAGGAACTTTTCCCTCAACAATCATCCTGGCTGCTTTCCTGCAAACTCCCTCTATGGTTCTCTCAAGACTTCTTGTTCCGGCATCAAAACCTAAAGGTCTTATGATAAAAGGCCAGACATTGTCATCTACTTGAAGCTCCCTGTCTGGAAGACCCGACTCCCTTCTTACTTTTGGAAAAAGGTAGTTTTTGGCAATTGCAATCTTTTCATCGTCGGTATATGAAGGCATCTGTATAATTTCGAGCCTATCTAAAACTGCCGTTGATATATTGGTGGTGTTATTTGCGGTTGCGACAAACAAAACATGAGAAAGATCAAATTGGTAATCTATGTAATGATCCGAAAAATTTATATTTTGCTCAGGGTCCAGAAGCGCAACGGGTGCTCCCATACTATCGGCTCTTGCCCCCTCTGTCACTCTATCAAGCTCATCCAAGAGTATTACCGGATTTTTAGTTTGAGCATTCACAATTTTTTTAATAATAGCGCCGGGTTCCGCATCCGCAAAAGCGCGGGATTGTCCCCTTAAGGCTCTTGAGTCCCCCATTCCTCCGAAGGGAATTCTCTCAAACTTTCTACCGAGAGCCTCCGCAATTGAATACGCAAGAGTAGTTTTACCTGTACCTACAAGACCTATCAAGCACAAGATCGGAGCCCTCATAACTCCATCCGTTGTATTATTTTGCTTGCCTAAGATTAGTGACGAAAGATATTCAAGAATTCTATTTTTTACATTGGTCAATCCATAATGATTTTTATCCAAAACCTTCGAAGCCATATTTAAATCTAAAATGTCTTTAGTTTCCTTATCAAATGGAAGAGAGGTAACCCAACCAACATATGAAGAGACGCTTTCAAAATTTATATAGGAAGCTGTTCCGCTTCTTAAGGTTGCCCGAAGTAAATTTATCATTCCGTTTACTTTCTCAAGTAAATCTTGCGGAAGCTGTGCATTTTTTACTTTCTCTTCAAGATGATGAATTTGTGCATCCAAGGACTGGGCAGAACCATCCATATTTTAATAATACACCAAGAGCAATTTTCTAACAATAAAAGGGTCGTTTTGGGTAAAGGTTTTGGCCGCTGGTATCGTTTGACGTCCCGCCTGCCGGACGGGCAGGTTAACGTTTGGCGTAACGGGCTGCGATACCGATGCCCATAGAACCTTTAACGATCGCCTTGTAAGCGACCTCAGCGCAAAACTATTAAATTGGTTTAATATTGGGGCTTTCGGAATCGAGGTTTGCCTCCGAATCTTGAGCCAAAAGTCTTTTGTCTTTCTTCTTGCTGTTCTCTTTTAAACTGCCTTGCCAGTGGATGCTCTTCTCTTTCTCTTCTTGGAAATTCTTTATCGCGCCTTTGAAAATCTCTACCTGGTCTACCGCCTCTTCCTCTTGGGGGACCGCCTTGCGGACGTCGTTCTCCCAAAGGATGTCCTCCGCCCTGTTGTCCAGTAAGTAACATTGTAAGATTAATTCTTCCCTGCTCATCAATTTCTATAACCTTCACTTTAACTTTTTGTCCAATAGAAACTACATCCGAGGGACTTTTGACAAACTCTGTTGACATTTGAGATACGTGCACCATTCCTTCTTTTCCCGGAGTAAGTTCTACAAAAGCCCCAAAAGGTAAAATTCTTTTTACTTCCCCTTCAAATTCTTCCCCGGGTTTTACTTCCTTAGTTAAACTTTCTACCCAATCCACGGCTTTTTTTACCGCCTCCTCCGAAGTTCCCGATATCGCTACCGAACCGTCGTCTTCAACATCAACTGTTGCACCTGTTTGAGAAATAATATTTCTTATTGTCTTTCCACCTGGACCTATCAACTCTCCAATCTTCTCAATCGGTATATGTACCATCTCAATCTTTGGAGCATATTTTGAGACTTCCTGACGGGATTTTGGAATAACGGAAAGCATCTTATCCAAGATAAACAGCCTTGCAGTTTTTGCTTTTGCAATAGTTTCTTTTATTTGTTCCATTGTTAAGCCCGGAATTTTTACATCAAGCTGAATAGCTGTAATTCCATCTTTCGTACCTGCGACTTTAAAATCCATATCACCCGAAAAATCTTCAAGTCCCAAAATGTCTGTTAAAATTACGTAATCTTTTGAATTCTTCGTTGTTTGTTGTTTGTCAGTTGTTAGTTGTTTGATGTTAGTTGTTTGTTGTGAGTTGGACATCAATCCCATTGCAATTCCCGCAACCGGATTGAGTATTGGTACACCCGCATCCATAAGAGCCAAAGTCGATCCGCTTGTGGCTGCCATACTCGTTGAACCATTTGATGACAAAACCTCGGACACCACTCTAATTGTGTAGGGGAAAGCTTCCTGTTTTGGTATAACTGAGATAAGCGCTCTCTCGGCTAGGGCTCCATGACCAATCTCTCGTCTTGAAGGAAATCCGATCCTCCCTGTTTCCCCAACGGAATATGGGGGCATTGAGTAATGATGCATATATTTTTTTGTTTCTTCGCCTTCCGCTGATTCCAAAAGCTGTTCGAGTTTTGGAGATCCAAGAGTTGCTACACTTAAAACTTGCGTATCACCTCTTTGAAAAATGGCAGAACCGTGAGTTCTGGGAAGAACCCCTACTTCCGATTTTATTTCTCTTACCTCATCTGCCTCTCTTCCATCCGGCCTTTTACCTTTTTTTAGGATGTCTTCTCTTATTATTTTATATAGAACTGACTCAACCCCCTTTGTAATTGTTTTTTTATCTACCTCTTCTTCAGGCTTTCTGGTTTTTTCTTCCTCATAAATTTTATCTATCAACTCATCTGTTTGTGAACCTACCGATTCTTTCTTAAGTCTTCCTGCTATTAAATTAGTCACCTCATCTTTATAAGATTTTTGAATGGTAACAACCATTTCAGAAAGTTCTGAAAGCGGAGTTACCTTTTCTTTGGAGACGCCAATTTTCTTTGCGAAATCTAAAATAAGTGAAATAATTTTCTTATTTTCGACATGTACTTTCTCAATTGCTTCAATGACAATATTCTCGGGTACCTGCGTCCCCTCTGCCTCAAGCATCAAAGTTTTTTCGTTACTTTGAGTAGCCACAAGGTCAAGTTCGGAAAGTTCAAGCTCTGCCGGAGACGGATTTATTAAAAACTCTCTATTTCCATTACCTTTTTCAAGAACATATCCCATCCGAAGCGCTGATATCGGACCATCCCATGGAACAGGCGAAATAGTCAAGGCCGCGGATGTTGCGATTACAGAGAGTATATCCGGCTCGTTCTCACCATCAACTGAAAGAACTGTGACAACAATTTGAACTTCTTTTTTGTAATCTTTCGGAAAGAGCGGTCTTATGGATCTGTCTATAAGACGAGCGGCCAAAATTGCCTCATCCGTAGGCCTTCCTTCTCGTTTAACCCAACGGGAGCCTTTTATTCTTCCTCCTGCATAAAGTCTTTCAACATACTCAACGGTGAGAGGAAAATAGTCGATATCTTCCCTTTCTTCTCCTGAGACTAAAGTTACCAAAACCATAGTATCTCCGAGCCGCGCTAAAACTGAAGAAGTTGCCTGCTTCGCAAGTTCTCCTGTTTGAAGTGTTAATTCCACTCCGTCTATCTTTGTGGTTACTGAGGTTTTCTCCATTTATTATTCTTTTAATCCGATGACTTTAACTATTGAGGAATGGCGGGTTTTATTCACGCCCTTCAGAAAGTTAATAAGTCTTCTTCTTTTTGCAATCATTGACAGAAGTCCCCGTCTTGAGTGTATATCATGGACATGCAGTTTAAGATGGTCTGTCAATTTTTCGATTCTGTTTGTCAAAAGCGCGATCTGAACCTCGGGACTTCCTGTATCCCCTTCCGTCGTCTGAAATTTTTTGATAATTTCCTGTTTTTGATCTGATGTCAGCGGCATAAGTGCCTTGTATTATAACAAACTTAGTTTCTAGTTACTAGTAATCAATATTCTAATTAATCCTCAGTTATTAGTTGTTAGCTGTTAGTTGTTAACTGTTAAATATTCGTTGACCCTTTGTAGATCTTTGGCGTCAGCCAGTCAATCGGGGGCTTTTTTCCCTTATCCTTTCTTTCCGAAGTTAAATCTTTTCTATCTTGCGTTATATCCTGCATGGCTTGTCTTGATGTCCTGCTTGTATCTGTCGAAATACTTTGAAGAGGTGGTTTTTGAGATCTCCCTGTATATCTTGGGAAGGAACCCGGAGTAAATACCGAAGGTTCTTCCTGGGTGAATAAATCTTCCGAAGCTTTTGAGGAAGCGACTCTTTTCCTTATTGCACCTTTTCTTATAAGTTCTCCTGTTATTTCAAATGCAAGAGGGGTCGTTTTTGGATACTGAAAATTATCTGTTGCGCTCTCGATTCCCACAAGTAGATTCTGGGCAATATCAATGTCAACATTAAGAGGCAAAGAAAACATTAGATCCGCAACTTTTTCAGAAATTGAAGAACTACTTTGTGAAACGATTGAGATGTCACCGAACCCTTGATTATCCGGTTTGTTATCTATGTTTATAACTGTTGTATCTTTCAAGGAAGTGGGGTCATAAATCTTTTCAAGATCAGAAAGCCTTGAGGTTCCTATGACAAATAAAACAGAGGGGTATCCCTGGGATCTTTTAAAGATCACATCTTTTTCCGAAAAAGATAAACCCTGTTCTCCCGCTTTTACGATAATATTGAGAAATCCATTCTCAAGGGTGTAGGAAATTTTTTCAATTTCACCCTCTTCGGTGTAGGGAAAGGAGACAATCATGTCTCCACCACCCCCCTCAAAGTTTCTTCTGACCTTATCAACCCCGACCAAACTTGAATGTTCTACAAGAACATCCGAAGGACAAACAATGTCAACATTTTTACCCTCATTTTTCAAAGCAAGATATAGCGAAAGGGCCGAGGCCATTGCATCAACATCGGGGTTTTTGCCAAGAGCAATTCCTATGTTTGTGTTTTTTGAAATGATATCTCTAAGTTGTCCGGAGATTCTTGTATCCATATACTAATTTTAATAAAGCACCAATTTGGTGCTCCAATTTAACCAAGTGATATTAACATATCTCCTATAGTAAAGTCAAGGAATGGAGAAGCTATTGCTCCAGCCTCGCCTCCCTTTTCTATCTTTGAGACTTGTTCTTTTCCATGCTTAAGCGATGATATTGTGCTTTCCCCAAGTGTCTCTTCACCCCGAACGAGTCTTACTTTATCGCCTTTTGCAACTCGACCATCCAAAACTTGTATTCCCATAACTTTAGTTTTTTCATAAGGAAAAGAGGCTACTATCTTTGCCATTCCCAAAACTTCTTCCTGCAAGGCAATTGTCTTTCCTTCCAAAACATCCTTAATTTCATCTATTAACTCATAAATAAGATTGTAGCTTTTAACAAGAACCTTTTCTGTTTTTGCAAGTCTTCCTATTTCAGGTTTTATTTTTATGTTAAATCCTATCACTATCCCCCCCAATGATTTAGCCATAAGAATATCGGCCGGCGTTATGCCTCCGGTTTTTTGAAGTGCGACATTTATTTGTGAAGGTAAAGCATTTACTATAGCCTCTAGAGAACCCAGAGAATCCGCGCAAAGAATAACAGATAAAATTGGAGCATCGGGGACATCAAAGGGATTTAATGAAATGGGGGTTGGGGAGCTTTGTGCATCTTGTGAAGGGGTGACACGACTGGAAGGCCTGCCTGCTCGCCTCGCAGCGAAGCGGACCGGCAAGGCAGGGCTCCCGACAGCGCGCACCTGTGCGAATGCATCAGGGTTACTTTCGGGAGGGAAAGTCGGGGCAGGACCCCGAACAATCTCCGACCCTTTTTTATAGACCAGGCTTCCAACTCTTGGCGCTTTTTCGAAACCCAAAATTTCTACTGCCTCTCCTATTGTTGCGCTTTTAAGATTTACCCCTGTTGAGTCTGTTAAATTTTTAACTCTCGCACTTATGCCATCTGAAGATATTTCGTCTCGCAAGGTTAGAATGCCCTTTTTTACAACAACAGCTGCCAAGGCTCCTTTTTTGGGATCCTGGCGCGATTCAATAACAACGCCTTCTAACTCTCCGTCTGAACTTACGGTTCTACCTTCTTTGAGGATCTCGAAAACTAAAATAATTAAATCTAAAAGCTCTTTAACATTATGGTTGGTTTTTGCCGAAACCTCAATTGAGGGCACATTCCCTCCGTACTCTTCAAGAGTTACCTCTTCTTTGAGAAGTTGTTGTTTGGCTTTTTCTACATTTTTATTCTGCAGGTCTGATTTTGTACAAACCACGATAA
>CAYPAU010000015.1:0-18873 GCA_964408825.1 uncultured Gammaproteobacteria bacterium
ACCATGCACTTCCTGAGCATGCTTATCAAGCTCCTGTTTACTTTTGAACTGTCCCCCACAAGTCGGACAACTAAATTGGTCATTCTGCATTGTGCTCACCTCCTCAAAATCCTAATTTCTCATTAACAAAAATTATGGATATCCTTCTTGGCGCTTTTTCTTTGTTTACTATTAAAATTTTATTGACTCCACTTCCCATACCATAAGCTTTCCTGGCCCGTTCTTCTTCAAAGGGTAAGCTATATTCGTAAATTCGCTTCATTCCATCCTCTATGTTTTTAACAATTTTCTGTGCTCCCACTACCCAAACAACGTTATCTGCACCATATGCATAAGCGGGAAGCTGGCTGCCGGTTGCTGAAGCTACAAGAACTTGGCCATCCTCCGTTACTGCATGAACGCTTCCTATTGCCCATGCAGGTGCGGCCCCTAACATTTGCATTTGACGGCCGGAAGTTTCACGGTTCATGGAATTAAGCTGTTTTCGGATTGACTCAAATATTCCCGACTCATTAATTTCTTTTGCCAAACCTAACTGTTCAAGCGTCACAGATGTCATAGTCATAATCTGAGCGTTTTTGGGAATTATTTCTAAGACTTTCTTCCTTGCTTCGCTGCCATTTTCTGCCACAAATGTCTTTATTCCGTTTCCCTCAAGAGAAGAAATGGTTTTTGTAATTGATTTTTTGGTTGCTAATTTACTGAATTTTTGATTTGGTTTCATAAAGTTACTATCTTAATATTATTTTAACCGCTAATTTAATTCTGTCGTTTGAAAGACAAAATCGCCTTTGTCTTTAGAACATTGTTAGTTGTTTCAGTCTTATTTTTTGTGCTTGTTATAAGGTTATTGAGGACATAATAGGTAAAGTTTTGATTTAGCTTTCTTATAGTAGGTTTATAATCGTAAGATCCGATAACCCTTCCAGGTTTTTTATCAACCGGTGTTTTTAAAACCCGATAAAAATCCCCTAAAACCGTACCATTCAAAAACCTTTCTATTGATGTGAACTTTCTCATATTAAAAAACTTTTTTTATATAAAATCGGTTTGGGGTAGGGTCGGGAATGTCTGACAGTTCTTTTATTTTAGCGTTTGTCCTCTCAATCTCAGCAACAGTTCGAATTTTATAACTGCGTACCCCAAAGTCCCATCCTAAGCAAAGTCCGCATTAGTAAATCGTCTTTCTTTGCTTTCCCTTTTTTGTTCAGCTTTTTCTTCTGGATTGGCTTCGCAATTACAATCGTCAGGATGTTTTTCAATCATACCGATTGCTTTTCCCATTCTGCACATTGCGCAATTATCGTGTTTTCCATGTCCCATCATATTTTTTCACCTCCCTCTACAAGCTTTATTAACTCTTCCTTAGTTGGCGCTCTGTCCGAAAAAGCAATAACCTTGCGGGTTTTTGGATTGATAAAAGTCGGTGTATAAATATAACTCTCTTTATATCCTCGATTCCTTGAGTTTTCATCGATTTCCGAGAGATATTCTTCCCAAAGTTTTCTTCCGGAAGGATTTTCTATATTATGTTTCTCAAATGAATATCCTTCATACTCAAGTTCCTCAACAATTGGCCTTACGGCTTCACAATCTCTGCAGCCGTTCTTCCAGAGCTCAATCAGACAGTCTTGACAAGTTGCTATTCCTTTCATAAAACCATTTTAACCCTTGAAATTTTGATATTCTGTCAGTCAGACGACAAATTTAGTAAATTTAGTATAAAATTACTATATTATTAAAGTATGCTAAGATTTCCGGCGGTAACTATTGATCAGATGCGGGAAGTAGATAGGATTATGGTTGAGGAAATTGGTATTTCAATTCTTATGATGATGGAGAACGCTTCAAGAAACATCGCGGTTTTTTCTCGAACAATGCTCGGAGGAAATGTGAAGAACAAAAAAATCCTTATTCTTTGTGGTAAAGGTAATAATGGAGGAGATGGGCTCGGAGCCGCACGACATTTGATAAATTTCGGGGCAACGCCTATCCTGTTTCTTGCAACAAAACCTGAAGCGTTAGGAAACGATTCAATAATTCAATATAATATCTTGAAGAATACTCAAGCGTCAATTTATACATATGATACCCCAGATAAGGAACTCTTAAAAGATCTTCTCTGCCATGCTGACCTTATTATTGATGCGCTTCTTGGTTATAGCCTCAAGGGGAACCCACGACCACCGATTGATACTATGATTGAAGATGCAAACCAGTCTGGTATGCCAATTCTTTCTGTTGATATACCTTCAGGGCTCGACGGAAATACAGGAATAGCTGCTGATTCAACCATTAAGGCAAGCACAACACTAACACTGGCACTACCAAAAGTCGGCTTGACACAAGATGCGGCAAAGCATTATGTTGGAGAACTATATTTAGCAGATTTGTCTGTACCTTCGACAATTTATAAAAAACTTGGCATTAATATCCCGGACATGTTCGAACATGAGGAAATTGTAAAAGTATTCTAGTTTCCGTAAAAAATTATCCTCTCATGCCAAATCCGCCTTTTTTGCTCCACCCAATAGCTCGTACATGTTAGATCCCTGCATCAAGAGTGCTTTAACAATAATAACCAGTTGCACCATAATCCCGAACAAAAGCATTCCCATACCTAGAAACTGAAAAATATTCTGCCATTGTCTCCACACCTCTATGCTTTGCCAGGTGACCACAAAGAACTCTCCGGCTTTAGCTGCTTCTCTGACTGCTTTACTTTCTACCCAGTACTGATTATTTAAATTGCCTACATAAATCCCAATTACAAAAGCGACTATAATAAGAGCCAGCCCCAACATCCCCACCATTCTACCCATGTCGCTCATTCCTTGAGCCTTAGACACTACTGTTTTTGGATCAATCAACATCTTCCTCACCTCCATTCTTCGCACGTTGCAATTCCTCTCATATCAAAAGTCTAGGATAGAAACATAAATAAATCTGTTGTCCAAACGACAAAATTACAAAGAAGCTAATTTTTGGGGGTAGTATGAAATAATTTTACCTTCACGTTTGATAATTCCCAGGCGGTCTAGTTTATTAAGTAACTCAGTCATGGTGGGACGGGAAACGCCGATCATATCTGCTAACTGTTCATGGGTAAATTTAGTAGTTATAACGACTCTTTCATTATTTATCTCACTATGTTTTTTAGACAATCTTAGTAGCAAGTCTTTAATTTTTGTAACGACATTATTGGAGGCAAGGGATGCGACTTGCCTTTTTGCTTCAACCGTTTTAGCAAATAATTCTCTAATAAGAGGATAAGAGATGCGCGGATTTTGAGAAACCATTTCAAAAAAGTCATTTTTTTTCATCGTGCAGACAAAAGAATCTGTAGTAGCTTCAACAAAAGTTTCATTAGATTCCTCTATGCCCAAATCGCCAAACGCATTTCCTGCTCCCAACACATCTACGATAATTTTTTTACCATCAGGTGTAAGTTCATAGATTTCTACACTTCCACTCTTTAAGATAAAAACTTTATCTTTATCTTCCGGCTCGAAAATAACCTGTTTTTTACGGTATTCTTTAGTGGACAAATGTCCTGCTAAATGTTCCAGCTCTTCTTGAGGAAGAGATTTAAATAAGTTGAGTTGTTTTAAATACCAAAGTTTTCGATTCATAAAATAAGCATCAAGATAGAATCAACTATAGCTTAAGTGATTTTCTCATTAGACTCTTTATGAAACTTGCTTCTTTTTTATCCGAAAATTCGTAGCAGATTGTCTGCCCCATTCTGGTTGATGAAACAATGCCTATCTGTTTTAGTTTTGAAAGCTGATGGGAGATTGCTGGCATTGAAAGATCTAAGATTCCCACAAGATCCGATGGGCAAACCTCTTTTTCTTTAGTTAAAATATAAAGTATTTTAAGGCAGGTAGGATCACCCATGCATCTTATAAGCTCTGCTTTTACATTAAATGCAGAGTTTTCAGCAACCTCTTCTCTAAATCGTTGAATAATACTTAAGGATAACATGATTCAAAGCTATTTATTTATATATAATTCCGTTTCAGGATGAAAAGCAGCCCAGGCAAACCAGAAAAGCCGGATCGGAACGATTTTTTCGTTTGTTTGCAAATTTAAAATATCAATTTCACCGGATTGTTTTTTCTCAAGTTTTATAGGAATGCTTCCGATTTTATCTTCAATAACTTTATTTTTTTCAAAAGCACTTTCAGGATATGCCTTTGATTTACCATCTAACTCTATCCCATAAACGACGGTTTTTATTTGAAGCTGTCTGTTTAGATCTTTAACACCAAAATAAATCTCGTCATCTTGTTCATAAGTACCATACGGGTATTGATCATAATCTCTAGCCTGCCCTGTATCTCTAGACAAAACTTCCGACTCCGGATGTTCCTTTTTCCATTCCCCCCAAGTGGTTGTAGCCATAACAATAGGCCTAAGCTTCTCGTTTCTTCTTGCGGCAGGCCCTACAATACCCTCCCCTGTTATTTGCTGCCATAGATTTCCTTCATACCTGTCGTACATTACCAAATCGCTGTTATGCAATTTTCCCGATACGCCAAGCTCCGTAGTTACTCTATCAACTTTTCTTTCAAATGCGACAGATGAACCGCATAAAGGGCAAAAAGTTATGGCAATCGGATCACCTGCAATTGTATCGTTGACTATCTCATGCCAATTTAAAATTCTCTGAGGATAAACACGGTTAACGCCCTTGTAGGAAAGAGCAAAAACAAGATCATTGTCAGAAAGCCAGCTTGATGCTGTTTTTGCGTCTTCAAATTTTGGTTTATCAATTGACGGAATACAATCTTTACCGCCAAAGCATCCTTGAATAAGATCAGAAGAATCTATCTTTGCGCCTGTGAAATCACTGGCAAGCCGTACGTCTCTTACGACTGTTGAACCGGGTACTGCTTTTTTCAGGCTTTGATCATCTTTTTTTAAATTTTGTAGCTCGTTAAACACATTAAATTTATTTTCAAAATTGGTTGGAAGCTGGGTCCAGTAATTTGGCAAAACCGCAAGCGTCCACGCCTGAAGCTTCCTGTCAAGGCCAGCTAATATAAAGAATGCAGTCAGAAGTACAATTAATCCAAATACCTTACGAATCCTCTGATTATTTTCTTTCAAAAATCCTAATTTTTGTGTAAGTTTTCCGCCTCCTTTTGCAACAAAATAAAGTGCTGAACCTGCCCCAAGAGCATAGGTAAAAACCAGAAGTATTGACATAAAAGACAATGAGTTGATCGAGGCTAAGGTTGCAACAGTTGCGACAATTGGTCCGACGCAGGGAGTCCATACTACGCCAAGAGAAACACCCGTTAGAACTCCGCCAGGAAAATCTCCCTTCTCATTTTTAAATGGGCGAATCCACCAATACCTTTCGATAAATATTTGAAATCTTTCCCATATTTTCGGAAATAGAAGACTAAATCCAAAAAATAACAATAAAAATACCGCTATGGATCTTATTGTGTCCGCGGGAATATTCAACAGGCGGACAATTGTAGCAAGAGATAGTGAGATAATAGTAAAACTTATTACAATACCAAGGATAATGCCCCTGACCCTTGCTATTTTTTGGCCTATGCCGCTTGCCAGAACTATCGGTAAAACAGGCAAGGCACAAGGTGTAAAAACTGTTAAAATTCCCGATATAAATGCTACTGGTAAAAATAATAACATATTATTTAATATTGGCAAGAAGGGCATTTACCCCCTGTCCTCCGCTTACCCATTTAGTGATTTCATCACCCCTGCTATCTATCTGAACAAAAGTATCCTGATAAACAACACTGTATTTTTGTTTAAGAGCAGTTGAGGTATCGTAATTGGTTTTTAGTATAATTACATCTTTAGGAAGATTATCAAAATTTTCCCTAAAATCGGCTTCTGCTGCAATACAAGTGGGACACCAGTCCGCATGGAAAAATACAACAGCTTTCCCGTTATTTTGAGTTGCCTTGAGAAGATTTTCCTCTGAATATGCGACATATCTTTTCGAAAATTCAGAATTTGCTGAAGGGTTTAAGCTTCTTGCAGGCTGATTTGAGGAATTTCCGATAAAAAACAGTAAACCAAAACCTACAGAAATTATCAAAACTAATCCTATAAAAACATATGTAAAGGTCTTCATAATAGAATAGTTAAACAATTTCGCAACTGTTTAAGTATAGACTGAGGAAGGGAGTTTGTCAAGAGAGAGTCTAACTATGCAAGACTGGGATTATCTGTTTTGATTCCTAAGTGCATGAGTATGAATTCTGATCTTCTTCTTAAAGATTCTTCTTGATTTCTTGAGAACACTGGTACGCGAATCGCATCATACCCAAGATCTCTATATGCTTGGTACAAAAGTTTATCCATTTTCTCTGCGAATTCTCTTTCTTCGATTCTTGTTTTTGTTGTTTCGTATCCTGCCAATTGATCAAGTACGAAAACTCTTTGGTACCTTCTTTCCTGCGATGCTTCTCTAGCGTACAAATCATCTTCCCCGTAATATCTTGCATATGCAATTGTGTCTGGAATTCCCCGATCAAGAAAAATTAGGACTTTGGGATCTAATCTATCTTCGTTCTCAACTTTTCTGGCAAGAACAGCATGATTAAATTCTACTTCATCTGTTCTCTGCCTTCCCTCTCTTCTTAGTTCATCTGCTGCTTCTGGAATAATAGAGAATCCGCGGGATTTTAAATTATTTACAGTTGTGGTTTTCCCAGAAGAAGGAGCTCCTGTAATAACTACCCAGCTTGTTTTGATTGGTTCTTTCTCCACCATAGAACCTGTTTCTTTTTTGTTTATACCTTCTGTCATACCCTGCCAATTTTTTGAATCTCAAGTCAAAATTTTTTTACTTGATTTGAGAATATCAACCGGTTTCCAGGGAGTCCCTAAAAGCGGGAGGAGAAATCTGCGTACCAGACCTGAACATCAGGATGCGCACCTTGCGTTTTCTCAAGAGCTCGCATTATAAAACCTGTCAAAGCAACGCCTGATTTAGGACCTACCCATAGGGGATTTTGTACTTTTTCGATTCCTGCAGAAAGCCAAATCCAGCCTGCATAAACTCTTATGATAAGCCAAAGAAAAGCAAATCGGGTATCTGCAAACAAGAGTTTGGATAATTTCGATTCAGGAATATGAGTTACTTTATATTCGCTATCCAATTTAAATCACCTCCCCGAATTCTATGAAAATAGATCTTTTATTTTTATCTTTTCTGGTACTCCCCGCAAGATCAAAAGAGCAAGAGGTGCTCCAATATTTGCAAAGCGTTCAATAAAATCCCAAATCGGCTCACCGACAATCGGACGGAGTATCGCTGTCCAAAATCCCCAAAAAGTCGCCCACAAAATGACTATCCTGACTGGTTTTATTAGCACAAACAGCGCAACAAATAAATCCAGAAGTCCAATCAGAAATAGAATTTGTGTTGCCTGATTTATATCGGCGCCTGTTAATTGACTAACCCATCCAACCCATTGTTTTTTTCCCTGTAATCCGAATACACCATGTCCGATAAATTCGCCTGCAACTGCAATCCGAAGCACCCATTCAAGAGTTTAATTATTTATAAGTTCTCACCTCCTATGATTATTTTTTTTGAAGCTGTTTCCAAAGCCAGAAAGCCAAAAGCACAAGATCTATAAAAAGTACCAGCCAGAATAAAAATGCGAGAGTTCCAAAAGCACCAAATCCTCCCCAGTCCATCATTCCGCGCCCGCCAAAATAATTCATCATGAAAGCCTCACCTCCAGTCTCTCAAGTTCTCTTTTGGTTCCCAAATCCTCAACCGCATTTTTGCTTTTAAGAAGAGTATCATTTAGAGGAATGTTTAACTCGGTAACAAACTCCCCCCAGATGATTGACTGAAGTTTTTTGGAAAGATATTTTTTCATTTTAGGAATAAGTTCTTTATGCCCTCCTAATATAATAAAGCTTATTTTTTTATTTTTTGCAAATTCTTCAACCGCTTCTGCAATAATTTTAAGATGCCTTCCTAGATGGTCCTCAATATGACGGGAGATTTTATCTTGCCTCATCCACGCCTTATTTATTTCTCTTACTCTTTGCGGGACAATCCCGTTAAAAACTTCTTTATGCTCTGTTATTTTTCCTAGGTACACGGTAAAAAGACGCGCTTTCTCTCTATCGATAAGAATAACCATATATTTTTTGTATTCATCTAGTTTTCTATAAAAAGGGTCGGAGTAAAAATCTCCTGTTTTAAGACTGGGGAATATATAAAATTCGAAACTAAATACTCCTAAAATTTTTTTATTCCCCAAGGCAAAAAGGAAACTACGTTTACCTCTTGTATCAAGGACGTCCTCTATATATGTTTCGGCCTCTTTTATTTCGCTCCTAAATTCTTTTTGCTTCTTTTTATCAATCTTCCTTAAAAGATTATGGAACTGGGTGATAAGCTGAAATTTTGATGGAGACTTTTTCTCGGGGAAACCTAAATAGACAGTTAAAACATTTGGTGATTTCTTTTTCTTAAAATCTGAGATAAAGGCATGAATCGCAGATTCTTCCATTCTCAAATACCTCTTATTGAGCTGTGATCGAAAAACTCACTGTGACTTCTAAAATGCATTCCTTTATATTTTGAAATCTCTCGAATTAGATGTCTGAAACCCTTCTCAATAGCTTCTTCTAATGTTTTCCCTAAAAGAGAGGTAACAAGCGGTTTCTTGGGGGTAATTAACTTTATTGTTCCGTCATAATATACCGGATTATCAATCGCTCTGTGTCCGCCGGCCGGCGGATTTACTTCATACTCTGAAATAAGCTTTTTTTCTGTGTGGCTAAGACTTTTCTTCCTTTTTTTCCTGATAATCATATCAAGAATCGGATAGTCTGAATCTTTCCATGGTGTCAAAAGAAAAACTTTCTCCGCCTTTTTTATAATCTCCCTATAGAGTCTTTTTGAAACCTGAAAATTTTTTGACGCAATCTTAATGTTCATGGTGCCTATCTATAGTCTTTGTAATAAGCTGGTTCTCGCTCCTTCATATTCTCCATTTCTATCGAGTACTCGTATCCTCCTCTTTCTAGAAAAAAGTCAAGATAATGACCGGTATCAAATCCTATTCTCTCATCGAATAGCCAAAGAGAATGACAGAAGCTACATATGCTACAGATTTCTTTTGTTTTCTTAATCATTATTTGCTCAATTTTTCCCTCTTCACATTTCGGACAGATCATAATTCACCTCCTTTAAAATCAACTACCTTTATGATAAGTTCGAGGAATCAGAGAAAGCTAAGCGATATGTAAGAAGTGCGAAAGAACGTCCGCTTCCCCCTCCTCCAACTCCTACCTGCCTGCCGCCCGCCTGCCGGACGGGCATGGCAGGCAGGCCTCTAAAATAGAGGAGCAGTATAATAATCTACTGCCCCAGTAAAAAGAGTCCTCATAAACTTTATTATGTCCTGCAATACCCTTTTCATATCAAAGAAATAATATGATCAAACGTTTGGGAATTGCGGTGATTGTTGTTACCGAGCCACCGTGATTGTTATTGCTTTCAAAATGTGATTTAAATCAATGAGAGTTTAACTAGAATAAGATAAATTGATTTTTTATGGTACGGATAATTGAAAGCGGAGACTATAAACTAATCGAGACTTGGGGACATACCAAAATCCTCCAGTTTAACGGTAGGAGAAATTATGCTTGGGTTGTAGCAAAAAATATCGGAGAGCTTTTGGTATCAACGCTTAAAAAACATTTGGCAGATTATGTCTTGTCAGTCGGAGGTTATAGAGTCTATCAGGTAGAGAGTGAGCCTGATCTTGTCGATGGGATCCATCTTGAACTCTTGGCAGGAGAAGGAGTCTGGCAGGGGTATCTTCTTCCGACAGGCTTCCCCACTAAAAACAAGGTGAGAAATAGGATAATTCCTACCAGAGAATTGGTAACCAAAACAGTCGACTAAAATAGGATTTCTTCTTCAAGCTTTTTTACATCCTTTATAATTAATCTGTTTCTTGAGAATTCTACCAGTCCCTTTTCTTTCAACATCTTAATTCCCCTTGAAACGGTTTCTCTTGTCATACCGGTTATTGAAGCCAGATCCTTTTCTTTTATATGAACCTCGGACCCATTCTCCTTTTCACCGAACCTTTCAATATAGTCATAAATTCCGGCAACAAGTCTTATATAGGCATTGCCTGCCATAAGATATGTCATGCGGGTTACTAAGCCATCTCTATGAACTTTTTTAAGAAGTTCAAAAAGCACATCTCGGTCATTTTTTATAAACTCTATAACATCATCTCTTTTGGCACGCCATACGTTTGCAGGTGTCATTGCCTCATAGAAGTAGTCATTCTTTCCTTTATTTAGGGCCCATCCCAGAGGGAAAAAAGAAGCCGGCTTAAATATGTTTAATATTAATTCATCTCCCTTTCTTGAAATCACATATTTTTTAACAAACCCCTCCTCAAGATAATATACTCCTTGCGGCTCATCATCTGCTCTTATTATGATCTCTCCTTTTCGGAATTTCTGAAATTTGAATTTTTTAAAAAACTCTTCAATTTTTTCAGTAATGTTTTTGATCATAGGTTTATTTTCTTACATACTTTTTGCGAGTATATCACAGCTTTCTTATGTTATCAATTTAACATTTTATTGGTGATAAGAATCACAGAAAAATCAAGATCCGTATGGTATAAAGATTTAAGCTATGTGAAATTATTAAAAATCTAAAATCAGAGGAGGCCTGTTATGGTAAAAGCCCAGCAGATAATAAAAAAGATTGAAGAGGGTCCTCCAGTTCCAAGCGGAGAAGAAATACTTTTGCGAAGAAGACAGCACTGGTTCACACTTTTAGTACCGGTGCTTTTTACATTTACAGTGGCTGCCATTTTGGTGATTTCCCTTTTCTATATTCTTATCCTAAGACTTAATAACTTTCCTGTTTTTATCTCAATAACTCTTATAATTTTTCTTCTTGCCTCAAGTATAATTACCAAACTTATTGTTGACTGGCATTGTCATTTTTATATCCTCACACTTGATAGAATTCTTGAAATTTCATATAAACCGCTCTTTACAGACTATATAAACAATATAATCTTAAATCAGGTAAAATCTACCGAAATCGATGTTGAAAAAAATGGTTTTATCAATCAAATTCTTGATATAGGTGACGTCTATGTTACTTTTGATAGACCAACGCACCGAGAACAATTTGCTCTAACCGGGATAAAAGATCCAAGATCGGTAGGATTTTTAATGTCTGAGGTTTTAGATGTCGAGAAAAGGGATTTTATGGAAAATCCTGTATGGTATAAGACAAACAATATTAGAAAACCGTTTAGAATAACCGAGGAGATATTTCCGGGGAAAATCTTAGGATCAATATGACTATGTTATTAACAGTCTTTTTCATATCATTAATTATAGTTTCCTCATTAATCCTAACCTATAGCGTTCTTTTTGCTATTTTTTCAATTAGAACCGAGAAGGATTTGAAAATAATTTATCCAAGATTTTTAAGAGGGACACTAATTGCCAACATTGTCTTCTCTCTTCTGGTATTTTTTATTATTCTTTCTGTTCTTCTCCAAAAGTAATTTAGACTAAGAATTTTAGAGAATTGACAAATCCTATGTCTTGTTTATACAATTAATTTTTATGGCAAGGACTATTAGAATTCCCGCTATTAATTTTCAGAAATTTTTCAAAGACTCATCTAAATACACACCTCTGCTTATCATATTTCTTCTTATTGCATCATTTCTTCTCGGAGCGCTCACAACTAAGATTAGCTACCTTGAGAAAGAAATAAATCAAACTCAAGGCGCACCCTCTACTGTGCCAAATTCTCAAGCCGGTCAAAATCTTCCTCAAGAACCTGCTGTAAAAGCAGATGTTAAACAAGGCAATCTTCCTATACTGGGAAATAAAAATGCAAAAGTAACGATTGTTGAGTTTACAGACTTTCAGTGTCCTTTCTGTAAAAGATTTTTTGATGAAACTTTTGTACAACTTAAGAGCGAATACATAGACAACGGCAAAGCAAAGCTATCAATAAGGCATTTCCCTCTAACTGCGATCCACCCAAATGCATTCAAAGCAGGAGAGGCAGCCGAATGCGCAAATGAGCAGGGGAAATTCTGGGAATATCATGACGAGCTTTTTAAAAACCAGACAAAATGGGAAAGCCAACCGGTTGATGAAGCACAAAAGACATTTACGTCAATCGCAGGAAATCTTGGATTAAACAAAGGCTCATTTACATCATGTCTTTCAAGCGGAAAATATAAGGCGAATGTTGACAAGGATCTTTCAGACGGACAAAAAGCCCAAGTATCGGGAACCCCTACTTTTTATATAAACGGAAACCAATTGGTGGGAGCACAACCCTTTTCCTCCTTTAAAACTATTATAGATCAGCAATTTTCAAAATAACCCCAAAAGCTTTTTCAAAGTTCTCCCGTTTTCTACAGCATAAGCTTCCATATCATTGTTGAAATAACAGTAAACATCTTTGTCTTTTTTCAAAAGTTTTTTAATTTTTAAAGACCAATCACGAAGTTCTCTGTCTGAATATTTTGAAGAATAGAGAAAAGTTGCGCCATGAAATCTAAAATAGGCAAAAGGGGCTGTTTCTATCTCTTCCCTCGGAAAATCAGGAGAATCAGATGACACAATAGCGCAGTTTTCTTTCTTAAGAAGACTGTAAACTTCTTTATTAAACCAAGACTGATTTCTGAATTCAAAAGCCTGCCTGATTTTTTGCTTTTTATTAATCTTGGAGAGCTCGTTGAGAAATGTTTTTAGTCTTTCAGCGTTTGCTTTAAAACTTTTTGAAAACTGCCATAATATAATATCTGTTTTATCTCCTAAAGAAGAAAAGGAATCAAAAAAAATTCTAAGGGACGGTTTTGAGTCGCTTAATCTTTTTATGTGTGTTATGTATCTTGGTCCCTTAAGACAAAAGTTAAACTTATCCGGAGTTTTTTTAAACCAGCTTTCATAGGTTGAAGGCTTGACCGTGTGATAAAAAGAGGAGTTGATCTCAACAGTATCAAAGTATTTAGAATAGTATCGTAACCAATCAGATGTCTTAAGATCTTCTGGATAGAAAATTCCTTTCCAGTGTTTGTAATAAAATCCCGACGTCCCCACATGTATATTTCCCATTCACTCACTCAGTAATATCAAATTCATCATGGCTTCCCTCCGCGTCAATCCAGTCTATATCTATGTTCCTGACCTTTGAAAGGAAAGTTCCTTCCCAAAGTTTTTCAATTGCTTTTTCAATCTTTTCCTTTTCTCCATAAAATTCGGCCTGAACTCTACCGTCTGGAAGGTTTTTAACCCACCCTCTCAAACCGAGCTCTTTTGCAATTTTTTTGACAAAGTATCTGTACCCTACTCCCTGAACAAATCCTGTGATAAAAACATGAGCCGTCATAGGAATTTTTAATTTTCAATTTTCAATTTGAAATGAAATTTAAAGAATTTAATTTTAAAAATTTAAATTTGATTAAAAATTTTAAATTTGAAATTTATTTTTACCAGCTTTTAGCTGATTTAGTTTCCACATAAAAAGTGCGCCTTTATTTTTGGCGCTTGAATCAACTGCAAAGCTTAACGCCTTCTCCAGTATTGATCTATGAGTAGTTTTTGCAAGTTTTATATAAAGACCCCTGTGCTTATAATCATCGAGGCTTTCCGCAAGATAAATACCGTAAGATTGAAATTCACGAGATATATATTTATCTTTTAGTGGATCAAAGTTCTTTAATATGTTTCTAATTGATTTCATTCGTCAGTTATTAGTTATTAGTTTTTAGTTTTTAGTTACTTTGTGTTAAATCTATTCATTGCACTTTCCAAACCTTTTTCCAGTGCCTCCTCTATTGCTTGCGAAGCTCTTTTTACCAACTCCCTTGCTTTACCAAACTCACCTCGATCAAATTCTTTTAATACAAACTTATCAACCCCATTGTATTTAACTTTTAAACTTTTATCTTTTGTGCTAAAACGCGGATGACCAACTCCTAACCTAAATCTCCAGAATTTATCCGTACCTATTTTTTCCATTACAGAAGTTACCCCCTTGTGCCCTGCTGTACCTCCGCCAAATCTTATCTTAATAGCTCCCAAAGGAAGGTCAATTTCATCATGAACTACCCAAATGTCAGAGGGGTCTATTTTATAAAATGATGAAACCAATAAAACAGCTAGCCCTGAATTATTCATATAGGTCTTAGGTTTGATAAGAATAACTCTCTCAAGATTTGTCTGGTCTGAACGTATAAAGCGGCGCTGCCATTCTATTTCTGTAATGTAACTCTTGAACTTATTATTATTTTCCCAGATTATTTTCCCAGATGTTTTAAAATCTCTTAAGAATCTATCGAGCACATTAAATCCACTATTATGCTTCGTTTTCTCGTATTTCTCGCCCGGATTCCCGAGCCCCACTATTAATTTCATAATAATGCGAGATCCTCCTCAAATCGCTCCATGAGCCGTGTTCGAATAGAACTGAAAAGGCGAACGGTAAGATGAGGATGGACCGAGGCCCACTATTAATTTCATTTTTTTTGTCTTTTTATTATATCTTTAACCTCATCATTCTCAATTTGACCAAATTCTTGATAAAACTGTCCGACTGCATTTAAATTATCTGGAATTAAAACTCCAACGATTGAGTCAAAATATTTAACAATATTATTGTATGTATCTTTGGCAATAACGGGTGTTGCCAGAACCACTTCTTTGGCCTTTTGAGATCTTAAATAAGATAGAGCTCCCAGAACTGTTGCTCCGGTTGCGACACCATCGTCAACCAATATTACAGTTTTGTCTTTTACTGCCTTTGCCCTTCTCCCTCCTCTTAGATATCTCTCAAGACTTCTTCTCTCAAGTCTTTTGTCTCCCAGTGCAATCTTTTTATATTTTGAAGTCACATTAACCTCCCTAAGGAGTCTTTTCTCCCAATAAACAGATCTTCCAGGACCTACTGCTCCGATTGCAAGTTCGGGATTGAAAGGAGCTCCAATTTTTTTAATTACAATTATGTCGAGAGGAAGCTTGAGTTTTCTTGCAATACGGTCTGCAACAACTACCCCTCCTCTTGTTATTCCCAAAACCAAAGCTTCTTTGTCTTTCCTAAACTCGGAAAGTTTCTCCAAAAGAAGTTCTCCCGCCTCTGTTCTGTCTTCAAACATATTAAAACCTAAAATCCAAGACCCAGCTGGCTTTTATCCTCAACTTCAACTTTATCTTCCCTAAAAATTCCAACCCTTCCATATTCTCCGTCATACCCGGGATCTATGGCTATATCTCCTTTTCTTACTTTATCAAGACCCTGCGCAACTTTTGATCCTGCGATCCTATCAATCTCTATTATTGGAGTCTTGAGTAGAATTTCAATTTCAGGCCCCAAAGATTCACTTAGATTTGTAAAAATTGTCCTTGCCTTTTGGCTTGAAACAGTTGAGTCAGCCGCCTCGGCTATTATCTCTAAAAGTGGGACAAGCTTAACATAAGGAGGTTGATTTTTTGTTTTATCTATGTACCATTTAATTCCGGATTCGCTCATTTTTGTTTCCATTCCTCCCAAAGACGAATCTCCAGAAAGTTGTTGAACCCTATATAAAACCCCCTCTGTCAATTTTCTTTTGCAAACCGGGCAAATATTTCCATCTTTTCTGGTTTCTTCCGGTCCTCTGACAATCCCGCAATTCCTGTGCCCCGAGTAATGATATTTCCCCTCCTCGGGATAAAATTCGATAGTGTATTGAATCTGAAGCTTCCCTTTCGGATCTCTTTTTATTGCATTTACGATGTCCGTATAGGAATTTTTAACTTTTGAATTATAATTTTGACCTTTGACTTTTGATTTTTGAATTGTAAAGACTGTCGCTTCCCGTCCCATCTTCGCCCCCGAATGGGCATCTGAGAAAGACAATATTGAACGAGTTTTAAGTTCTCCCATTGTCCAGTTCATCTCAGGATCACTGGATAAACCGGTTTCAATCCCGTAAATATATTTTGAAAATTCTCCAAATGCTTCTTCTAGGGAATCAAACCCAGAGGCGCTTCCATAAATCCCAAAATGCGGAGTCCAGACATGGCATGGAATAATCAAGATATTTTCATCAATTGCAAACAGAAGTTCGGCAAGATTTCTAGAGGATAAACCAAGAATCGGTCTTCCGTCTGCTATTAGATTAAAAGATTTTTTAGTAAGCTCTTTATTTATCTTTTCAACCGTCTCAAGATTTGGCGCAAAGACCAGATTATGAATCCGGCGCAATTTATCCCCCTGTTTATAAATGCTTGATAATTCAGTCGTCAAAAGAAAAAGCGGCTCTTTCCCTTGTCCCTTGTCCCTTGTCGCCTGTCTCAAACCGTACAATCCTTCCGATACTTCTTTTAATTGTGACTTTAGTTCCCGAAACCAGAGAGGATGAGTGAAATCTGTTGCAGAAATTATATCCAAGCCCTTTAATCTTGCCCATCTAGCCATCTCAGACAAAATCATCTGCTGAGAAACCGCGCGTGAATATTTGGAATGAAGATGTAAATCAGTGGTAAAAGTCACCAGATTATTATAACACTATGACTTCTGAGTAGACCACATTTTTTGAGCAGCGGCAGCAGCGCCCCTTAGAAGGTCTATTCCTTCGGGAGTAAATAAAGTCGTTGAGGCCGAAGCAAAAGTATCAGTGTGTTTTTGCTTCTCTGTTAACTGATACCTTCCTTCTGCTTCAATTATAAAACCATCTTTTTGGAGTTTGTCTAAAATTTCTCTTGCTTCAAATCCCAGTTCACCGTTTGTGTCAAGGAGAGTAAGCAACTGAGGAATATTACCTGCTGCAGTTTTTAATCCTTGGGCAATTAGCTGTTGGCCTGAAGGCATAGTTGAAAAATCGCCTTTAGTCCTTAACGTATAATAAACAAAAGAGGCAAAAAGTTCTCCCTGACTTGGTTTATAATGATAGAACTTTCGGTCTAATGGAGGGATTGGTTGTCTGTCCTCGTTACTCATGCAAACTTGAGCAGGGGCTTAGAATAACACTGAAATCCTAATTTGTCAATTATTTCATCCATCGAAGCTTTATGCGGAGTTGGATTTCTTGTTATGGGAGAACTGCTGTTTGTAGAGTTTTATTACCTCCTCGACAGTTGTGGCATCCTCGGCTCTTTTATCGGCTTCGCGAAACTTTACCAATCTTGGGAATCTTAGAGCATATCCAAAACCTTCCTTGTCCCGGCCGGCTGTATGAATTGGGGATCGTGTAATTTCATCGGCAACTATTTCCAAAACGACCTTTGGCTCAACCCAGACAGAAGGAGCGATATCGGAGTTCACTCTTGCCGGTTTATGATATACCATTATATGTTTTGAAATTTCAGTCAACTTTCGAAACTCACAAACTGTTAGTCCCATATCGATTCTTGAGACTGAAACAAATTCGTCCTTCTTATCATCATAAACTCCGACGAGTAGCCCCCCCACTCCAAACTCGGTTCTTTTTCCCCTCCCTGTAAATACTCCCAACAAAACGCAATCGACAGTATCGGTAAGCTCTCCTGCCTGAGAGCGTTTAAACTTAACCCAGTGAAATCCCCGTCCTCCTGCCACATAAGGACTATCAAGTTTCTTAAGCATGAGTCCCTCGAGTCCCTCTGAGATCTCCTCATTGAAAAATTCAATAATATCTCTTGAGGAATGAAGAACCCTCTCTTGTGCAAGTCTTATTACCTTATTTTCCTGCCTGCCGACAGGCAGGTCCCTATTTAAAATCTTTTCAAGAAGTTTTCTTCTTTCTCTATAAGGTTTTTGCGTAACATCTTTTCCATCAAGATAAAGAATGTCGAATGCAAACATTACCAACGGGAGTTTTTTTGCCATTTCCTCAATCTTATATTTTCTTCTTCTTTTAGTTGTTTCCTGAAAAGGCAAAAACTCAGATGTTACAGGATTATAGGCGATTGCCTCACCCTCCAAAATTGCGGATTTCGCCTTAACCTCTTTAATCACTCCCTCAACAATGTCCGGAAAAGCATGGGTTGTATTTTCAAGATTTCTTGAAAAAAGCTGAACTCCGGAAATCGAAGGCTCTAAAGTCTGTCCATTTGAGAGAGAACTGAAAAAGGATCCAGAAATTTTGGGGGATTTAGTTTGTAATCCTTTTTCATTTAGCGAGCGGGGAACTTTTGAAGATTTCAAACCATTATTGCGAGCGTCTCGAGCAACATGGGCAGACGAAGAGCCATGAATCTTCGACCTGTCAAGATGTACTTGCACTCTAAATCCGTCAAACTTAGGTTCTGCCGCAAACTCTTTTCCAAGTCTTTTGATTGCCTCGTCAGCCGAAGGAAGTCTTTCTGCCAAAGCAGGTCTTACAGGCTTTCCTATCACAAGTTTTACATGCTTTATCCCCTCTACCCCTTTTTTATAAAAAGTTTCTGCAACATATCCAAGATCGCTTGTTTTGTTATATGCATCTTCAAGAACTGGGCGGAGACTCTTGTCGTGATTTTTTGCAAGAGATAAAGCATCAAGGATGGTTGGCCCACCAATCCCCAAACGTAAAGTTCCCAAAGGAATATTTACAACATGCTTTGCCGAAATCGGATCGAGTTTCCCAAGAAGTTCCGAAAGTGTTCCAACCTTTTTTTCAACTGTCCCCATGCCTTGGAATTTGGCAATTTTCAAAAGTTCCTCAAAAACTTCGCTTACGGATAACTTTGAACTTTTAACTTTTAACTTTTCACTTAATGATTGCGCTGCCAAACCGAAATTTCCAAGCTTTCTGTAAAGTTTTAAAACCTCAACTTTATCTTCCCCAAAAGCCAGGGCAACAGACTGCGCAATCATTGATTCCGCCCTGCCAATTTCTGTAG
>CAYPAU010000016.1:0-5570 GCA_964408825.1 uncultured Gammaproteobacteria bacterium
ATAGAATCGGTCTTTAACGGGATTCATGAACTTTTCCAGTTTATTTTAAACTATACCATAATTGTCAAGAGACGAAACTTTAATTTCCGATTCCTGGAATCCATATTTCGGGTTAAATTGAGAATGACGAAAGCTAAAAAAACTTTTCTTGTACGTAGACAAACTAGATTTTTAAGAACGCGGGCACTGTCTAATATATTAATATATAATACATTATCTGAATAGGTTTTAATTTTTAAAATTTTTAAATAAAATCATACAAGAGGATCATCATCCGCAAACGCACCGAAAACGATTGGTAAAATAGCTTGATTTAAAGAAAATCTCCTGTTATAATCCGATTTTATGTTTAACAGTACAGAGGGAGGTAAATTAAAACCCCAGCTTCCCGACCAAGTAAAAAACCCTACTTTAAGACCCATAGATTTGTACCATCAGTTTTTAGATTATGCGGTTGTGATGGCAGAAAGAATTAATGATACAGAAACCTTAAGCCAAATAAAATATTTAAGACTTATGGAGTCAATTCTTGGAAAGCTACGCGACCCAAGCTTGGGGTTAAAATCAGCACTTTCTCTTGCTCATGCTGCTGACTTGCTCGGATTTCAGGGCCATGAGGCACTCAGGGAAGGGAGTATCAAAACCGCTAAGCTTCTTCTAGCAAATGAAACCAGTAAAGACAGGCGCGTTGTATATAAAAGAGTATCCAGGTTGGGAGAAGGGGCAATGATTGGCGATCATATCTTTATGACTATTGATTTTATAATAACTTGTGAGGAAGGACTAACAAAAGAGGATCCCTTTCTATTTCTTAACGGCGAAAAGCCCTCCTCCTAAATTATCTACAAACCCCTTTACCTCCATAATCGAAAGAGTGCTGCCGAGAAGATTTGAGGGAATCTTCGTCTTTCTGACAATCTCATCAAAATGCAAACTCTCATTCTCCAAAACCTCCAAAATTTTCCTCTCCTCTTTCGTGTCTCCTTCTATTATTTTTCCTGATTTTTTAATTCCTGATTCCCCGGCCTCGCCAAGCGAAGCGGGGCGGGCATAATTCATAATTCCTAATTCTTTAATTATGTCCTGCGCCGACGTTACCAATTTTGCCCCGGCCCTAATTAATTTATATGGTCCTTTTGAGAAATCGGATGTAATTGGTCCTGGCACTGCAAAGACTTTTCTTCCTTGAGAAAAAGCAAGATTGCCTGTTATCAAAGACCCCGAATCCTCTGCGCCCTCCGTAATCAAAACGCCCAAAGACAAACCCGAAATTATCCTGTTTCGAGACGGAAAAAGGCCTTTTCCGGGCATATATGATAAGGGGACTTCCGAGATTACCGCGCCATTCCCTTTTATAATCCTATCGTATAAACCCTGATTGGTTGTCGGCGTACAGCAGTCAACACCGCAGCCTAGAACCGCAATAGTTTTTCCGCCTGCCTCCAAAGCAGTTTGATGCGAAACAGAGTCAATGCCCAAAGCAAGTCCTGAAACTATTGTGGATCCGAAGGCAGAAAGATCCCTTGTGAATAATTCGGTAACTTCTCTTCCGTAGTTTGTGAGTTTTCGAGTTCCGACGATCGCGAGAGTTTTAGAAAGTTCATCTTTGAGTTTGTCAAAGGTTAAGCCGCGTCCAAAAAGAACAAAAGGCGGGTTTTTAATCTGTAAAAGTAAAGAAGGGTAAGCTGAGTCGTCCCAAGTAATAAACCAGCTGTCTTTTTTCTTAAGTTTTAAGAGGTAATCACTGATTGAGAAGTCTTTCCGGAAATCGTCAAATTTCTCTGAAGTTATATCTCCAATAGCCTTTTTCAAAGAATCCAAAGGCGCCTTCCATGCTTTTTCTGCACTTTTAAACTCTGCCAATAATTTCTTAAACCTATGTGGACCTATTCCTGAGAAAACCGAAAATCCCAACCAATAATTCCTCTCCTCCATATTACTAATAATGTTTCAAATTTCCCCAAAAGTAAAGAACAAATTTGACAAATTTTATCCGTTTGCTATGATTTGTTATCATGGAAATCGGTATACCCGATAAGATAAGAGGTTTGTTTAAAAAAAGTCAACCGGCTTCGGAAACAATCCCTTTGAAATCCACATTGCCTGAGGATTTGAATAAGACCGGAAAAAACCTGAGATTTCCTACCTCTCCATGGTACAGGCTCAGGCCCGATATAACAGAAGGTCCTCTAAAAGATGCAATAGGGGGAGACGGCCCGCAGTCTCTTTTTAACGCGCATTCGGACGGCGTTGTAATACAAGGAGATAATATTCAAGTAGTAGCAATTAAGCAAACTCCTGAGGGGGGTAGTCCCGGCGAGGCTCAAGACTATTATTATGTGGAGCCATCAGAACCTCTCTTTGATCCTAAAGGTAAAGACAATCTTCCTCGTCATGTTCTCTACTCAAAAAGCAAAGATACGGTTGAGACAACAGGCCGAATTGTAAGATGGACAAGGCTTGTTTCCCGAAAGGCCAGTGACCCTTTGCCTAGAAGAGTCGAGGAAGGAATACAAAGATATTTAGCAGAAAAAGCAAAACGAGTCTGATCTCAGTTTTTTCTTCCAAAATAATCTTCGAGGATTTTCTTGGCAATTGGGGCAGCTACATTTGAACCTTCCCCACTTTCTTCAGATAAAATCGTAACGACAATCTCAGGATCATAGGCAGGTGCAAAAAGTGTTATCCACGCATGAGGAAGAGTTTCCTTACCTCCATGCTCTGCTGTTCCGGTCTTACAAGCCATCGAAATCTTGCGGTAATCTTTAAAATCCGAAGAAACTGTCGCCTTTGGAGCTTCCAAATAATTGCGTCCATCAACTTTTAACTTTGAGTTTTTAACTGTAAACTCGAACAATGGCCATGCGACCCCACCCGGAGAACAGGATTGCCTCATCCCCTCCCTTATAAGCTCGACTGCGTCCCTTGGAATAACTCCCTTTTCTACGGGTTTGTTAGATTTATCATTTTTCATCAAATGTGGTCTATATAAATCTCCCCCGTTTGCAATTGTCCCGGTCCAGGAATTTACCTGAAGAGGGGTAGTCAAAATAAAACCCTGACCGATACTGTAATTATACGTATCTCCTAAATACCAGTTCTCTCCCAGTTCTTTCTCCTTCCAAAGGGGTGTTGGGACAAGCCCCGAGGATTCTCCTGACAAATCTATTCCTGTTTTTTCTCCAAGTCCAAAATTTGCGGCCGTCTGGGAAATTTTATCAACTCCTATCTTTTCCCCCAATTTATAAAAGAAAACATCGTTTGACCTTTTTATACCTTTTACTATATTGACTATCCCGTCGGTTCGCCCATATTGGGTAAAATACCAGTTTGAGAAAGAAAATGTCCCTACATTTATCCTTCCAGTATCCTCAACGGTAAAATTTTGGTCAATTATTTTATTACTAAGTCCGGAGGCCGCTACGACCAATTTAAATGTCGAGCCGGGAGGATATATTCCTCCTATCGCGCGGTTTAAGAGAGGCTGATTTTTGCCGTCTGAGAGAATACTTGATAAGTCCCGATAGCTCGAGGACGATGAGGTTCTGTAACTTTCCCCCATGGTAAAAAGGTTGGGATCAAAAGAAGGTTTTGAGATAAGAGCTAAAATTTCACCATATGGACTTGAAACAATTACCGCACCCTTTTTGATTTTTTTTGATGCTTCAAAAGCTGCCTTTTGAATGTTAAAATCCAAATTTAAAATAATATCTTGCCCGGGGATCGGATCTGTCCGACCGAGCCTCCTAATCTCCCTCCCCAGACTGTCTACCTCAATAAGCTCTTTTCCGTCTGTTCCTACAAGAAAGAGCTCATACTCATTTTCTATGCTACTTTTACCTATTAGATCACTTTGGCGATAATCTGAAAATCTTTCCTCCCTAAGTTCCTCTTTGGAAATTTGTCCGATGTATCCTAAAACATGAGAAAACACTTCTTCATAAGGATAATATCTTAAAGTATCGACCTCAAGGTTCTTCTCTCCTTTTGAAATCAAGGTTAAGGCCTCCTCCGTTGACAAAAGCTTTGTTTTTCCTAAAACGTTCTTTCTAAAGCCCGGCGTGTTATATACCAAGGACTTTCCGTTCCTGTCAAGAATTGCACCTCTTGGAGCATAGACTGAAATAGTTCTTATTCTGTTGCCATCGGACAGTTTTCTGTAATAATCTCCTTTTAATATTTGGATAAAAAATAGTCTAAGAAGAAGTCCTGAAGCTATAAGAACCAAAAAGACTGGCAGAAAATATTCCCGCAGACGGTATTCTTTGTAGGATACACCTTTTCCCCCCGACAGCTTCTCCGTCCTTATAAAGTCTGGAAAAGCTACTCCTGTCTTATTTTTCATATTCAAGTTCTATCGACCTTTCTCTTATATGGAGTCTGTCTGCCACAATTATTAATCGGAAGAGAAAAATGCTTATTAGAGCACTTGTTAAAGAGGTGGGCAGTAGAAGACGTGAATCATAAATGACAAGATAGAGAAAACTTCCTAAGAAGGAGGCAATAAAAACAAAGGGAAAAGTTTGAATGTCAAACTTTCGATCATAAAGGAAAACTACGGAAAGAAAAATTATATAGAAAATACTTGTCTGTCCCACCGCATTGCCAAGCATTATGTCGATTAGAATTCCCAGGATAAAGGCAAATACAAATACTTGAGTTTTTCTTGAAGCTACTGCGAAATTAAGAAGAAGTATCAGGGTAAGAGGAATCGTCGTAACAGACACTTCAAGAATTACAAAAATTATAAATAAAACTGTAAGAAAAGCCATCTTAGTAGATAAGAACGAATACTGTTGAAAGCGCCGAAAAATCAAGTGGGCTCTCTACCTTCCCTTTTTGGAAAACCGCGCTTGGTTTTTTATCAATTGAAACAATTTTTCCGACGACTAGATCTGGCGCAGTTCCGGTTCCGTCTTCATTTTGTTCTCCCTTTGTGACAATATAATCTCCTTCCTTTATATCACCTTCTTGAGCAACATTATCCAAAAGCATTTGTCTTCCTCCCTCGCCTTTTATGATCCCGGACGCTCCCCTCTGACCTTTGACTATCAAGGAAAGGGACGGATTCGTGGCTAAAATAACTTTTGAAAAGTAAAGTGAGGAAGAAACTATCTTGCCGACTAAAATATTTTTTACAACAACTGCACTTCCAACCTTTACTCCATCATTTGTGCCTTTGTCGATAATAAAAATAGAAGGACTTGTTACTCCGGGTATAAAACTTGGGGCTCCGACAACTCTTGCCGGCACTAGACTAGAACTTTTAGGATAAGTTGTTTCAAATTGGTCGCGTAAAGCCTTATTGTCTGAGATCAAGATATCTTGTTCAATTAATTTTTTTACAAGATTTCTATTCTCTTCCTCAAGTTGTCTTATTCTTGAATCAGTCTTTGAAAGAAAATTAAAGGCTGAGAAGCTCATACTCTGAAGTGGCGAAATAGCTTTGGCAAGTAAAGATGCTGGAATATTGATAGGGACGGTTTTTTTTTATTTTTTTATTAGGACCGAAAGGATAAGAAGAAAAAAAAAGGCAGAAAAAATTTGCTCCTCTTGGTCATATTGTAAAT
>CAYPAU010000016.1:5580-16736 GCA_964408825.1 uncultured Gammaproteobacteria bacterium
TTTGGCAAAATTCGATTGAAAAGGAAAAAAGAAGGAAATTTGACAGGAACGATTTATTAAAAAATAAATATATGAGCCAAGAGGAAAAAAAAAAAAAAAAAGACAGAAAAAAATTTGCTCCTCTTGGACATATTGTAAATTTTAGACTTTTTAAGCTCCCCTTACAACCCCGGAAAATAGCGAATAGCGAATAGCAACTAGGAATTAGCGATTAGTTGTATATTAAATGATTTTTGACAATCCGATATCTAGTGCATTAGTAATTAAACGTACGCATTTCGCTTTTATTCGCCTTTTGGAGCGCAGTGCATGAGAATTGAGCGAGCGCATCAGGGAGAACCCTCGCCGCGTCTGACGCGGTCGGGCAGAGGGCGTTATCTCCCGATAAGCGAGCGAGATTTGAAAGCACGAGCACCACTTGGCGAAGAGTTTCTGCTTCTCTTGTCGGCACAAGAGAAGAGAATAAACTTGTCAAGAGATTTTGCTTCTTTTCTCGGCAGAAAAGAAGAGGGAAATTTTTTACTTTAACCCGCCGATTACTTTGACCCTCTGAAGAAGACTCTCGTCTTCAAGCACCTTCCCTGTCCCCCGCGCAACACTCGTTAGGGGATCTTCTGATTTTATTACCGGTATATGGGTTCTCTCGACTATTACTTGTTCAATGCCGGGAAGATTGGATCCGCCGCCGGTCAGAAGTATTCCATGTTCCAATATATCTGTCGTAAGCTCAGGAGGCGCATCCTCTATCACACCGGAAATTGCATCTACAATTTCCGAAACAATAGGCGCTAAGGCCTCGCGGATCTCAACTTCTGTTACTTTCAGACTTTTAGGCAGTCCTGTCTCAATATCCATCCCTCTTACAATCGCAACCCTATCCCTATTTTTTTCAATTTCTGATTTTGATATTTCTTTCTCTTCAATTTTTTCGGCCAAAGGATGATCGTCCTTTAGACGAGATTTTTCTTCTTTCAATTTTGAATTTTGAACTTTGAATTTTGAACTCTCTGTGGCGCTTCCAATCCTAATTTTTATGTCCTCCGCGGTCTTTTCTCCCAAGAGTAAACCATGTCGAAGTCTTATATAATGCAAAATAGCCCGATCCATCTCATCTCCTGCCGATAAAATTGACTTACTTAACACAATTCCCCCCAAAGAAATTAATGCAATCTCGGTCGTTCCCCCTCCTATATCGACAATCATCGACCCGGTTGAAGAGAAGACAGATACGCCCTCACCAATGGCCGCCGCCATCGGTTCCTCGATCAAAAAGGCTTCTCTTGCTCCCGCGTTTAACGCGGCCTCCCAGACTGCCCGTCTTTGAACCTCGGTCACGGCCGATGGAATTCCAATGACAACCTTTGGTTTTGAAAGCCCCACCGGTAGAATGTTTCCGACCTCGTGAATCGAGGCAATGTAATATGAAATCATCGAGGATGTTGCGTCAAAATCTGCGATGACACCACCGCGAAGAGGCTTGATTGTCAGTATATTCGGCGGTGTTTTTCC
Organism: uncultured Gammaproteobacteria bacterium; assembly: GCA_964408825.1. Taxonomy (GTDB): domain Bacteria; phylum Patescibacteriota; class Microgenomatia; order Levybacterales; family UBA12049; genus CAYPAU01. The sequence goes on from CAYPAU010000016.1 coordinate 7,090, forward strand.
AAGCATCTTTTTGGCCTCCGTCCCTATTGCTATAACCTTTTTTGTCTTTTTATGCATGGCGACCACAGATGGCTCTCTTATCGCAATTCCCTTGCCCTTAACCCAGACCAGAGTATTTGAAGTCCCCAAATCTATACCGATGTCGTATGAAAAAAGAGAAAAAAGTTTATTCAACATAACCTGATAAATTTGAAATTTTAAATTTTCAATTTTAAACCAAACACTAAATCCAAATTATTTAAGTACCGGTATTTAACGCTATTTTCGAAAAAATTAATGTTAATTCTTGCGCTTCCTTCCACAATTCTAGACATTCTTCTTTTAGTTCAGGGCTGCTTTTGCAAGCATTCTTAACCAGTACTTTGTTTCTTTTGATTCCTTTTTACAAATAAAAATTTTGTTCTTGAAGTCTTTTTTGGAACTTGCTCCATTTGCCTCAGTATAATTCGCTCCCATACTAGTGCCAGATTTTACTAGTTGGCTGATAATTGGAATAGTTACTACATTTTTGGGTGCCTTTTTGCAAATTTTGCCGTACGTTCTTCTAAGTCATACTTCTTACTTTTCTTAATGTTTGAAGAATTTATTATTTTAGTTTTCATTTCAAATTTTAAATTTAAAATTAAAAATTAATTGGTAGTATTCATGATACCATCTTGAAAAAAAAATTTCTATGTGAAATAGTAAAATTACATGGCAGAATTTGCTGAATCAGTTGCGCTTCCGCAGAAACCAAGAATTAAGATTCCAAATCCCTTAGCGGCTTTAGCATCAAGACTTAAAGGTAATAAGAGTGATGATACTTTTCAGGAGGCGACCATTGGAGTCAAAGAAATAGCAAGTGCTCTTTCTGAATTTGACCAGGTACGATCTCTTTTTACAGAGTCGCAAACTCAAACTCCTCCGGAAAGACAGAATTGGTCATCCGTCTTGGACGATTTGGAAAATGTCCCCGGAATTGCAAAAGTTGGACAAGTAGATAGCCAGACAGGTCAGGATTTAAGAGCATATTTTCTAAGACATAGAAATATCATTCCCGGAAAAGGATCATATGGAGGTTCGGAAATTGAGTGGATTGTGTTGACCAAAGATGGGCCAAGAGTTGTAATAGATGGTACAAGTATTATGTCTGATGCGATAGGTTCTGCAGCAAAAAACCCCGATGTATATCTAAAGAATGCCGGCTATGACGGGCACTTCATACGCCTTGGGGGAAACGGACATACAGTAAAAGTTGAGGACGAGATTCCTGATATTAATTTGGTCGGCGAAACTATCAGGGCAAGCATCCAAGATGCACAAGATGAGAAGTTGCATGGCAGACAAATTTCAAATTCTGGGTTGACCCCGCCAGAATCGGGGTTGACAACGCCCGAAAATTCTGACACATTAAAAGTAGATATGGAAGGGCAAGGACCAAAACCGGAAGACCTCGGAGCGACTCCTCCACCCGCCGACACCGATGTTCGATCCGGCTTACCACCGGAAGTCTCAACTCCCACAATGGACGCCGGAGATGATCCACAAGTCGGCCCTACCGGAGTTATCGGTACCGCATGGGACGCAACCAAAGGACCTGCTCCCGAAAACTGGCCAAATGAACCACCAAAAACTCTTGAAGAAGCTCGCAAACTTGAGCAGCAGGAGTGGATAAATGTCATTGATCAGATGGAAGAAGATGTAGAAAATTCCGGCTGGTATTTCGCGAAATTTGGGGAGAAAAATGATTCCAAAGGATATGACTCGCGAGTCCTAGTTTTAAGAGCACCCGTATCTCCTGACGGGTCAAAGGGATTCATGGCATTTACCAAAGATGGAATAATGACATTAGAACCAACGGGCCCGCCTGATGCAAATAGTTTAAGTGATTTTATTGATGCAAGGGCAAAACAATTCGAGGACAATCCGGAAGGAACAGAAAGGCAGGGATTTTATAATGCTCGTGCGGTTGTTCTTGAAGAGCCTCGCGGCAGGAGATTTAGTTTTGCAACCAAAAAACTAGATTATAGACCCGCAACTATAAAGCTGACAATTGCAAAAAGCAAAGAAATTGCGGGCGAGAGAGAAAGACAGGAGAGGCAAAAGATAACTGAAGTTCAAAACAGCATTACCACTGCCAGGACAATTACAGATTTTATTAAATCTCCGCCTGCTCCCCAGTCCAGTAGCTAGCTATAAAAATTACCTTTATCGAGGTTAAACCTCGAAAATGTCTCCAAATCAATCTCTTCTCTGTAAAATTTGTCGCTTGTTTATTGGTATTATATGGTATTTATTAGTAGTATTTGACATATCTGATTTACTATATAATTAAGTAAATGAAGCTTCCCAATCGCAAAAGTGTTGTTATCCCTAAAGAAAAATTGAAAAATTATCTACTTTCTGAAACTCATGCAACGGGGAAATTTAAGGCAAGATTTTTTAAAAATCTCGGTTTTGATGAAACGAATGTTGGCTTATTTGAAAACTCTATATATAAAATCGTACAAGAACAATCAATAAGACAGAAATTGTCATCTGTATATGGAGTTAAATATATTATCAACGGAAAAATCAAAACGCCCAGCGGTGGAGTCATTAAAGTAAGAACGGTTTGGATAATTGAAAAGGGTCAGAAAATTGCTCGCTTTATAACTTTATATCCTGTATAATAATTCGGGTAGGAGAAAATATGTTTGAAGAATTAGATACTGTTGTTCTTTCTAATAATATAGAAAAATACGGCCTTAAAAGGGATGACGTGGGAACCGTGGTGCATGTTTACAAAAATGGTAAGGCATTCGAGGTTGAGTTTGTAAATGCAGAAGGTAAAACTATAGCTTTACTTACCTTAACGCCTGATGATATTCGCTGCCTAGCAAGGACTGAAATCCTTCATGTTCGAGGATTTAATACCGCCTAATTCTGAAAAATATCTTATCGAGGTTGAACCTCGAAAATGCCCTTAAATCAATCTCTTCTCTTTGAAATTTGACATTGGTATTTACTGGATATTAAAACCCTCATGCAAGATATACCAGTATATTGGACATCAGAGAATTCTCTATTGTCCGAAGATTTCCAATGTGATAGCATTAAATTAATTTTCAATTTTTAATTTTAATTTTTCATTGAAAATTTTAAATTTCAAATTTGAATTTCCTAATTAATGAAATTAATAAACATCTGCAATAAGGTTATCGAGTTTTCCTTCTATGCCCTTTTTCTTTTGATTCCTCTGGTTCTCGCCGGAGACACATCTGAGCTTTTTGAGTTCAATAAAATGTGGCTTGCCTTCGGACTTGGTATAATAATTGCGGTCTCCTGGGGAGTAAAATCGCTTCTCTTAGGCGGAATAAAAATCCAAAAAACTCTATTCGATATTCCGATCCTTCTTTTCCTCACTTCGCAAATTCTATCAACTCTCTTCTCATGGGATAAGCATGTCTCCATATGGGGATACTATTCAAGGTTCAACGGCGGACTTTTATCGACAATTCTTTACATCTTCCTCTACTATGCTTTTGTCAGTAATCTTTCAAGTTTTGGCCAATCGGCAAAAGGTTTCGCCGCCCGTATAGTCAAAGGCCATAGTCAACCCCGATTTAATCGGGTTAAGCCGTTTGACGAAAACCAAACCGATACGAGCATCGCAACCCACACCGTAAGACGAATTTTAAACATTAGCCTAATTGCGGGCTTGATTGTCTCTCTTTGGGGCATCCCCTCTCATTTCGGCTACGATCCGACCTGCCTTATCTTCCGCGGAAATTTTGATGTCTCATGCTGGTCTGAGGATTTTCAGCCAAAAGTCAGAATATTCTCAACCTTAGGACAGCCGGATTGGCTTGCTGCTTACATGGCAATTTTAATCCCGGTCTCAGCAGCTTTTTTTATAGAAAGAGCAAGGGAAAAACTCAGCAAAAAAATTAAAGTTTTAAAGTTTGATCTCCCAAGACCCAGCCTATCTAGCATTTATTATCTAATATCTTTTATCTTATTTTATGTCTCCCTTCTCTATTCAGGTTCAAGGTCCGGTTTTCTGGCCGTCTGGATATCTTTGGCCATTCTTTTTGGCGGATCATTCTGGATTTACAGAAAAAAATTAAACCTTTTTCCTACGATAATCTTGGTCGGAGTTTTGCTAATTTCTACTTTTTTCATAGGATCGCCCTTTAATTTCCTAAACAAATTTTCTTATGGAAGTCTTAAGACTGCTGTAAGTCCTCCCCCGCCCCCTTCCCAACCAAAAGTTGAGAAACCTGCTCCCTTTCATACCGGAGAGCTTGGAGGAACCGACTCGGGAAGGATACGGCTTCTTGTCTGGCAGGGCGCAATAAACGCATGGAAAAATAATCCACTTTTCGGAACAGGGGTTGAAACTTTTGCATTCGCGTATTATAAATATAAATCTCCCGAGCATAATTTAACGTCCGAGTGGAATTTTCTCTATAACAAGGCGCACAACGAATTTTTAAACCTCCTTGCAACGAGCGGTATTTTTGGCCTCGGAACTTATATTTTGATGATAGGCTGGTTTTTGTGGAAATCGATTAAAAACGTGCTGAAAGATGAAGATGGAAAATGGAAAATGGAAAATGGAAAATTTCTGGTTCTCGCCTTTCTTGCTTCATATTCCACGATATCTGTAACCAATTTTTTCGGCTTCTCAGTCGTAATAGTCAATGTTTATTTGTTTCTGGTCCCTGCTTTCTTTTTGGCTCTATCAAATTTGATAGATTTTGAAAAGTATTTGGCAATTCCCAAGGTACAAAAATCCGAAGGGCAACCGTCGCCTTTTCAATGGGTTGCGGTTTCAGTGATAACTCTTTTTGGTCTTTATCTTATCTATAGTCTTCTTGTCTTCTGGAATGCAGACAAGGCTTACGGCTACGGAAATAATCTAAATAAAGCAGGCTACCCTCAGGAGGCTTTCCCTTATCTTCAAAAAGCAGTCCAGGCCCGTCCGGGTGAACCTGTCTTTAGAGACGAGTTTGCCGTAAACAATGCGGTTTTGGCAGTTTCAATACTTTCTTCTCCCCAGAATAAAAACGCCACCGAATCATCCAGTACTGCCCTCTCCTTGTCTCAGGAGGCCATCACCCAAAACAATCAGATAACTTCTTCGTATCCTAATAATTTTGTTTTCCTAAAAAGCAGAATCAGAATTTTTTATACACTCGCCCAAATTGATCCCAATATGCTTGGGGAGGCGCTCGATGCTGCCCGGCGCGCCCAAGCTCTTTCTCCAAATGATGCGAGTATTAATTATAATTTAGGAGTAATTGAGGGACAAAACGGCAATATAGACGAGGGAATAAAAGTCTTGGAGGGAACTATAAAAATGAAACCCAACTATAGAGACCCAAGATATGCACTGGGGCTTTTCTATTATCAAAAGGCTCTTGATAAAAACGGGAAAGTGGTAGACAGAAGCTATCTTGAAAAAGCAAAGGAACAAATGAAGTATATCTTAAATTACATAGCTTCAAACGACGGTCAGGCACAAGATACCCTAAAAACTTTCGAGGAAAAGTAAGTAAAACATGAGAAATGAGGCAGGAAGAAATTTTGGTATAATTGGCCCCACCCCTGAAGAGATAGAATATTTTTTTTTACAAGATCGCAACAAAATAAAATCGGCGGAGGCAGTCCTTGTAAGAGAAGGGCTTATTCCTATATCTGCCAAAAGCATTCTTGGTTCTATTTTTGGAGGATTAGTTGCAAAGGCTCCCTTTATTATCCCCGCTTTTGTCGCTGTAGGAGCAATTGGATTTGTAGCCAGAGGACAGCTTGACAACTCTGATAAACCGGGGACTGATGATGCCGACCCAACTCCCCAGGCAGAGGAAGGCATATCTAATGAAGGCAGATTTGTTGATCTTCCTTTTCCTCCGGATTCGAAAATGAATCTTCAACAAGCATGGAAAGGATTTAATCCCAAGCATTTTGCTATGGATATTATAAGAGGAGAGCTAGACGCTTCGGCGACATGGACTACGTTTCCAGTTCTTGCAGGCGCAGACGGTAAAGCTTGTGCAAATCCTCCTTCAAGACAGGGAAATGCCGTTTTGATAGACCACGATTTTGATGGAGAAACATACTATGAATACAGCGGGCATTTACTCTCAATAGAACCCTCAATTCCAGATTGTGGATCGGGTACAAAGGACATAAAAATGCATGATATTATTGGACAAGCAGGCTCTACCGGAGTTATAGATGATAATGGACAGGAGAGATTAGACTGGCCCCATGATCACTGGGCATTTTTTAAAATTGTTGACGGAAAAAGGGTCGACATAGATGTTTTTGATATTTATTCAACCAGAGAAGATTACCCCAATATTAATGAGCCCCGATATACCAATGGAAAGTTTTGCGGACCCAATACCATTCTCATAGACTGTCCGACCGAGGAGTCCGAACAAAAACCAGAACCTGTAAAAACTCCCAATGTTGAGCAGGTCACTGTGAGCCAGTGGGATTTATGGAGAACTCCGGAGTTTGAAATTGAGTTTCCCGGAGATTGGAATGTAATAACTTTAGACATTACTATGTTTGGGTATGATCCAAGTATTTTCGTATTAAGCAATGAAGCTTTTCCGGGCGAAACACTTGAAGAATATGTTGAAAGGCTAAAGAAGGAGTGGGATGAAAGTTGGTATGAAGAAGTCTTAAGTTTAAAAGAGATGACAACCTATAAAGGCCCTGAAATAAACGGCAATCCTTCCATTGTCCTTGAATATCCTCTTCATTACACCGATGAATATATTGGAGAGCAAGAAAGAAGGGATTTTATAATCTTACTCGACGGTAAAGCTTGGATATTCAGGATCGAGGCTGATCCCGGAGAAAGAGATAAATACCAATTGATAATGGAACACATGATGAACTCTTTTAGATTACTTCCGTAGTCTTTTCCCTATTGATTTTGAAAAAGTCTTTTGCTATAGTTTCGGTTATGGGAAATCCCCGCGAGCAAATTAATTCTGCACCACCCTCTTTGGCTGATTTTATTACGGAGAAGTTCGGAAATGTAAAATTAAACAGAAGAACACTGCTAGTCGGAGGGGCAACAACTGTCGCTGGATTGGGTCTTGGTTTAGTAATCGGCTGCGGAAGTTCAGAGAAAAAAGACGGCACGCCTCAGGGAAATGGAGCTTCGGGAAATAACAATGTAGGTGAACAAAGCGGATCCGATGTCGAACTTCAGCCCGGCTGGGAATTGTTTACCTCAGACAAATTGCCTTATCAAATCGGAATTCCTCCCGGATGGACACAGGAATCTTATCAACCCCGAGAAAATACTGATTCCTTTACCTTCAAGGAGGAGGATGACTCAACTTCTAGCCTTTCCATATACGCTGAGCCGGTTGAGGTTTCTACCGCGCAAGAATATGCATATCAACAACAAGAAAGGCATCCTGATTTCGACACTGTTGATGCCGGATTTATGGTTGAAGGGGTTGGTGTTTACACTGTGCGCGGAGGAAATGAAGCAGTCGGAACTACATTTGAAAGGTATGTTTTTGTAAAAGACGGTTTGGGATGGAACATCGCTATAAGTGCAAAAGAGGATATTTATTACGATGAAAAGGACGTTCTTCTTAAAGATGCTGTCCAAACCTTCAGACTCCGATAAATAAACTGCAAATTTTTTTTTCTTGATTTTGTAACTTCCGGATGATATATTAGCGGTCATGGGAAATCAACATGAAAAAGGACTTCAATTATTAAACCGAAAATTAACTAGGCGAAGTTTATTAATTGCAAGTGGAACTACTGCATTGGGGGTAGCAATTTCTTTATCAATCGGCTGCGAAGGCAGCGAAAACCCAACTTGGCCTGAATTTACTTCAAAAGATTACCCTTATAGAATTTCTTATCCATCCAATTGGCAAATTTTTCATATCGAAGAGCAGGGATTAAGCGGGAAGGAATTCGATGAATTCTCAGGAGAGGGACAGGTGATTATAAGTGCGATCTCGACTGGTAATTTAACCCTTGAGGAATATAAAGATCAAGTCATTGGAAGACTTAAGGAAAGTATTAGAAAATCGGACAGTCCCGATACTCCAATTTATGACTCTCCCGGAGCAAAGATTGATGGGATCGATGCCTGGACTATAAGACACCAATTTGATTTCTTGGGCACCGAAAATGAGCAAATATATTATGTCTTTTTAAATCAGGGATTGGCTTGGAGTATTACATTTTCAGCACTTGTGACTGAATTTCAAGAAGTTTTGCCTACTTTTTCTAAAATGGTGGACTCCTTCAGATTCCTAAACCGTATCCCTTCCCCACAACAGTCCCCAACTGCTAATCCGCAAGGTAAATTACCAGTGTAAAACTTTTCATGCTATAATTTCGTAATGCTTAAGATAATTACGGCTCCATCGGAAATACTTTCCGAAAAAGCTGTCTCTGTACGGAGAGTTGATGGAGAAACTTTAAAACTTATTGAAGAGATGAAAAAAACACTTCTCTCCGCAGAAGATCCTGAAGGCGTTGGTCTTGCTGCTCCTCAAGTCGGAAAACCTTTCGCCATTTTTCTGATTAAGCCTACTCCTAAATCACCTATAAAAGTTTTTATTAATCCAAAAATTATCGAGGAGAAAAACCTGCCTGCTCGCCTCGCAGCGAAGCGGGCCGGCAGGCAAGGTGATAATTCAAATTCCAAAAAAAAGAAAGGACGGACAAAGCTTGAAGGCTGTCTTTCTCTTCCGGGAATTTGGGGAGAAGTAAAAAGAAACCCTGAGATAACTCTCTCTTTCTTAAACGAGAAGGGCAAAAAACACATAAAAACATTTAAGGGCTTCATAGCCACCGTTATTCAGCATGAAGCCGATCATCTAAACGGTATTCTTTTTACAGAAAGAGTTCTTGAGCAAAATGGCACTTTATACAAATCCCACAGAAATGAAAAAGGCGAAGATGTATTCGAAGAAATCGAGTTATAATGAAAACTGTATTTTTCGGCAGCTCAAGTTTTGTCGCACCGGTTTTGGAGGTACTTAAAAAAAACTTCAATCTCGTCGCTTCGTTTACCTCTCCTGAGCAAAAACTAGAAAAAAAGAATTTAGAAAAACTTAACCCCGATTTATTTGTGGTAGCATCTTTTGGAAAGATATTGAAAAAAGAAATACTCGATATTCCAAAATACGGAAGTTTAAACATTCACCCGTCTCTTCTACCGAAATACCGCGGGGCCTCCCCTATTCAGTCAACAATTTTAGAAGGAGATAAAAAAACAGGAATAACAATTATAAAAATGGATGAAGAAGTGGACCATGGACCAATATTGTTTAAAAAAGAGGTGGAGATAAATGACCGAGACACTTTTGAAACTCTGTCAAACAGGCTTTTCAAAATTGGAGCAGACAATCTATATCAAACTATGCAGCAATATATAAAAGGTGGTCTAAAACCTGAGGAACAAGACCACCCAAAAGCAACTTTTTCAAAGCTTTTGAAGAAAAATGACGGTTTTATTGATATCGAAAATCCTCCACCTTCATCTCAAATAGACAGAATGATAAGAGCCTATTTTCCATGGCCCGGAGTTTTTTTTAAAACTAAGCTCGATGAGAAAGAAAAAATTGTCAAGCTCTTGCCGGGGAACAAAATTCAAGTCGAAAGCAAAAAACCTATGAGCTATAAAG
>CAYPAU010000017.1:0-16531 GCA_964408825.1 uncultured Gammaproteobacteria bacterium
TGTCCAAAAGTAGAAGATCCGCAACTCCTGCATCTATCCCTGCCATAAATTTTTTAACCGGAGTTTTGGGATCGCCATAAAGAATCCGGCTGTCAGAGTAGGGATTTTTTAGAGATTCTTTGTCAAAAAATTCCTTTTTTTTGGCAGGCAGATCTTCGTATTCTTTATTCGTCCTTGCAAGGAATTTTTTGACCCCGCCTTCTCCCCTGGGATCGGCCTTAATCCCCATCTCGACTGCCAAATCGTAAATTTCTTGAAGTGTCATGGTTCGAGTCTCCTCATTCTTCGATTGCACCCAGAATCCTGAGCTTGTCGAAGGACCATGATACTGAGCATAGTTGAATGTATCATAAGGGAAAGTATATAATATAGAAATTCAAATTGCAAAGTTAAAAATGCAAAATTACAGTTTAAAATTAAAAATTTTTGGACCTTAACTTTTAACTTTTCACTTTGAGCTTTGAATTATTTTTGCCGGTGTGGTGGAACTGGTAGACACGTAGCTCTCAAAAAGCTATGAACGCAAGTTCATGTCGGTTCGACTCCGACCGCCGGCACACTCCACCCTTTTTATTCATCTTGACACATCTTTTAAGTTCTGTAATAATTCTAGAAATGTCCGAGAGCCCCAAGTTTAAAGTTGATAAAACCAATTTCACTGCTCCCTTAATGGAACTTCAAAAAGGCAGAGAAAGAGTCGAGAAAGTTGCGCAGTCGGTGGATAGTAGCGAGAGTCTTGCGGATGCTGCTATCATTGCAGGGCTTTTAAAATCATCTCTTGCACAACAAGAACCTTAATTTCTTAAGGTCCTCGTCATTTAATCTTACTTAAGTAAAACTACATTCCCGGTGCTCCACCGCCCGTATCCGAAGGATTCTGTCCTTCATCGCCTTGTCCCTGCGGTGTTTGCGTTCCTCCCTGATCTCCGCCAGCCGGAGTCTCTTGTCCGGGAGAGGCAGGAGTTTCCCAACCTTGAGAAGGAGAGGGAGTTTGCGGTGTCTGCGTTCCTCCCTGATCTGCCGGCTGCTGTGGTCCGCCTCCCGGCGAAGCAGGTTGATTTTGATCTCCTCCCTGACCCATGCCTCCTTGATTATTTTGGTCGTCCATAAATATATTCACCCCCTCTCAAATTATTCTTCTCTTTTTTTCTCCACATTATAAAATCTTATCCTATCTCCCTTAAAAAGTAAATCTATTTCTCCTGTCGGTCCGTTTCTGTGTTTGGCTATCAAAAGTTTCGTAGGAATTACATTCCCCACTGCCTCCTCCATTCTGTAAAGAAACATAACTACATCGGCATCCTGTTCAATTGCGCCGGATTCGCGAAGATCGGCAAGTTGAGGTTTTTTCTCTCCCCTATGCTCGACTGCACGGGACAATTGAGAAACGGCAATAACAGGAATCTTAAGTTCCCTGGCTAAATTTTTCAATGCCTGTGAGACCATTGAGACCTCTTGAACTCTGTTGTCATAATGTTTTCCCGGATCAACAAGTTGAAGATAGTCGACTATCAAAAGTCCAATCTTGTGCTCTAGCTGAAGTCTTCTTGCTCTTGTTCTTATCTCAGAAACCGAAATTCCCGGTGTATCATCTATGTATATAGGAGCATCGGCCAAAATACCCATGGCTTCTGATAATTTAGTAAAATCATTTTCTGATAACTTTCCCGTCTTAAGTCTCCATGCATCCACATCCGCCTGTCCTACTAAAAGCCTGTCCACTATTTCTTCCTGACTCATCTCCAAAGAAAAAATTCCCACAGGTACTTTCTCGGAAACCGCAACATATTGTGAAATATTTGAGATCATTGCGGTTTTTCCCTGTCCCGGTCTTGCTGCCAAAATAAGAAGGTTTGAAGCCTGCGCTCCCGAAAGTATATTATCTAAATCTACAAAACCGGTCTTTACTCCGCGAAGACCTCCCTCCCCCTTATGAAGTTCATCAATTCTATCGAAGCTCTCGGCAAGCATCTCTTTAAGCTGAACAAACCCTCTTGCTCCATGTCCCTGGGAGATTGTAAAGATTACTGATTCTGCCTTATCCAAGAGTTCCTCTGCCTCCCTATCCTCCATAAAGCCCATCTGAGCTATCTCTCCTCCTAGGGAAATTAAGGATCTTTTTGTTGAATTTTCTTTTATTATTTTTGCATAATATTCAACGTTTGCCGCTGTTGGAACAATCTCAACCAAACCTGTTAAATAGGCCACGTCAATCTTGTTATCGTTTTTATTTTTTTTAAGCTCTGTGGCTAAAGTTAAGATATCGATAGGTCTTCTCTTCTCATACAAAAAGAGCATCGCTTGATAGATAATGCTATTGGTATTATTATAAAAATCCGAAGGACTAACGATCTCCGAAACAATACTTATAGCATCTTTATCAATAAGCATTGACCCAAGAACGCTTCCCTCTGCTTCTTCATTGTGGGGAGGAACTTTTATCCCTGCCATATATTATTGCAATAATATTATTTGAGTATCTTCCGGTAATTTATCGAAGGTAACAGGAAATTTTGAAAGTGTTTCATGATCTTTGCCTAAACCCCCCACCGCATCGGCCGCCCCCTCTCCGAAAAGTAGTGCAACGGATGGCTCAAAAGATGATATCATTGATTCTTTAAAACTTGAGTCAACATTTAAAACCAATATATCGCATGCTACCTATTCCTATAAAAATCGCAAGTCCATCGATATTAAAAGAGTAATAGAAATCTCTGCCTGATTTTGTCCCCGATATTCTTACTCCTCCTATCTCGTAACTTCCGGGTCCTTTTATAATTACTCTTGCGTCCGAAACTTTTGAAGAAGGCCCGTTGACATCAGAAACATCTGTTAGAAATATTATTGCATCGGCCGAGGTTTTAGAAATCGAAGACGTCGGATCAATAATAAAACTTGCATTCTTTCCTTTAATTCTAATCGTCTCTTTATCTAAAACTGCAATTTCCATGTAACTCATCCTATCATAGAAATAATTTTCTTGACAAGTAGTTCTTTTTGCCTTATCATGCCTTTATCCAAAAATGAAGACTGAAAAGGTTATTCTTTCTTTTATTGCCGTTTTGGTAGGAATACTGGTTACTGGAGGAGCATTTTATCTTTATCAGTCTACGAGAAAACCCGAAGAACCTTCCAAAAAAATTGTAATCACAAAACCGACACCAACCCCAAAACCCTCAGTATTTCTGACGCTAAAAAGTCCCCGGGACGAATCGGTAGTTTCAAAAAAAGTCGTCCCCGTTGAAGGAACCACGGGTAAGGATTCCGTTGTAATCATTATCTCCCCCCTTGATCAAGAAGTCCTATCACCAAATGCAGGCGGAGATTTTTCAACAACTATAAATATAGATGACGGGCAGAATCTTATTGAAATTACCGCGATATCTAAAACTGGCGAGGAGATAAAAATTAGAAGAACAGTTACCTTCTCAACCGAAGAGTTTTAAATGAAAAAACCTTTATATCTTAATATCATAATATCTGTCTTCTTAATATCCTTATATCTATACGTCTTTACTTCCTTTTCCTTCGCGATATCTCAAACCCCGACCGAAACTCCAACTAAGACCCCAACGCCTTCGCCAAACACTCTTCAAAAGCAAATAGATTCTCTGACCAATAAGATTGCCTCCCGGGTGGCGGCCCTAAAACTTGTTGAAAAAAGAGGAATTATAGGAGAAGTATCGGGAGTCTCAAATACTCAAATAACACTAAATGATATAAACGGAAATACAAGATTCGTCGATGTAGATGAGTTTACCAAGTTTAGCTCCCCCTCCTCAAAAACCTCATTTGGAATTTCCGACATAAGAAAAGGCGATAAACTTGGAGTCCTGGGACTTTATAATAAAGAGTCAAGAAGAATTCTTGCAAGATTTATCGAAACCCTCATTATGCCTGCGATAATCCATGGTGCGGTATCTTCAATTGATAGCGAAAACTTCACCCTTTCTGTAAATACGGAGGATGGAAAAGAATACAAAATCGATGTCCAAACTTCAACCAGAACTTTTTCCTACGATTTGGAAAAAAGGCAGCTTTTAAAATCCGGTTTTTCAAAAATTGAAACAGGGGAAAGTATCATAATAGTAGGCTTCGCGGATAAGAAGGACGCAAGTTTGATCCAGGCTTCGCGGGTAATTGTCTTACCGGGTGTTTCTAAAAATCCGAAAATAAAAGTTTCTGCGTCTAAGGAATCCTCATCTCCAACAAATACTCCATAAAATGGACAATAAAATCAAAAATGTTTTATTGCATCTTAAAAATCTTGATGCCATATTGATATCTTCTGTCCCAAATATTATTTATCTCACGGGATACTCCGGATTTTCGTATTTTGAAAGAGAAGCTTTTTTATTAATAACGCAAAAGCAAAATTTCTTAATAACCGACGGAAGATACTCGGAAGCAGTGTCCCAAATTCCCGGGTTTGAAATTTTAGAAGTACAGTCGGGTAGTCTTTACCAAACCCTTAAAAGGTTATCTTCGAAAATTAAGAAGCTTGGGATTGAAGAATATGATCTAAGTGTAGGTGAATACAAAAAATTAAAAAAATACTTTAAGCTCAAAAATTTAGAAGAGTTGGAAAACTTAAGAATTCTAAAGAGCAAAAATGAAATTTCAAAAATACAAAAAGCGTGTAAAATCGCAGACTTGGCTTTTGATTTTATTCTGGGGAAACTTAAAACCGGTATTACTGAAAAAGAAATTGCCTTTGAACTTGAGATGTTTATTAAAAAAACAGGGTCCGACCCTTCATTTCCCCCAATCGTTGCTTTTGGCAAGAATTCTTCAATGCCCCACTATAAAACTAATAACGAAAAGCTAATAACTAATAACATAGTACTTTTAGACTTCGGGGCAAAGTTTGAAAACTACTGCTCTGATATGACACGGACAGTCTTCTTCGGCAAAGCGGATGAGAAATTTAAAAAAATCTACGGCACCGTTTTGGATGCACAAAAGCGAGCAGCAGAGCAATTGAACAATCTATCAATAAATGGTAAATGGGCAATGGTAAATGGTAAATCTATTGATGACATGGCTCGAAACCATATTGTCCAAAGTGGTTATCCTTCCATTCCCCACTCCTTAGGCCACGGAATCGGAATAGAAGTTCATGAATCACCTCGGCTTTCTCCAAAATCAAAAGACATTTTAAAACCCGGTATGGTTTTTTCAATAGAGCCGGGAATTTATACTAAAGGCTTCGGCGGCGTCCGCATTGAGGACTTGTTTGTTCTAGAAAAAAATAATCTCCGACCTCTCACCCATTCCCCAAAGAACCTTATTGAGATATAAAAATTTGACAAGCAATTGCTTTTATGAGATACTCCCTTTCTATAACTTTCTATAACTATGAAAAGTTTTGCACAAGCTTACTATCATCACGCTGACCGTTATGGCGGTGTGATTTCTTGTGCTTAAAAAGTAATAATTTTTCTAAACAAGGACATACCGCCGAAAGGCGGTTTTTTTGTGGAAAGGAGGTGAAACATGAAAGAAAAAGCTGGACAGCTGGCTTGGAAAAAAATTGCAGAAGAAATAGTCTGTCCTTTTGACCCTGAGGATTGCAGACTTAGTGAAGGTTTTAGCAGAGAAGAAAAAATGATTTCTCACAATGCAGTCATTTTTACTGCTTCTTGCAATTTTTGTGAAAGAAAAGCAAGTGTTATGGGAGAAAGAAATGATAACCCGATATAGCTAAATGTGCTATTATAAAAATATGTCTAAGATTCAAGCAAGAACCCTTAAAGGGTTTCGTGATTTCTTACCAAAGGAAGCAAGGAAAAGACAGTGGCTGATTGAGAAACTCAGGTCGGTCTTTGAGTCCTATGGCTTTGAACCTCTGGAAACTCCGGCTCTTGAATACGAGGAAGTTCTTCTTGGAAAATACGGAGAGGAAGGCGACAAGCTTATGTACCGATTTGAAGACCTTGGAAAAAGAAAAGTTGCTCTCCGCTATGATCAGACTGTTCCCCTTGCCCGAGTTGTCGCTCAGTACCAAAATGATTTGCCAATGCCGTTTAAAAGATATCAAATCTCAAATGTGTGGCGCGCCGAAAATACCCAGAAAGGACGCTTTCGCGAATTTCTTCAAATGGATGCTGATATTGTCGGCTCTGACTCTCCCCTTTCTGATGCGGAAATAATTGCAGTTGCGGAAAAATGTTTGAAAGAATTAGGATTTAAGAATTTTAAGATTCAAATAAACGATAGAAAACTATTTAAGGGTTTAGATAAAAAATCAATAATAAGCTTGGATAAGCTCGGAAAACAACCTGAAGATCTCGTCAAAGCTGAGTTAAAAAAAGCAGGATTATCTGAAGACTTAGTTGATCAAATAAAAACACTCGAACCGACCGAAGATACAAACAAACTAATGTTAATGCTTGATGAGATAGGACTCGACAAATCCACTGTTCAATTTTCACCATTTTTGGCTCGTGGACTGGATTACTATACCGGGATGATTTTTGAAGTTAAGGTTGAAGGATATGAAGGAGGATCTGTGGCAGGTGGCGGAAGATATGATAATCTTATTGGATCTTTTGCCAATAAATCAATACCGGCAGTGGGTTTTTCTTTTGGTTTTGATCGATTAGTTGAAGCGATGAGGGAGTTTAATCTTTTTCCCGGAAATTTACCCCAGACAAAAGTTCTTGTCACAATTTTTGATAAAGATTATAAGGACAAATCGCTTGAAATTTACAAAAAATTAAGAGAAGAAAATATTCCATGTGAGATCTTTCTTGACGAAAATGCACCCTTGGATAAGCAGTTAAAATATGCAGACAAAAAAGGCATTGAATTTGTTTTAATTCTTGGACCCAATGAGCAGAAGGAAAATAAAATTACTATCAAAAAACTTAAGACCCGCAGCCAGAAAACAGTTTCATTTAACTTGCTGTCGGCTTCCATTCTCGGATAAATCTTCTTCCCAGTGCCTGTCTTGATGAATCTACAATTATTCCGCTTTCCCCGTTTGCAATGGGCTCCCTCCATTTGTTACCATCCTTATCTGTCCTGAAATAACCAAGTGCGTCTTCGTCAACTCCAAGGGGTCTGCTGTCTAAAATTGTTGCTACAAAATCTTCTTCTATTGCCAGGGTCGATTCAAACCAAAAGGGATCAATTCCAAGACCTATATTTCTGTAGGAATTTAATAGCGCAAGATTTCCCCCTCTAGCATTCTCTAATGCTCTTAAAAAAACTTCAAGCCTTAACCTGTCGAGAAAAGAGGAAGGCAAATTCCTTCCTTTAATTCTGTAACCTTGAGAAAGTCTCGTGTAATATGATAAGTCGTCCAAAACAAATTCTTTATTAAATAGCTCCCGGGCAAATATCGCATCATTCCTTTCATGATCCGAGACAGTTCTGTCTTTTAATCTTTTCGGCTTACCCGGGGCAGCCGCTCTCCTTCTTCTTTCCTCTTCTAATTCCCTGGAAAACAACTCCGAAGGAGCGGAATGCCACTGTGGTCTTTTCCTGTATACTGCATTCCTAATCTGTTCTTGAGTCAAACCTGTAACCTGTGCTATTTCTCCAAATAAAGCTCCTCTTAAAAAAAGAGGTCTGACTTTTTCCCATACAGTGCTTCGCACTATTACTTGATCGGGAGGTTTTGGTCTCCCCTTCAGAGCTTCGCTTATCTTAGTTCCCCTAGATTTTTCCTTGTGCTTCTCTCCATTAAAAGTCGGAATATGTCTGCCGCTTATATAGATTAATTTTCCGGTTTCTGAAGTTGTCATGCTTGTAATGATCCCCAAAACAAGATATAATTATACCATATGATCCTTCGACTTCGCTCAGGATCATACTGAGTTTATCGAAAGTATGAAAACAGGAATTCACCCACAGTATTTTGATGCACAGGTTGTTTGCGCCTGCGGCAACAGGTTTACCGTGGGATCAACAAAAGAAGACATCCATATTGAGCTTTGCGATAAGTGCCATCCTTTCTATACAGGCGAGCAGAGATTCGTCGACTCGGCCTCCCGAATTCAAAAGTTTCAGGATAAGCAAAAAGTTGCCGCTCAGTATGTGGTGAAGAAAGCCAAAAAAGCGCAAGAGAAGAAACAGGAATCCCCAAAGACTCTTCGAGAGATGCTAATGTCAATCAAGTAGCTGCGTAAATCTACTATTGACTATTTACAATTGACCATTGAATTTGTATATGGTAAATGGTAAATGGTAAATTTAAACCATGGGCGATTATAGAAAAACACAGATTGAAGAAATTACAAAGAAACTTGAAGAGGCGAGAACACTTCTAGATGATCCCTCTATGGCTTCTCTGGCTTCTGAGGAAATCAAAAACTTAGAGAACCAGAAAAAGGCCCTTGAGCAAAGTCTTACTGTCACCTCAGATGTGAATGGAGCTCCCACATCGGAGATGGAAAACCTGGATAATAGAAACATAATCATGGAAATTAAGGGCGCTGCTGGAGGAGACGAAGCCAAGTTTTGGAGCGAGGAACTGCTCAGAATGTATACTAAATTTGCCCAGAAAAATAACTTTAAAATTGAGCAGGTTGATGATAGCGCGATCCGGATTTCCAGCCCTGATGCTTTTGGTTTTTTTAAATATGAAGCGGGTGTGCATAGAGTTCAGAGAATTCCCGAGACGGAAAAAAGAGGAAGGGTTCATACATCAACGGCTATCGTTTCTGTTCTTCCCGAACTTGAAGACATAGATCTTCACATAAATCCTGCAGATATTGAATTTGAAGCCTTTAGAGCCGGGGGACACGGAGGGCAAAATGTAAACAAAGTATCTACGGCTGTTCGGATAAAACATATCCCCACAGAAATAGTTGTAACATGCAGGACCGAGCGCTCTCAGGGGCAAAACCGGGAAAACGCCATGAGAATGCTTCGGGCAAAACTTTGGGAGGCAGAAGTTGAAAAACAAAATAAAATTGTCACCGAACTTAAATCAACGCAGGTTGGGAAAGGCATGAGAGCCGAGAAAATAAGGACCTACAATTTCCCCCAAGACAGACTAACAGATCATAGAATAAATAAATCCTTCCATAATCTTCCCGCAATTTTAGATGGAGAATTGGATAAAATTTTTGAAGCTTTGAAATCCCAAGAATCCTAATTTCATATATTATATTTTGACAATCCGGTGTTGAGTGCATGAAGGATTAAACGAACGCAACAGGGAGGTACCTTTCATTTCAGGAGGGGCTCGTTAAGCGAGTTTAATCTGAAAAGCACGAGAGGAGGCTTGTCAGGAGCTTTTGGTACTTTTGTCGGTACAAAAGTACAAGAAAGAAACTGTTTGTGAAACTTACTTTAATCGAAAAAAGGAAAGAGGCGGGAGACGCTTTTTCTTTTATCTTCAAACCCGAGAGAGAATCCTTGTGGAAGCCGGGGCAGTTTATGTTTTATACTCTTCCGACTAAAAATCCCGACAACCGTGGCGTAACCCGTTATTTCACCATCTCCTCTGCCCCGTATGAAAGACATGTGATGATTACAACGCGTATAAGCAAAAAGTCAAGCACTTTCAAAAAATCCCTTGCAAACCTAAAAATTGGAGACAAGATAGAGGCAAGCGGACCTGACGGGCAGTTTGTGGTAGATGCCCCGAAGAGAAACTTAATCTTTATTGCAGGCGGAATCGGAATAACGCCTTTTCGTTCTATCTTAGTCGAATACGCGCATAATAAGCAAAACCTAAACGTACAACTTTTATATGCAAACAAGGATGAAAATATCGTCTTTAAGGACGAACTAGAATCGCTTCTTCCCAGAAATCCCAATTTTAAAATCCGGCATTTCATCGGAGAGCACATCGATAAAAGAACCTTATCGTCAATCGTAAATCGTAAATCATCAATCATAAATCGTTTTTTGTTTTTCATCTCCGGCCCAAGTAGCTTTGTCCGATCAATTAGAGATACTGTGCAGGAACAAGGAGTCCCAAGAGAAAATATCAAACTCGACCTCTTTCCCGGCTACAACACAGACAGTTGACAACTAACAGAAAACTATTAACTACTAAAGACGGGGCAAGTCATTTGAGAATGAACTGAAAGCCGTTGGATCGTCCTTGCTTTTCAGATTCAGACTTTTAGAAAGGCTTTCATTTAGAGAGCGGGGAAACTTTGTTTTAGCAGACCAAATTTTGAGAGAGCGTCATTCTCAACATGTGCTTGCTGAGTCGCAAAAAATAATTCTATTGACTGTTGATTCTTTAATCCCGTTCTGCTAACATCAACCACCAGAATATGGAAAAAGCTCAGAGACATAGTCCGGCCGAGATTTGGCATATAACTTACGAATTATTCAGACAAGAGCTCCGGCTTCTTTACCTTCAAATAGAAGGGGGGAAACCGATTCTTCAAGACCATGAAGGAGTTATCGTAGATACAGGAACTCCCCATAATCCTGCTCTTTTGTTAAGACCGGACGGGAGTATAAAATTTGTTCAATATGGATGGTCCGCTCCCCCGGACAGAGATCTTGAAATTACAAATCAGGATTACTGTATCCTCGCAACAGAAATCATCGAAAACTTCACAACCTAAACCCTGACTGATTACTATCATACTATTTAAAATTCCCGCCGAAAATATTTCACTTCTTGACAAACAAAAAAGGAGTTAATAGAATTACGCTATTGAAATGGGAAGCAATACGGAAATAGACCCCGGAAGAATTTCAAGAAGAGGCCTTTTGTCTTTGGGAGTTAAAAGTGCTGCGGTTTTAGCATTGGCAAAAGCAGCCGCCGCCTGCGGCGGCAGCGGCGAAAATGATAGCCCGGGTCTTCCGGAAGGCATTATTATCCAAACTGAAAATCCGCAAAATGAAATCTCGCCTCTTCAACAGGCAATAGCAAACGGCAGGCTTGAACTTGCGGGCGAACAAGACTGGGAAAGATATTTTACCCCGGTGACAGCGGGAGAGGCGCAGTCTCTTCTTGATGCGGCAAACGCAGGCGGGCAAACTCTTGATGAGGTTATAATACTTCTAAATTTTGATCCAAGAAAAGCACCAAATCTTGTACTTAAGGACCTTGGAGATTCCAATGCTATTGGAATTGGAAATATTCCCGTCGGCACTGTTTTTTACTCTCCGGTTGAAGGCCAGTCCTTTATGTATAACTTCATGGGTGAAGGTGGGAGCGAACTTGATCCTGTAACCCAGGTTTACACCAAAAACGAGAATGGCATGCTCCATCTCCTTTTTACTTTTAAAGGCTCCAAGGTTTTTACGCAGGAAGATCGAAATGCTAAGCCAACTTCAATGGGAGACCCGCTCTTAACGACTTTAAGCAGAAATGTTTTAAAACTTGGAGAACAGGCTGGCTTTCAGGCCATATACCAATTTGGCCCACAGGGAGAAATAATACATGGCTCGCTTGCCAATCTTCTCACAAAAGACGGGAAAATCGCCTTCATCCCCCAAAACTAGTTGGTATTAGCACTTCTTGACATAGCCAACTTAATTGTAGATACTTTAAATTAATGGAGACTCAAGAAAATCCCCCTCATGTAAATCAGCCGGTTAGGGAGGAGGGAGAAAAAAAGCGGAACGCTTTTTTTCTCCTTGAGGTGGGACTTTTGGAAGTCGGTTTTGTAATCCTGGGCCTTGCCATTCTCTTTGGAACCCTGAACTATTTCAACATCCTTCCCGTCTCAAACTCACTCCCCTTTCTCTCCTTCCTCCCCACCCAACAGAAAACAAATACAAATCAGACCAAGACGCAAGTGACGAAAAAAACCCTAACTCCCGAAGAATTAAATAAGATTGAAACAAAAATACCCTATGCCGGGTGTCCTGTTTCTTTCTCCCTTTGTAAAACCGCAGTTGAGATAAGTGAAGACACAGAGACAGCTACTCTCTCTGCTTTGGGATTTAGCAATATACCCAAAGACGAGAAAATTCTATCGGCGATTGCAGGAAGCATAAAGACAGCCAGTCAAGGTTCATTAACTGTCATAACTGTCACCGATAGTAGCGAAAGGCAGGCAGTTTACGAATTTGAGAAAGACGCAATTGAAATTTCAGCCAAATCTGGAAGCGAAGTTGCCAACGGACAGGTAATTGGAAAACTAAACAGTTCCGAGATGTTAATTAATAAAGCAGGCTCGGATTTTAATTTTATATTTTCCATAAAAGAGTCTGGATCCAATATAAAAATCTCCCCATCCGAGGCTAAGCAAGGCCTTGACATTGTCCGATAAAAAAATAGAACTTTGCCCACCTCCCAGGTCGGATTACTGTTAAATATTGAATGCTGGTTGCGCTGGCTGACTTCCCGATTATTTGATATAATATAAATATGCCTATTGCTTCACACATTCAAAAATATTTCTGGGAAATTGATGCCAAAAAAGCAACTCCTAAGAATCACCCGCAGTACTATATCAAGCGCATCCTGGAACTCGGAGACAAAAAAGCTGTCTCCTGGCTGAAGAGAGTTTTCGGCAAAAAGAAAATTAAACAAGTTGTTCTAAAAACGCGCCTTTCCCTTAAATCCCGAAACTACTGGAAGTCAAATTTATAATTAATCTATAATTTAGATGTTTGAAAATGTCTTGTCTCCCTCAACAAAAAACCTTCTTAAGAAGCTGAAGCCAAATAATCTTCCGGAAAAATCTTATCTTGCGGGGGGAACGGCAATTGCGCTTCAACTGGGACATCGGCGCTCTGACGACTTAGATTTTTTTACCCCTTCGGAATTTAACGAGAAACAATGGGAAGAAAAACTGAAAATTGACTTAAGCTTCAATTTACTGCAAAGGGACTGGCAGACTTTGATAGGTACTATCGGCAAAGTAAAATTCTCATTATTCTCATATATGCATAAACAGATCGATTCTCCGGTAAGGTATCTCCATCTTACAGTGGCATCACTGCCTGATCTTTGCGCCATGAAACTTGATACGATAATTGCAAGAGGTACAAAAAGGGATTTTATTGATATATTTTTTTTATCGCAAAAATTCGGATTAAAAAGACTTTTGCGTTTTTACCAGAAAAAGTATGGTAATTTAAGCGAAAGAGAAATTATGATTAGAAAAGCTTTGATCTTTTTTGAGGAAGCGGATAAAGATGAGATGCCCGAAATGCTGGCACCTGCGAATTGGAAGGAAATCAGAAGTTGGTTTGTAAAAGAAATAAAAAAAGTGTAAAATTGAATGTCCTCTTGACATTAGTGCATAATATTACTAAAATAGGCTTATAGCATGAGTAATATCCAGGAAAAACCTTCTTCGGGAAGAAGAATGACCAGACGAGCCTTTTTTGGCCTAGCAGGAGGCGCAGTTGCTGCAGGAGCTTTAACGGTAACGGGAGTCGGATGCGGTGACGAAGGACCAACTGCTTCAACCAATCCTCCTGGAACAACCACATCTTTCGCTCGACCCAGCATAGACAATGCTACTCCCACTGTCTCCCCTACGCCTGAGCCCACAGCTTCACCCGAACCTACCCCATCAATTGGATATAATCAGACAGAAGATGGGATTATTTATGGAACCGAAGCAGGAGAGGTCTTGAACGTGCCTCAAATAGAAGGCCTTAGGGCCCAGCTTGAAGATAGCGAGACCGGAAAAAAACCGGTATACCGAGCTATTGAAGGCAACCCTTATGGGCTTTCTCCTGAAGACTACGCCGGTGAATATAAACCAAATGTTTGGCTTGAGACCCAACAGACAGGAGGGGTAGTACTCAAGGCCCCGGTTGTGTTAAAACTTATTAATGATAAATTGACTAATGAGACTGAAAAATGGACTGTTCCGCTTCCTGTTGATATAAGAGGTTATGGAAATAAAGACAAGAATGTCTCTATAAGCTTTTCTACTGGTTATGGAAACTATCAATTCCCTATGGTAAAAGTCTTATTTGAAGGTAATCTACCTCTGGTAAATATCATACCCAATACAGGACAAGTGGATGTATTGGCAAATACCTATTATGGATGGCTATATAGTAACGGTGATGGTACACGCTTGAGAGCCCCCGTTCCCGGAAATGAAATGGGTTATATTGTTGTAGCAGGATCTATGGAGGGATTCACAGAGAATGCTTTCTTACAGAGTTCATTTGGAGATAAAGTATCAGACGTTAGTACTTCTGTTAATGTAACAATTAATGGCAGAGATAATAACACATGGAAGTCTTTTGATATTAACCCAAGTAAGGTATTATCTGTTATGAATAACACGTCAGAAGTTCCGGTCTTTCTTGCTTCTAACAACCCTTAAGCCTTATCAATCCCCGATCAAATCGGGGAAAATCAGGGTTGACAGCCCTTCATTTCTTCCTTACTATTAAACTATGCAGCAGCCTTTTTATAAAAGGCCCATTGTCTGGGTTATCTTATTAGTTTTAGTAACCATAATTCTTGCAATCATTCTTCTTAATCCTTCGTCTTCTCAAAACATATCGCAAAATCTATCCTTACGGCTTTCCAATGAACCAAAGCCTGGAAGTTGCCTTATTCTCGAAGAAAAATATTGTAAATCTGTAAAATTTATCCAGGATCCGATTACAGATGGCTCGCTTGCTGTTTACAAACTGTCTCCAAAAACCACTCTCTTCTCGCCCGTAGATGGTTTTCAAGGCACAGCCACGTTCTTCTTCAAAGACAGAAGTATTCTATATCCGGGTGTTAGTATAAATGTGGGCAGAGATAACACAATAGAGACTAGAACAGCAATATACAGTTTCATCTTTTATGGGAAAGTCGATGCAAATAAATCGTCGGCTAAGAAGGGGGAAGTAATTAGTGAGCTTTCAGATAAAACAATAGATTCTTTAGGAGACTACAATCTTGCAGTAAGAATAACAAAACAAACAAATTATACGGTAGACGATAGAAGCCTTGGTCATTCTGCCAATACCAAAGTATATTATGGCGATGGATCAGATTTGCTCAAAAAATTACTTGAAAATGAT
This sequence comes from uncultured Gammaproteobacteria bacterium, assembly GCA_964408825.1. Taxonomy (GTDB): domain Bacteria; phylum Patescibacteriota; class Microgenomatia; order Levybacterales; family UBA12049; genus CAYPAU01. The sequence continues at coordinate 14,920 of CAYPAU010000017.1, forward strand.
AAATCTAAATGAAAAAAAATAGCTTAATATTTTTCGTAACGACTTTAATTTTTTTTCTAGCTTTTTTTGTTTTCAATTTATTTCTTCCAGCTAAAACTTCTGCCATACCAATCTGCGATGGTTTCGGTTGTTCTTTCGCTCCTTGTTCCGCCGGACCATCGGCCTGTGGTGTAAGTCCCGGAGCCTGCTCAACGCAACAAGCGAATGTTTGTAATAGTTCCTGTTCTGATAGCTGTGATTGTGCATCTCAACCCGGCAATACAGCCTGGACTAAATATGCTACGAGCTGTGTTGAAGATCCTCCAGGCTCGTGTAAATGGGTATGGGTTTATGATACGGTTGTTGGGTCTACGGGGGATAAATGCCATACAAACCCGTATAATTCCTATTCCTCCCTAAATGCCGGGTCGTGCGATCCAAATTACCCAAATGACACCAATCGGGGGAACCTATACAAAACCTGCTGTGCAGGGTCAAATGTTTCATCTAGTGCTTGTAGCGCCTACTCAATAGACACCGTAAATCCTCCATATGAAGGCTCTTGCCCCTCGGGGACATCAACTGTTATGTGCGGAGTATCTCTATCTACCTGCCAAGATGTTTGTGGAGGTAATAACTGTTTTGGTTCTGGAGTTTATTGCACAACTTCTGCCTGTGGAACAAATGCGTGTCAGGCGATTTTCCCTCCTCCCCCCTCCACCTGCTCGGATGGGACGCCTTATAATACTTGTAAATCCGGCAGTCCACCTACCTACTGTAATGGATCAGGGTCCCTCGTAAATGCTTGCGGAACCTGCGGTTGCCCTTCCGATCAAGTTTGCAAGGTTGACGGATCTTGCGGCATTCCTCCACCATCCTCCCCTTCAAGTAGCAGTCTCAATACCTCCCAAGCTTGTCAGGCCAACGGGACCGTAACCGCCACTCTCTCATGGGGTTCTGTCTCGGGAGCTACGGGATATAGGGTTTACAAATGGACCGGTTCTGTCTGGCAACTCTTGCCGAATGGCGATGTAACCACTACAAATTACAGTTGGACAAATCTCTCCCAAAACACCGGCTATACATGGGGAGTTTCTGCTTATAATTCCGCTGGTGAATCAGATATATCCTGGAGTAGTAACAGCGGCTTTACATCCCAAATCTGCCCCCCTCCTCCCCCAGCCCCCACTGACCGGTCATGCGATGTCTTTGGGTACACAATTAATCTTTCATGGAGCGCATCGGCAAATGCCACTTCTTATCAAATCGCCCTGACCGATACAACAACAAATACTACCTCGACAATAACGACCGGAAACGTTACTTCTTATCCGGCAAGCATAACCCCAAATCATGATTACACATGGTCTATTAAGGCCTGCAATTCTGCCGGATGCTCCAACACGGCAACGACCGGTTCAGGCTTTACATGTTATGAACCTAAGGCTTCCTGCAAGGTACCGGATAATCTTGCGGGGGCAGGGACGTGGTACGGCGATGTCAACGGAAACGGTTCGGTGGACAATCAGGATATAGAAAAAATTTCAAAAGATGATTCATCAGGAGCCGTAAATTCATGGTCTCAGAGTTTGAGAGAAGGAGGAGGTGTGTTCAATTCACCATCCGATCAAAC
>CAYPAU010000018.1:0-14269 GCA_964408825.1 uncultured Gammaproteobacteria bacterium
TGGCAAGCAAAAACGGTAAAGCAATTAGATTTTCCGAAAAAGGAGTAAGACCAACGGGAAGAGCAACTAGAGGAGTTCGGGGGATTAGACTCGACGCAGATGATGTTGTAATCGGGATGGATGTTATAAATAAGGCGGGCGATGATGATCTTCTGACAATCATGGAAAACGGTCTTGGCAAAAAAACCGCATGCAAACTGTTCAGAGGTCAAGTAAGGGGCGGGAAGGGAGTAAAAGTTGCGAAGGTAACAAGCAAAACCGGGAAAGTCGCGTTTGCTCAGGTTATTCCGACAGGCTGTGAAGAGCTGATAATTACATCCAAAAGGGGTCAGGTTGTAAAGCTTGAAATTTCCTCAATTCCAAGACTTGCCCGGGACACTCAGGGAGTAATCCTTATGCGCTACTCAAATCCGAACGACCACGTCGCATCCGCCACTTTTATTGGAAAATAGTAATGAAAATAGACGGCCGGGAAATTGCGCAAAAAATCTTCGAAGATCTAAAAATTAGAGTTGTAAAACTTAAAGAAAAAGGAATTATTCCTCATCTCTATGTAATTACTTTGACTACTGATGAGGCATCGCAAGCTTATGTTTCACAAAAAAAATTAAAAGGAGAGGGGATCGACGCAGAAATTACTGTTAAGAATTTAAGTCTTCAAACCTCAACCGAAAAGCTTTTGAAAAAAGTTCAAATAATAAACAACGACACTTCTGTTCATGGAATTATTATTCAAAGACCCTTGCCAATCCATGTTGACGAAAACAGAATAGCAAACTCGATAAATCCTGAAAAGGACGTCGACGGCTTCCATCCCCGCTCAAAATTCTCCCCACCCGTCGCCGAGGCAGTTTTGGAAATTCTAAAAGAAATTCACGGCTCAACCTACGAGGTTGACACTCGAGAACCTCGTAGGTTAGTCGACTGGCTAAGGTTAGTTGACTGGCTAAAAGATCGGAGAATTGCTGTCATCGGCAGAGGGACAACCGCAGGCGGCCCAATCATAAAAACTCTGCAAAAATTAGGGGTTGAACTCCTAATTGTAACGAGTCAAACCACAAATAAAAAAGAAATTTTGAAAAATTCGGATATTGTAATTTCTGCTGTCGGTAAACCAAACATAATTACGAAATCTGATATCAAGAAGGGTGCTATTTTAATAGGTGTCGGGATGTTTAAGGGAGGGGATGGCAAATTCCATAGCGATTATAATGAAGAAGATATAAAAGATATTGCGTCTTTTTATACTCCTACTCCTGGCGGAGTCGGTCCCGTCAACGTCGCCATGCTCCTCTCAAACCTCATAAAAGCCACAGAAAACTACCCTGAAAATAAAGAATCAATCCCCCGAAAATATTGAATGACTGCTTCTCTAATCTCAGACTCTGATAAGTCACCAATTAGATCAACGCCAGTAAGAGCTACAAATGGTTTAAGATATGCATCTCTCATTTGATTAATAATATCTGGATCTACAACGGGGACTAACCCTTCCCCTCTGAAACCATGACCCGAAAGCCATCTTCTAAGTATTTCTTTGTCAAAAGTTTCTGGAGTTTCCCCTTTTTCAAATCTCTCTTGATATGAATCCGCTTTCCAAATTCTCGAAGAATCGGGTGTATGGATTTCATCGATAAGCATCAGTTCTCCATTTTTATCGATCCCAAATTCATACTTTGTGTCAACAAGAATAAGTCTATTTTCTCTAAGAACCCGGGACCCATATTCAAACAGCTGTCTGCTCGCTTCTCTAATCTTTTCCCAAGTCCCTTCGCCACCAATTCTGTCAACAATTTCTCTTGCGCGTTCTTCATCAAGTTCGAGATCGTGTCCTTCATCTGCTTTTGTTGTTGGAGTCAGAATAGGACCCATGGGAAATCTCTCGTTTGGTTTTACTCCGTCTGGAAAATCTATCCCATAAATTGTTCTTCGGCCTTCATTTATGTAACCACGATAGACAGAAGTCGATGTCGCACTTCTTGCCATATATTCTCTCCAAACTATTTCAACTGGAATTACGTCTGCTGCTTGCCTTGCAATTAGTACATTTTTATATGCATCGATAAAGTGATTTGGGACAATATCTTCAGTCTTTTCAAACCACCAAGCAGACATTAAATTAAGAACCAAACCCTTTAATGGAACTGTGCAAATCAATCGGTCGAATGCGGATTGCCTATCGGTTGTCACCATGACTCGAGATCCATCTCTTTGCCAAATGTCTCTTACTTTTCCAGAGGTTTTGGGTCCAAATTCAGAAGGTAAATCAACTGTAAAAATTCCATGCGCAAAATTCTCCGCGGGAGCGTCCTTTACGAGAACCTGTCTTTTTTCACCCTCGACTGTCATCAGTTTGCATTATAGCAATTTATTATTAAATTCAAAATAGAATTATTGACAGCAAAAAATTAATCCATTACTATACTAGGATGGATAAATTTAAAAACAGCGGGAATACAGCATTTGGCGCAATTCTTTTTTTCTTTATCTTCCTTTTTATATACACCAAACTTGCAGGACCAATTCCTTTTACGGTAAACAATATTAACACGCAGAAAGACGTTCCGTTTACAGTTGAGGGGCAGGGAAGTGCTTCCCGGGTACCGGATCAAGTCACCATCTCTTTTGGTGTTACAAAAAATGCCCCAAATGTTTCGGATGCGCAAAATCAAACAAACAATGCAATAAATTCAATTTTAGACAATCTAAAAAACTTAGACATTTCGGACAAAGATATCAAGACTACAAATTATTCCGTAAATCCAAATTACTCTTTCGAGGGAACTCAGAGAATTACAGGATACAATGTTACCCAAAATATAGAGCTGAAACTAAAAAACATCCAAAATACCAATAAAGCAGTCGATGCAATTGTTTCAGCTGGAGCAAATCTGGTCGGCCAAATTCAGTTTGGATTTTCAGACAAGGCCAAAGCAGAATTGGAGGAAAAAGCTAGGAAAGAAGCTGTTAGTAATGCCAAGCAGAAAGCCCAAGGTATTGCTAAATCCGCGGGGGTAAAACTGGGAAAGATAATTAATGTTCAGGAACTTCGAGAAGGCGGAATAAGTCCTATACCGTTTCTTGAAAAAGCCGCAGATTCTGCAGGGTCGGGAAGAGAAACCAGTATTACACCCGGAGAAAACGCGATTAGACTAACCATCATCCTTACCTACGAAATCCAATAAAATTATTTATTCCCCGGGAGGACCTCATGGATCCTTCGGTAAACTCCCTCCAAAGGCGGGCAGGCAGGATAAACTCTTATTTATTTCCGCTGTGAAAAGCTTCATGCACATCTTTTAGTTGTTTGTTCGTTACGTGGGTATAGATTTGGGTTGTAGAAATGTTTTTGTGGCCGAGCATTTCCTGAACCGAGCGAAGATCCGCGCCATTCGTAAGAAGATCTGTTGCAAATGAATGACGTAGGGTATGTACTGTTGCATCGACCGGCAAACGCGCCGCTCTTACATATTTTTTTACAATCCTTTCAATCGATCGGGCAGTTAGTCTCATTTTTTCTCCGCGATTTTCAGGAATTTCTCTTCCGGAATAACGGATAAAAAGGGGATTGTAAATATCCTCACGTGTTTTTAGATAATCATCAAGCGACCTTGCAGCGCGCTCCGAGACAAAGACAACTCTTGCTCTTCCGCCTTTTCCGATTACTCCAAACTCGCGTCTTTGAAGATTAATTTTGTCCCGGTTTAAAGAAACCAACTCCGAAACACGAAGACCGGTAGAGAAGAGAAGCTCAAGAATTGCTCTATCTCTTTTCCCCTCAATTTTGGAAGTATCCGTTGAAGTAACTAATCTGTCTACTTGATCTCTTTCCAAAAATTTTAAGCTTCTGCTTTCAGCCTTAGGCAAATCAATTTTTGAGGGCTCAAGAGTCTCGATATCGTTTTTTATTAAATATCGCAGAAACGAACGAAGAGCAATTACATAATAATTCTGAGTGATTCTCTTCAGAGTCAGTCCTTTTGCATCTTCTCTATTTGAAAGGTAAACTCTATATTTTCTTACAGTTGCCAAATCAAGATTCTTAATGCTTCCACCATGCTGGGTAAACCATTTATCAAAACTTTTAAGATAATGTCTATAATCGCGGATAGTAAGTTTTGAACAGTTTCTCTCAATCTCTAAATACTCAAGAAACTCATCTATTAAGCTTAGTAAATCCTTCATCATCTTTATTATAATCATAATCTTTTAAGAAAGTCCATTATGCGACATAAGTGTTCGCACAATGGGCTCAAATTGTGCGATGCTTGCGTTGCACAATTTTGCTTCTGCGACGTGCAAGTTGTAATGTGATTAGCCTATAGTTGACTTCCGTAATGAATTCAGCTATAATCTTTCACCAATATGAACATGCTTGAACGAATCGGCGGATTTTTTAGCGGTGGGCCACAAGTCCAACGGGCAAAATATACAATCAACGAGCTTTCTCGTCATGGATCATTATCAAAAAGAAACCAGCAAAGGCTGGAAGACGCTAACAGGATCACCAGACGACATTTTTTGAAACTTGCCGCTTCAGGGACAGTCATCGCAGCTATTTCTGCATTTGGCGGAGGAATACTTTACAGTCGAACAACTAGAGAAGAGGGTTCTCCTCAAAGACCTGAAACCGAGCTAACTCCCGATCCTCTACGTGCCGAAGCAATTCGTAGTCAAATCAGAGATTATGAAGCCGAAAATTACGGCGTGATTAATGAGGAAACCATGAATCAATTGAGAACCTACATTGTTGATCTCTACAAAACAGTATTTGCCAAAGATCCGCCTCAAACAGAGATATTCGTTTTCGGCAATGATTACTTTAGAGAACAAGGGCTTACAGAAGAGCAATTGCAAGACGCCCCTATAGGTGAAGCTGGAATTGTTGTGGCCCCCCAGACGACATACGAGGCTATACCAATTATTATTTATGGTGGAGAACCTGATGGTAATGATCCAGAGATTAATAAACTTTCAGTTTTTAGGGCCTTAATTATGCATGAATTTATTCACGCCCAAACCGACGTTATTGTCGAAACCGAACAGGTCACGATCGGTACCGAGACCTTTACATCAAACAGGAGAAGGGGATTCAAGTGGATAAGCGAAGAGCAAACTGATATACGCCAGGAACATGGACATTACTTTGATGAGTTAAATACCCAGCTTCTAGCAGAATATCTTAATGATCCCACCGGCCAAGATCAGATATGGCGTCGAATGAATTCAAGCCCACTCTATGTTGACTCTCTTAAGGTAGTTTATGTTATAGGGGCAGATCTTTTAAGAAAAATGTATGCGAAGCTCGGTATCAGCTTAGAGCAGCTGGAAGATTTCCACTTCAAAGCCCAACCTAAAGAAATTTTTGAAATGATCGATCGGCGAGTAAAAGAATTAGGAATTACCCTACCAGAACCAGCCTCGGCAACTCTTTTTAAGATCAAGCCTGAAAACCCCCAGGACATCCAAGGGCTGTTCCCTTTAAGAGAACTGGTGTCAAAAATTACCGGCGAGTCTCTCTAACTATGTCAGACATTGACAAAAAATATCAAAAGAGCAATACTAGAATTGTATGCATTTTCCGAGGTTAGTTCCTGCTTTAGCTTCCCATTTTGAGCAACTAGGAAAGAGAGTAAACCCAAAGACAAATTATGAAAAAGAATATGAAGATTGTCTTGAGTATATAAGCTCTTACTGGAAAAAAATAATTAGAGTTCCTGCAAAACAAAAAATAAACAATAATTTCTTAGATATTCCTCATCATTTTATAACTCCCAATGACAAAAAATTCTCCTACATTTTTTACTGGGACACCTTTTTTATATTCAGGGGATTAATGGGAACAAGAAGAGAATGGGTGATGAAGGAAATGGTTGAGAATTTTGCCTATCTTTTCGACAAGTATGGAATCATTCCAAACTTTAACTCCCATGCATCAGTCGGAAGATCTCAGCCTCCTTTCCTAACATCGATGATCTTTGATGTTTACAAAACTTTTAACAACGGCAATCATAGCAGATCGAAAATGCGTGCGGTAGGAGACTTGATATTAAAACCTGCTTCGACCTTTGGCCATCTTAAGTGGCTTAAAGACAAGATGGAAATTGCCAGAAAAGAATACGATAATGTCTGGAATAATTCTGATTTGTATAACCACTTTATTCCCAAATATCAATTAAATAGATACGGGGACAGAGACGTGGGATATGCCTACTCATCCGAGCTTGAATCGGGTTGGGACTTCACGTCGCGTTTTTATAATAGATGCCATGATTTTCTTCCTGTAGATTTAAACTGCTATCTCTATAAATACGAAAAAGACTTTGAGATGACCGCAACTATTTCGGGAGATAAAAAGGAAGAGCTGTTTTGGGCGGAAAAAGCAGAGAAAAGAAAGAAAGCAATTAATAAATTGATGTGGAGCGAGGAAGAAGGTTTCTATTTTGATTATGGATATGCTCACAGAAGACAAAGCGACTTTTTTGCTCTTTCGGGTTTTGTGCCCATGTGGGTTGGCATCGCAAATCTTGAACAGGCGAAAAGAATGGTCAAGAAACTTCCGTCTTTTGAAACCGATTATGGTCTTGCCATAACTTCAAAAGAATCCTTGGCTCCCAAGGTAAATCTTGCAAAAATTCCTCTAAGATATAGGATTGCAATTAAGGAAGTTCTAAAACCCAAGCAGTGGGATTTTCCTAATATCTGGCCTCCTCTTGAATATCTGACCGTCATAGGGCTTCTTAGGTATGGTTTTATAGAGGATGCGAAGAGAATTATTATAAATTCCCTTAATGCGCACGCAAGAATTTTCAGAAGTTACGGAACTTTTTTTGAAAGAATTGACGGCAGTAAAGGTGACAAACCGAAAATTGACTACCATTATTTAATGCAATCCGGTTTTGGCTGGACAAATGCTATATTCGTAAGATACATAAAAATTCTTCAGGCAATTGAAAACGGTGAGGATATTTATGTTTTTGGGGAAACGCAAAAAAACCCGCCATATGAGCTTGCCATTCTAAACTGAATCTGATTTGATTCAGTTTGACAAAAAATAATGACCTTGTTAATATCTAATTTATGAGACAACCGGGAAGTGAAACAGAGGGAGTTTTGGAGCACAAGCGGGGCGGCTGGCGTTGGACAAGAGGGAAATCCAAACCAAGCCCTATACAAAAACCAGGGACCATGGGTCGAAGAAATTTTCTAAAAACCGCGGGGACGGTGGTAGCAGCAGGAGGTATTGCCGGAGCGATTATGGGAGGAGCCGGAGTAGCAGAGGTTATAGTAGATTCTTTGAGGGAGGGTCCGCCTTCCCCAAATGAAGTTCTTACAGGAACGCTTAGGGTTACGAAAGAGGCCAGAATAAGGACGAGACCCGAGGTCCCTCCAGAAGGAAGTGCTAATGATAACTTGGTCAATTGGGACAACATTGCGGAAATAAACGGAAAGCAAACTACAGATATGGAAAGCTTTGATATTTCAAATCCTCTTGCTTTACATGGATATAATCCCTCGGGCGGCAGAGATAAATCCCCATGGATTGTAATAAATGCCAGAATAGGAAAAGATTTAGTGGGCGCGCAATCAAAAAATCTTTACATTTATATTGGCGGGGACAATCCTTATATCGATAGCATTGAGCCGGGTGGATTTATTCCTGCGCAAAAGCAAAATGACTTATGGTTTGCAAACGGAAACGGAAAGCATCTCGTTCCCAATGAAATCGGAATAGTCACGATTAATACAGTACCCCAAAAATAGCCCCCTTGGAGGAGCGTCCCCGACCTACGAGGTCAAAAGGCTGTCAACCTCGCAGGTTGACAGCAAGTACTGCCTGTCAACACCGATTTAACCTCGATTCAATCGGGGTCAATCGGCGTCAATCTTTTTCAGCCGTATCAAATTCCTCCCTTTCAAATTCACAAATGCCAACCCCCGCAAGACCCTATCTAATTCAATAAATGGCAGAAAATACTCATAAAACGATAAGTTTTCCCTGCTTCGCGGAATTTGTGCAGGTTTCGGAAGAAGATTCATGAAGGGATAATATACGCCGGCAATACCAATCGCCCAAACCAAATCAGAAGACGAAATACTACCATCAGTAACGCTCGCACTAAGAAGTCCCCACCATGGCGTGGAAGAACCAAAAATTCTCCAAAACATCGAGTGTTTTTCTGAAGTTAGTTTTTCTCTGAGTAATATCTCTCTCATCGAATCTCTAATTAACTGACTAAATCTTGCTGTAAATCTTTGATCTAGCGGATTTTTAGATTCTTTTCTTGAGAGTTCATCTAAAATATCCTCTCCGGGGATTTCTATTCGCCATCCCTCAGAAGTTGAATGAGCTGTCTTTCTTTTTTCAGCGGATTTTACTTTTCCCGCAGTTGCCGTGCCTTCTGGTGTTACACTTGTGACGCTTACTCCGGCAGCTCTTCTATCTCTTGGTACATCAACAAGTGTTATATTTCCTTCAAGACCTGCGACTTCAATAAATCTTTCTACGTTCTTCCGGTTTAATTCCATTTGCTGTGAGAATGGACCGCCATAAAGGTTTACAAATCTGTCCTCAGGACTCGGCTCCAAAAGAAACGGCTCCCAGTCTCCGGCTGGTTTCTGAACTTTATCTTGATCAACTTCCAAACCTTGTTCAGGATCTTGTCGTTCTGATACTGGTTTATCATCGACTCTTGAAAATAAAACTCCTTCGCTAATTGGTTTTAAACCTAATTCCGGCCGAACCAATCGTTGACCAAGTTCCGGAGCCGGCCTTATAAACCCTTCTTGTCGGGAATTTAACCCAGAAACTCGTTCCTTACTCATAGAATTTGCAGATTATAGCATATTTGCTAATACATCCACCTCGTAGGAGTCCTACCGGCCACCTCCGAGGTGACTAAAAAGGCTCCTCGGAGGTGAATAAGAAGTAAATAAAAAAAATACTGCAAGTCCTATAGTAGGGGAGTGCGTAGAATCCCAAATATTAAATAGCAAATATAAAATAGAGGATAATAATTGCAGAATTAAAATTTTTAATATTTAATCAATAATATTTTATTCATTTTAAACCACTTCCCCCAGGAGTCGAGGCTGGCTGACGTCGTAAAAGTATTATTGTACGACGTTATTACTTCTCGCTCTCCCGGGCACCTTGGACTATTTTTAGACCAATACCTTTGAGTGGGAAATAAAAAGGAAAGAGTAATGAAGATATACTCTCTCTTTTTCAAAAGAGAACTATTCTAATCTTTTATCTTTCCTTTTTTTCTTGCCTTGTATGCTCTTCCCTCTACGCTTTTTAAATGAGTTCAATTTAGCCTGTCAAATCGATCTAAACATCAATTTTTAGCCTCGAATTTATACACCTTGGTTTTAAACGTCTTTCCTATCCATCGGGAAGAGAACAAGAGGCGTTCGAGTTTTTTTCATTTAGCCTTAAGACATTGGGCAAATCTAAAAGTAGAAGAGTGTCGCTGCAGCCTGTGAAAATTCCCGCATGTGAAAACTCGAGTCTAAAAACAAATGTAAGAAAATTTTAATTTTTAAATACTGTATCAAACTATATCACTGACTATAGGTCCTAATTTTTAGTTTAAAAACTTTGGGTTCTTTTCAAACTCTCTCCCCTCTTCCCCGCTTAAGCGGCATTAAATTTGTCCGGTCCAAGATGTAAAGAAAAGAAGTGAAAAGAGTACGATTGCTGCGACCCAAATATATTCCCACATAACATTTTTAAAAAGCCTCTTATCAAACCAGACCTGGGAGATCCCTGTGGTAGTATAGAAAACTCCGGTCATAAAGATCGCAAGAGCCGTAGGGGTGCTTGGCCAAAACCAGAGAATGCTTCCAACTTCAAGAAGAATTATAGACAGAATTAATGTCCATTTAAGGCTTTCGGTTATATTTTTTTCAAAGGTATGGCTCCAGATAGAATGTTCAACAAGTGGAATCGTGTAAAGCGTTAGAAACAAAATGAATAAAAAGAAATTAAGATGAAGGGAAAAAAGCACATTTGAGAGAAAGAAAAAAGACACGAGCGTTATTATGAAAGAGACCGTTCTTGCCGAGGAAAGGAGTGCGATGGTCCGAATCGAAGAAACAGTAAAAATATTTTCGCTTAAAAACAGTGAGTAAAGACCTACTCCATACAGAGTCGTCGTAAATATTCTCGTCAGATATCTTATGGGAACCAGAAAGTAGAAAAGACCAAATGCAAGGCTGAAAAAGAATGGCAGAATAAAAATCTGCCAAGAGTTGTTTTCCTTAAAGTCATTATAAAGGGAAAAAAGAAGCAGGATGTCGGTCAATACGGAAAGCGTAAATATCGTAAGGACACCGGACTTACCGAGCAAATGCTCCGATACAAAAAGCCCAAGGGAAAGAATAATCACAGAAAATATAAATCTCTCTCTTTTAGAAAGACCAAGAATCGTACGTACTGCTCCCCTTCCCTTTAATTTTGCCCTTCTGCCAAAATTCATATCTCTTTTAAATTAGTATAAACATTTTGTACATCTGGGAGACTATTTATTGTATTTATAAACTCTTTTACTTTGCCTAATTGACTAGTATCCCCTATCGAGACGGTTAAATTGGGTTTTCTCCAAATTCTGGCGTCTACGATTTTTAAACCATTTTCCTCAAGTAAATTTTTTATCCTGAAGAGATCTGATGTTCTTGTGTAAACGACTATAGAGCCATCACGATCCTCCACATCCTCTGCCCTACTCTCTGCTGCTATTGAAAAAATTTCCTCGTACGATTTTTCGCCTTTTTCTAATTCTATTCTTCCAATTTGTTCAAATTGGTAAGAAACAGATCCGGGTTGACCAAAACTTGCACCTCCCTTTCCGAATATGTTTTTTATTTCCGCTGTTGTTCTTTGAGGATTATCTGTCGCAGCCTCTATTATCAAGGCTACGCCCGAAGGAGCAAATCCCTCATAGATTACTTCCTGTATATTCCCCTCTTCTCTTTTTGTTGCTCTTTGAATTGCCCTTTCAATATTTTCCTTGGGCATGTTGGCTGCCCTTGCCGAATCTATTGCGAGCCTTAGTCTAAAATTCTGATTGGGATCTCCGATTCCCCCACCCTGTTTTACAGCAATCGTTATTGCGTTTGCCAGTTTGGTAAAAGTAAGGCCTTTTTTTATATCTGCCCTGCCCTTTTGTCTTTTAATTTGTGACCATTTTGAATGTCCGGACATAGAAAAACTCGTTAACCCGTTAACGCGTTAACGTGTAGTAATTATAATCTTCCCGTCTTGACAATTGCAACAAACAGTAGTAAAATTTTCGACATTGTATAATCTTCATGACGTCACTTAAAACCCTTGCAATACAAACCGCGCTAGAAGGTAATTGGGAAAAAGCAATAGACATAAATAGGACTCTCCTAAAAGAAGACCCGGGAGACATAGATGCTCTAAATCGTCTTGCTTTTGCGCTCACTATTTTGGGAAGAGGCAAGGATGCAAAATCGATATATCAAAAGGTTCTTAAACTCGATTCATTAAACTCTCTGGCCCTTCGAAACTTAAAAAAATTAGATGGTAAAAATTTGCCTGCCTTGGGAAATGGAAATCTTCAGGTTAATAATATTTTTATAGAAGAGCCTGGTAAAACCAAAATTATAGAACTTATTAATATCGCTCAATCCTCGGTTATAAATGCACTTAGAACAGGTCAGTCTCTTAATCTTTTGATAAAAAGGCTAAAGATTTTCGTGGTAAGTGAGAATAACAAATATGTTGGTGTTTTACCAGATAACATAAGCAAAAGACTTATCAAATTTATAAAAGCCGGCAACCAATATGAGGCTTTTGTAAAATCGGCTTTTGATCATCATATGATAGTCTTTATCAAAGAAACTAAAAGAGTGGCAAGATATAGAGACCAACCGTCATTCCTAACAGGTCTTGATAAGACTCTTGAGCTTGATAAAAAATTAGGTAGACCTGCGGATTCTGATGATCAAGATGAATCAGATGCTGAATGATCGCTTGAAAATATAATCTTATTTTTCTTAAGATCTTCACTTATTTTCTCTATTTCTTTTTTATCATTTAAGTGTTTCAGGGAAAAAATCGCCCAAACAAAAGATATTAAAGCAATTATAATTATAGAAATAACAAAAATCATATTCATTAATATTTGGACAGTCGATCGAAATTTTTCCCAACGAGGACTGTAACTTCTGCAATCTTGCTCATCTTACCTTTTACAATAGGAAAATTCAATACCTGACTTAATCTTTTTACTGTGTATGAATCGCTATCGGAATAAATTGCCGAATCGGAGGTTCCATCTCCCGTAGAAACTAAAACCACGCTTCCTCCCATATTTGAAATAAGTCTTGCAAGTCTATTTCCTACTCCCTGTTTCTCGGTATCATTTATAACCTCTATTTCTACCTCTTCCTCCTCAATTATAGGATCAGAAAAGATAGAGGTTAAAATACTGTCTCTTTGGGCCTCACTGTAATTTACGTCAATCTCTTTTTCAATAATATCGCCCGGACTAATAAACTTTACCATTATTAGCATCCTTGCCGCATCGAGAATGTTAATATCACCTTTTGCCTTTAGGGTCTTGAGTGCTATTTCTGATACGATTTCTGAGGGAGAATCCTCAATGCCAATTTTTTCCTCCTGAAGGATCCCATCAATCGGAACTTCCACAAATTTATAAATGTCTCCGGTCTTACCTTTTATGCTTAATACGGAGATTGTATTTCTGTCTTTGCGGAAAGTAATAATTTTATTTTGTTTTTTATTTGTGACAAAAATTGAAAAACCTCCTTCTTGTCCGAACTTACTGTTTTTTACAATTAAAAATATTTTCAAAACTCCGGAGAGCAAAATTATTCCTGCAATCAAAGAAAGAAAGACTGCCGCAAGCAAAGTATTTCTGCTTGTTTTTTTCTTTTTTCTCATTTATTGTTGTTTTTTCTTTTTGGAGATTATCTCGGGCATGATAAGAGTTGGGGAAGAAGAAAAAGAAGGAATAGATTTGTCTGAGCTTTTCTTTTTTTTCTTTTTTTCTCCCTTATAATATCCGCCAAAACTTCCCATCTAAACTCGCCCCCTTTAAAAAGGTGTTAATATATAAAATCCTATCAAGAGCTGTTCGATAAATCAAGCCTAGAGATAAAAGCTCCTAGCTCGTTTGGTAAGGGGCTTTCGAAGGTTAATCTTTCGCCTGTTACTGGGTGATTAAAAGAAAGTTTGGAAGCATGCAAAAATAGTCTTGGCAAAATTTTTCGATCGGACCTTGCTGTCTTTCTTCCAGCATAAAGAGGATCTGCGAATATCGAATGATTGATATATTTTAAATGCACTCTTATCTGATGTGTTCTACCAGTCTTAGGATAAAGCCCAAGCAATGTCAGTCTTTCTGGTTGTTTTGAATTTGAAATTTGAAATTCTTGTCCTGAGTTTTTCGAATGGATGAAATTTGAAATTACACGGTATTCCGTGTGTGCTTCTCTGCCCCCGGGGACAATACCAAACCTAGTTCTGTTATATGGCAATCTCCCTACCGGAACATTTATTTCGCCTTTGCCTGGCTTCACTTCCCCATGAACGAGTGCTATGTAAACTTTTTCTGTTTTTCTTTCTTTAAATTGATTTTTAAGATTTAAAAAACTTTGCGGGTTTTTGGCAATTAATAAAATTCCCGAGGTTTCCTTATCCAGCCTGTGCACCACCCCACCCCTACTCCTAAATTCTTCCTCAATCGAAGACGCAAAAGGCAATCCGCTTGCAGATGAACTGAGCGCCGATTTAGGCACTGCTTTACTGTCGTTTAAACTTTGCGATCGGCGTTCACTTAGCGAGCGAGGAACATTTGATGGTCTAGGAAAACTTTGGCGAGCGTCATCTGCAACGCGTGGTTGCCGATGCGACGTATTTTCGTGGGCGACCTCAGCGCCTTTAATTTTTAATTTATTCTCGGCCCAATCCTGAATCGTTTCCTCTTTTGTCGTTTCCGATTTATTTACTACGATTCCCGACGGTTTATCTATAATGATAAAATCCGGATCTTCATAGATAATCTTGACATCCATGCTATCTTTTTCTGATTTTTACAAGTCTCTCATTTTTTATAAAGACAGAAACACTTATAAAAAACAGGAGAAGCATTAAATAGCCTTCCGGCTGTTTAATAAAAGCAAACTGCCTAAATTCGTCTAAAACTTTCTGAAAAAAAGAAACAAGTGAAAAGACGGTTAAAAAAATAAGGCCCAAACTTCCATCCTTTAATAT
>CAYPAU010000019.1:0-9815 GCA_964408825.1 uncultured Gammaproteobacteria bacterium
CCTACCACTTCCTGATCGAGGAGCAAGTTCCGAGAGAAGTCCGCCAAAGAACGCTCTTCAAGTCGTGAACGAATAGTTCTGAAAAGACTTGAAGTAAGTTCGGGCGGATGACCGACGAAATATGGGCTCCTTCAAGAAGTTTACCCCGCTTAGCGGGGTGAATCCAAAATGGTGCTGTTTAATTGTTAATGTGCCTGCCCAATTGCAAGCAATAAGCGTTGCAGGCGGGCTCTAAAGACAAAATTACCCGCCAGAAGCGGGTTTCATAACCTAACTTATGGCGAACAATTTTACATATCTTCTTTTTGAAGCCCAGTTAAAGGCTTACAAACAGTAAATCTATTATAGTCCTATCTCAATCTTTGTCAAGAGACGTAAAGTAGTTTGATTCGGCACAAACTTTGTACTATAATCCCACAATTATGCCAGTCGAACAAGAAACCGTAGTGCCCACACCGGATCGGGAAGATACTTATAGTCCCAGAGGAACTGTTTATTCCTGGGGGAAAACCGCAAGAAAGTTAACAGAACCGGCTTTCAAACAAGTACTTAAAGGTGCGACCCAAGATATAGTAGCGGTTGATATTTGCTCCTCATACCCTCTTTATCGTGAAATTATGATGGGGCAACACAAGCAAAGAAGGGCATCACAAGCCCGTAAATCTGTTGATTTATTTGCCAATGCAGCACTTTACGTGGGGGCAAGAAGTGCTCCGGCCGGACTTGATGCAAAAGATTTGACTGCTTTAAGAAACATATTCCGCAATGAAGATATGACGAGAGATCTTTTTGACGGCGCCGTCTTTGATGTACTTATGTTCCCACCTTCACCAGATGAGAGAAACGAGGAAACTATTTCTTCGATGCTATTGGATAACTTTTTAAACTCTGATCGAACAGTAGGGGAAGCAATTGAACCACCGGGAAGTGTTAGGGGAGCCAAGGGTTCTTGGGTTTATATAACCTCGATACATAGACATGTTCATCTCTGGGAGCTTTTAAATTCCGTTTTAAAAGGAGCGACATATAGTTTCTTAGCAGAAGCCGCAAGACACATAGGGTCTTATTTGGTTAAAGAAGACAAATTGAGAAATGTTACATTTTTAAGTCTTGACTGCGAGCCGCTTAAAAAAATGGCAGAGGATGCAAAAGCAAAAGAAGGGTTTCCACAAGCATTGAGGAAAACTTTATTTTTTAGAGCAGCAGGAAAAGGCAGTGGGCACATGCTGGCTAACGCTCTTTATCTACCTTTTAGACAAGAGAGTATAGGGTTTTTTGCCAGCAGTGAGGGATGGCCCTATTACTTTGAAGACGCTGGTAGGGCTAATTTGGGAGTTGCGCAAGAGATATTAACTCAACTTGCTCCAGGAGGAAGAGCTGTATTCTTTCCTTGGGAAACAAAAGAGAATAGCTTTAGAATACGTTCTATACTAAGAGAAATCGAAAAAATGTGGAGAGGAAATGGTCTTGAAGTAGAAAAAGAAGAGCATGATAAAGAACAAATCAAAAGAGAAATGTCGGATAGAGAACTTATGTTAGCTGAACACTCTCCTCTTTTTAGATTCCCAGGAAAATTTACGGTACTTACATTATCAAAACCGGTACCGCAAACTATTTAGATTTCTTTGCCGGCGATGTCCCACGAAGTGAGAATTCCCAAAATATCTTCGTCTTTTTTTCCGCTATTTGTGATAAAAACCATTCCAATTCTTTTTCTATTCACCAAGCCTTTTCTAAAAAGTTCCTCAACTTCTATCAAAAGCGTGTTTCTATCTACAAACTCAAAAGTCTCGCTTAAATGCTTATCCAAGGGTATAAACTCGGCAAAGTCCTTGATCTTCATATCTTTGAGGATCAATGCTTCACCGTAATGCGAAAGAAGCGATAATATAGTGTTTTCGGAAAAAACTCCAACCATTTTTTTTCCTTCAAGAACCGGGACATGAGTGTAAACTTTTTCGTTCATTGTTTGCATGACTTTCAAAGCGGAATCCTCAAGCGTGGTTGTATAAATGAGGTTGGCCGGAACTGCGATAGATAAGGCTTTCTTAGGATGTAAAACCTGATTTTTTATATCCTCATACTTTTCGACTATATATCTATGAGGAGCAAGTATAGGATCGGCATTACCTTTGTATGGGTTGTGCACCAGAAGATTTCTCATGTCAGCAAACATCTTTAGATCCTTATAATGTTCGGAGAAAATTCTGTTGCGGTCTGCCATTTGCCGAAGGAGAGTTGAATGATCTACATAAACCTCGGCCTTAAGCTGCTTTCGCATGTAGTCGTCGAGCTCGTTGTAAATCTGCAAAAACCTCTCGGGCAAACTATTTTTCTTCATATTAGTGCAATTATAACATTAGGAAGTTGAAGATTGAACTCTAAAGCGGGCAAGAGATTCATCCGCAAGAAGTGCATGAAGAATTCTCTGAGAATCTCTGGCAAGATGTAAATAATAATTCTGAGCGTACTTTCCTTTCTGATGCTTACCTTTGAGACTTGCTTTTCTGGCCGGAATTCCACTTCTCCTCACTGCCTCGTGAAGCAAAGATAAATTTCTGGATGAATATCTGAATTTCCCTTCAAGAGTGTCTCTTAGACGAACTATCTCTCCTGTCTTATCAGAGTCATTGCTTTGGTTATAGCGAAGAATTGAAACTGCCGGAACCTCATCAAACTGCCTTTGAACCTCAATGTCATTATCTATATTTCGAATCCTGCACAAAAATACTCTTACGCAAGACCTGTCCTTTGGTGTTTTTTCTCTGATACTTCTTGGTTTTGGGGTAAATAATATTTCTTCAAGAGGATATTCTTTTCTTGTATCAGCGTCTGACCTTCTCCATATTATTGTCAGAAAATCTGCATTATCAAGCCTCATTAACTCATCTGTTCTATCGTAAGCTTTTCCTAAAGCATCGTAAGTTACCCCACCATTTCCAAAATTATAGGCAACTCCCACATTAACTTTTCTTTCCCAAAGATTTGGGGAAAATTTCTGAGGAGTTTCTTCTACTAATCCCTGCTCAACTCTGCTTAATATAAACTCCTGCCTTCTTGTGTGTGAGGTTCTTATCGCGACAGACCTTTCCTTCATAAGCGGAGATTATATCAGATCTCTTCTCAAAAATCACGCCTTTTGCTATAATCCGCCCAATGACAGCCGAACAGGAACCAAAGCCATTCGTAAACCAAGATAGATACCCTGGCGATTACGGACACCATGATGATTTTTCAGTTGTAGATTTTCCTGATGAGGATACTAGTTATCTCGATGAATTTGATGAAGAAATTTCTGGAGAAACTTACGCCTGGGGTAAAACCGCTTATTATATCTGCGAACCTCATTTTTTATATTCCTACATTAATACAAGGGGTCCCTTTGCTATGGCTGACTTATGCTCCGCATTTCCTGTAACGGCTCAAATATTTAGAGACCACCATAGAGAATTACAGTTCGGGCATGCTAGAAATATTGTTACAGATCTTATAAATTCTATTCAATCTTTTCCCGCATTTACCAATCTTGATGAAAGACACAGGGATAGATTAATAAAAGAGCTCACTAAAAAAGCGTCTAGGACACGACGCTATCTAACCATTGCAACACTTGATCTCCTAACTACTCCTCCTATTCCTCTTGACAAAATCGAAGCGCAAGACGCAGATGTAAAAAAAGCTATTGCTATGGATTTATATTTAAAATTTATTAGTCATTTCAATATAGGTGGGAAAATTATTGATCTTAAAAAATATGAACAAGCACCTCCAAGTCTTTTCGAGGGTTGGTCTAGGCGTACACTTGAATCTCTTCTGGAGGAGAAAGCGGATATTAGATCTCTTGATTTAATGCTCCAACTTGCTCAATATCTTGTAGAAAGATGTATTCCAGAATATAGAAGATTCAGAGCTCTTAGCATAGACAGCGAGGATCCTCTTTTGCTTGACTTAGCCTCAGAAGATGGTTTTCCCCAATCATTTAGAGAGACAGACGTATTTAGAAGGGCAAGAAATAATATGGGAAGTTATCATATAGAGGGAGACGTTTTCCACCTGCCCCTTCTGCCGGAGTCCTTATCTTTTATAAATAGTACGGAGGGCTATCCCTTCTATTTCCCAGAATTATCTTTAGCTGATCATTTGGCTTTTACCCAATCAATTATAGATACATTAAAACCGGGAGGACGGGCTGTATTTTTCCCGTGGCATATCAGAGATTCTTCGTTTGAAGACTATCGCAATCTGATAAAAGCTGAAGAATACTTAAGAAAAAAGGGTATGGAATTAATTAAGGAGAGACATTTCAAATTAACCTTGTTAGGGCAGATGGGAGATAGAGAGCAAGATTTGGCAAGCCATTCCCCACTTTTTACTGAAGACCCTTTGAGATTTTACTTCACATCTCTTACTGTGGTTAAACCGAAGGATTGGGTTTCTCAAAAAGAAGCAGGGTCCAGGGAAAAGGGTGGCGAGTTTTAAACTTCTCGAGTAGCATGTTCCTCTGCCTCCTTTAACACTCTTTCTAGAGCTTCATAGTCAGCTTCATCAGGTCTCATTCTTACAAGTTCCAATGCTACATTTTCAAAAAGAAGAATTTCTTTGATATTTCCCTGCCGATCCAATTCATAGCGACGTGACTCCTCCAGCCCATAGGTTTTTTCAACTGAAAAACCTTTAGCCTTTCTTTTGACATCTGTTTTCACCTTAAACCCTTCTATCTCAATTGTTCGATGAGTTTGGTCACCAAGTAAGAGTTCAATTCTAGCTATCACTCCTTCTTGCTCTACCATATCCAGAATTATACCATGGCCCCTATTTCTCAAGAAGAAGCAGGATCCAGGGGAAGGGATGCTTCGAACTTATAACTTCTAACCCATAACTCCTAACCCATAACTCAAAACTCTTTGCGCTCCAGTGCTGAATATGCTCGATGTCATTTCCCCAGCGGCGAAGATTTTTGCCCCTCAAAAAATTCGCTGCCATAAAAAACGGTTCATTTGGAACAGACAACAAAATATATTTTTTTGAAACTCTTATTAACTCTCTTAAACCTTTTTTTGGTTCCTCCAAATGCTCCAAAACCTCAGTTGCCATAACCAAATCAAATGAATTATTTTTATACTCTAAATTGTATATACTGCTTACTTTTAATGTTAAATCCGGATGCAGTTTTTTGCCGATTTCTATGGCATTTTTGTTAAAATCAACTCCTTCCAGTTTCTTACCAATCCCCTCCCCTTCCAAACGATTTAAAGTAAAACCTTCTCCACATCCGACATCCAAGACCGATTTTATTTTCAAATTTCTAACCGACTTTACTAAACTTTTGTAAAAGTTGTTAATCAAAAACTGCTGCAGCGGATTTTTAGCAGTATGTTTCCTGTAATTATCTGTTTGTTCCATTTTATTTATTTTTCAGTGCCTCAAATAATATTATGCCTAAGGATACTATTACATTCAAGGATTTATTTATGCCAAACATCGGGATCTCCGCAATAAAATCCGCCATTTTTAAGACTTCTTTTGAAACACCTTCTGACTCGTGCCCCACTACAAACGCTATTGGAAATTTATAATCGATTTCCGCATAGGGTTTGCTTTTCTTACTTTGTTCGATCGCAATAATTTTGACTTTTGAGTTTTGACTTTTGAGTTCTTGGAGCGCTAAGACAGCAGTCTTGGCATAACTCCAAGCTACCCACTCTGTCGTATTTATTGATGCTTTTTTTATTCTTGTGTGAGGAGGGGTTTCAGTATCTCCGCATAAATAAACCTTTTCTGCCGCAACAGCATCGGCAAGCCTAAAAATCCCGCCCACATTATAGGTATCCAGAACATTATCAACTATTATATAAATAGGGTTTTTCTTTAATTTTTTTAAATCTTTTAGCTCTGGCCTACTTACTCTTAACTCTTTAGCGCCTAATTTACCCATGCGAAACATTATACAAAAAAATGGAGTCTTCAGCTATTTCTGTGTTTTTGTTTGAGGATTTTGAGGCTTGGTACTTAAGAGTTCATTAAATTCTTTATAAGAGAGAACAAAAGCTGAGTATGCATCAACACATTGCCTAGCCGTTTTCTCGAGCTTCACAAAAGCCTGAGTTAATTTATTTTTTTTGTCACTTTCTATATTAGGCTTTGCATTCTTCTCATCAACTTGCTTTTTCAAAGCAGAAATCTTATTTAAGAGATCAGGGCTACAGGCCATTCCGCTGTTTACAGTAGTATTTGTCTGCTTCTTGATATCGTTTTTCCTCTCGATCTCTTTTTGTGAAGGAGAAAATGCATTTACCACCTTTGTCTTTGAATCATAAATTGATGTTTGTGTTCCCAAAACCATAGTCTTAAGTTCTCCTGTTGCGACAGACAAAAGCACATCTAAAGCCTCCTGTCTCCTTTTAATATCCACATTTATCATTTCCGCAAGTTTTTCTACGTTATGTCCTTTAAACTGCGCGTCAGAAAGATTATCTGCGGAAGCCTTAGTATTCTCTGATATACCTTTTAGAGCTATCTCTATTCCTTTCTTATTATCTCGGGCCAACATAAAACGTAGCTCGGCAATTCTTTCTCCTGCAATAGAATTGTAAACCTCTGCCTTATCCTGTGGTCTTATGGCAATTAGAACTCTTATATTTTGTTTTATCTCATCAAGAAAGAACAATGGACTATCGGGTAAGATCAAACCCGGACCTTCGGGGGTTGGAGGAATTTGGGGCGACGCATAAAGTTGAGAAGAAAATCCAAAAAAAATAAAGAAAATCAATACTAAAGAAATTATTGTGATTTTTCTTAGCACATCTTCATTATGAACAAGAAACTGTGAAATTGTCAAGCCGTGAAAACTTGCTACCTAATACTTAATGCCTTATACTAAATACTATCCGTATGACTGCAACCGGACACGCAATAATAGGTACAGTAATTGCTGCAAAACTCTCAAACCCTGCTCTTGCCGTACCCATCGCAGTTGCGTCTCATATAGCAGGTGATCTTTTTCCCCACTGGGATGAGGGAACCAACGGAAAAACAAAGGGCAAAACAAGACTTATAGCAGAGGCGGCACTCGATGTAATTATAAGTTTTAGCGTTTCCTATCTTTTAATTATCATGCTTTTCCCTCAAACAAGTATCTTATATGCATTTATAATTATCATTTTTGCCCAATCTCTTGACTGGCTCTCGGCTCCATGGTATTTCTTCGGAATTAAACCTTTCAAAATTTTTTATAAATTTCAAAAAATGTTCGACAATCGAATGCCTGCCCCTTGGGGAATTATAAACCAAATAGCCATCCTTGCCCTCCTCGTCCTCCTCGCCAAAATCTTCTAAAACCAACAATAATGATTAGTGAAGATATACTAGTATACTTGTAGTTATAAAAGCTTGACATCACAAACTTAAAGAATTCATAATAAACACTGATGGATAATCAGAATCAAGATCAATCTCAAACTACTCAGAATACTGTTGTGCAAGTACCTGCGTCTGCCGCGCCTGTGAATAATCAACCACCGTCTACGAAGAAATCACTCCTTTCAAAAAAATTAATAATTTTAATAGTAGTTTTTATGATTTTAGTTGGCGGCGGCGCAACCACTTACGTAGCTTTTAATAATAAATCCAAACCCGCCCCGATTGTTCCCAAAGAGGCTCCAATATCTACGCCATCGCCAACCCCGGTCGATGAAACTGCCAACTGGAAAACATATGTCGATGCTAAATTGAACTTTTCCATAAAATATCCTCCCCAAATAGCAATTTACAGAACGCTTTCGGAAGGCGGGGTTGAATTTGTAAAATCGGAGAATAAAGAAAAAGACTTAAGAGAAGTTAACACGCTTGCAGTATATTCAAGAGAAGTGGGAGGAACCAACCCTGAAGAGGTATTTAAAAACTCTGAATGCCCAAAACCTTGCAATGAAAAAATAGAACAGGTAGAACTCAATAATGCAATGGGAGTCAAAACTCTGGGTCCCGGTTATCCTTATACATACAATTATTACTTGACTAATAAAAACAAAACTGCGACGGTCGTTAGATTGTTCATTTCTCCAAACAATATAGATCCAGATAAAGATCTCACTCTATTTGAAAAAATGTTTTTCACCTTTAAATTCCTCGACTCAACTGAACCGGTAGCTTGTACGCAGGACGTTAAGCTTTGTCCGGATGGGTCATATGTGGAAAGACAGCCTCCAGGCTGTGAATTCGCACCATGCCCTTAGTTAGAATACTTCTTAACATCCTCCAGTTTCCAGGCGGCGAAATCACAATTTGGGTAATTTGAGCATCCGTAAAATGTGCGGCCTTTTCGGGTTTTTCTCGTTATGACTTGCCCGGTCTTACACTTAGGACAAGGGATACCAATCTCTTCAACATATGGTTTTGTAAATTTACACTTCGGAAATGTGCTGCAGGATAGAAATTTACCAAATTTTCCGTATCGCAAAACCAGAGGAGATCCGCAATCAGGACACTTTTCGTCTATTTCCTCTGCTTCAATTTTTACTCTGGCTACCTCTTTTACTTCATTTAAAGTCTTGGTGAGATTTTCATAAAAATCTTTTATCATGGGTTTCCAATGCCTCTTTTCATTTGCTACAGCATCCAGTTCGTCCTCCATACTCGCTGTAAAAGGTATATCATCGATCGTTGAAAAATTAGAAACTAAGAAATCATTAACAGCTACTCCAACAGGGGTTGGTTCAAACCGACCTCCGCCGGCTGGCGTATCTTTCTCTACGTACCTTCTTCCTTCAATTGTCGAGACAATCGTGGCATATGTCGAAGGCCTTCCGATCCCCTCATCTTCCAAGGCTTTGATCAAAGACGCTTCATTATATCTTGGCGGTGGAAGGGTTTCGTGCTCTTTTTCAAAAATTTCTGAAGCTGTTAGGCTTTCTCCGGTCTTAAAATCGGGAAGAATATTCTCAGACAAGGCTTGCGGAGCAACTTTTAGAAACCCGTCAAAAATAAGTACAGAACCGCTCGCTCTAAATCTATAACTACTAACTTCCTGTCTGCCGACAGGCAAGGCTGATTTCTGACTACTAACTGAATTGTTAGAGGTTAGTTGTTGTTTGTTAGAAGTTGTGGCAAATACACTGGTTGATTCTATTACCGCATCTGCCATTTGCGTTGCGACAGCCCTTGTCCAAATTAAATCATAAAGTTTTGCAAAATCTCTTCCCAATTCCTTTTCTATTTTATCTGTTGGTACGTCAACATCCGTTGGTCGAATTGCTTCGTGTGCTTCTTGAGCTAATTTTTGTTTAGTTTTATAAACCCGAGGTGATGGAGATAGATATTTAGACCCAAACTTCTCCCCTACAAACTTCCTGAGCTGGCTCACTGCACTCCCCGCCATATTTACAGAATCGGTTCTGTGATAAGTGATAAATCCTTCCTCGTAAAGCTTTTGGGCAAGGCTCATCGTGCGCCTTCCGGGAAATCCCAGTCTTCGGGAAGAATCTTGCTGAAGGGTGGACGTGGTATAAGGAGGATATGGACTCTTTCGCACCTCTTTTTTAAGAGTATCCGAAACCACAAAACTTCTCTTTTTTAAATCGTCAACGATATCCTGCGTTTTTTCTAATTTATCGAGAGTTGTTTTTGTAACCTTATACTGCCCGTCGTAGAGAGTCAGAGTCTCTTGAAATTCAATCTTCGCCCCGTTTATTTCTATCAACTCGAATTCGATCTCAAGAGGGGTGGCATGGGTGGAAGGGCTCCCGACAGCGCGCAGTCGTTGAGGCTTCGCATCATTTAGACGAGCACCGGCGGAACGGACGGAGGAGTTCGCCTGCTTG
>CAYPAU010000020.1:0-9293 GCA_964408825.1 uncultured Gammaproteobacteria bacterium
TTCGGAGTAATTCTTAGCAGCAAGAGCAAGAGCCGCATGTACGTTTAGAGAATTAAGTCCATTCTGTGCTCGAAACTGATTAATAAGTTCAGTGAGTTGAATTGAAAATTCAAAATCAAGACCTTCTACAATTTCTGGCGCTGGTGGGGTGGTTTCTTTTTGGCCATTGAAAACTATTCGATCTTCTTCTCCGCACCCAATAATTGAGCTGATTACTAAAGCAGATCCTGCAAGAGCTGCTTTTTGAAGCAGTCTTCGGCGAGACAATCTAGCATTTAATAATTCCGGATTCATATTGCAGGTTTATACAATATGCCGAAGGTATAGTCAAGACTACATTTTTTCGGGAGCTTCTATGCCGAGGAGATAGAGGCCGGTTTTGAGAATCTGTCCAACCGCGGAAGTTAAATTTAATCTGAAATCTTCATTTTCGCTTCCGATGATCTTGTGTTTTTGGTAAAAATTGTTAAAAGCTTGGGAAAGTTCGAAAAGATAATTGCACACAAGATTTGGTGCAAAACTTTCTTCTGCCTCTTTAGCAATTTCCGGAAAATGAATCAAAAGTCTGAGAACCAAAAGTTCTTCCTTTTCTAATTTTGAATTTTGACCTAAACTTTTGACTTTTGACTTTTGACTTTTGACCTTAGCTCGCACGCTTTGCGTGCGAGCATACGCGTACTGAATATAAGGCCCTGAATTGCCCGAAAGATCGATTGACTCTTCAAAGCTGAAGGTGATATCGGATTTTCTAGAAAACTTAAGCATCGAGTACTTTACAGCACCTACGGCAACTTTCTCCAGGGTCTTCTCATCCATTTCCGAAAAATTTTCTTTTAAATGTCTCTTTGCCTCTAACATCAGCCATTCCCCTTCTATAACATCTCCTTTCCTTGATGACATCTTTCCTTCTTTTAGTTTTACAAAACCGAAATAGTCATGAATAGTTTTTTTCCTAAGTTCGGGTAAGACCTTTCCCATAGCTTCTAATACAACTTTGAAATAAGCTTCCTGCTCAGATGCTGTAATTATTATTGACAAATCATATGGAAAGTCTTCGTACTTTAGCTTTGCCAAACCTAAATCTTTTGCTTCGTATGTTCCATACTCATCGCTTGTCACAAAAACTCTGGTGTGACTTCCTCTGAAAACCACCGCGCCTTCATGTCTTTCAAAAATCCCACCTCCCAGGTGGGATAAGACAAGATTTCTTCCCGGCTCCTCAACTTCACTTTCAAAATAATATTTCTTATATTTAGTACCGACTCTTTTATAAATTTCTTCAAAATGTTCAAGACTCCACCTTCTCCCTTCCTCCCAAAGTTTATTCAAACTTGGATCAGACTTGCGGTAAATTTTAAGATTAATATCCTCGATCTCTTTTTTTGCCTTCTTATCCTCCTCGTAAGCTTTTGCTCCCCTCGCATATGCCTCCCCCAAATCTTTCGCTGTTAAATTTTTAATTTTAAATTCTTGTCCTGAGCTTGTCGAATGGATTAAATTTTTAATTCCCCACAAAGCTTTAGCGACGTGGAGGCCTACATCTCCCTGATAATTTGCTCTCCAAACTTCTCCTCCCGAAAACTCAAGCAAACGAGCAAAAGATTCCCCAAGAGAAATATTTCGAAGATGTCCAATATGAAATTCCTTAAAAGGATTTGGGTCTGCAAACTCGAGCATTACCCTTTTGTCTTTTAATCTTTGTCCTTTTCCGTACTGATCTTTCAGACTGTCAATTTTTTCTAAATTTTCAAGAAGATATTTTTCATGAAACCAAAAGTTTATAAACCCCGGGGGTAAAACTTCGACTTTCTTAATATAATTGGGCACATTTTTTTGAAGCTGTTTTACAATATGTTCTGCAAGTTCTTGGGGATTTTTGAATTTTTCCCTTAACTTGTGAAAAGCCGTCAAAGAAATGTTGGTTGAGAAGTCTCCATGAGAAATATCCGATGCAAAATTCACATCTTTTTCCTCAACATTTAAGTCTTTCAAAACGTCCAGAATTTTCTTCTTTAACTCTTCCCTAATTTCCATAATTAACTTTATTCTATCACAAGCAAATGCCGTGGGGTTGACAGAATGAGTCATTATTGATAGCGTAGTTATTAGCTAGTTAATTGTTAGCAGTTAGTCATGAAAATTTTTATTCTCGATGACGATGAGGCCTTATCCTCAATAATCTCAAAAGCCCTCGAAAAAGAAGGTTTTACAACGCTTCTCTCAACAACAGGAAGAGACGGACTAAATAAAATAAAATCTGAATTACCCGATCTTGTTCTCCTTGATCAAGTTCTTCCCGATATGTCGGGCAATGACGTCCTAAAGGCACTTAAAGTTGATGAGCAAACCAAAAATATCCCTGTTATGGTACTCTCAAACTTTAGCCAGGAAGACTTGGTGAATCAAGCTATAAACGAAGGGGCAACTGACTACATTTTTAAATACCAAGTCGAGGTTTCGGACATTGTAGGTAAGGTAAGAGAGGCACTGAAACCAAAAGAATCGCAGACTCTCTAAAATGGAACAAAAAAATAAAGCCTACAGAGACCTTTTAACCAACGTACTAAAAAAGCAAGTGATACTTCTAGGACCGGAAATAACTCTCTTAAAGGCAAGGAATATTAAGGATCTCAAGATAGATGACGACTTCAATGTACTTAACATATCTAACCCACCTTCGGAGACAGCGCGAGAATTGATAAATCAATTTCTGGAGTTATCGGGATTTATTCTAGAAAAAACTATGGAGTCTGCCTTGGCAGAATATCCTCAGCTTGCGCTCTTACAAAAAGACGTTGAAACTCAAAAAAGATCATGACATTTTTAGGATTCTCATTAATTGTCCAAGCAGGCGCTTTTATATCGGCTTTCGCGGCAGTTTCGGCCGGAATATTAATGGTAAAGGTAACTCAAAAATTCGGAACAGGGATCCTTGCCTCCGGTTTTAAAACTATCTCGATTGGAGTTTTTTTTATTGCTGCCGGAATTATCTTTGATTCAATTCAGGTTTATTTTAATTTCGATTCCAATCTAAATATAGTTCTAATCGGTCTTAAAGAGTTGTTGTTTATCATCGGAGCTTATACAATTGTTATCGGAAGTAAAAATATGGCAGACAAATTGGAAACTCTTACGAAATAACATGAATCCTCCTGCAATTATTTCCATTGCTGCAACAATTTTCTTTGGCATTGTGGCAGTTGCAATCTCAGTATATTACGACCGCAGAAACAAAACTCTTGCAAAAAAAGAAGATGTTACAAAATATATTGCAACTGAAGAAGAATTCGTACATATGATGGTTCATGAGCTTAGAGCACCGCTTACAAGCATAAAAGACTCATCGGAACTACTATTGGCAGTCGGAGGCACATCTTTAAAGGATGAGGAAAAAGAGCAATTTCTAAGAATGATCAATAGACAGGCAAAAGATTTACTTATGCAAATATCAACAGTACTTGATGTGGCCAAATTTGAATCTGGAAATTTCCAGTTAGATAAAAAAAACGAGCACATTGAAGACCTTATTCATGAAAGAATCAAAATATTTGAGCCTCAGGCCGAAAAGAAAAATATAACGATAACATCTCATACTCAGAGGCCCATTCCACAGCTTTATATCGATTGCCTGAGAATAGATCAGGTTATCAATAATCTTCTTTCAAACAGCATCAAATTCACCCCTCCTGGGGGGAAAATCTCAATAGAGGTAAAAGTAGCCGGCAAAAATGTGGAAGTTTCTGTCTCTGATACGGGCGTTGGGATTGCAAAAGACCTTCAGGATAAGATCTTCTCAAAATTTTATCAGGTCGAAAATAAAGGAACCCAAAAAATTGATGGCTCAGGCCTTGGCTTATATATTACAAAAAAGATAATTGAGGCTCATAATGGATCAATTTCGGTAGAATCTGAGGAGGGAAAAGGAACAACCATGAGATTTATTCTTCCCGTAAGTGACCAAAAAGAGGAGGGTAAACCTCAGTCTGCCCAATATACTGTGCCCAATTAATCAACCCTTGCCCAAGTCTTTCCGTCCGAAACTATTTCTATTTCCCCATCTTTGTCTGTTCTTAGAATGGGGATGTTAAACTTTTTAAGCAAATCTAATGTATAGGAAGCCGGATGGCCATATTTATTATTCTTGCCAACAGATATTACAGAAAGCCCTGGGTTTGAAATACTCAGAATTTCCTCCGATATACCTGTTTTTGAACCATGGTGGGGCACCTCCAGAACATCAATATTTTTTGCATCTGCCGATAATGCTTGAGTCAGTCCCCCACTTTGGCTATCTCCTGTTGTAAGAACTTGAAAGTTCCCGTATGAAACAAGAATAATAAGTGAGGCAAACTCCCCGCTTTCGCCTATTTGCCCTTGACTACTTGTTCTTTGAATAAAATCTTTGGATGGCCCTAAGACTGTCAGAGTAACTTTATCTTTTATCTTAAATTTATCGCCTGCGTAAACATAATTAGTCTTTATATTTGCCTTTTTCGCCGAATCTTTAAAATTTTTAAAGCTCTCCGACCGATTCTCAAGTTTCTCGGTGGCAAAATATGAAACTCTATATTTCTTGAAAATATAATTAAAGCCGTAAAAATGATCTAAATGGGGATGTGTAAGCATTGCTAAATCTATTTTTCGATCCCAAAAAGGAATATTACCTTCAATACAATTTATTATCTTCTCATCGGGCCCTGCATCAATAACAATATTTTTCCCAGAAGGTGTCCTGATAAATATCCCATCGCCTTGACCTACGTCACAAAAGACCAGGTGGAGCCTACCATCATGAAATTTTACATATTCGAAGGAAAAGATTGCACCAAGGGATGAGATAAGTAAAATTGAGATAAGCGTGACTTTTCTATTCATTTTTGGAGACAGCAAAGGCCCAAAATAGGGAAACGAGAAGAAGATAGTATCCGACTATAAAAGGCCATGAAAAAACCCCAATATTAAATGCTCCCGAAAAACTGGAGAAAAGATTGACAATAAATTCAAAATAAAAAAGCAGCGGAATGCTCAAGTAGATTATTAATCTACCAACTGGTTCAAGAATCAAAGAGAAAATAAAACCCAGTCCTCCTATTGCCATGACTATGGGGATTGTCCATAATACGAGAGCATTTATAGCTATGGAAAATACAGAATAAATTCCGAAATTGGAAAGAAGTACAGGCATGCTCGCAAGCTGAGCTGCTATTGTCGTAGAAACATCTTCTCCGACTATTATTGTCTTTAAAAATTTCTTAAGAAAGTTTATCCGGTAAATAATAGGCCTTATGTATATTAGACCGGCAGTCGATAGAAAAGAAAGCTGAAAACCTATATCCCAAATTACATACGGAGAAAAAAGTATCATAATGTAAGCCGCAACTATAAGAGAGTAAGATGCTAATCTTTGTCTTCCAAAAATTTGAGCCGTAAGTGTTATTATTCCCATAATAGAGGCTCTTATAATTGACGGCTCAAGTCCCGCAAGAAAAGCATAAACTATAATTCCCAATATTGTAAAAATAATTGCCTTCTGTCTTTTAAGAAACAAAAGGAAAACCGAACTTAGGAAGGAACCTACCACTACAACATTCATTCCGGAGGCAGCTATTATATGCATGAGTCCCAAAACTTTAAGGCTTTGGGAGAGACCGCTTGAAAGAGGCGATTTAATTCCGAAAACTATCCCCAACAAAAGTGCAGAGTAGTTGGAAGGAAGGGATCTCTCAAAAACCGAAATTATAGATTGGCGGATGCCAAAAAGAAGTGCTAAATTATCTTTTTTAGCTTCAATTTTGGGGTAATACAATGAAAAAAAACTCTTATTTTTATTTAGCAAACTAATTCTTACTTTGCCAGAAACGCTCAGTAAATCTCCGTAACTATAACCCGTACTTAGAGGGACATAAACATTAATTCTGTTTCCTTTATAGAAAAGTTGGAATGTTTTATTTCCTTTCCTTATTTGAGGCTCGGAGGTAAGACGCGAGGAAAATGAAATATTTTGGCCATCTTTAAGCTCGACTTTATCTAGAGTCTGAAATCTTATCCCAAGAATAACAATAAGGAGAACAATTATAAGATATCTAATCACTATCTAATAGACGCTGATTTTATCTTTAATATCTTCAAATACTTTGCTATTCACAACTTTTTTGCTAAGCAAGTCCTCTACAGCTTGGTATGGCCGGTTTTGGATGATTTTTGAGGCCGTAACAGGTCCCACTCCGGAAAGAGAATCCAGCTCTTTCTCAGATGCGTTATTTATGTTTATTAAACTGGATGCAGTTCCCCCTGAACCCACAGGTGAACTATTGGAGGAGGAGGCTTCTCCTTTAGCCGGTATATAAAGTTTACCGCCGTCAACAAGCTTTGAGGCAAGGTTTATATTTTTTGCAAAGTATTCTCTGTCCGCATACTCCGAGAGTCCGCCGGCTTTTATTATCAAATCTTTTATTCTTGCATCCCTGGGTAAAGTATAAACACCCGGGGAAACGACCGCTCCTTCTATGTCCACAATTATACTTTCTGTTGAAGAGTTATCTGAGGAGGAACCATTGGATGTTTTTTCAACAACAATGTCATTGGAAGCCTTAGAAGCAATTAACCCTATCAAACCATAACCTAAAAATATCAGCCCGGCAAGGCCCAAAATAATTGGGAACCAAAACCTTCTAACGATCGGGTACCATCTTTCAATTAGCAACTCAGTTTCCATCCTTTAAGACAAAATTAATTATCTTCCCCGGGACATATACCACCTTTTGGATTTGCTTATTATTTATGTATTTTTCTGCCTTCTGACTTTTTCTGGCAGTTTCTTCCACTAACTGCTTGTTATTAATATGGGCTGGATCCATGAGAAAAACATCTCTTGTCCTTCCATCTATTTGTAGAACTATGTTCGCAGTTTGTTCGATTAAATGTTCTTGGGCAAAAGATGGCCATTTCTCATTATGAATCGAATTTTTAAAACCCAGCCGGCTCCAGAGCTCTTCCGAAAAGTGCGGAGCAAAAGGACAAATCAAAAGAAGAAAAGTTTTAATTTCATCTTTTGATACATTTTGTTCCTTTGACAAAAAATTGTAATATTCCATTAAAGCTGCTATAGCTGTATTGTATTTAAGACTCTCGATATCCTCCGTTACTTTTTTTATTGTTCTATGAAGCTTTGAAAGAGACTCAACCGAAGCACTTTTGTCTAAAGTTTTGGGAAGACAAAGAACCCAGACTCTTTTTAGGAATCTGAAACAGCCCTCAACGCTCTCTTCACTCCAGGAAATGGTTTGGTCAAAAGGCCCCATGAACATCTCATAAATTCTTAAGGTGTCTGCTCCAAATTTGCGGATTATCTCATCGGGATTTATAATATTTCCAAAAGACTTACTCATTTTTCTGCCGTCTCCCCCTAAAACAATTCCATGCGATCGCCTTTTTGCATATGGTTCAGGATTCGGAACTGCACCAATGTCAAATAAGAATTTATAAACAAACCGAGAGTATAAAAGATGCAAGGTTGTATGCTCAAATCCGCCTTGATATATATCGACCGGCATCCAGTACTTAATAACATTTTTATTTGCGGTAAAGATATTTTCCATTTTCCATTCATCGAGCTTATTTGCAAACAAATAAGCGAGGTAGTACCAGTTTGAACCGGCCCAGTTCGGCATAGTGTCTGTTTCTCTTCGCGCTTCTCCATTACAGCTTGGGCATTTTACGACAAGCCAATCTTTTGCTTTTGCCAGAGGAGACTCCCCTGTTCCCGAAGGCTCATATTTCTCTAGATAAGGCAGTTCAACCGGAAGTTGATCTTCTGGTACCGGTACTATGGCATAATCCGTTCCTTTGATATTTGAAATTGGAAATTTGAAATTTGAAATTTTGTTTGTTGCGCAGTTTGCGCAATAAACAACTGGTATCGGCTCTCCCCAATAATGCTGCCTTGAAAACACCCAATCGCGGAGATGATAAACTGTAACTTTTCTACCCCAACCTTTTTCTTCAATATAATCCATTATCTTTCTTGTAGCCTTATGAATATCCATTCCGTTTAAAAAATCGGAGTTGATCATCTTGCCCTCTTTTTCCTGGACCTGATCCCTTTTCGTGACTTCCGAGGTATCTCCGTCTCTACCCACCACCACCCGGATTATTGGCAATTTAAATTCCTGCGCAAATTCAAAATCCCGGATATCATGACCAGGCACACCAACAACTGCACCTGTTCCAACATTGCCCAGGACAAAGTCGCTTACCCATATTGGCATTTTCTTCCCATTTAAACCGTTGATCGCGTATGATCCCGAAAAAACTCCAGTTTTCTTCCTGCCTTCTGCGATTCTTTCAATCTCTGATTTTTTTACTGATGCATTAATATATTCTTTGATCGCTTTTTTATATTTTTCTTTTGTTATCTTAAGAATAAGCGGGTGTTCAGGACCGACCACTATGAAAGTTGCGCCAAAGTTGGTATCGGGTCTTGTCGTAAAGCACTCGATCTGATATTTGCTATTTTCTATTTGATAGGAAATGTTGATCCCCTCCTTCTTTCCGATCCAATTAATCTGCTGTGTTGCTATTTTTGAAGAGTAATCAACCAGTTTTAAATCTTCCAAAAGCCGATCTGCATATTTTGTAATCCTAAGTAGCCATTGTTTCTGCATTCGTTTCTCGGTAAGAGTACCGCAGCGTTCGTGTGTTCCGTCCGATAAGACCTCTTCATCCGCCAAATTAGTTTTACACGACGGGCACCAGTTTACAGGAACATCTGCTCTGTAAGCCAAACCCTTTTCGAAAAATTTTAAGAAGATCCATTGAGTCCACTTGTAATACTTAGGATCGGTCGTGTTTATTTCGCGGCTCCAGTCAAATGAAAGACCTAGGGATTTGCACTGTTTTTTAAATCTCTCAATGTTTTTTGGGACAATCGTCGAGGGATGGGCGCGCATCTTCAAAGCGTAGTTTTCTGCAGGCAAACCAAAAGCATCCCAGCCGATTGGATAAAGCACATTCTTCCCTTCCATTCTTTTTTTTCGGGAATACGCATCCATTGCGGTCCATGAGCGGATATGTCCTACATGAAGACCTGCGCCCGAAGGATAAGGAAATTCGATCAAAACATAAAATTTCTGCCGGCTGTCAAAATCTACAGCTTTATAAAGCCCCTCCTCTTCCCAAATCTTTTGCCATTTGGCTTCTATCAAACTTGGGTCGTACTTTGGAATATTTGTCTTTGACCTTGCTTTAGCCATAAAGCAAGTATATCACAGGAGATTTCTTTCTTAAAATTTTAC
>CAYPAU010000021.1:0-6333 GCA_964408825.1 uncultured Gammaproteobacteria bacterium
TGCCGCATTGATGTGAGCCGCCTCTCGGATTTGAACCGAGGACCTACTGTTTACAAAACAGTTGCTCTGCCACTGAGCTAAGGCGGCATGAATTTACTTTCCTCCCGCAAAACTTAACCAATTTTATCAAATTTGGCTAGTTTGTGCTGGGACAAAACAATTGCTCTACCGCTGAGCTATCTCGGCAATCAAGCTCCACCTTCATCAAGGCTCCGGCGGACACAGTAATTTTATCAAAAAGAAAAGAAAATTAATACCCTTCCGGGCCGGGGGGAAAGGAGGTCATGCCTAGGAACTTTGATAAGTTCGGTCTTTGATACCGAGTATAATTGGATGATCCCCATCTATGAAAATAGGAAGGCTATCGTATTAGGCACACCTATATACGAATGCGCCTCGTCTCCCCTCTTTTTTTAAAAAAGAGGGGGTACCTCATATTTGGTGAAATTGTTAAGGAAAAAAGCCAATTACCTCTGATATCAAAGAACAGGTATAGTATAAGCCGCTCTTGTGAAAAAAGTCAAGATGCAAACCATTGACTAACAGCTTATTATTGATTTAAAATATTTGTTCGGTTATGGTCAGGGAAGTAAATTATAAAATTGGGCTTGTGGTGGGACGGTTTCAGCCATTCCACAAGGGCCATCTTTATCTTTTCAAAAAAGCGCTTATGGTCTGCGATAAGATTATAATCGCAATTGGCTCTTCCAATATTAAAGACGGGGACAATCCTTTTTCTTATCGAGAAAGGGTATTAATGCTTAAGAGAGTAATTGCAAACGAGGGCTTTGAAGAAAAAATTTTAAAAATCATCCCCTCCCCCGATCACCCAAGCGATAATGCCTGGCTTAAAATTCTCCTCAAAAATGCCGGGAGATTCGATATTTCGATTGGGAACAATGACTGGACAAATGGAATACTTAAAAATGCAGGTTTTAAAGTCCTGGAAATCCCCTATCTAAAGCGCACCCAATATCAAGGAATTTTTATAAGAAAACTCCTCAGAGAAGGCAGAAACTGGAAGGCTTTGGTCCCATCTTATCTTGTAGAAGTCATAGAGAAAGAACTTTCCAGAGACCCCTAAAACACCATCTTTTATGATATAATTCCCCCATGAATAGAGCTGGAATAGAGTCTTACATTGAAGGGAGAGGGACAATAAGTTTTGAGCCGCAAAGATTCGAAGAGGCAAGAGAAAACCTTGTTAATCTGGCATCAGTTGCTTCGGCCGAAAACATTCTTTTAAGGGCGATGGAGGGATTAAGGGCTCAGACGCGAAGATTTGAAGAATTTGGAATAATTATTAACCCCGAAGAGCCTGCATCTCCTCAGATACCTGATCAAGAAAAAAGAGCCTTTGCTTTAAACTATTCTGCAGGCATTTTTGCCCTTATTGTTCTTGGGTTAGATAGAGCTGTGAATCGTGGAGTAATATCAAACTTACAATTTATTCAGGAATACAACGAGTTGGTTGATGGAACTTTTATTCCCAAGGTAAAAGAACCAGCCATAAAGGAAACTGCTCTTTCAGAACAGGAATTAAGGAGAATGATAGATACCATTGAGGAGACGGATCGCGGTGGCAAAACTTATTCTAGATTTTTTGAAGACAGATACAGCCAGATGCCTGATATTTTCAAAGATCTATTAGAGCAAACCGGAGCACTGCCCAATATAAGAAGATTTATTATTCCAGTCCATAATGGTATCTCAACACAGATTGCCACAGAAATCGGAGAACAAAGAGGGTCAGAATTTACAAACCTAAGATACGAGGATGTGGTATAATTTTCCTATGAGGTCGAAAAAGAAGACTGAAAAGCAAAGATCCGCCTTTGAAGAAACAATTAATGTAAAGGGCGAGGAACTTGTCGAGAAGGTCAAAGCGCTTATTAAAGAGGGCAATGTAAGACGTGTCACTATCAAAGACAAAAACGGCAAGGAACTTATCCAATTTCCTCTAACCATCGGTGTCGTAGGTGTTTTTCTTGCCCCTGTACTTGCAGCAGTTGGTGCAATCGCAGCCCTTGTCGCCGAATGCACAATTACAGTCGAGAGAGAAACTGAAAAGCGCTAAATAGCTTCCCCAATCCATGAGGTTCTAAGGGCCTGCTGCCCAGATCGAAATTAAACACCGTCATTGCTGTTTTAAGTTCTCCCTCGCGCTCGTCTGCAACTTGCTGCCTTCCCGCTTCGCGAAATTCCTCGATTGTTCTCATTCCCCTGAAGTAATACATATCACCAACTACTCTTTGGTTTTCAGCAATTATCTTGTCCCTCTCTTCATTCGATAATGACCCGAACCCGTAATCATCCTGAATTGTATCTATAAGTCTTCTGAATGCTCTTAAAGCTCTGTGTGCATGACCGGCTGCCTCGGGTTCCTCGGATAAACTCTCATGGGCTCGAACCGCCCAACCCCTTCGATTATCAGAACCAATAAGATCTTCACATACCTCCTTTGGTACAATAATTAAGAGTGTACTCCGGCCCGGATATCTATGTCGTATATAATTTAGGGTCGAGTCAAATTCATCATCCGGCATAGCTCCCTGTTCACGATAAAGTTCACAGCGATAGCTAACAACCCTATCGAGAAGTCTGGCCATTGCTTGATGTCCATCATTATCAAGAGGTGTTTGCCCTACGAATTTTTGAAGTTCTCTTTGAGTATCATGCCTTATTCTCCATTCTGGAGAATCCGGTCTCGGCCCTTGAGGAAACTGTTCCGGTCCTTGTATCATTGTTCAAAGCTTATATCAAAATAGTGATTAAAAGTCAAACAAATCTCCTAATGTCTAATATATTAATATATAATACATAAAGAAATATTAAGGAACTCTTTGAGGATTTTTCTAAAGAAAGAGGACGGCGAGGGAGGCGAAGCCGGTTCCCAAAAGAAATCCTCCTACTACATCGGAGAGCCAATGTTCTCCAAGATAAATCCTACTTATATACATTATCAAACTGAGTAAAACCATAAAGCAAAGCATCAAAATCTTGGCTGAATTACTCATTCTCTTACCTCTTGTAGACATATAAAAAATTATAAGTGCCAAAAAGGCAGTCCTTGTTGCGTGTCCTGATGGAAAAGAGGAGCCCGGATGAACAGAAAAACTTGGCAAAGTTATGGGAATATCATATCGGAGAAAAGAAAGTGGCGGTCCGGGGTGACTTATGAAGAATTTCCCCAAAACCTCTATGGCAAGGACCGCAATAAAAAGCAAAATTACTCCCGCGCCCTCAATTTTTCTATTAAGGTAAACTAAAACAAGGAGTATCAATGTAGTAAGCTCAACCGAACCCAGGAGACTAAAAGACGAAAAAAATGTATCAAACCATCTCGGAATTAGTCTTTGAAGTCCAACCGTTGCGTCAAAATCGTAAGAATTAAAAACATCTTGAGCCACTAAAAAAGACAAAATTCCAAAAAATATTACAGTAGTTATGCCTAAACCTAAGAAAAATTTCTTGTTCATTAATCAAGTTTTAGACCCTTGAGGAACTTGCGGAAATCTCCATTTATGTCAGGATGCGATAGTCCGAACTCTACAATCGTTTTCATATATTCAAGCTTATTTCCCGTATCATAATATTTTCCGCCTTTAATTTCTGCCGCCAAAATCCTTTTACCATCCGACAACATAAGCTTCAAAGCGTCATTGTAATAAAGCTCGTCCCCTTCAGAAAGATTTTCAGAGGCTCTTTTTATGTACTCGAAAATATCAGGTGTGAATACAAAACCTGAGACCGTTGCAAGATCTGAGGGCGCGCTTTTCTTCCCCGGTTTCTCCACCAAAGTCTCAACATCAATCAGCCCATCTTTTATTCTTTTGCCTCCGGCAAAACCGTACTTTTCAAAGTCATCCTCTCCCCTTGCTTTAATTCCTCCAAGAATTGAGCAACCATAGTCTTCGTATATATCAATAAGCTGGCTAAATCTTGACGGTTCGGATTTTATAAAATCATCGCTCCAGGTGTAGACAAACGGCTCATCGCCCACAAGAGAGGCGACATTCAAAAGCGGAGTTCCATTGCCGTATGGTCCTTTTTGGCGGATATAGATAAAATTTGCAAGATTTGAGATGTTCTCAATTTCGTTTATTAGTGACGCTTTGTTATCGCCTCCGCTTCTTAAATTATCAATAAGTTCAAGGCTTGGCCTGTCAAAGTGGTCTTCGATTGTTCTTTTATGATAGCCAGTTACAATTATTACATCTTCAATGCCAACACCCACCAGCTCCTCAACGATATATTGAACAATGGGCTTGTCGACTATTGGCAGCATTTCCTTGGGCATCGCCTTGGTTTGGGGAAGAAACCGAGTGCCGAATCCAGCTGCCGGAATAACAGCCTTACGAATTTTTTTTGTCATGGATGGTTACAATGATAGATGATAAATAGTTAATGGTCAACTGTTAATTGTTGATTGTTTGAGTAATATTTGTTATTATTGTGAGCATGGCAGCATCACCTACTACTTTTTTAAAAGAGGTTCAGGAAGAGCTGAAAAAGGTCGTTTGGCCGACCCGTGATGAAGTAATAAGACTTACTCTTGTAGTAATCATTATAAGCTTTATAGTGGGCTCTTTCTTAGGGGGAATAGATATTGTTTTAGTCAAACTGACAGAAGGTTTTTTAAATAGATAAGCTATGGATCAACCAGCAGAACCTGTCAAAACTGAAGAGAAGGAAGAAGTTAAGCCCGAGGAGACGTCTCAGCCGAAAATTGAGGAAAAGACGATGCCGTCCAATGTTCCGAAAGAGGCGAAATGGTACATCGTGCACACCTATTCGGGGCATGAAGACAGAGTCACCAAGACTTTAAAGCAAAGGATTCAAAGCCTTGGATTTGAGGATCGGATTTTCGATATCATTGTGCCCAAAAGAAACACGATTAAGGTTTCTGGGGGTAAAAAAGAATCAGTAAAGGAAAAAATTTTCCCCGGGTACATCATCGTCCGGATGGTCTTGGACAACGAAAGCTGGCTTCTGGTCAGAACCACCCAGGGAGTTACTTCTTTTATCGGAACGGGAAACAAGCCTACTCCTATTTCTGAAAAGGAGGTTGAGGCAATTCAGAAATTTATGACCATGGAAGAGCCTCTTTACAAGGCCTCTTTTGTAAAAGGTGAGGCAGTTAAGATAATTGACGGTCCTTTTGCAGATTTCCTTGGCACAATTGATGAAATTGATGAAACAAAAGGAAGATTAAAAGTATTGGTATCAATCTTCGGCCGAGAAACACCCGTCGAGTTGGACTTTTTGCAGGTCACTAAGCTATAATGTCCAACGAGATACTGAGTTTACCGAAGTATTGAGCTTGATTTCCTCCAAGTTACTAAGTTATAATCGGAAATCAAGCGAAATCCTGAGCCTGCTTGTCCTGAGTTAGTCGAATGGGCCGAAGGAGACTTTTTGCAGGTAATTAAACTATAGCGTATAGATAACAGCGTATAGAGAATAGTTAACTAAACGCTAGACGCTAATCGCTATTAACTATAATATATGGCTAAGAAGATAAAAACTATAATTAAAATCAACATTGCCGGAGGAGAGGCAACTCCTGCTCCGCCTGTTGGCACTGCTCTTGGTCCTCACGGACTCCCCATTATGGAGTTTGTTAAGGCTTTTAATGAAAAGACAGCCGACCAGAAAGGCACAATAATTCCTGCGGTTATTACTGTTTATGAGGACC
This sequence comes from uncultured Gammaproteobacteria bacterium, assembly GCA_964408825.1. Lineage (GTDB taxonomy): Bacteria > Patescibacteriota > Microgenomatia > Levybacterales > UBA12049 > CAYPAU01. The sequence goes on from CAYPAU010000021.1 coordinate 5,699, forward strand.
GAACATTTTCCTTCGTCACGAAGAAATCCCCGGTTGCCGAGATGATAAAAAAAGCATTGGGCAAAGAAAAAGGTTCACAAAAACCCGGACGCGAATCCGGAGGAACGCTGACAAATGCTCAGGTTGAGGAAATCGCAAAAGCTAAAATGGAAGACTTAAACACGCAAGACGTAGCTCAGGCCTCAAGAATTGTTGAGGGAACGGCCCGCAGTATGGGAATACAAGTAAAATAATGATTATTTACGATTTATGATTTACGAATTAAGAATTATGGGAAAAATAAATGATAAATGGTCAATGATAAATGGTCACTCCGACCGAAGGGAGGTTTTATGGGTAAAGTAAGAGTTAAAACCTTCGGATTACCCGAAGACGAAGAAAAACAAAGAAGAGAGAAAAAACAAAAAAAAGAGACCAAAAAGCTTACTAAGGCGCCGGGTCTAAAGGGCGGAGAGAGAGTCGTTGCGGTTGGGCCAAGTGAGGAAGAGATTGAGAAAGTTTTAGAAACAAAACCTACCGAAGAGAGAAAGGAAGAACCCTCCTTTGCCAAGGCTCCCGCCGACGATAAATCTATGGCGGGCAAGTCGAAGGGCAAGAAGGGAAAGTTTGTTAAAAAGAAGGTCCGCTCTCAAAGA
>CAYPAU010000021.1:6343-8382 GCA_964408825.1 uncultured Gammaproteobacteria bacterium
GCTCTCAATGATACCAAGCCTCAGCCCTTGTTTTAGACAGGTCAAAGATCTATCCGCTCTCCGAGGCGCTTGAGCTTTTAGCAAAATTTCAAAAAGCCAAATTCGATGAAACTGTTGAGCTCCATTTAAATACTATAAAGGGTGGTATTTCAGGAACCGTTACTCTCCCCCATGGAACCGGGAAAAAAACAAAGGTGGCAATTGCAACTGATGAATTAATTGAAGAAATTGAAAAAGGAAAAATAAATTTTGACATCTTGGTTGCAACCCCACAGACAATGCCACAACTTGCCAAGGTTGCAAAGATTTTAGGCCCCCGCGGCCTTATGCCCAATCCGAAGAACGGTACGATCACCCAAAACCCGGAAGCGCTTGTAAAAAAATTTGAAGCCGGACAAATTTCGTTTAAGACAGAAGCAAAGGCTCCTATTATTCACGTTTCGGTGGGGAAATTCTCCTTCGGAGACAAGAAGCTTAAAGAAAATATTGATACGATAATCGGGGCAGTAAAACCTGAAAACATCCAGAAAGCCACCCTCAAGTCCACAATGTCTCCGGGAATAAAAGTGCAAATTTAGCCTGCCTTTTGATACCTATTTGGATGGTCCCCCACGAATACATCTCCTGCGACAGGTATTCTGCTTAAAAATGTTCTGGTGCTTCCTTTCCAAACGGGTAATTCTCCATGCGCGGATAGGACTTCATCATAGTAAGAAACATGCTGCGCCACAATTGTCTCCCACCTGAATCTTCTTACTGCGTCCTCTCTTGATTTAGTCCTGAGTTCTTGAGCATATTGCCGGGGCAAATCCAATATTTTTATTATTTGGTCTTTCAAATCTTCGGGGTTTTGCGGTTTTGCCATAAAGGCGTGTAAATCATCTCCGATTGCTTCATTCTGTCCTTCAATATCTGTACAGACAACCAAAGTCCCCGACATTCTTCCTTCGGCAATTGTTCTATTGAATCCTTCTCCTCCGGTTGAAGGCGCAACGACTAAATCAGCAGTCCTGTATGCTTTGGCCAAATCGTGCTTTGAAACTACTCCCAAAAACTCGACATTCGGGATATCCTCTCTCTCCACTACTTCTTTTAATTTGGGTGTCATTTCTCCTTCTCCGGCCAGTTTGAGTCTGACATCGTAACCCTCTTTCCCAACAAGATCATATGCTCTCAAAAGATCAATAAGTCCCTTGCGCGAGTCGTGCCTTGCTGCTGTGAGAATAACTTTACCTCCTTGCCTTTTCCATTCTTCGAGAGTTTCCCCCTCTGGGGTAAAAAGTGAAGCATCTATTCCATTATAGATTACCCTTTGTTCATGACCCGTATATGGATACCAAAAATTTGCCGTTCCTTCTGAAACAGAAATCCATCCGCTGAATCCTCTTTTTAGAGTTTGCACCCATCCCAGAGTAAAACCTCTGGGAAGGAATTGTTTAAACCTTACTCTTCTAATTCTCGCAAGAACCTCGGTTGCAATTTCTGTAATCCTCTCAACTCCGCCCGGCGGTGGACCTGCATGGAATTGCGCAACAAATGGCACTAATCTTTTCTCTCCATTAACTATTGGATTGGCAGATATTAATGTGTGTGCAGAGAAAGGAATAGCCGGCTGGTGGCAAACGACAAGATGAGGCCTTGCATCTTCTAGGATGTCGCGGGCTTTCCTCTTGCTAAATGCAAACCCAATTTCAAAATCTGTGCTTGCAACCGGAGCCTTTACTCCTCTTCCTAAATGGTAGTCTGAATCATCCTTCCTCTCAAGGGGATACCAGAGTGGCGCCGGACGAACTGTTTTTACCTCGCAGCCTAATCTCTCAAAGTGGGGAATCCCCTCCTCTATAAAACTGTTAACTCCACTTGGCTTGCCCTTCCGGTATGGAGAGTGAACTAGAATACTCAGCCGCTCAGATCTTGCCATCGAGGAATTTTACAACTTTAAAAAGCTAATTTCAAGCTTGCCAAAAACATAAATGCTGCAGTTAACCTGAAAACATCCAGAAAGCCACCCTCAAGTCCACAATGTCTCCGGGAATAAA
>CAYPAU010000022.1:0-8288 GCA_964408825.1 uncultured Gammaproteobacteria bacterium
TTCTCCTTTAAGGTCACTCTCCGATATGCTTCGGGGAAAGCAGGGGAGATTCAGACAAAACCTTTTGGGCAAAAGAGTTGATTACTCCGGTCGTTCTGTAATTGTTGCAGGTCCTCAGCTGGCACTTTCTGAGTGTGGACTTCCCAAGGAAATGGCTCTTGAAATGTTTAAGCCTTTCGTACTTAGAGAAGTTATCGTAAGAGGATACGCCCCAAATATTAAATCTGCAAAAAGATATATAGAGAAAAGACCACCGGAGGTTTTTGACATACTCGAGGAGATTACAAAATATCATCCGGTTCTTCTCAACCGTGCACCGACCCTTCATAAACTTGGAATACAGGCATTCTATCCGGTTCTTATTGAAGGCTCTGCCATAAGCCTTCATCCTTGCGTTTGTGCAGGTTACAACGCGGATTGTGATGGGGATCAGCTGGCGGTTCATGTTCCACTGTCGACTATGGCAAAGGAAGAGGCTATAGAACTTATGATGCCAAGACACAATTTGTTAAAACCTGCGGACGGAAGTCCTATAACTCTTCCAAATAAGGAAATGGCTGTAGGAGTATTTTATCTGACAAGTATTGACGAGGGTCTTAGAAATGAGGAATTGAAAATATTTGAGTCTATTCAGGAAGCACTTCTTGCTCATGCCCTCTCAAAAATTAAATATAGAGAGCCTATTAAAGTAAGAATTGAGGCCCGCCTGCAAACGCCTGAGGCAAGCTCGGGCGGGCAGGGAAAGATAATTGAAACAACCGTGGGAAGAATAATGTTTAACGAGAAACTTCCAGAAACCTTAGGCTTTATCAATGAACCCGTAAAAGCTTCGGGGATTAAAAGGATTATCACCTACGCAATTGCCAATCGGGACGCCCAGGAAGTGGAAGACTTAATCGATAACATAAAAACACTTGGATTTTATGGGTCAACTATTTCGGGAATTTCAGTTTCCGTTTTTGACAATGAAATGGTTGAGGGAAAAGAAAAAAGAATTGATGATGCCGAGAAGAAAATTAAGGAGATTGAGGGAGAGTATCAACAAGGGCTTATTACAAATGAGGAAAGAAAAAGACTTGAAAATGAAGTTTGGCTTGAGGTTACAGAAGATCTTGCAGATAAAACCTGGGCGAGGCTTAGGCCAGGGAATCCCATAAAAGTCATTATTGATTCAGAAGGGGCAAGAGCAGGAAAAGAACAGGTAAAACAGCTGTCTGCAATTAGAGGTCTTATTCTCGATCCTTTGGGGAAAATAGTAGAGCTTCCTATTAAATCAAACTTCAGAGAAGGACTTTCAATCTTTGAGTATGTCGCATCGGCACGAGGTTCCCGAAAAGGACTCACAGACTCGGCACTTAAGACCGCGAATGCAGGATATTTAACAAGAAGACTCGTTGATGTCTCACATGATGTAATTGTAAGAGGTGAGGATTGCGGAGTCAAAAACAGCATTGTTATATACAGAGATGATCCCGACAGAACGGCAACTTTTTACGATAGGATAATTGGAAGAATTGTTGCATCAAACGTAGTATCTAAAAAGAATAAAAAAACAATAATCAAAGAGGGACAGGAGATAGACGAGGAGAAAGCCTCAAGAATCGTAGAGTCCGATATTTTGGAGGCAAGTGTCAGATCTGCCTTAACATGTGCTATGGAATACGGAGTATGCTCAAGCTGTTATGGTTGGGATTTTTCAACCAAAAAGAAAGTAAAGGTCGGTGTCCCCGTAGGAGTAATTGCTGCCCAATCAATAGGAGAACCCGGGACACAACTTACCATGCGCGTCCGACACTTTGGAGGTGTTGTAATGTCCGATGTCACCCAGGGACTTCCAAGGGTTGAAGAATTGTTTGAAATGAGGACTCCTAAGAATCTTTCTCCAATTTCTGATATTTCTGGAAGAGTCGAGCTTGAGAAAGCAGAAGACGGCCATCTTGTTAAAATCAGAAACACCAGAGTAAAACCTCCTGAGGAAAGAGAATATTTTATACCCTTGGCTACGGAGCTTATGGTTAAAGATGGCGATGTAATTTCTTCGGGAACCCAGCTTGCCCAGGGCTATCTTGATCCTAAGGACATTTTAAGGATCAAGGGAATCGTTGAGGCACAAAGATATATAATTTCAGAAGCGCAAAGAGTTTATGAATCCCAGGGTATAGTAATTAACGATAAACACTTTGAGGTAGTTCTTCGCAAGATGTCTGATAAGGTAGTCGTAGAAACCGTAGGAGATACGTCTCTTATACCGGGGGACTTTATTACTAAAGTTAAATTCGAAGAAATTAATGCCGAAATTTTGTCTCAGGGCGGAGAGCCTGCAACCGCCCGACAAATTCAACTTGGAATTACCAAGTCATCACTGTTCTCCGACTCATGGCTATCTGCGGCATCATTCCAGGAGACAACAAAAGTCTTAACAGAGGCCGTACTTCAGGGACAGGAGGACAAGCTCGTCGGACTTAAAGAAAACGTTATTATAGGAAGACTCATTCCCGTCGCGCCTGAAATGGTGGGAGATACAGAAACTTTGCCTGAGCCTGAAAGTATTGGAATAAAACCCACAACGGGAATTACCGCTTCTTCGGGGGTTGAATAGGGAGCCTCGGATAAGGTATAATCAAAATCCAATTTTAAATTTTAAATTTTAAATTTTAAATTAATACGATGCCAACTTTATCACAGCTTGCTCGACGGGGCAGGAAAAGAAAGACAAAAAAAACCAGATCCATGGCGCTTCGAAGGACATTTAATGCCAAGGATCAAATCTATAAAAATATTATCTCTCCTCAAAAAAGAGGTGTCGTTACTTTGGTTAAAACAATGACACCTAAAAAGCCTAATTCGGCTCTTCGTAAAGTGGCCCGCGTTAAGCTTTCAAATAAAATGGAAGTTACGGCATATATTCAGGGAATTGGACACTCCCTCGCAGAACATGGAATAGTTCTTGTACGTGGAGGCAGGGTTAAGGATTTACCCGGTGTAAAGTATCATATCGTGAGGGGAAAGTTTGATCTTGCCGGAGTGGAAGGAAGAAAAAGATCAAGAAGTAAATACGGAACAAAAAGAGGTCCGGGTAGCGCAACTCCGACTCTTAAAGTTAGTGTAAGTGAAGCTGTTAAAGTTGAAGAAGCTCCAGTGGTAGAAACCGCTGGGTAAGATTTACGATTTACGAATTAAGATTTAAGAATTTAGGTCAATTAGAAATTAGGAATTAGAAATTTTCAAGATATGAGGCATAAAAAATCTGAAAAAAGAAAAGTCGAACCGGATAGAATTTACGGAAGCCGTCTGGCCGCAAAGTTTATAAATAACCTAATGAGAGACGGTAAGAAAACCGTAGCCCAGAAAGTCTTTTATGATTCTTTAAAGATTCTGGAAAGTCAAGGAAAAAACCCGCTTGAGATTTTTGAAAAAGCCGTCTCAAATGTTGAGCCAAAGCAAGAGGTAAAAGCAAGAAGAGTGGGAGGAGCTAACTATCAGATCCCGGTTGAGGTAAGAGGAGAAAGAAAAGTTTCTCTTGCGATAAGATGGCTGATTGCAGCTGCCAAGGGAAGATCAAATAAAGAATACCACTCCTTTTCAGAAAAACTTGCTCAGGAATTCCTTGACGCTTCATCAAACGCAGGTGAAGCAATAAAGAAAAGAGACATAACTCACCGCATGGCAGAAGCCAACAAGGCATTTGCCCACTTCAGGTGGTAAACCACGTTTTAAATTGGAAACTAAAAGTCTACTTAATTCTTAATTCCTGGCGGGGGTTTTTGGGGAAGTTTACTAAATCAAACAATACAAACAATCTTGGTTTAATTCTGTAAAACTTGTGAGGGGATTCTTTTGATTTAATAAAATCATCAACTTGTTCTTTTGAAAAGATCCGCCTTTCATAGACAGATCTTGCTTTTTTAATATCCTTTTCTTTGGTAAGAAGCTCTGCATCTCCTTCGAGTTGAAGTCCACGTGGAGTATCCTCCGGTGTATGGGGTAACACAATTGCGGCCGCAACTTTTGGGTTTTTTATAACTTCCTTTGAATGTCGTCTTCTAGTTGACGAGAACCAATAGATATTTAAATCTTCATCGGAAGCGAACCAAACATGACAAACCCATGCCTGATTATTAAGGGAGGTTGCAAGCTGCATGAGCTTTGCCTCTTTTAAATAATCTTTAATGATTCTTCTTAAATTCATACGCGAATTTTATAGCGTTTTCTTAAACCAGTCAACGATAAGTTTAATAAATTCTTGATTATGATTCTCATTTTTAAGCGCATGGTCGGCTCCCTTAATCCATACAAGTTTTTTAATTTCTGATTCTGCATGCTCGAAATAACTCTCAACTATTTTTCTAGGACAAGTATCATCAAGCTCACTTCCAATTATCAGAATTGGGTTTCTAAACTTTTCAATTGCTCTTATGTTGTTATTATCAAGCGCATTTTCTGAATTTCTGTAGGCTTTTCTTTTTTTGCTGAATTCCTCATCCCACGTGAATTTTTTATCAGCCCATTCATCGGCATAAACAGCAGGCGCCTGAAGAACCATTGATTTTACATTTCTTTTTTCAGAAACTAACGAACCTACATATCCGCCAAAACTTTTTCCGCAAATACCCACCCTATTAGGATCTACAAAATCTTGACTTGCCAAAAAATCAAAGGCAACAAAGCCGTCGCTCAACCAATCATTAAGAGATAGCTCGCCAAGTTTTCCATCACTTTCACCGCAACCCCGGAAATCAAAACAAAGAGAAGCGATTCCATTTTCTGCTAGTTTTTCAGCTCTTTTTATATACCGGGGCTTACTCTGGCTTATCATACCATGATAAAAAACTACAGCTGGAAAGTTTCCGCTCCCTTCAGGTTTAATAATAGTCCCCGAAAGATTATACTCGTTTCCCTTTATCTTCACCGGCTCCATTTTCATAGAGCAATTATAGCATTTATGTGGTCAGAGCTTGGAAAATGTGATATACTCAATTAAATAAATTCGAAGCACGAATATCGAAATTCGAAAGGTTTAGATATTGAAATTTAGAAATTAGAATTTATTTCGGATTTCGGATTTTGAATTTCGAATTTTTTTGTTGTTTAATATTATGGTTGATAAAACAAAAGAAGTATCATTGGACAAAATTAGAAATATCGGGATTATTGCTCACATTGATGCGGGCAAGACCACAACTACCGAGCGGATTCTTTTCTATACCGGAAAGACTTATAAGATAGGAGATATCGACGCGGGGACTACCCAGATGGACTGGATGGCGCAAGAAAAAGAACGAGGGATAACTATTGTTTCTGCTGCGACAACAGCTTTTTGGACCCACACTTCGCAAAGCTCCGCGGGGCGTAAAGATCTTTACAGAATAAATATTATTGACACCCCCGGGCATGTGGATTTTACTGCAGAAGTTGAGAGATCCCTCCGTGTCTTAGATGGCGGAATTACAGTTCTTGATGCTGAGGAAGGAGTTCAATCTCAATCTGAAACTGTCTGGAGACAAGCGGATAAATACAAAGTCCCGCGAATTTGTTTTGTTAACAAGATGGACAAAATAGGAGCGGATTTTCTTGCAACTGTCAAAAGCATTGAAGATAGACTTGGCGCAAACCCTCTTGTTATGGTTTTGCCGATTGGCGCTGAGCAATCCTTCAAAGGAGTCGTCGATCTTTTTACAAGAAAGTCTTACATTTGGGGCTCAGACGAGTTGGGTGCTAAGTTTGATATATCAGATGAAATCCCCGAAGATATGAAAGATCAGGTTGAGAAATACAGACACAAGCTTATTGAAAAAATTGCAGAAACAGATGACAAACTCTTGGAAAAATATCTAGGCGGGGAGGAACCGACTGCTGAAGAACTAAAAGCTGCCCTAAGGCGCGCAGTAATTGATTATAAACTTGTTCCGATTTATGCGGGTTCATCTCTTAGAAATAAAGGAGTGCAACCTTTATTGGATGCTGTTGTTGATTATCTACCTTCTCCTTTAGATCTTAAGGTAGTAAAAGGTATTGATCCAAAGACTGAAGAAGAAATTTCAAGAAAACTTATCCCAGAGGAATCTTTGTCGGGTTTGGCATTTAAGATTCAGATCGACCCTCATGTTGGAAAACTTACATACTTTAGAGTTTATTCGGGTAAAATCTCAGCCGGTACTTATGTATATAACAGTACAAAAAAGATTCAGGAAAGAGTGGGTCGAATCCTTCTTATGCATGCAAACACGAGAGAAGAAATCAAAGAAGCGTTCGCGGGAGAGATTGTCGCTCTTGTTGGTCTTAAAGATACGGCAACAGGAGATACCCTTTGCGATGAAAAAAATCCTATTGTTCTTGAGAAGATTTCTTTTCCTGAACCCGTTATTTCACTTGCAATTGAACCAAAAACAAAAGTTGATCAGGAAAAATTAGGACTCGCCTTAAAAAGATTGTCAGAAGAAGACCCAACATTTGTTATTAAGACCAATCATGAGACAGGACAGACAATAATCTCAGGAATCGGAGAGCTTCAGCTTGAAATAATGGTTGATAGAATGAAGAGAGAATTTAATGTCGCGGCAAACGTGGGAGCTCCTCAAGTTGCATATAAAGAAACCATTGCGAAAATGGCAGAAGCCGAAGGAAAATATATAAGACAATCAGGGGGTCGTGGACAGTACGGGCACTGTTTCTTAAGAGTTGAACCAAAGGCGCGAGGCGAAGGCTACGAGTTTGTTAATGCTATTAAAGGAGGAGCAATTCCTCAAGAGTTTGTTTCATCTGTTGAAAAGGGAGTAAGAGAAGCCATGGACAATGGGGTTCTTCTTGGATACCCCATGGTCGATACAAAAGTTACAGTTTACGACGGCAGTTTCCATGAAGTAGACTCCTCAGACATTGCATTTAAAATTGCCGCAAGCCAGGCTCTTCAGGCGGCAGCCAAAAAGGGAGATCTTACTCTTCTTGAACCAATCATGAAGGTTGAAGTTACAACCCCGCCCGAGTTTATGGGAGATATAATTGGTGATCTTTCTTCAAAGAGGGCTCAAATCTTGGGGACAGAAGAAAGAGCGCGGGCAACGATCATTTTGGCGATGGTACCCCTTGCTGAGCTTTCAGGCTATGCTACGACACTTAGTTCGATGTCTCAAGGAAGAGCATCATATTATGTGGAGCCGTCCTATTACGAGGAAGTTCCGAAAAATATAGTTGAACAAATGCTTGCCAAGTCAACATTCACAGGAAGAGTTTCGGCTCAGCAATAAAATATTGCATGACAGAACAATTAAGACAAATACCAATTAAAGATTCAGTTGATTTTAGTTTGAACGGGAGAAAACCGAGATTGTCTAAAAGAGGAGTTTTTTCTTCTTTTTCAAGTTCTTCTTTGACTGCTTTGGCAATGGTCCCAAGACTTATTCTTTGTCCCGGAGATGATATTTGGCGGTATCAACTTCGGCCGCACTGGGATTTAAGAATTCTGATACACCGCGGGAAGCGAATTTACCGAAAGATATTGAGATTGGACCATGGACGGCAAAAGAGATTGAGATAAAAAATAAAAAAAGAATAAAAAAAGAAATAAGAAAACGCTCCCGGCCCTCTTGACTTCCCCCTAAATTAGTAGCACTATTAACCTGCAGTCCTAATTTATCTGTGACGCTTGAGGCACCTTCCAGATTAAGGCAGGGCAGTTTTCTTCCCGATCTTCGGAGGGAGAGATTTGAGCGGGCGTTGATGCAGATGGTAGGAGGGGACTTTGAGGACACAGTCTTTAAAAAATTAAGACGGCTTGGTTTTCTTGCCCCTGATGAAAGAATCGAACTTAATCTTCGTCAAGAAGCAAACTCTGGATCTATCAACCTATTCTTAGGAATTTTAAAGAATGGCTGGGCATCTATAGATTACATTCCCCCTTGGAGAGAAATTCATCGAGCTCCACAAATAATCAGCCGCAACCCTAAGAGAAATCCTGTTTGTTACTTTGATGCTTCCTCTATTTACCATCTTTTTTCTGGAAGAATTGGGATTTACAGTAGAAGAAATTTTCAGAGAGAAGAGATACTTCATGATGAGAATGGTTATGATGATAGATGGGATTTTTCAACTGTTTCCGGAGTAACTGCCCATAGACTTCTAACTTGGGAGAGACCTGCGTATGTTTTGACTACGGTTCCCGACACGGCTTATGTTTCTCTTGCCCAATTAAATCTCCCTCTTTAATTTTGACTATTGACTGAAAATTAAAAATATTGTATATTCTTTTTTAGCCTTAAAGTTTTTAAGTTCTATTTTTTTCTTGTAAAAAA
>CAYPAU010000023.1:0-7901 GCA_964408825.1 uncultured Gammaproteobacteria bacterium
TTCGGAAGTTTTGATAAATACATCTGGCAGTTTGTCAGCGGAAAAACAAAAATAAATAAGTTTAAACGTTTGAGTCAAATCCCAACAAAAAGCAAAGAGTCGGATGAGATGAGCAGAGATTTAATTAAAAGAGGATTTAAGTTTGTGGGATCTACAATTTGCTATGCCTTCATGCAGGCTTCAGGAATGGTCAACGACCACCTAATTGACTGTTTTAGGTACAAAGAAGTAGTATAATCGATTCACAATTCATAATTCAATTTCTTATGGATCAGAAGAAACTTGAGGAACTCAAGAAAAAATTGACTCCCGAGCAATATAATATCTGCTTTATGAAAGGCACTGAGCCGCCGGGTTCTGGAAAATATACAGACAACCATGATAAGGGAATGTATAAATGTGTTGTTTGCGAGAAGCCTCTTTTTTACTCCGATAATAAATTTGATTCAGGGACAGGATGGCCTTCTTTTGACTGGCCGGTCGACGATAATGTAGATTACGAAGATGATTTAAGCCTTGGTATGAGAAGAACAGAGGTAAAATGCAAGACTTGCGGGGCCCACTTAGGACATGTTTTTGATGACGGACCGACGGCAACGAAAAAAAGATACTGTATAAACTCCCTTGCCCTTGATTTCGAAAAGAAAGATTGACAACACCCGCTTAAAGAATTAAAATCCGTCCTATTATGGTTGCACAAAGAGAGAAATTGACTGCCCAGTCAAATCCTTCGGGAGCTCAGTTTGGTAGTGGTGCGGAGACTAAGCCCCAACCAGAATTCTTAAATTTACCCGATGGAACAGAAATAGGTCTTGCCAGCGATGTTGTAAGGAAAAATGGCGAAGCTATTGATCTGACACCCTCGGAATTAAGAATTTTACGATATTTGGCAATCAACGTAGGAAATGTAATACCACACGACGGAATAGTTAAAAATGCAGATTTATTATCGCTAGAAAGCTTAAAAACATATATTAAAACAATTAGGAAAAAGCTTAAAATAGATCCTGGTACAGGACCTATAAAGACCGTGCATGGTTTTGGGTATATGCTTGATGATGGTATGGAAAATCCGGAAGATATTATTACCGCAGCCTCAGGAATAGAATTAAATTCTAGGAAAAAACAAGTGAAGAAAGATGGACACATTGTCCATATGGCTCTGACGGAGTACAGATTGATAGAGCTTCTTGCGGTTAACATGGGTAGTATAACTCCTTGGAAAGAGATACTTGATCAAATCTGGGAAGGAGACTTATCCTACAGAGATGAAATAAAGACGTATCTAAGAATACTAAGAAGGAAATTAAGAGTTTCTAGTCAAGGACCAATCAGAACTCTGCGGCATGGGCTTATATTATTCGCCCCTGAGATGGAAGAAGCGGAAAGAGCAAGAATCCGCAATCTAGAAACTCAGAGACAGTAGCAATTCTTACTGAATTATTTTTTAAAAAAATACTCCGAGATAAAAAGGAAAATAATGAGGATTTTTATCGGGATAAAGTGTTCAGAAGAAATTCAAAATTATTTTTCCAAATGGCAGGAGAAAAATAAAGATCTTCCTGTACGTTTCATTGAATATTCTAATTTTCATCTGACTCTTGTTCCGCCTTTTTGGGAAGAAAATGTTAAAAAGATTATTGAGAGGTTTAATGAGTTTAATTTTGGAGAGGATTTTTTTGATCTTTCTTTTGATGAGATTAAATACTATCCTTTAGAAAGACCCCGGATGATTTGGGCAAGTGGGAAAACACCAGACAGTCTTTTAAGACTTAAGGATGACATTAATAAACATTTCGAGAATCTTCCTTCGCTTCCTCCTTCGTTAAAACTTTTAAGGACAAGAAAGCTTCGGAAGGACAGGGGCTATAGTCTTCATATAACACTTGCGAGGTTTAAACAAACCCATATTTCAAAACTTCCAAAAATAAGAAAGACTAAAATAAATCTAAGAATAAATGTTGATAAAATAACTCTTTTTGAGTCAAGATTGACGCGGCTTGGCGCAGCTTACAGAATTATTACCCAAAAATCCTTGAGAAGTTAAGTCTTCTATGCTACTGTAAGTGTGATATGAAACGAGGAATCGCCACTTTTACATTAGATACGGGAAAGTGTCCTCCGTGGCTTTTCAGAAGAATGGTCTCTTTAGGGCGCGAGATGACTAGAGTCTTGGTTGAAGAATATGGGCCGACAGAATTTATCAAAAGAATCGCCGATCCCGTCTGGTTTCAATCATTGGGAACAGTTCTTGCCTTTGACTGGAATGCCTCAGGTCTTACAACTATTTTAACTGCGGCCTTAAAAGAGGCAATAAGAGGAGAAGAGGAAAATTACGGGATTTTTATCTGCGGAGGGAAAGGAAAAACGTCGAGAAAAACTCCCGATGAAATCTTAGATTGGGGAGAGCGTTTGAGTTTGGATTCAGGAAAAGTTAAAGACCTCTCCTACAGTTCCAAAATGGCAGCCAAGGTTGACTCGAGTCTTATTCAGGACGGATACCAAATTTATCACCATGCTTTTTTCTTTTCAGTCAGGAAGAGGCCGGGCGATGTTTCACAAATTGACAGCTGGGCAGTGGTGCAGCAGGGTATGAATACAGGAAACGCAAGTGCAAGACGTTACCATTGGTACGACGAAGTAACAGGTAACAAGTCACAAGTAACAAGTAACAGGAAGAAAGATTTTATTGAGGAGCCGCACACGGGGATTGCATCACAGATTTTTAGGAGAAATGTTTTAAATCTTGTGGATAAGAAGAGCAGGAAGAATAAAGATATTTCAAAAGAGCTTGTTTCTTCGGGGTATAACACGCTTATGAAAGATATACAGCTTTTGAGAAGCCATTTTTCCGAATATTCACAGATGGTATCTTTGGAAATGCCATCAGGAAATGATTCCAAGGAAGGCGAACAGCTTACGTTTCTCAAACTAAACGATCCGCATTTTACAACCCATCCTGTTGTTCACGAAGATTTTACAAAGAGTAAATACTTAGACCGCATTTTACAAAAAGTTACACACGAAAGCCCCAAAGATTATGAAGATTTGCTAGCAATAGAGGGAGTGGGACCAAAGACTATTCGGGCCTTGTCATTGGTTTCCGAAGTAATTTATGGCGCAGACCCATCTTATGAAGATCCTGCGCGCTACAGTTTTGCACACGGAGGGAAAGATGCAATTCCTTATCCTGTGGATAGGGAAACCTACGATACCACTATTAATATACTTCAGAAGGCAGTCAAAAGAACCAAAATTGATCCTACTTCAAAAGATAAGGCCCTTCAAAGACTTGAGAATAAAAGAGCATAAATATTGATTATTGATGACCGGAGAGTAAAAGGTTTAAAAATGTCAACAATGATTCACTGTATTATATATTAATATATGATACATAACAGGATTTATGAAAATTACTATTCAAACACAGAGTAAAGATGAAGTCGTTGATATTACAGATGAAGTTTCAGCTTTAATAAAAGACAAAGAAAACGGAGCAATAGTTTTGAATGTTTTGCACACTACTTGCGCATTAACAACTGCCGATCTTGATCCGGGAACAGATAAAGATATTTTGGAAGCTTTGCGAAAAATGCTTCCCAAGATTTCATACCGCCACCCGCACGATCCAAGTCATACAGAAGACCATATTTTATCTTCTATAATCGGAACTTCCTTATCTCTGGTTTTTGAGGATAGGAAACTAATGCTCGGAACTTGGCAAAGAATAATTCTCGTCGAACTCAACGGCCCCCGGGAGAGAGCAATTGCATATCATATTATTTAATTTCTAAAATTTCTAAAGCTTGGCTCCAGGTCTGCGGTTCTATGCAACCCTTAGGGAAATATCTTGTTTCCCATTTTGGTTCTTCGTTTGTTCCGACATTCACAGCGGCTAGTATTGCATCATCACTTCTATACATATGGTTGGGTAGTCTTCGTGAGTCATTAATTATCGCCAGAGGGTAATATCCTGATCTTGGTTTTTTATCTCTTTCAAATCTTGCAGGTCCCCTAAGGAGGTCTTGGTCAGGAACGGGTTTATTATAATAGAAGTCGGGCAATGGCCTACTGGGTATTATATCAAAATTTACTTCCTGAATTTGCCCATCCTTCCCAAAAACATAAGCAGATCCATGGAATCTCCCTTCCGGAGTTTGAGTTATCCTATCAGGAGGAGGAGTAATCTTAAGAATTGTTTCGCTCATTTTCCGAATTATACAATGTATTTACGAAATGGGCAATTTGTATGCCTGCAATGAGCGGGACAGTATTGGCGGCCGTAGGCGATCATGCGATTTGTGAAATCAAACCACTCCTTCTTTGGTAAAATTTCCATGAGGTCTTTTTCAATTTTGTCGGGATTAAGATTATCCGTTAGCCCAAATAGTCTTGATAATCTTGTAACGTGAGTATCAACTGCAATTCCTTCAGAAAGTCCATAAACATTTCCCAAAATTATGTTCGCTGTTTTTCTTCCTACGCCGGGAAGCTTGATAAGCTCCTCCATACTGTTTGGAACTTTTCCATTATATTTCTCGGAGATTATTCCGGCGGTTGCTTTTACAAATTTTGCTTTTTGTCTGAAAAGACCTAATTGCGACAAATCTTTTTCTAATTCTGAAAGATCGGCATTCTTGAAATCTTCAACACTCCTATATTTTTTAAACAGCGTTTTGGTTAATTCATTTACTTTTTTGTCGGTATTTCTTGCAGACAAAACTACGGCAACCAAAAGCTCCCAGGGCGTTTTATATTGCAATGCAGTTTTAGCGGTCGGATAAAGCTTCTTTAACTCTCGTAAAATCTCTCCTGCCTTTTGTTTCCTAGAGCTCTTTACCGTATTCATAATAACTCTTGCCTTTGTTATATCCGCGTTTTTCATAAAACTTAATTGTTTGCTCATCAAAAGTGGGACCATATAGGAAAATCCAAGATGATCCTCTTTTCTTGGCTCTTTTCTCAAGCTCTTTAATAAGTTTTGTTCCTATACCCTTACCTCTATAATCTTTATCTACAACTAGGTGGGAGATTAGAAACCCACCTCCTTTGGTTTGTTCTCCATACGTATAGCCAATGATTTCATTTTTGTTCTCCATTAACAGGAAGAAGTCGGGATCAAGCCAAGATTTAAGCCACTGCACCTTCATGTATCCGCCGCTTGGTATTGCAAGGGCAGGTTTTCTTGCCAATCTTGCGCAGTCTTTTAAATCCTTCTCTCCTGCAGGCCTAATCGTCATGTTTTAATTTTAACAGAAATGGGTATTGACATTTAGGCCCTCATACATATAATAGTTAATACGCCAAAGATCAATAAAAACAAAAGGGAGAAATGCCCTTTGTGTTTTTTTTGTTCACTAAAACAATTGAATTTATCCAATGCGCAAGTCCGATAAGATTCGTTTCAACAACATAAGACAAAATTGGGGAAGAGAATACAAAAACCTACCGCCACTTGATCTTCTTGCAGTTCAAAAACAGTCTTATACATGGTTTATAGAAAAAGGAATAGGAGAAATTCTTCAGGAGGTTTCACCGATCGATGATTTTACCGAGAAGAACTGGACTTTGACCTTCAAGGACTATAGAATTGGTGCTCCTACAAATTCTCCAGAGGTTTCAACATCAAAGGGACTTACATTTGATGCTCCTCTATATGTTAAGGCGGAGTTATTAAATAAAAAGACAGACAAAACTATAAAACAAGAAGTTTTCCTAGGAGATATTCCTCAAATGACAGAGCGGGGAACATTTATCATAAATGGAGTTGAGCGTACTATTGTTAATCAATTGGTTAGAAGCCCGGGTGTATTTTTTACTGTTCTTCAGGATAATGTTACGGGAAAAAAGATATTTTCTGCGGAGATAAGACCCGTTCACGGGTCTTGGCTTGAGTTCTCAACGACAAGGCACGAAACAATAACTGTCAGAATCGATAGAAGAAGAAAGTTTTTGGCAACAACGTTTCTAAGGGCTTTGGGAATTTCCTCAAATGATGATATAAGAGAAAAATTCAAAGATGTTGAGGGAGAAGGACAGAACGAGAAAGGGAAAACCTCATTTATAGACAATACCTTGAAAAAAGATGAGACTCCGAATTCACAAGAGGCACTTATTGAGATATTTAAAAAAATGCATCCGGGAGAACCGATTGTTGTTGATAAGGTCAAAGAATCTTTTTTTGGAATGTTCTTTAACGCAAGGCGTTATAACCTTGGGAAAGTCGGCAGATATAAAATTAATAAAAAGCTTAATGGCACTCCCGGATTTACCTCAACTTCTGAGAAGATTTTAACAATAGAAGATATGATAGGAACAATAAGTTTTCTTATTGAACTTGCCCATGGAAAAGATGGTATTGATGACATAGACAGCCTTGCAAACAGACGTGTTAGAAGGGTTGGGGAGTTGGTTGCCACAAATGCATTTAGAGTAGGAATTCTAAGACTTGAGCGAAGCATCAAGGAGCGAATGAGTCTTATTCAACCCGACGTCCCTGTTACCATTGCATCTTTGATTAACGCACGACCCATCATGGCCTCAATCAATGAATTTTTTCGAACTTCCCAGCTTTCTACAATTTTGGATCAGACCAATCCCTTGTCTGAGATTGATAATTTAAATCGTCTTACGGTAATGGGTACGGGAGGAATTTCAAGAGAAAGAGCAGCGTTTTCTATAAGAGATATAAATAGTTCCCAATATGGAAGAATTTGTCCCATCAGAAGTCCTGAGGGACCCAACATCGGCCTTGTTACTTATATTGCCCTATATGCGAGAGTTAATGAATTTGGATTTCTTGAGACCCCCTATAGAAAAGTAATACACACAAAAAGAGGTAGCAAGACAATTTCGAAAGCAACAGACGAGATTGTTTACATGACTGCGGATGATGAACAAAATTTTTATATTACTCATGCAGGTATACTGACAAAGGATGGAATTATTGAGGAAGACCGCGTTCCCGCAAGAGAAAGAGGAGAGTTTATAGAAACAGAAAAAGAAAAAATAGAATTTGTCGATGTAGTACCAAGACAGGTTGTAGGTACCGCGGCGTCTCTAATACCATTTGTAAGCCATGATGAGGCAAATAGGGCATTAATGGGAACCCATATGCAGTGTCAAGCAGTACCATTGGTAAATCCTGAAAGTCCGGTTGTTGGGACAGGTATGGAAAAGGCCGTCGCCGAAGTTATGGAAAGAGTTGTTTACTCCCCTTTTGACGGACAAGTAACCTACGCAGACTGTGAAAAAGTCGTAGTTAAAGGAAAAAACAAACTTGAGGCAACATATAAAATTGACTCCTTCAAAAGAAGTTCTCAGGCAACAGCCTATACTCAAAAAACCATGGTTGTGTCAGGACAAAAAGTTAAAAAAGGGCAGCTTCTCATAGACGGTCCCGCATCAGACAATGGAGAACTGGCTCTTGGTAAAAACTTAATTATTGCTTATGCCTCATTGGACGGACTTGGATATGAAGACGCAATTGTCATCTCAGACAGACTCGTTAAGGAAGATGTCTTATCCTCAATCCATATAGAAAAATATGAAGCTTCGGTAGTTGATACAAAACTGGGTCCTGAGGAAACCACGCGGGATATTCCAAATGTTTCTGAAGAAGATCTTGCAAACCTTGATGAGGACGGAATTATTGTAATAGGAAGTGAGGTTGGTCCGGGAGATATCTTGGTTGGAAAAATTGCACCCAAGGGAGAAACAGAATTAACTGCAGAGGAAAGACTTCTTCGCGCAATCTTTGGAGAACAGGCGCGGGAGATAAGAGATACGTCTCTTCGTGTTCCAAACGGGGAAAGAGGTACGGTTATAAATGTTCACATTCTTGACAGAAAAAAAGGTGATGAACTGGAACCCGGGACCATCAAAAAAATAATTGTTGAAGT